>PBSL01000050.1 GCA_002726205.1 Planctomycetaceae bacterium | reverse complement strand
TTTCTTCAGCGGTTTCTTCAGCGGTTTCTTCAGCGGTTTCTTCAGCGGTTTCTTCAGCGGTTTCTTCAGCGGTGGGATCGGTCAGGTCTGAGGTCGGCGGGGCTTCGATTCCCATTTCCTCGGCCAATCTGGCAACATCGTCTCTCTCGAAGACCCAGGCACCGTAGTTGGGGTAGCCTCGGATCCGTCCCTTACGACGGAGGTCCTTGAGTTCGTCGATGCTGAGTTTCAGCTGCGAGGCAGCTTCTTCAGCCAAAAGTCGATCGCGGTCGTCAGGCATGGGATTCGGATCACCGGTTGGACGGAGTTCTACGACGAATGTCGGCTGGATCTTTCGACTCGTCGGCGTTTGTCGTGGGCTTATTTCTTGCGGTCGAGATTCTTGTTTTGGCGGCTCAGCCAGGGAACGAATCCGGGTGTTGTCACGCGGATGCTCCAGAGCGTGTGGCCGGCGGTGATGTAGAGTGTCTTGAGATCTTTGCCGCCGAAGGTGCAATTGGTGACCTGGTCTTCGGGGATCGGGACAAAACCGACCTTTTTGCCGTTGGGTGTGATGACGTAGACACCTCCGGCCGCCTCGGTCGTCTCGTGCGGCGGGCTGGGTACGGTCCGCCCGGCGGCGATGTAGAGTCGTCCCTCGACATCCAGGGCCATTCCGTCGCCGCCACGACCTCGCCCGAAATCGTGGAGTTTCTTACGGCTGGCCGAGACAACGCTGCCATCGGGTCTCAGGTCGAAACGCCAGACGGCACGGGGAACCCCGGGCATGTTGTTGTTGTTGTCGACGACAAACAACCGGCGGTCATCGGCGGAGACGTGGATTCCGTTGGGACGGTCGACCTCGTGGGTCAGTACCTGGGTGACCTGGCCGTCGGGGTCAATCCGGTAGACACCCTCGACGGCACGCCCTTGCTTGTCGAGGATTTCCAGCCCATTTCGCGGTCCATAACGGGGGTCGGTAAAGTAGATTCGGCCCTTCGAGTCGATCGTCAGGTCGTTGGGCCCGGCGTACTTCTTGCCGCGGTAGTTGTTTGTCAACACGGTGATTGTGCCGTCGTGCTCGGTGCGGGTCACCCGTCGGTGCCCGGATGGCCCGGGACCCTCGCAGGCCAGCAGTCGGCCCTGGAAGTCAAATAGCAGGCCGTTGGCGGCCCCCGACGGCCGTCGATAGACGTGCATCATCCCGTTTCGATCGCGGCGCATGATCCGGTTGTTTCCACCGTCGCTGAAGTACACGTTTCCGGTTGGATGCCAGGCGGGACCCTCGACAAAGGCAACGATGCCGATCGGCCGCGGTGCGGGTTTCTCGAAGAGTTTTTTCCCGGCATCGACGCGGTCAACCGCTGCCAGCAGCACAAGCGAGACAACGATCGGGACGAGGGAACGGGGCCGACGGCTGTCGTTGGGTCGAGGCACAGCAGAGTTCTCCGAAGGCAGGATCTGGTTTCGAGCAGCCTACCGCGTTCCCACAGCGATGCAATCACGCGAGGCTCGGAAAGCACCCTGTGTTGGAAGAAACCAAACCGGGTGACGAGCTACTTCTCGGCCGTCCCGGGCGGGACGTAGCGAATTCGGCTCTCGGTGATTGTCACCGTGCCGTCGGGCATCTTGCCGGTTGCCCGAAACGTCAGCGTGGTCGGTTGCTTTGCGGCGTCGCCGGTCGGCAGTCGGACCTTCACGGTGGCCGAGGTGGCTCCTGCGGCCATCGTCGTTGGCTTGACCAGGAAACCCGGAACCTCGCCGGTATCGTGGAGTACGACGGTCATTGGGCCCGGAAAGTTCGTGGTCCGCTTCAGCCGCAGTCGGCAGTCGACGAATGCACCCGGTTCGCCGGAAACCTGCTCGTCGACCGGAAACATCTTTACGACCAGCGGACGTGTTCGGAGCATGTTGCGCTTTTCGGCGAGCACGAGGACTGCCTGGCGACGTCCGTGCTTGTCGGTGAAGTGGGCGAAGGCCTGGGAATACAGTTGCGATTGGGACTGGATGTTGATGTGCATTGTCTCGGGCAGGTAGATCGGCAACCGGCCTTCACTTTTCCCGGGAGGGATCACGAAGGGGATCATTTCGATGCCGTCGAGATCCCGGTTCTGGCGGTCGCCGATCTGGACGGTGATTGGCTCGTCGAATCCATCGAGTCGTTCGACGGTCATCACGTAGGGAAAGATCGTTCCCCGGTGGGCGTACAGGTAGGCTTCGAAGCAGAACATCCGGAAGACCGGCTTGTGGCAGACGGTCAGGTGAAAGTGTCTTGATCCGGTCCCCGCGGCCACGAGGCCCTTGTGTTTGGCGTCGAGGCGGTGAGTGACCTGGCGGCCGTCGATCTTGGCCGTGGCCGTGATCGACAGGGGGTAGGCCTGCGACGCGGCCTCGGCAGCAGCCTTGAAGATCAACTTGACCGACGTTGCTCCGGCTCCGATTTCCGACGGCGTGCAGGTCACGTGTTTGGGCAACCCGGCGACGGCCAGTTGGATCGGCCCCTTGAAGCCGCCGGTCCGTCCAACCCGCAGCGTGATCGCCGAATCGGTTCCCTGCGTCAGATTCAGTGCATCCGCGCCGGCGTGCAGGGCAAAGTCGGGTGCTGCCGGTTGCAGCGTCAGTCGGTAGAGGAAGTCATCGCCGCCACGTGAACCGAATCGCAGGTCGCGAATCTCCAGGACAAACCGGCCGTCGGCCGGAGCCGTCCATTCGATTCGTGCCTCGCGGTCGACATCCTGGATGGCCTGGGCGCGGGCTAGCCGTTTCTCCTGCTGGTCGAGCAGCGTCAGCACCGGCAGGGTGGAGGATCCCGGGGGATAGGCCGCGGCATGGAACGTGAAACGCTGTCCCTTGCGGACGGTCACGGCAAAACGATCGACATCATCGGCGTTGGCCAGTCGTCCGTGCAGGGTCGCAGTCGGCGGAACCGCCTGGGCCTGCTCGGTGGAGTTGTTCGGTTCGGTCTCGGTCCGGTTTTCACGCCCGTCGACGATCAGCGGAGGTGCCAGTCTTCCCGGGGGCTGAAAGAACCCCTCGGCGGCCGGCAACGTGAGCTGGTGCCGCTGCAAGGTCGGTGGTCCCGGTTGGCCGGTCAGCGTGTGAAACGCGAAGGTCCCGGTCGTACCGGCTTGGCCGCCACTGGGAAAAGTGTAGAGCGCGACCGGCTGGGTGGTGAGCGTGATCCGGTAGACGCAGGCGGCGTTGCCGTGGAAGGTGATGTTGGAAACTCTCAGCAGGTAGTCGCCGTCGTGGGGAGCCTTCAAGGCGAGAATCGGATCGTTGCCCACCCGGGCTTCCTGGCAGTCGAGTAACCGGCCGTCGGCATCGAGCCACTGGACGACCGGGTCGAGTCGCGAGTCGATGCGGCTGGCCAGGACGTCACACACCAGCACCTGGCCCTGTTTGAGCGGCACCCGGAAGAAATCGACATCGCGTTCACCGTAGATCTGCCCGTTGAGTGTTACCGGCAGCGTCAGCGATTCGGCCCGTTCCGGTGCCGAGTTTGATTCGGACTCGATGTGTTCGGGCAGGTTGCCGACGAGAAACGGACGAGTGGCCGTACCGCCCTGGGCACAACTGATCCTCCAGCGTGACGCTCCCAGTGGTGCGTCATCGGCAATCGTGATCTCCTGGGCCCATTCCCTGGGGTAGGAGATCGGTACCTCGGTCGGTTTCCGGCGTGGGTCGGGTTCTCCGAGGCTGCGTGGCAGGCGGCGGGTGAGGCTGGTTGCCGACCACCAGTCGGCCACCATTGCGTCACCGGTCTTCAGACCCTGACCGTACAGCAGGAAATCGGTCTCCGGCGGAGCGCACTCGGTGCCGACTCGCACCCGCACCGTCGTGCCCCGTTGACCTCCGGCGGGAAAAATATGGGTGCTCGACGGGCTGTAGCCGGGTTTGGGTTGAGCAACCGCGGCCGCCGGTGCTCCGGCAAGCAGCAGGCCGACAAGCAGCAGGGCGGCACACGGGCCTGTGGTCGGGCGAGAAATCACGGTGTCGGCTCGGGTAGGAAAGTGTCTGGGGTGGGGCTAGGTCAGTTCGTTGATCGGTCGACCGTTTTCGACCAGACGGACCGGACGTCCCAGGGGCGTGTAAAGGATCAGCTCGTGGTCAATTCCCATCAGGTTCAGCACCGTGGCGGCCATGTCCCCGGGGGTGATCGGCCGATCGGCGACCGTGCCGGCCTGCTTGTCGCTGGCACCGATGACCTGTCCCCCCTTGACACCACCACCGGCCATTGCGATCGAGAAGACGTTGGGCCAGTGGTCACGGCCGGCCAGCTGGTTGATTTTCGGTGTCCGGCCGAACTCGGTCGAGATGATCACCAGCGTGTCATCGAGCAGGCCGCGCTGATCAAGATCATTGATCATCGCGGGTACGGCACGATCAAAGGACGGGCAGAGCAGGTCGCGGAGGCTGTAGGTGTTCTTGCGGTGCGTGTCCCAGTGACCGTTCTCGATGGCCACGAAGCGGCAACCGGCCTCGACCAGTCGCCGGGCAAGCAGGCAACACTGGCCCACCGACGTCATGCCGTACTCGGCACGGGTCTTGTCTGATTCCCTGTGGATGTCGAAGGCTTCTTTGGCCTTGCGCGAGGTCATCAACCCGGCGGCCTTCTTGTAGAAAGTGTCCAGCGAGCGGACCTGTCGTCCCACGGCTTCGGACTGTCGCTCGAAGCGGTTCAGCTCGCGCAGTACCGACTGCCGGCGGGCGCTGCGGTCGGTCGAAACCGACGTCGGCAGCGAGATGTCCCGGACCGCGAAGTCCGGAGCGGCCGGATCGGTTTCGATCACGAACGGTCCGTGGCTGGCGCCCAGGAACGAGGGGCCTCCGCTGTTGAGGAAGTTGGGGACACTGACATAGGGAGGCAACTCGCCGGGAGTGCCCAGGTGCGAGATCATCGAGCCCAGGCACGGGTGGTGGTTGTTGTTCTGGTTGCCGTTGAAATCGCCGGCACCCGGCTTCTTGCCGGTCATCATCACGTGGTAACCGCGACCGTGGTCGCTGTCGACGTGAGTCATGCTGCGAAGAATCGACAGCTTGTCGGTCACCGTGGCCACACCCGGCAGAACGTCGGAGATCTGCACACCCGGCGTCCGGGTCGCGATCGGAGTGAAATCGCCGCGAACCTCCGACGGGGCCCCGGGCTTGAGATCCCACATGTCCTGGTGCGGCATGCCACCCAGGGCGAACAGGAAGATGCAGTTGATGTCCTTGACCGGTTTGCCCTTGGCCCTGGCAAAGGCCTCCTGCATCCACAGCACCTCGGCCAGCCCCAGTCCGGCCAGACTGCCGGTGGTGAGCATGGCGCGGCGATTGATGCCGTCAGGGGAATGGGAGGGGGTGAGAGATGTCATCATGAAAGTCCTCGTTTCAGGCGTGCCGGTCCTTGGCGTTTCTCGCAGGACTAATGGACAAACAGGAAGTCGTAGGAATTCAGCAGCACCCACAGGAAGTCCTCGGCGGCTCGGCGAGGCGTCCTCCCGGCAAACAGCCGCTCGGCAGCCTGCAGTTCCCGTGGATTGGGGCCACGGCCCAGTGCCGAGAAACACAACTGCTCGACGATCCGTCGCGATGGGGCCCCGGCAATGATCAACCGGTCGATCCGTCCTCCCGGGGCGACGATTTTCGCGTCGATTTCGGGAGCATTCATCAGGTGCAGCGTCTGGGCCATCGTCGGCTCGGTCGAACTGCCGCACTCGCAGGGCGAACGGCGTTCCGAACGGCCGAAGGTGTCCAGGAAATAGCTCGGCAGGCGGTTGTCCCACAACTGGATGGCACGGGTTCCCCGCGGCATGCCCTCGAACGGCTCGGGAGAACCGGTCACCTCGCTGATGGCGTCCATCAACACCGCCGCCGGCAGCCGCTTGACCAGGAAATGCGAGTAATTCTGCTCGTCGCCCTGGTTGGTCTCGTTGGGGACACTCGACAACTGGTAGACCCGTGAAGCGAGCACCTGTTTCATCACGGCCCGGAGATCAAAACCACCGGCGACGACCTGGTCAGCAAGATAATCAAGCAGGGCAGGGTTGGTGGCCGGATTGGTCGAACGAAAGTCATCTTCGGGTTCGACCAGTCCTCGTCCCAGAAAGTGCTTCCAGATCCGGTTGGCTACCAGGCGGGCGAAGTAGGGATTTTTCGGACCGGTCACCCACCTGGCCAGACGGACGCGTGGATCGGTCTCGCCGAAATCGGTGATCACCTGGCCGCCGGGAGGCCGGGTTGGTGCAAGTCGTTCGCTCAACGGGATGCGTGTTGGCTGGTACCCGCTGTGGAAGACCAGTTCACGACCGGGACCGAGTGTCTTGTGCTGGAGTCCCTTGAAGAACCCGGCCATGCCATAGAAGTCGTCCTGGCCCCATTTTTCAAACGGGTGATGATGGCACTGGGCACAATCAAGGCGAATGCCAAGAAAAGCCTGGCTGATACTGCGGGTCAATTCGACCGGGGTGCGGGCGGCTCGGAAGAAGTTGACCGGTCCATAGCGGCCGGAATTTCCCGTCGCGGTCAGCAATTCGCGGGCCCACTCGTCGTAGGGCCGATTTGTCAGCAATTGCTGTCGCAACCAGCGATGAAACTCGAAGGCTCCTCGTTCGCCGAGATCATCACGATCGACCAGCAGCACGTCGGCCCATTTCTGTGCCCAGTAATCGGAAAACTCGGGGCGTGTGAGCACGGCGTCGATCGCGTGTTGCCGACGGTCCGGACGCTTGTCGGCCAGGAAGCTCCTCACGGCCTGCGGAGAAGGCAGCGTGCCGAGGCTATCCAGGTGCAGTCGTCTCAGGAAGACGGTGTCGGAAGCGATTGGCGACGGAAGAATGCCCATCCGCTTCAGCTTGGCCCAGACGAACTCGTCGATCCGGTTGTGGACCGGCAGGAGCGGGAACGTCTTCGGGCGATCTTCGCGGGGGACCGTGATCCGGGCGGTGGCCACGTGGCCCATGTAACTGACCATGATGGCCGCCTCGCCGGGAACGCTGCCGGTGTGGATCCGCCCGGCTCCCTCGAGATCCGCGATCAGCGTGGCGTTGCTCGCGTAGGCCGCTGCTGACGTGATGTCGCGGGTTGAACCGTTCGAAAAGGTGGCGGTCACCAGCAACTGTTGCTCGGCCCGCGCCCCGAGCTGTCGGCGAGCTGGTTCGATCTGAATCGACGCGATCTGCGGCGAATTGTCGTTTCCCCAGGGAGCTCCCTGCGAGACCCACTGTGAAAGCAGCTCGTGGTCGATGCTGCCGACACGGGTGCGGGCACCGCCGCCGTGAGCCAGGCGGTTGGTGCTTTTGGCCACCAGCAGGCTGCCAGTCGGCGAGGCCTGGAAGACACGGCGGCCGCGGGCTTCCTTGACCAGTGCGTCGTAGTCGGCCCGGGGATCAAATCCGAAGATCGACAGCCGGAAACCATTCTGCCCGGACTGTTTGCCGTGGCAGCCTCCGCTGTTGCAGCCGAGCTTGGAGAGAATCGGCATGATGTCGTTGAGAAAGTGAACCGGCGGAAAACGGTTGAAATTTCGGACCTGGATCGGGACCTCGACGCTGCGGCCCGCGTACTGGACCTGCAGCCGTGTCTGGCCGTCGGCCACGCCACGAACCGTTGTTCCGTCGAGCACCGCGTGCGATCGGTCGACGACGGTCAGGGTGGCCTGGTGGGTGACATCAAAGACCGTGCCATCGGCGGCCCGGGCTGTGACCTGGACCTGTCTTTGCCGGTTGGCTCCTCCCAACCGCAGCGGACTGGGGGTGACCTGGATGCTCTCGGCCGGCCGAATCGCATCTTCGGCAACGACCGGGGTCAGCAGCATCAGCACTGAGAGTGTGGGGAGAGTCAAACGCACGCAACAGTCCTGGCAGGTGGTGAGGCCAAAACCCGGCGGGGAGGGCAATGCAGCAGTCTACAATATATCGGTACAGGTGAGGCTCACTCAACTCCGGGATCACCTTGAGTTGGCCGGTTCGGTCTGGCAAACTGGACCGGGTGGAGACCTCCCGCAACAGTCGAGGCACGTGACAACGGCATGTTGAACGTCGGTCGATTCTCAGCCGGGGGATGTTCGGGGCCCACCCGCCGTTCGTTCCTGAAGATGGGTGGTTCCCTGCCCTTGCTGTTGGGTCGGCCCGCCTTGGCGGCGCCCACCCCGCCGGCCAGGGCTGCCCGTGCCAAGTCGGTCCTGCTGGTCTGGCTCTGGGGCGCTCCGTCTCACCTGGACACGTTTGATCCCAAGCCCGACGCACCACCGGAATACCGGGGACCGTTTTCAGCGATCGCCACCCGCACACCGGGGGTCCACGTGACCGATCTGCTGCCGCGGATCGCCTCGATCAGCGACAAGTTCGCGCTGGTTCGTTCGCATGTCTCGTCGCAATCCGGCCACCCCGACGGCGGCACGGTGGCCCTGACCGGATTCCACGAAAAACCCGGTCCGGTGCAGCCGAATTTCGGAGCAATTGTCGCCAGGCACCGGGGTCGTCGCGGCGACCTGCCACCGTTTCAGTCGGTCGGTCGCGGGATCATCCAGGACAGTGTCCGGATCGTGGAGGGCTATGGTGGGGGGACATTCGGCAAGGCATGGGACCCGTTCCAGGTCGTTGTCAGCAATGACGGTTCGGTCAACCTGCCCTCGCTGAATTTGCTCGACGGTATCACTCCCAATCGCATCTCGGACCGTCGCCTTCTCCTGCACCGGATCGACACGGCCCGCCGGCAACTGGATGCGGCAGGGATTGCCGATTGGGAACGGTCCTACCAGCTCGCCTACGGCCTGCTTTCGAATCCGAAAGCCCGCGAGGCGTTCGACGTCACCCGCGAGTCCCAGGAGACCCGGCACCGCTACGGCTACACGACGTTCGGTCAAAGCGCCCTGGTGGCACGACGGTTGATCGAGGCGCGGGTGCCGTATGTCCAGTTGAACTGGAGCCAGACAGTCGAGGCGATCACGCCGGCGTTCGACTTCGGATGGGACACGCACATCTACAATTTCGAGATGCTCATGGATCGGCACTGCCCGATCCTGGATCGCGTGTTGCCCGAGTTGATGGGTGACCTGGAAACCCGCGGCTTGCTCGAGGAGACGCTGGTCGTTGTGATCAGCGAGTTCGGGCGGACGCCCAAGATCAACCCGCGGGCGGCGCGCGATCACTGGCCCCAGTGCTACTTCTCGCTGTGGTCCGGGGCGGGGGTGCCGACCGGTGTGGTGATCGGCCGCAGCGACAGGCTCGGTGAACATCCCATCGACTCTCCGATCACGCCACTGATGGTCGGGACCACGATCACCGAACTTGCCGGGATCTCGACACGGGAACGCGCCGAAATGAATGTTCTGTCCGGGGGCCGCGTGATCTATGACCTGCTCTAGATCGCTTCATTCCCACCGGTTTCTCGAACTGGTGGGTGTCGTCTCGCTGCTGGTTTTTTCCGGCGAGGCCGTTGCCGCCGACCGGGTGTTGACCGACGATCATCGCTTCAAACGTGACCCGGTATTCCTCGACGCCCGCACGCTGGTCTACGTCGTGCAGGCGCGGCCCGAGCAACTGCAACTGGTCAAGAGAAATCTTGTCGACGGGACCGAACAGCCGATCCACAAGGACGAGACCCGCTCGGAACTCGAACCGGCCTTTTCCCGGGACGGGCGGTTCGTCGCTTACCTGCAAAGCCGCAGTGCGGCGAGTGTCGGGATGGTGATCGATGACACCCGCGAGGATGTCCAGGCCGAGATTCCACCGGCATCGGGTTTCTCCGGGATGCGCAGTCCAGCATTCACTCCCGATGGGCGTCGCGTGCTCTACGCGTTTGCCGAGGGCGGACGACAGAAGATCTTTTCGTGCAATACCGCTGGAAAGGATCGCAAGCTGCTCGTCGACGGTGCCGGCCTCTGCAACTGGCCGAGCGTGTCAGCCGACGGCCGCATGCTGCTGTTCGGATCGACGCGTGACGGAAATTACGAGATCTACGTGGCGGCTGCCGACGGATCGGCCGTCCATCGATTGACTCACCATCGTGGCCAGGATGTTCGCCCACGTTTGTCGCCCGACGGAAAGCGGATCGTGTTTGTCTCGAATCGGGACGGCAATCGCGAGATCTACCTGATGAACGTCGATGGGTCCGGGATCAGCCGGATCACGAAAAGCCGCGAACGGGATGACTTTCCGGCATGGCATCCCGACGGCAAACGCATCGTCTTTGTCGGCGAACGCCGCGGTCGTTTCGACCTGAGGTTACTCGACGTTCCCTGACGCGGGGAACGTCAGGATTGACCGGAGTGGCCTTTTCGATTCTCACGTAAGGCCTGATATGTTCCCCGGTTATGAAAACACAAAATAGCCCCCAATAAATCCGGTGCTTGGCGCATCAAGACAAAGCTGGGCGACGAAAGCGGGGTAGTCGGGGATTTGACGTCGCGGGACGAAGATCGAATCGACCCTGCCCAAGTGGCCCAGTGGTATCACCAACATGGTGGTCGGTTGCGGTCGTTCCTGTTGGGGGTTGTCCGTGACCCGGAGTTGGCCGACGAGTTGGTGCAGGTGACGTTCACGCGTGCGATGGAGGCTGGACACACGGCTCGGAGCGAGACCCTCAAGGGGTGGCTGTTCCGGGTGGCGTACAACGAGGCGATGCTGGCCGGGCGGAAACGGCAGATCCATAACCGCAGCCTGCAGAAGATCGCCGGGTACTTGCCGCCGGAAACCGACACACCCGAGGATCTGGTCAGCCTGGACGAGTCGATTCAAACCGTGCGGGAAGCAGTGGAACAACTTTCACCGGAACAGCAGGCAGTGGTTCGCAGACGAATTTACCAGGACAAGACTTTCGCGGTGATTGCCGAGGAACTGGAGACACCGCTGGGGACGGTTTTGACACGAATGCGGTCGGCGTTGGCCGTGCTGCGAAGGCAGTTGGCCGACAGGGATCGAGACGAGGTGGACCGATGATGGAATCCAGTAACAACACGAATGGCCCGGATGGCGGGACAACTGACGCGGGCTGGTTGGCATTCGCCTATGTAGCCGGGGAACTCGATGCCGAGTCGCTGGCGGCGTGGGAATCGCGTCTGTCGGCCGGCGATGTCGAGGCGTGCGAGGCCGTGGTCGCTGCCGTGGAACTGGTGCAGGTCATCTCGGCCGCGCGGCCAGCGGTTGCGATGACGACAGGATCTGACACACCTCCGCGTCGGCGGGGCTTGGGTGCACTGCTGGCCGCCTCGGTGTGCCTGGTCCTGGCGATCGGTCTGTTGTGGGGTGGTGCCGCGACGGATGGTCGCCGCCTTGTCGAGGACGAGGAATCGGTCAGGCAAGCCGACACGCTGATGGCGGTGTGGACCGAGGGGGGCGAGAGAAGTCCGGTCGAAACTTCCGAGGTGGTGACAGTCGACGAAGGCGAGCCGCTGGTTGTGCCCGAGTGGTTGATTGCGGCGGTGTCGCTTTCGGATGATGCAATGGAGGATGGCAAGTGATGCGTCTGCTGCCATCGCTGGGTCTTGCTGTCGCCGTGTGTGGCGGGGCGTTGCCGCAATCACCTCTGCCGACGTCAGCGGCTGCTGCGCGGCCGGGAGCCGCATCGACGGTCGATGCGGCGGCCTCGAAACCCAGGTCCAAGGTCCGCAAGAACAAGAAACTGAGCAAACGGCAGATCAAGCAGGCCCTGGCGTTCGCAAGGAAGCACCACCGGGAACTGGCACGGCTGGTCGAGCGACTCAAGACCGCCGGGAAGCAGGCGGCCTACGACAAGGCTGTCGCGGAATTGTCCCGGACGGCTGAACGCCTGGGGCGAGCCAGGAAGAGCCATCCCGATCGCCACGAAATACTCCTGAACCTCTGGAAACTCGAATCCGAGGCCCGGTTGCTTGTCGCCCGATCGATGGTGCGGCCGGATTCCCGGCTCGACAAGCAGCTCAAGCAGACATTGCGAGAACGTGCCCAGTTGCGGCGGCAGTTGCTGACACAGGATCGCAAACGCTCTCGGGAACGGATTGAACGGATCGAGTCGCAGTTGCGGTCGCTGGAGGATCTGGACCTGGCGGCCGATCGGGAGTTGAAACGTTTGAAGCGGACAGCGAGAATATCAGCTGGTTCCTCTGCGAAGGCAACGGTGCGCAAGGTGAACCGGAAGACGAAAAATCCGAAGGGTTCTGCCGCTCGGACGCGGAAAGATCAACGCAACACGAAGGACAGGTCGAGACCATGAAACGGTTCCTGCTTGCAACACTTCTGCTCGTCGGTTTCACCACGGCATCACGGACCAGTGACGCCGCCGAGAAGGTGGTTCCGTCGAAGCTGGCCTCGCCAGTCACGGTTCGGTTTGCCGGCGAACAGGCCAGCGAGGTTCCTGACTTTCAACGACACGTTTCGCCCCTGCTGGGAAAACTTGGCTGCAATGGGCGGGCCTGTCACGGGTCGTTCCAGGGGCGGGGTGGTTTTCGCCTGTCGCTGTTCGGTTACGACTTCAAGATGGACCACCTGGCGTTGACCAAGGCGGTTGACGACAAGCAGGGGCCGCGGGTCAGCGTCGAGAATCCGCTGAAGAGTCTGATGATCGAAAAGCCGACCGAGGTGGTCGATCACGAAGGCGGCCTGCGATTGAAGACGGGGACCTGGGAATTCCAGTTGCTGCACAGGTGGATCGCCGGTGGTGCCAAGGGACCGGCCAAGGACGCCCCCCGGATGCTGCGGCTCGAGGTGAGTCCCACGGAACTCGTGTTCGAGAAGGCCGGCCTGAAAAACCGGTTGAAAGCGATCGCGGTCTGGAGCGATGGGACACGGGAAGACGTGACCCCGTTGACGCGGTTCAAGAGCAACGACGACCAGGTGGCGGCGGTCACCGCCGATGGCCTGGTCACCGCCGGGAAGTCCGGCGATACGCACGTGGTCGCGTTTTACGACAGTGGCGTGGTGCCGGTTTCGGTGATCCAGCCCGTGTCGGATCGCGTCGGAGAGAATTATCCGGAGGTTGAAGCTCCCACCCAGATCGACCGATTGGTGGTCGAAAAATTGAGGAAACTTGGAGTTGTTCCCTCGGGGGTGTGCACTGACGCGGAGTTCCTGCGCCGTGTCAGCCTGGACCTGACCGGGACGTTGCCCACGGCCGAGGAAGCCGTGGCATTCCTGAAGGACACCGCGCCGGAAAAACGGCAGAAGAAGGTCGAGGAACTGCTCGAGCGTCCCGCCTACTCGGCCTGGTGGGCGACCCGGTTGTGCGACTTTACCGGCAACAACGACGACAACCTCACCAACGTCGTGCCGTCGCGCCGTCGGCGTGCCAGCCAGGACTGGTACGAGTGGTTGAGGCACCGCGTGGGCAACAACACGTCCTACGACAAGATCGTCGAGGGACTGGTGCTTGCGACCAGCCGAAACAGCGGCGAATCGTTATCGGAGTTCAGCAAGACGATGAGCCTGCTGTACAAGCCGGAGGGGACCGGCCGTTTCTCGGATCGTCCGTCGATGCCGCATTACTGGGCCCGGAAGAATTTCCGCAAGCCCGAGGAGCGGGCGATTGGTTTTGCCTACACCTTCCTGGGGATCCGGATCCAGTGCGCGCAGTGCCACAAGCATCCCTTTGACCAGTGGACCAAGGACGACTTCACCCAGTTCCAGGGATTCTTCACCCGGGTCAGTTTCGGGACACCCAGAAGTTCGAAGGACGAGTTCAACAAGTTGCTGGCGTCGCTGGAGTTGGGTGACAAGAAAGGTGGCCAGCAGCGAAGAGCGATTGCCGCGGCGCTTGATGAGGGCAAGACGGTTCCGTTCCAGGAGGTCTACGTGACTGGACCGAAGGCCGGCAAGAAGACAAAGGGCAAGAAAACGCCCAGCCAGGCCAAGGCCGCCGCCGCGTTGAAGAAGGCTCTGGTTCGCACCGAGCAGCGGCTGGCGACGCTGAAGAAGAACAACGCCACCCCCAAGCAGATCAAGCAGGTGGAAGCCCAACTGGTGCGGCTGAAGAAGCGGAAAAAGCAGCTGGCCCAGCAGGCCAACAAGCGCCGCAAGGTCACCAAGGCGGCGACATCGGCGAAATTGCTCGGTGACGAGGTCGTGGACCTGACCAAACACGCAGATGCCCGCGTTCCCGTGATGGAGTGGCTGCGTCGGAAGGACAACCCGTTGTTTGCCCGGGCCTTCGTCAACCGGGTCTGGGCCGCCTATTTCAACGTCGGCATCGTGGAACCTCCCGATGATCACAGCCTGGCCAACCCGCCCAGCAACAAGGCGTTGCTGAATTTCCTGTCGCGCGCCTTCATCGCGCACGATTACGACATCAAGTGGCTTCACAGGGAGATCGTCGGCAGCCGGACTTACCAGTTGAGCTGGCGTCCGAACGAGACGAACCGGGCCGATGAGCGGAACTTCAGCCATTCGATTCCCCGGCGGCTTCCCGCCGAGGTCGCCTATGATGCGATCCAGCAGGCCACGGCATCGGATGATCGGGCCCGGACGCTCAACCGCGAGACCGATGGTCGGGCGATCGCGATTGCCGGAGCCGGACGAAGAGGAAACCGCAGCAAAGGAGCCGCCTACGCGTTGACCGTCTTCGGGCGATCGACCAGAGAAAGCAACTGCGATTGCGACCGGTCGAGCGAGCCGAGCCTGTTGCAGACGGTCTTTCTGCAGAATGATCGCGAGACGCTGCAACTGATCGCCGCGAACCGGCAGGGCTGGGTTCAGCAGGTGGCTGATGGCCTGGGTCTGAAGAAGGCCAAGTCCGTTGGCAGCAAGTTGACCGCTGAAGAACGGCGGTTGAGCCAGCAATTGCGATCAATCCGGAAGAAGGTTGCCGCGGCTCGCAAGGCCAACAAGACCGAGGAAGTCAAGAAGTTCTCCAAACAGGTCAAGGACGTCCAGGCCCGCCTGGCGGTGGCGGCCGAGAAACGGGTCGTTCCCAAGACTTCCGGCGTGACGGTCAGCAACCTGGATGCCAGCGATATTGTCAAGCAGGCTTACCTGAGGACGTTGACACGATATCCCTCGACGAAAGAACTGGCCCGGTCGCGGGCCCATGTCGAGGGGGCTGACGACACCCTGCAGGGGATTCGTGATCTGCTGTGGGTGCTGATGAACACGAAAGAATTTATTGTCAATCACTGATCGTCGTACTCGATGGCGGTTGCGGTCTGGAATGGAAACAGAAAGCCAACGGGCTCTTGAGATTGAAGGGATGGAAACGGATGGCATTGCACAAGACCTGTGACGGGATGAAACGGCGCGACTTCATCAAGGTTGGTTCACTGGGAGTTGCCGGCCTGGGACTGGCCGGGTACCGGGAACTGGCCGCGGCCGGCGCAGTGGAGCCTGGCCGGGCGACCTCGGCGATCTTCGTCAACCTGCCCGGTGGTCCCTCGCATATGGACACCTTCGACCTGAAGCCGAATGCTCCGACGGAGTACCGGGGGCTGTTTGATCCGATCCAGACCAACGTCTCGGGAGTCGAGATCTGCGAGCACATGCCGAAACTGGCACAGTGTGCTGACAAGTACGCGATCCTGCGTGGCGTCAGCCACACCCTGGGAGCCCATGCCCTCGGCCAGTCCTACATCAACACCGGTTCACGGCCATTGCCGTCGCTGGAATACCCCGGCTATGGTTCGGTGATCAGCAAGGAACTGCCAGGTGACAGGGAGTTGCCCCAGTTCGTGGCGATTCCCAACACGCGGCAGAAGCCGGGATTCCTGGGCGTCAAGTACGCTCCGCTGAACACCGGGGCCACACCCCAGAAGGGACGACCGTTCTCGGTTCGCGGCATGGCCCTGGCCAACGGACTGACGATCAGCGACGTCGAAAAACGACAGAACCTGCTCAAGGATCTCGACCGGACATTTGCCGGCCTGGAGAAGGACAGCCAGTTGCTGGATGGTCTGGACAGCTTCAGCCGCCAGGCCCACGCGATGATCACCTCGAAGGCGGCTCGTGAGGCATTTGACCTCAGCAAGGAACCCGCCGCGAGGGCCGAAGAATACGGTGAGTCGTCGTTTGGTCAGAGTTGCCTGTTGGCGACCCGGTTGGTCGAGAGCGGCATTCGCTTCGTCACGGTCTCGACCGGTGGTTGGGACACTCACCGGGACAACTTCCCGAAACTGAAGGATCGTCTGCTGCCGCCACTGGACCAGGCGCTGGCGGCCCTGTTGACCGACCTCGACCAACGTGGCCTGCTGAAGTCGACCGCGGTCTTCGTGACTGGTGAATTCGGTCGGACTCCGAAGATCAACAGCCGCAGCACCCCGGGCGGTCGTGACCACTATCCCCGCTGCATGACCATGCTGATGGCCGGTGGTGGTGTGAAGGGCGGCCAGGTGGTCGGTGCCAGCGACGAGAAGGCAACCCTGCCGGCCAGCGAGGTGATTTCTCCCTCGGATGCCGCCGCGTCGTTCTATCACAACCTGGGGATTGACCACACGCACGAGTACCACACCAAGACCGGTCGGCCGATCATGATCGTTCGCAACGGCTCGGTGATTCCTGGACTTTTTAGCTGATCCGATCATGTGGTCGGCAGCAATTTCAACGAGTTTTTTTTCTATGAGAGGACAACCGATGAGACATGCCATGAAGGGACTGCTGGTCCTGACGCTGGCCGTGCTGATTGCCACGCCGGCGCTCGCGGCCGACAAGAAGAAGAAAAAGAAGAAGAAGGGTCGCAGGACGCCCACCGCCGTCAAGGTTCCCAAGGGGATCGAACTGACGGCCGAGCAGAAGAAGCAGGTGGCTGCGATCAACAAGGAATTCGGCCCGCAGTTGGCCGCCGTCCAGAAGAAGATCAACACGGTGATCACGCCCGAGCAGAGGAAGGCCCGCAGTGCGGCGGCCAAGAAGGCCAAGGCTGACGGCCTGAAGGGCAAGGCGGCTCGCGCCGCGATCGCCACAGCCCTGAATCTCAGTGCTGATCAGAAGACGAAGATGAAGGAACTGAGCAAGGAGCGGCAGACAGTCCAGAAGGCTGCGCGGGCCAAGTTCGTCGAGATCCTGACCGCCGAGCAGAAGGCCAAGCTGCCCAAGAAGAAGGGCAAAAAGAAGAAGAAAAAGAAGAAGGCCGACGCCTAACTGACGGCCTGGTCCCTGGACCAAACGTCGAACAGCCCGGTGGATCGTCTGGATCCGCCGGGCTGTTCGCGTTGGAGTTGGGTGGGCTGTCGGGGTCATCGATGAACAGGCCGCGTGAACCGGGACGGTCCTTCAACCGGCCACCGGCCGCCGGGGGATCCTCCAGCCTCCAGCCCCGTCCCGACAGCCACACCCAAAACGGTGCCGGTGCAATCAGGGAACGCTCCCCGAACGTTGCCGCAGGCTCCCGGCAGGCGATGCATCGGCGTCCCATTGCATCCGCCCGTGGCGATCGCCCTCATCGTCGGGGATCGAGGACGAGATGCGACCACGGTTTCCTGAACCGTTGCCAGCTCCGAAACTCGACCCTGATCCTGTCGAGGGACTCGGTGTGATTCCCTTCGGCAGCGTCTCCTGCACCGAGTCGAACAGCGACATGCCATCGAGAGTAGGGGCCAGGTAGCCGGGGGCCTGGTGAGACCACGCCTTGTCGGTCTTCAGCCAGTCGTTGTAGAGGTCTGCTTCGGGCAGTTGAAACGCGTCATCGTTGATCACGTTGCCCTCGCCCTTCCAGTTGCTCAGCAGGTTCCATTGTTTCAGAACGAAAGCGACGTTCTGTGAACAGTTGTCATCGAACAGGTTGTAGTCGACGTCGTTTTGCCACTGGTGGTCGAGGTAGGCCCGGATCTGGTTGAACTGCTGCTCGGTGACCGGGATACTCGACACGTAAACCCGGTGGCCCCCCGGGGCCTCGTCTTCGAGGTAGGCAGCAAGCGACCGGCGTTTGAAGGTCGAGTCGCGGAATCCTCCGTTGCCGTGCCCGCTGCGGTGTTGGCCATAGACGGTTGTCGTGTCACCATCGACCAGCGCGACGTCGGCATGCCCGGTGTTGAACCGTCCCGAATCGATGAAAACCAGGACCTCGACATGGTGCTGGTCCTGCCGTTGACCGGTAGCGGAGTGTTGGTTTCCGGAGGTTCGACCGGCTGGCTGCTGGTGCGGGACCTGTCGGGCCGGCGCGGGATCGAATGACCCCCATGCGGCGGCGGCCACCACCGAAAGCAGCGTTCGCGGTTCAAGTGATTCGCCGAAAGAAACACCTTGGCTCCGGCGACGACTGGGTCGTCGGTTGGTCTTCAGCCATCCTGGCGCGGCGATCCACCTGCCCTGGGTTCGTTTTCTCGTACTGGCGAGACAGGCCATCTCAGCCCCCTTTCTCCATTCTGGGGTTTCGTGGCCCGCGTTGTTGTCCGGGTCTTCCCGGTGCCGATACGCACGACCCTAGCGCGGCCAGGGGAGGGGGCACAAGTGCTTTACACCCCATCCGGGAAGAAAAGGAAAACTTTTTCCCGCTCGTTGGCGACGGCAGTTAGTCGTTGTCGGCCACGGGGAGAGTTTCCGGGGCCGGCTCCACGTCGGGGCGACTTGAATCGGGATGTTCCTGGATCCGTTGGCTGAGTCCTCGTCCCCAGAGGACGTAGTGCAAACCCAGGTACAGGCCGAAAGCGACCACGAACACCACGATTGCCAAGACGAACAATTGCTGCAGGACCAGGGCCAGCAGTGCCAGCAGCCCGCAAGCAAGCAACACAAGGCCGGCCAGTGCCACCAGTGTGGCCACATCGCGGGCTCGTTTGTCGTGCTGGCGTGACGGGGGAACATCGGTCATCAGGAGGCTTCCAGCAATTCCCGGAGTCGGCGATGCCGGTGACCAAAACTGCTCTTCAGTGAGGCTTCGATCCGGGATTCGGTCAGTAACAGGCCGGCCAATCCCGTGGGCGGTTCGAAGGTGATTTTCTCGACCAGTTCGACCATGCCACCGCCATCGGTGATCGTGCGGTGGTGTTGCCAGGCTCCCAGCGGTCCCTTGACCATCGTTTCGGAGAATGAGTGGGGAGGGTCAAACGACGTGACCTCATAGGTCAGTCTCTGGGTCGGGCCGAATCCGTCCAGGTCAACGGTCAACAGGCTGCCGGCCTCGAGTCGTTCTGGCGCCTCGATGACTTCCAGCGGTGTTTCGGTCGGCATGATCTTGGGAAGATTCGCGGGATGGACAAGAAAATCGAACAGCTCCTCGGCGGTGCAACAGAGTGCAACCTCGGCCTGGAAGTCGGCCATGCTGGTGCGTCCGTGTTCTGGGGGGGCGGGTGATCCGGACCGGTGTTCAACCGGTCGCGAGGCTGCGATCATGGTAT
Organism: Planctomycetaceae bacterium; assembly: GCA_002726205.1. GTDB lineage: Bacteria > Planctomycetota > Planctomycetia > Planctomycetales > Planctomycetaceae. The sequence goes on along the minus strand of PBSL01000050.1, from coordinate 27,217 downwards.
GAGGAACCCCGGCCCGACGAAAGGCGATGGTGATCCGTTTCGCGTCATGACGAGTCGAATTGATCCGAGCCTGTTGTCGCGGTGTCTGGTGTTGGCCGGCCCGACCGCCTGTGGCAAGACGCAGTTGGCCCTGGAATGGGCCGAACGGATTGGGGGTGAGATCGTGGCGATGGATTCGATGTCGCTTTATCGCGGCATGGACATCGGCACGGCCAAGCCGACCAGCGAGCAGCAACAGCGCGTTCGCCACCATCTCCTGGACGTGATTGCTCCCCACCAGGAATACAGCCTGGCCGATTATGTCGTGGCGTCGTCGAAAGTGTGTGCCACGATCGTCGGAGCCGATCGTGTGCCGATCTTCGTCGGTGGGACCGGGTTGTACCTGCGGGGAGTGCTGCGAGGCGTCTTTGACGGTCCCGCGGCCGATTGGCCGCTGCGGGAACAACTGGCTGCCGATGCCGCGGGACAGGAAGCAGGCTGGTTGTGGTCTCAACTGCAACAGGTCGATCCGGTCAGTGCCGCGAGACTGCATCCCAACGACACCCGTCGGCTCGTGCGAGCACTGGAGGTTCATGCATTGACCGGGCGGCCACTGTCGGAGCAGCAGGACGAGGGACCCGGGCCGCGCGAGACGCGGCCGCGACGAGTGTTGTGGTTGTCGCCACCCAGGGACTGGCTGTACGCGAGGATCGATGCCCGGGTCGTGCGGATGTGTGAGGACGGGTTGGTCGAGGAGGTGAAAGACCTGCTGGCCGAGGATCCACCGCCGGGACGGACTGCCCGGCAGGCGTTGGGATACAAGGAGATCATCGACCATCTCGAGGGACGAATGACGCTGGCAGAGGCGATCGACACGATCCAGCGACACACCCGCCGCTTCGCGAGAAAACAAACCACGTGGTTCAGGAATCTCGAGGAGTGTGACGAGGTGCCGGTGAGCGGCGAAGAGGATGTTGCCGAACTGGTCGGGCGGTTGCAGGACATGTGATCGGCGGCTCCAGCAAACGTCAGTTCAACTCGATGGCCTCTTCCCAGTGGGCCAGCAGCATGACCAGTTCATCCTGCACCACGTCGTAATCGCGACTGACCTGTTGCAGGCGGTCGCCGTCGCGGTGGACGGTGGGGTCGGAGAGTTCCTCTTCGAGCCGAGATTTCCTGGCCTCGGCCTCGGCGATGTCCTGTTCGAGATCGACGACCTTGCGGTAGGGGAAGACGCGTTTGCGGTCGGGTGCGGACTCGTCGGATTTCGCCGCTGCGGTTGTCGGTTTCGGTCGGTCGGTTGGTGCGATGGGCCTGTTTTTCGGCGAGACGTTGTTCTCGCGGAAGGAGAGAAACTTCGAGTAGTTGCCGTCGAACAGGCGGCAACATTGGGGCTCGATGACCAGGACCTGGGTCGCGACCTGATCGATGAAGTAGCGATCGTGGGTCACGAACAGGACGGTCCCCGGAAACTCGTTCAACGCGGCTTCGAGTCCGTCGCAGGCCCAGATGTCGAGATGGTTGGTGGGTTCATCGAGAACCAGCAGGTTGGCGTTGAGTGCCGCCAGTTTCGCCAGCGCGGTTTTGCTGCGTTCCCCGCCGCTGCAATTGCCGAAGGCCTGCAGGACAATGTCGCCACGAAGCCCGAAACGGGCCAGCAGGCTGCGGAGGTGCCCGGGCGTGATGTCGGGATTGCCCGGCGGTCGAACGGCTTCGACGAGGTCGCTGCGGGCTGAAATTCCGGCCAGGCCCTGGTCGAAGTAGGCGAGTTCGACGCCGGTGCCAAAACGGACGCTGCCCTTGTCGATTTCGAGTTCCCCGATCAGTGCCTTCAGCAGCGTGGTCTTGCCACTGCCGTTGGGACCAAGAATTCCGAGCCGTTGACCTCGTTCTATTCTCAGCGTCAGGTCCGAAAACAGCGGCTTGTCGAATCCCTTGGCGATTTCGACTGCCTCGAGGACGAGATCGCCACTGCGGCCGGGTTCTCCGAAGGTCATCGGCGGCACCGAGAAGTCATCGAGTTGATCGATCTCCTCGACCCGTTCGAGTTTCCGGACGCGGTCGGCTGCCTGCTTGTGTTTTTGTCCGTACTGGTTGCGACGGATGAAGTCCTTCGTCTCGCTGATGAACTCCTGTTGTCGATGTGCCTGCTTCTGCAATCTCTGCTGCCGTTCGGCGCGTTGCCGACGGTAGGCCGAAAAGTTGCCGGGGTAGGAATCGAGTCGATCCGGTCGCAGTTCGAACACGCGGTTGACCACCTTGTCGAGAAAGAAACGATCGTGGCTGACCACCAGCAATGCCGGTCGGGCCCGGGAGAGGTGGTTCTCCAGCCACTCGGTCGCGGTGATGTCGAGGTGATTGGTGGGTTCGTCGAGCAGCATCAGGTCGGGCTCGCTCAGCAGCAGGCGGGACAGCGATGCGCGGGCCTGTTCACCTCCGCTGAACGTCGACAGGTCACGAGAAAACTCGTCGGGGGCAAATCCCAGGCCCTCGAGTACTTCGGCGACCCGATGATCCAGTTGAAACGCTCCGTGCTGTTGGAGAATGGCGTGGACCGTGTCGTAGCGTTTCAGGATCGACCTGGCGTCTTCCTGTTCGCTCATTCGTGCGGCCAGTGACTCGGCTTCCCGCTGAAGTGCGTACAGCCAGTCGAGTCCCAGCGCGGCCTCCTCCCAGAGGGTCCGCCCGGGAACGATTTCTGGCTGTTGCTCGAGTAACGCGATCCGGATCGCCTTGGGCGACTCGACGACACCGGTGTCCGGATCGTCGAGGCCGGCAAGAATATTCAGCAGCGTGGTCTTTCCGCTGCCGTTGGGACCAACCAGCCCGGCGTGATCGCCGCGGCGGATTTCCATTCCCAGTCCGCTGAAAACCGGATCGGTGTCGAATTGGCGTGTGAGATCACGGGCGGAAAGCAGGATCATCGCAGGAGACGGCTAAACAGGAAGCGGTCCAGCAACCGGTCGCGGTGCCGGTCGGGGAAGGTGGCCAATGGTACTGGATTGGCCTAACATGGAAAACCGCGCTCCGGTGCGGCCCGGTCTCCGGGAATTGATGCCACCCGAGAACCCGCAGAACGAAATCCCGACGTGATGAGCGAAGAGACGATCACTATCCAGGTGGGGCACAGTCCGGATCCGGACGACGCCTTCATGTTTCATGCCCTGGCCAATGATTGCATCGAAACCGGCCGGTACCGGTTCACGCATGAACTCGTCGACATCGAAACACTCAATCACCGCGCCTTCCGCGGTGAACTCGAACTGACCGCCGTCAGCCTCCACGGTTATGCTCACCTCACCGACATCTACGCCCTGTGCTGTTGCGGAGCCAGCATGGGTGATGATTACGGGCCGATCGTGGTCAGTCGCGAGGCCTGGTCGATAGACGAGTTGCGTGGGAAGAAGATCGCCGTCCCCGGAACGCTGACGACGGCTTTCCTGTCGTTGAAACTGCTGCTGGGGGACGATTTCGAGTACGAGGTCCACCCGTTCGACCGGTTGCTGGACATCGTCGAAGCCGGTGACGCGGATGCGGGACTGATCATCCACGAAGGGCAGCTGACCTTCGCTGACCAGGGACTGCAACTGGTTGTTGACCTGGGCAAGTGGTGGCTGCAGGAGACCGGTCTGCCGCTGCCCCTGGGAGCCAACGCCATCCGCAAGGATCTTGGCGAGCAGGTGATGCGCGAGGTCACCGGCTACCTGAAACAGAGTATCGAGTACGGTCTGACACATCGCGACGAGGCCCTGGCCTACGCGTTGCAGTACGGCCGCGATCTCGACACGCGGAAGGCCGACACGTTCGTCGGCATGTATGTCAACGACTGGACACTCGACTTCGGTGAACGTGGGCGGGAGGCGGTGCGGGTGCTGCTTGCCCGCGGCCACGAGGCGGGCGTGATTCCCGAGCGGATCGAGCCGGAGTTCATCGAGGGCTCGTGACCGGCGGTATTTCCGAGAATGCCTGGAACGATGACGATGACCACGACGGATACCTACCTGCAGGATCTCTTTGGACTCGACGGTCGAACCGCCGTCGTGATCGGCGGAACCGGTGTACTTGGCGGGGCCTTCTGCGACGCACTCGGCGGTGCCGGCGCCCACGTGGTTGTCGTCGGTCGGGACGCCGGGCGAGGCCAGGCCCGTGCCGAGGCGGTTTGCCAGGCGGGGGGATCGGCCGAATTCCAGGCCGCCGACAGTACCTCACGGGAGGACCTGGCGGCCATTGTCGAGACGCTGGCCGGGGCCGGTCGACGTCCCGATATACTGATCAACGGTGCCGGGGTGAACTCGGCAACACCCTTCCTGGAAATCGAGGAAGAGGAGTGGGAGCGGATCGTGGCGATCAACCTCCGCGGCGTCCGACTGGCCTGCCAGGTCTTCGGGGCTGCCATGCTCGCCGACGACGCCGGTGGCTCGATCATCAACATCGCCTCGCTTTCAGGGATGACGGCCCTGTCCCGGGTCTTCACCTATTCGGCCACCAAGGCGGCCGTTCTCAACCTGACCCAGAACCTCGCTCGCGAGTGGGCTGCCGACGGCATTCGCGTCAACGCCCTCTCGCCGGGATTCTTTCCGGCCGAGCAGAATCGGAAGGTGCTGACCCCGGAGCGGGTGGCCAGCATCATGGGGCACACGCCGATGGATCGGTTCGGAGAACCCCAGGAACTGGCCGGGGCGGTGTTGCTGCTGGCGGGTTCCCGGGCCGGGGGGTTCCTGACGGGCGCCAATATCGTGGTTGATGGTGGTTTCATGGCGACGACCATCTAGGTGTGGTGGTTATGCCCCGTTGCCGGTTTGTCGTGGCGTTTTTCCGAGAGCGAATCCCGTGACGCCTCTGTATGTTTCTCCCCGCCGACGTTATCTCGTCCGCTTCTCGCCCAAGCGAGTGGCTCATGTCTTCACCGACGTGCTGGTGATCGGGGGCGGCATCGCCGGCCTGAGGGCGGCCCTGGCGATCGATCCGGCGCTCTCGGCCATCGTCGTCACCAAGGACCTGCTGACGCTCTCCAACAGCGACCAGGCCCAGGGGGGAATCGCCGGTGTCCTGGATCCGCTTGATGATCTTGCCAACCACATCGCCGACACGATTGCCGCCGGCAAGGGCCTGTGTGATCACGACGTGGTCGAGATGGTCGTGGGCGAGGCACCCGAGCGGATTCGTGAATTGATCGGGATCGGCACGCGGTTCGACCAGGACAACGGCCGGATCTCGCTGACACGCGAAGGTGGGCACAGTCATCGACGGATCGTTCATGCGGATGGTGATGCGACGGGCAAGGAAGTGATGCGGGCGCTGCGAGCGGCCGTGGAGGGCCGGTCGAGGGTCCAGGTCTGGGAGAAGACGTTCACGATCGACCTGCTGACCGAAGCGGGACGGTGCCGGGGTGCGATCGTGCACGATCGGCAAAGACCGATTACCTGCATCTGGGCCAAGCAGACGATCCTGGCGACCGGGGGGGCCGGTCAGTTGTTTCGAGAAACAACCAACCCGGAAATCGCAACCGCCGACGGCCACGCGATCGCTTTCCGGGCCGGGGCCGAATTGCGGGACATGGAATTCATGCAGTTCCACCCGACGGTACTCTACATTGCCGGCAGTTCCCGGCACCTGATTTCCGAGGCGGTGCGGGGGGAGGGTGCCTGGTTGCGGGACTGCCATGGGCAGCGGTTCATGCCCGACTACAATGAGGCGGCGGAACTGGCACCGCGGGACGTGGTCAGCCAGGCAATCACCGAACAGATGACGCTTACCCGTCATCCGTGCGTGTACCTCGACCTGACGCACCTCGATGCGGATTTCGTCCGCGATCGCTTTCCTCACATCACCCGGGTGTGCGCCGAGTTCGGTGTCGACATCACCTGCGACCAGGTTCCGGTCCGCCCCGGGGCGCACTACATGATCGGAGGCGTGGTCGTCGATGCCAACGGTCAGACGACGCTGCCGGGATTGTGGTCGGCCGGTGAAGTGACTTCAACTGGTTTGCACGGTGCCAATCGCCTGGCATCCAACAGCCTTGTCGAGGGCCTGGTGTATGGACTGAGAACCGGCCGCGAGGCCTCCCGGACTGCCCGCGAGGACGAGGATGATTTTTCGGTGCCATCGCTGATCTCGGATTGGCCGGTGGAGACCGACGACGAAGATCTCAACATCACCGATCTCCGCAACGCCCTCTCGAGCCTGATGTGGCGGCAGGTCGGCATCGAGCGAACCGAGGAAGCGATGCGCGAGGCGGCCGCGCAGGTGGAATTCTGGGATCGATTCGTGTCGAACCGAGAATTCTCGGAGGTCGACGGCTGGGAATTGCAGAACCTGCTGCTCGTCTCTCAACTGATGATCGCCGCGGCCTGCAAGCGGACCGAAAGCCGAGGCGTTCACCTGAGACGTGATTTTCCCGAGACCGATCCCGCGCAGGCCGACCATATTCCCATCAGCACCGGCGACGACGGTCGGCAACAACCAACGCCAGCCTAAACGGCCTCGACGAGCGTGTCGGTCATCAGCCGTCGAGCAAGTCGGACCTTGAGGAACCGTGTTCCCCGGGCATCGTAGAAGTAGACCTGGTTGTGGTGACTCTCCCAGATCGCACCAAGCCGCACATGCCGCGGACCCTGCACGGTGAACTGCAGGCCGCATCGGCGACCACGCCGCGACAACTCTCCCTCGGCCAGCGAGAACTGCTCGGCAAGCAGGTTTTCCTTGTCACAAAGCGTGCGGTGTACGAAGTCACGGAGTTCATCAAGCGTGCGAATCTCGTCGAGGCATTCACTCATCAGTAGACTCTTCCTGGTGCAACAACTTGGTGGGATACGGACAGTCTTCCCTTCCTGCCCAGTTCCTCTATCGTCGCGAGTTTGACAAGAAATGTGATATGGTCGCCGGTGTCGGCGACATCGTTACGGTAGGTGTGATCGGATTGATCAGTTCATTTGGTGGCAGAAAACCGTGATTCCGACGAGGTTTCGGTTTCGGCTGTGTGATGTCGGAGCGTTGCACCGGTTATGACGGAGGTTTATTAATGGCGGTTTCTTCAGGTCTGAACCGGAATCGGATTTGTGTCGCGACGGCTGTGACAACAACGAGAAGGGGTGTTCATGCCATGTCTTGGCGCGGATGAGTTGAGGCAGTTTTCCGGGAAACTGCTGGTTGCCGGAGGGGCTGATGCGAGCGAAGCGACGACGGTGGCGAGCAGCCTTGTCGGCGCCAATCTTCGTGGCCATGACTCTCATGGAGTGATGCGGCTGCCGTTTTATCTCGACCGGGTTGCTTCGGGTCACATCAAGACCGGTCAGTCGCTTGAGGTATTGCGTGAGACTCCGGCGATGTTGACGTGCGATGGCGGCTGGGGATTTGGGCAGGTCCTTGCCCGGGACCTGGTGGGTCGCTTGATCACACGGGCTCAGGCGGCGGGCATTGCCTGTGGTGCCCTGCGTCGTTCGGCCCATATTGGTCGGCTGGGTGAATACAGTGAGATGGCGGCCGAGTCGGGCATGGCGGCGATTGTCTGTGCCAACACGCATGGCACGGCACAGCGGGTGGCTCCGGTTGGAGGCAAGCGGCCCAGGCTGGGGACCAACCCGATTTCGATCGGCATGCCCGGAGGCCAGGGCGGTCCCTTTGTTCTCGACTTCGGGACCAGTGCCACGGCCGAGGGAAAAGTCAGGGTGCAGAAGATTGCCGGGGCGGAGGTTCCCGAGGGCTGGGTGTTGGACCCCCACGGTCGGCCCACGACCGACCCGAACCAATTGTACGGGGATCCTCCCGGCACGATCCTGCCGATGGGTGGTGGCCAGGCGTACAAGGGATTTGGTCTGGCATTGATGATCGAGATGTTGTGCGGCGTGTTGTCGGAGGGCGATTGTGTCCAGTCGCCACCACCTCCGGTCCCCCTGGGAAATTGCGCGATGTTCATCGTGATCAGCATCGAGCGATTTGGGTCCGTCGAGCATGCGGCCAGGGAACTTGCCGGCATGGAAGCCTACGTGCGTGGAGTGCCGTTGATTGACGGTGTTGATCGGGTGATCTTGCCTGGCGATCCCGAGCGGGAGACACTGGCGATACGTTCCGTGTCGGGGATCCCGATCGACGAGGGCAACTGGCAGGCACTGGTTGAGCGGGCCGACTCACTGGGTGTCGAGCTTCCGGAGGTCGACAACGGGTCGGTATAAGGAGGAGCGAGGATGGGCGAACCGGACCGGGAGGCCGATGACGGCCGGTTGTACGTACCAGCCTGGGAAGATGGCTGGCGGGTGCGGATCAAGACGACCTGGGAGCGGGAATACTGCTTCGCGATGAAATCCGGAGAAGATTTCTATCACCTGCTGATGGCCGGCGAGATCTACATGCAGTTCGATGACGAGAAATTCTGCATGGAATGTGCCATGCGTCGAGGCGTTCTCAGTCGCAATCGCCTGCACTGGAAGCGGGGCGAGTCGTAGCGCCCTGGATCGGAACCGGTTTCCCGCCGCCGCGATATCTCCGCCCGTCAAGCCGGGAAGTTTTTCGCTCTCACTTGTCGGCCCGCCGGGCGCGACTGCTTTTCTTCCGGGATTCCGAGACCTGGCCGATCAGGCGTTCGTAATCGTCCATCGTCGCGTCGAGCCGTTCACCCAACAGCTTCAGGTCGTTCTGAGTTGACTGACTGTTCTTGAGGATCGGCTCCATCCAGCCCTCCATCAGCAGGAACTGCTGTCGCAGCACTTTCAACAGGCTCGGAGGAATCTTGTTGACGACGGTGATCGTGTTTGCGGTATTGAGTTGCTCGAGTTCTTCTTCGCCGTCGTCATCCTCCGGATCGTCGGGCTCGACGACCCGGACCGGAATTCCTCCCGCCTGCTGATTCTCGTCGGTGTCCTCTTCGGCGATCGGTCCCGGGGAGGCGGTTACCGTCACCGGTCGCGCTGCGGCTTCGGCCAGCGCATCGCGGATGGCATCGAGGCTTGCTTTCAGCTCGGCCACGTGCCCGGAGATCCTTTCATCGACGACGCCGTCACCGGGCCGGTCGGTTTCGGATGCGAGTCGGTCGATGCCCGAGGCCATGGCCAGCCGGATTTCGTCCAGTCCGGTCGTCACACCTTCGAGCTGCTGGGTCAATTGCCCGGCAACTTCCCCGATCGAATCGACCGTTTCGTCTCCCGTGTCGGCCTCTCCGGTGCCGCGGCCGTCTTCGGCGGCCAGTTGCTGCAGGCCATCGGTCATCGCGTCGCGGATCGACTCGAGTCCTTCGCTGAAACTGCTCAACTGCACCACGACCTGGCCGATCCGGTCGTCGCTGCCGACGCCGCGGAGCTTGACGTTTTGCTGGAACGTCTTCTTGATCTGCTCCCAGCGGCTGAGTTCCTCCTCATCGAGGGCACCGATCAACTCCCTGAACTTCAGCATGTTGGCTTCGGTGTCGGAGGTCAGTGTCTGGGAGTCGTTCTCGTAATTCGAGAGGATCAGTGATTCGAGTTCATTGTCATTCATGATCGGGACCACTTTTTCGGCGATCCGATTCATGTTCCGGTAGGAACCTTGCAGCTTGAAGGCCGGCTCGGTGCGGTAATCGTCCGACATGGCCGCCGAGCGGATGTACTCGCGGTTGACCGCCAGGATCACGTCACGAACCCGCATCAGTTTCTTCATGACGGCGACGAACTCGCCGAGTTCCTCGGTCGAATAATTGCCCTCGATTTCGACGTCCTCAGCCGGGTCTCCCTGTGCCATTCGAATCACCGCGTAGACGTCGTTCTGGCTGCGGGTGGCGAGTTGATTGAGTGCCGAGTTGGATGTCAGGCAGTTCTCCAGATAGCTCATCTCGAACGAGTCGGCATTCTCGCCGATCATCTCGCCGAGGTTATAGATGTCGGCCCGGTTGGTCAGCATGTCCGGGATCTGGAACTTCTCGCCACTCTCGGTGTAGGGGTTGCCCGCCATGATGACCGAGACCTTGCGTCCGCGGAGGTCGTAGGTACGGGTCCGTCCCTTGTAGACGCCCTCGATCTTTCGTTGCGCATCGCACAGCGAGATGAACTTCTGCAGGAATTCGGGGTTGGTGTGCTGGATGTCGTCGACGTAGATCATCACGTTGTCGCCCATTTCCAGGGCGAGGTTGAGTTTCTGGAGTTCCTCGCGGGCTGCCGCGTTGGGCGCCTCGGCCGGATCCAGTGACGTGACCTGGTGGCCGATGGCCGGTCCGTTGATCTTCATGAAGATCACGCCGAGCCTGTTGGCGATGTATTCCATCAGGGTGGTCTTGCCGTAGCCCGGCGGTGAGACCAGCAGCAGCAATCCCATCAGGTCGGTCCGCTTCTCCTCTCCGACCACGCCGATCTGCTTGGCGAGGTTGTCTCCGATCACTGGTAGGTAGACCTGGTCGATCAACTTGTTGCGGACGAAGGACGTCAGCACGCGGGGGCGAAATTCGTCGAGTCGCATTGAATCGCGGGCCAGCTCGACGAGTTCTTTCTTCTGGTCCTGGTAGGCCAGGAAGCGTGGCACCCGGTTGTTGTGGAAGCCGGTGAGTTTCTGCATGAAGCGGTTGTAGTGCAGGTGGTAGCTGTCGCCGTCGATCATCGGATGGTCGCCGGTGATGCCGTCGAGATCGGTGACGGCGGACGCGTCGATCACGTTCCGGCGCTCGAGGTTCCCGCCGAGCAACAGCGTCGCGACCTCGTCGACGTGGTCGGTGGATTCGGAATCGTCGCGGCTTTCCAGGAACGCTTCGACCCAGTCCCGGGCGACATGCAGGCCACCGGCGGGGTCTTTCTTGACAGCATTGAGGCTTGCCGAGAAGCGGTCGGCGTGGCTGGAACTCTTGAGATGTCCCGTGAAGGACTCGTAGAGTTCGGCTGCCGTGCGACTGATGACAAACCCGGTCGCGGGATGGCACAACTCGGCAAACAGGTACTCGGCCGCCTCGGTCACCAGTGCGGCGTCAAACAGTCCTTCGGCCGAGACGAATTCCTCGAGCATGCCGGTCAGCGTTGTGACGTAGGCGGCCTGGGCGGTTGTGCCGGGAAACACCTCGCCGATATTGCCGAAACCTTTCAACTGCGAGGCGATGCGGTCCTTGCCGGCCTTTTCGCCAAAGTGGTTCCAGAAGACCTTGGCCATCGCGCGGGCCCGGGCGTGGTACCGCAACAACCCGATCTGGTCGTTCATCTGCAACAACGAGACGAGGATGGTCTCGGCATCGTGATCGTGAATTCCCTTGACGTAGGCCTCGGCGTACCGCGGTCCCATGAACTCCTGGACGATTTCCAGTCGGCCGGGCTTTTCGAGGGCCAGGAAGTCCGCCGGCGTTGGCAGCTCGTCGCCTCCCAGGGCACCCAGCAATTGGTAGGCCAGGTACTCGCCCCGATACACGTTGGGTGTCTCGCTGACGATCTCCTGGTTCCACAGGTCGCGTGTCGCCAGGAAGGTGTCGTCGTCGACCGGCTCGAAGAAGTTCGTCCCGGTCAGGTGCAGGGTCATCTCGTCGTCGCGGAACACGGTGGTCAGGTCCAGCTGCTGGACGTTGACGGAGAAATGGTGGTTGCCCATCTTGATGACGTTTTCGCCACCGACGAACAGATCCTGTCGGTCCTTCAACTGGCGGACCGCGTCTTCGCGGATCGTCTTCAGCTGGCTCTGGATGTCATCGACCTTGACGCTGTCGTCGAGTTCGGTGAGCTGGTCGACGATGTCACGGACCTTGTCGATCATCAGGTCAGCGGCGAAGTAACCGTTGATATCGTTGACGCTCTCGAGAGTGCCCACCCGGGACTGGATTCCTCCGAGGATTCTCTCGGCGGCGGCCATCAACGCGTTGGCCCGTCTGTTGCGGGCCTCGACAAGCTGCAGTTTCCGCGTTTCAAACGCGTTGTAGACCTCGTCTCGCTTCTCCGAGAGCTGGACGACGAACTCGTCGAACTCGGCAAAGCGGCCCTCGAGTTCCTCGATCTGGATCATCACTTTCGTCAGCAACTCGTCGCATTTCTCGGGTGTGTCGCAGACGTCGAGAAAATTGACGATCGACTGGTCGAGCAGTTTCAACTGCGAGTTGAATTCCGCGACACCTTCGACCGACATCAGGTCCCGCGACTTCTTCTTCAACGCCGTCCGGGCCTGGTTGACCGTCGAGAAGATGTTCGAGATGTTGTCGATGATCGTGGTTCGCTGTGTGGCGTCGTCGATGTCGAGATTGCTGACGATGTCGATCAGCATTTCCAGGTCAGCTGCGCTCTGGCTGATGTTTTCCTCGAGCGACCTGGCGTCGGTGACTTTCGTCAGGCTCTCGATCTGGGCGTGCTCGGCGACCACTTTTTCCTGGTACGGGGCCAGCGAGGCGGGTTGCAGCAGGAACTCGACACAACGATGCGAGAGCGTGTCGTTTTGCTGGCCGACCTCTTCCTCGAGTGTGTCGACGAGCGAGGCGTCGACGTAGCGGAGGTCTCGCAGCGTGATGATGTCGCCGCGGATCCGCCGCAGTGCGGTGAGCGAATCGACGAAGTCCTGGATCGATTCGAAACGGCGGCGACCGACATCAGCGATGATCGCCCGCGTTTCTTCCTCGACGCGGCCCGTCTCCGCGGCGGTGTTCCGTCTGACGCGGACGACTTTCTCGTACTCGTCAATGCCCGCGGCGGCGGCATCACGGATTGCCGTCAGCGGCTCGGCCAGACCACCGGTTTCCTCGCTGCTGATCCAGAAGAAGCTGTCGAGGATGTCGGTGGCCTGCTTGACGATGTCGACATAGAGGTTGGCGTAGGTGTCTTCCTTGCCGATCAGCCCCAGTACCTCGTGGCACTCGGCCATCCCCCGGACGATCTCCTTGTTGCCGATCTTGTGCAGGTAGGTCTCTTCCTGTCCGGGCGGTTCGTAGCCTTCCCCGGTGAAGGGGGTCTGCCAGATCTGGATCGCGTGGTGCTTGGACGCGGCGTCCTGGGCGCGGAAGCAGACCAGTTCGCCGCCTTCGAACATCGTGTAGCCATTGCAGATCAGTGGTGTTTCGATCTGCTGCGAGATCAGGTTGTAGTTGAGCAGGATGTAGATACCGTTTTCGCGGTTGTAGAAGACGTAGAGAAAGTCCTCTCCGTTGGGCGAGTCGATCCGACGATCGAACAGCATGTCCTGCAGATCGCTTTCGAACGCCTTGTACTCGCCGGTCTGCAGGTAGTACCCGTTGGAGAAGACCAGGCCGTGGTCGTCGGGCAGCAGTACGCAGGCATGTTCGATCGTGTCGAGTCGCACGACCTGTTCGGCCTTCTCGTTGTAGACGAGGTAACGGTCGGTCTGTTCCTGGTAGGGACGAATTTTCAGCAGGATGATGTTGCCGAGCAGAGAGAAGTTGATGTCGGCGTCGTCGAGCGTCTGGTCGACGTGGTCGACCGGTTCGGTGTAGATCCCTGCACCGCTGGCCGTGTTGTTCTCGATCTTGACGGTCAGGTCGCCACCGACGGTTTCGACAAACAGGCGGTCGTCGATCGAGACATGGGGATGTTCCCCCGCGCGGTGCATGTCGCGTGTCGCCCGTGACCACTCGAAACCATGCTGCGGCGGAAACCGGACCTCGTGGTCGGAACGGCTGTCGACGTAAACCAGCCGGTCGTCGGTGATGGCCCACTTGAAGGTCTTGATGTCGGAAACCGAGGCCCCGACGCGGAAGATCATGTACAGGTTCGGCCCGGCCTGGAAGAACTTCGCGAAGGTCGCGTGCTTGTAGTACTTGTAGACGTCTTCGAAGTCCTTCTGGAAGCGGTCATCATCGATCAATGCCAGCGGGGCGGCCTGGAACTTGCCTTCGACGAACTCGTGGACAGCGAAGACGTCGGTGACGGTGATTTCCGATTTCAGCCCGAACGTCACGTTGTAACCGAACAGCAGGTGTGGTCCGATCGAGACCATGTCGCGGGGTACGCAGTTGTGCGCGGTCGTGATCCGCTCGGTGCCCAGCAGCGCCGTGTCGATCGATCCGAAGGCGTCCTTGCGTCCGGTGTTGAGCTTGGCGAGTCGCTGGCGAAGACCCTGGCCGTGACTGCTCAACCGCTGTCGGATGATCTCGTATGTCCCGCTCTCCAGCTGCATCTCCGACGCAGCGTCCCCGGAGTCCACCGGGGACACGTCCGGTGAGTCAGTCGCCACCGCATCATCGTGCGGATGCTCTGCGTCAGCCATCACGGGAGTTCCTGGCAAGGGGGGTGCCGGACCCCGACTACTTGGCCTTCTTGTCTGCGATCGATTGACTGTCACTCAGCCCCAGCGACGCGATCTTCTCGTTAGCCAGTCCCGTGCCGCGGAAGACCCGCAACAGGTCTTCGAGCTTCGACTTGTCGGAATCACTGTCGGCCATCGTGATCATCCGGCCCACCAGTGCCGCGACTGACAGGTCCTTGACATCCTCGAAACTGACCCCGAACTGGGTCGCGAAGGCTCGCAATTGGGCACTGAAATACTCGTTGTCGCCATTGAAGAAGGTGTTCTTCACGTCGGTGAGCACTTCACTGTTGCTGATGTAACGATCGACGCTCTTACCGGCCTTGACCGAATCGACAATCTTGTCGAAGAACGTCGTTTCCCCGCCGACGATGTCGATGCGGGCAGTCTTCAACGCCTCGCCGACGATCTCGGCCTGGGCCTCGGCAATCTGCTGCTGTGCCCCGATCGCGGCGATCTCGATATCCTTGTCCTTGTTCAACTGGAGCTTGAATTCCTCGTGCTCCTTGCCGGCGTCGTGGAAGAGCTTCATCGACCCGGCCTTTTCCTTGATGCCGTTCGCCTCGGCATTGAACTTCAGTTCCATCACGTTGGCCTCGGCCGTTCCGACCTTCTCGGTCGCCACTGCCTTCGCCTCGTCGCCCTTGGCCACCGCGACCGCCTTCTTCTGCACGACGGTCGCCTCGGCGCCGCCGGTCTGGTCGATCACGGTCGCCTCGGCCTCGCCCTTGCGTGAAATCACCGTCGCCTCGGCGGTCCCCTGTTTCTCGAGGGCATCGGCCTTGGCCACGGTGACGGTGGCTTCGGCCAATCCTGACGCAGCCTCGTCGGCGCTCTTGGCCTCGGCCAACATCTTGGTCGACTGCATTTCCTTTTCCGCTGATGCCCGCTGTGCTTCGGCCTCGATCACGATCGTCTGAGCCGAGAACTCGGCCGACTGTTTCTGTGCTTCGGCCGCCTTGACTTCCTTGACCAACGCCTCCTGGGCCGTCTTCTCGGCCAGGGTCACCGCGACCTGCTTTTCGCGATCCGCACCCATGAACTCCTGGGTGTTCTTGATGTTCTCCTGTTCTTCGACCACGCCACGTTCGACCATCACCCGCTCGCGAATCACCTCCTGGATGTTCCGCTTCTCGATCTCGATGGCCTTTTCCTTTTCGATATCGGCCAGGCCGACCACGCGTTCACGCTCGGTCACCTCGAGCATCCGGTCCTTCTCGACCCGTTCGATTTCGACCTGGTCGGTCCGCTCCTTGTTCCTCAGGGCGACGATGATCTGCCGATCCTTGTTCTGCTCGGCAACCTGGATCGTTTCCTCGGCTACGATCCGTGCCGACTCGGCCCGCTGTCGCTCTTCTTCCTGGACCGCCGCCGCCGCCGCCTGGTTCCTCGCCGTGATCTCGGCGATCTCCCGCTGCTGTTTCTGCTCGGCATCGACACGTTGGCGTTCGAGTTCGTAGAGCGCCTCGTCCCGGTCGACGTCCTGTTGCTTGATGATCTTGGCTTCTTCCACTGCGAAATGGTTTCGCTTGACGTTTTCCTGCGTCGTCAACTGGGTGATCTTCTTGATCCCGTCGGCGTCGAGGATGTTGTGCGGGTTGAGTTTTTCCAGCAGCGTCTGTTCGAGGTAGTCAATATGGCAGTTGTCGAGACGGTAACCGTTCAAATCGGTGCCGATCACCCGGATGATCTCGTCCCGGAAACTGTCACGATCGGTGTAGAGCTGGACGAAATCAAACTGCTTGCCGACGGTCTTGAGTGCCTCGGAGAACTTGGCTTCGAAGAGCTCGACCAGCTGGTCGAGCTGGGAGGCTCGCTTGGGGTTGATCATCTCGGCGACCTGCTTGATGTCCGCGTCGGCGTTGTTGACGCGGACATAAAAGGCCACCCGGATGTCGGCACGGATGTTGTCCTTGCAGATCAGCCCGTCCTCGTTCTCACGAGCGATCTCGATCCGTTTGACCGACAGATCCATTCGCGAGGCGTCCTGCAGCAGCGGGATCACGACCATGCCGCTCCCGGTCTGGACCTTCAGCCCTCCGAAGCCGGTCTTGACGATCGCCTCTTCGGGGCCGGGCTTCTGGTAGAACTTGGTAAAGGCAATTGCCATCACGACCAGAAAGCCAAGGCCGACGATTGCACCCAGGACGATTGGATTGTCTAGCATGTCCATCACTTGTTCTCCTCGTTGGTCGCGCACACGAAGTACGCGTTATCATCTTTGCTGTATTCGGTGATTTCCGCGGTGTGCCCACGTTCCAGTTCGCCGTCGAGGCAGCGGACAGTCAGAATCAACGGGGCCTGGCCTGTCGCATAGCTGGCCTCGCCTCCGCTGGCAGTGACGGTCATTGACGTGATCGTGCAGGTCTGTCCGATCAAGGATTCCGGCCGATTCGTGTCGGTGGTTTCGAAGATCGGCTTGAGCGGGTTGGTGACGAATTTCGTGACCAGCATTGCCAGGCCGAAGGCCTCGGCAATCACCACCCCGTGGGTTTGGTCGGGTGCCCAGTAAAGGGAAATGGCCATCGAAAGAAACCAGGCCGCAAGCGCGTAAAGGCTCACCCAGATCATGACCGGGATTGAACCGAGGTTGAGGAATCGCAGCGGAACCAGGCCGATGTCGAAGACGTTCGCATCGGTTTCGAGGTTGAGATCGAAATCCCAGTCGAGAAATTCGACATCCAACGCGCCCAACGCCACCACCGACCAATAGACCAGCAGCACCGCCACGATGACGCTCGACGGCTGGATGGGCATGGTGAACCATGTTTCGAATGTCCCGGCGAAATTCAAGAAAGACACGTTCTAGGTACTCCCGGCAGGCAGGGCCCCCTGGGTCGGAGAGCCAGCCTTCCTGACTAGTAGAGTAATATGAGTCAAAAAGGGTAAGCCTGCTAAATAAAAACGTATAGGAAAGGTGTCAGGGTCAACGAAATCTCCTGCGATTATCGGGTTTTTCCATCTTTTTGGTTTTTAATGAATTTGCGGATTGGTGATGTTCGATATCGCCCGGTCAGCGACGGGTGTCCGCGAATTTGCGGAACTACCGGATGTTCCTAGAAAGTGATTCGCTCTCTGGGGGCGGATCTTACCCAGGATTGATCCGGGGCTTGTTTCTCGGGCATCAGGTCGAGAGGTCCGCTGCATCTGGTCGCGGGGCCTGGAAGAATCGGTTTCGGGGATTGCACTCCCGGAAAACGTCTCAGGCAATCACGCCGTCGACCACCTTGCCGTACACGTCGGTCAGGCGGAAGTCACGCCCGGCATAGCGATAGGTCAGTTGCTGGTGGTCGAGTCCGAGCAGGTGGAGGATCGTCGCATGCAGGTCGTGGATGTGGACTTTTTGCTGCTGGGCGTAGTACCCGAATTCATCGGTGGCACCAAACCGTGTGGCGGGACGCGCGCCGCCGCCGGCCAGCCACATCGTGAAACCGTCGGGATTGTGGTCGCGGCCGTTGGAACCCTGGACGCAAGGTGTTCGTCCGAATTCGCCTCCCCACCACACGAGGGTATCTTCCAGGAGTCCTCGTGCCTTGAGGTCGGTCAGCAGCCCGGCAATCGGTCGATCGACTTCCTTGGCATTCTTGGTATGACCGTTGAGGAGGTTGCTGTGCTGGTCCCACTGGACCATCGTGTCACTGTGTGTGACCTGGACAAACCGGACACCTCGCTCGAGGAACCGCCGTGCCAGCAGGCACTGGCGTCCGAAGTCGGATGAGATCTTCTCGTCGAGGCCATACAGAGCCTGGGTGGCCTTGGATTCCTTGGAGAGATCCTGGATCGCGGGGATTTCATCCTGCATGCGGAAGGCGAGTTCGAAAGCGTTGATTCGTGCCTCGAGCCTCCCGTCGTCCCCAAAGCCGGCGATGTGGTCGCGGTTGAACTGCTTGAGCAGGTCGAGTTTCAATCTCTGTAGCCCGCGTGACTTGCCCGGGCTGTCGAGGTAGGGAACGCGGGCGTCGGCCGAGGGTTGGCTGGCGTTGCCGATCGGTGTTCCCTGGAACGGTGCCGGCAGGAAGGCGCTGCCCCAGTTCTTTACGCCGCCGTGGGCGAGCGTAGGGCAAATCGTCACAAAGCCCGGCAGGTTGGCGTTTTCGGTTCCCATCCCGTAGTTGACCCACGACCCGACACTCGGACGAACGAAACTGTCGCTGCCGGTATGCACTTTCAGGACAGCCCCGCCGTGGGCGGCGTTGGTGCCGTGAACCGAGTTGATCACGCAGAGATCGTCGGCGTGCCTGGCCGTGTGCGGGAACAACTCGCTGACGGGGAGTCCGCAATCTCCGTAGCGACGGAATCTCCAGGGAGATTTCAACAGCTTGCCGGTCGGGGCGAACTGGACCCGGGGTTTTTCGAACGGCAGCGGTTTCCCGTGATCGGCCTGCAGCCGCGGTTTGTAGTCAAACGTGTCGACCTGCGAGGGGCCTCCCTTCATGAACAGGAACAGGATCCGCTTGGCGCGGGCCGGGTGGTGCCCCTTGTGCGGTGCCAGGGGATCCAGGGCGGCGGCGGCGGGTTCGAGTAGGCCTCGCAGTGCCAGCCAGGGAAATCCGACCGCGGTCGATTGCAGCAGCTGCCGGCGGGTGAACATGGTTGTGACTTCGTCGTGGTCAGGTCATTTCAGGTAGATGAACTCGTTGCTCGCCACGAGCACATGACAAAGGGCGGTCCAGGTGTTGATGGGGGTGGACTTGCCCTGTGGCAAGGTCGCCTGGACCCGGTCCAGGAACCGCCGTGCGTGGTCCAGGTCGGTCGACGTGGCCGGACGTCCCAGGATCCGCCTGTAGAGTCGGTCGAGTCGCTGAGATACGTTGGCCGCCGGAGCGTCCAGGGCCACCCCGGCCAGTTGGCGGCTGACCCGATGGACCAGCTTGCTGTTGAGCAGGAACAGCGCCTGAGGCGCGACGGTGGTCGTGGCGCGATGCCCGGTCATCACACTCGCGTCGGTGTAATCAAACAGCGTGAAAACGTCGTAGAGATGGTTGCGGACGACCGGCAGGTACACCGACCGCCGGGGGACGTTGTAACGGGTTTCATCCTTTGAGGTGTGGTCAAAGAAGTAGCCACGGTTCTTCACGTGCAGCAGGGATCCGCGCATCGAGGTGTCCAGCGATCCGGTGACCGAGAGCATCGCGTCACGCAGGGCCTCGGCCTCAAGACGTCTCAGGGGACTTCTCCACCACAGCCGGTTTTCGGGATCGACGGCCATCGCGTCAGCCCGGGGGCTGCTCTGCATGCGGTAGGCCGACGAAAGGACGATCAGACGGTGCAGCCGTTTGATCGACCAGTTGCCGCGGATGAACTCCGTGGCGAGAAAGTCCAGCAGGTGGGGGTGAGTCGGGCGGTCGCCCAACTGGCCGAAGTTGTCGGTCGTGGCCACCAGGCCGCGTCCGAAGTGCCACCGCCAGAGACGGTTGACGAACACGCGAGCCGTCAGCGGGTGGTTGGAAGCGGTCAACCAGTTGGCCAGTTCCAGGCGGCCGCTCTGGCCGGCGGGAAATCGTCGGCTGTCAGTCCCGGCCAGCACTTCCGGGACACCACGGGGGACGGTCTCGCCCAGTGCGAGATGATTGCCACGGAGATGAATCTGCGTGTCGGCGACCTTACCGTCGATGACTCCCATCGCGGTGGGCAATTCGGGCATGGTGGTTTCGAGCGTCTTGAGGTCGGCGCGAAGCGACTTCAACTTGTCTCGTGTCCCGACCGGAAATCGGGATTCCTCGTCCTTGGTTTTCGTCTCCCCGGAACCGGGCGTCTTGCCGAGGTCCGCGCGGGCGGACTTGATCACGCTGTCGATCTCGGCCTTCGTTGCGGCCAGTTGTTTCTTGTGCTTCGCGAGCCGTTGCTGTTCGGTGGCGGTTGCGATCGGGTTCTCCCACCAACGGGCCACCTTCTTGAAGTGTTCCATGGTCTTGGTGCTCTGGAACACGCCGGCCAGGGCGTAGTAGTCGCGCATCGAGATCGGGTCGAACTTGTGGTCGTGGCAACGGGCGCAGCCAAGTGTCAGTCCGAGGAAGGATCGCCCGACCGTATTGACCTGCTCGTCGACGATGTCCATCTCCATCTTCTTCGCATCGACCTCGGCGAGCACCTTGGGGCCCAGCGAAAGAAAACCGGTGGCGATCAGTCGCTGGGTACGGTGGCGTTGACGATCCGGGGAGGGGATGTCGGGGAGCAGGTCGCCGGCCAACTGGTGGCGGACGAACTGGTCGTAGGGCAGGCCGGAATTCCAGGCCGAAATCACCCAGTCACGGTACCGCCAGGCATTGCCGTGGGCGACGTTTTCGTCGAGCCCGTTCGAGTCGGCGTAGCGGGCGATGTCCAGCCAGTGACGACCCCAGCGTTGGCCGTAGTGTGGGCTGGCCAGCAGTCGATCGACCAGTTGCTGCCAGGCGGTCGGCTGGCGGTCGGCCAGGAATGTCTCGATCTCCTCCGGCGATGGCGGCAGGCCCAGGAGATCGAAACTGACGCGTCGAATCAGCGTGAGACGATCGGCGGAAGGGGAGGGGGCGAGCTGGTTCTCCCGGAGCCGGGACAGCAGGAAGCGATCGACGGGGGTTTGGGACCAGCCACCGGGGTCGACCGTGGCACCGGGAATCGGCGGCGCCACCAGGGGCCGGAAGGCCCAGTGGTCGGCCGTGCCCCGCTTGCTGCCGCTGGTCTTGTGTCCGGTTCGCGGGTCCGGGGCACCCAGGCTGATCCAGTGCTCAAGAATCCTGATCTCGTCGGCCGGGAGCTTCCGCTTCGGCGGCATCTGCAGGCTGTCGTCATCGTAGCGGACGGCCTTGACCAGCAGGCTCGCCTTGGGGCGTCCCGGTCGGATTGCCGTTCCACTTTCTCCACCACGTTGCCAACCGGCCCGGGTATCGAGTCGGAGTTCACCTCGCAGGGGCCGGGCCTGGCCGGAGTGGCACGAATAGCACCGCCGGATCAACAGGGGACGAACGTGCTTCTCGAAATAGGCCACTCCCGCCTTGTCCCGTGGTTGGGGAGCCGGTTTCGAATCGGCCGCGGTCGTCCTGGTCACGGCCAGGACAAGGATCAACAGCAGGACGGCTTTCGGGGGAACCATGAGTTTGATTGTATGGAGATCCTCCCGGTTGTGGCCACCCGCCTCTTCTCGAGGATCCCCGGGTTCAGGGAGCGTCGTGAAGCGTGGTTGCCAGCCCCGCGCCGCGATCGCTAGGCTCTGGGAGGTGGCACCGCGGCCAAACCCAATTCCGACGGAGAACACGGCGATGGACAACTCGGCAATGCAGACCATCTTGCGGGTCGTACACATTGCGACGGCGATCGTGCTGGTCGGAGGGACCGTCTTCTTGCGGTTCGTATTGCTGCCCAGCGTGAAGAAAATTCCGGAGGAGATTCAACTTGACCTGAGAGACCGCCTGGCGAATCGCTGGAAATGGATCGTGCACGGCGGCATCGCGTTGTTGCTGGTAAGCGGTTTCTACAATTACCTGGTTGTGATGCGACCGATGCATACGAGCGACAAGCGGTATGACATGTTCGTCGGGATCAAGATGCTGCTGGCCTTCCTGCTGTTTTTCCTGGCGTCGGCTCTGGTCGGACGTTCACAGGTTCTGAAGAAATTTCGCGATCGCTCGTCAGCGACGTTGCTCGTGATGATCGTGGTGGCGCTGACCATCGTCGGAATTTCCGGGTACTTGAAGATACGTGGAATTCCGCTGCTGTCGCAGTAAGTGGGGGGTTTGGCTGAACTTCTGTCGTAATCGGTCGTGGGGCGGGAACTTTTTTCTCCCACGATGCGTCCAAGTGACGCGTAAAACGGGTGTCGGACGGACAAACACGGTGGGTTGTGGTCGTGGGGGGCGACTTCAACAATAATCACGGGATCGGTCGTCAAGATTCTGGATCCACAACGAATACCGGAGGAGGCAACCAGGACCTGTGTGGCCTCGAGTCGGGGCGGCAGGGTGAGGAGGCGGGCCGAGCGGGCGGGCGGTTGATGGGGCCGTTCCGCGGTTTCGAACGATCGGGTCGGGTAGAAAGGCAGGATGTATCCGATGGCACGCTACCGGAATCCAGCGCTGAGTCAGTTGGCCGGGCAGCAGGTGCGTTTTGCGCCTCGCGGTGTTCGGCTCGAGCAGATCGAGCGGACCGAGCGGTTCGTGGATCGGCTGCATGCGGATCGGACCTACGCCTATCCGGACGTGTGCGAGGAGATCACCGGTTTTCGCCCGGACAAGTATCCCGACCTGGTGTTGTCCGGCGAGGAGACGATTCGGGACCTGAGATGTTTTGTCGAGGACCTCTCGGATAGCCTCGACCTGACGGTTGCCGACGTCGGCGAGGCGGTCTTGACGATCGAAGATGTCGGAACGCAGTACAACGTCTCGACGAAGACCGTCGATCGCTGGCGGAATCGGGGACTCGTGTCGCGGCGGTTTCTGATCAACGGCCGCAAACGGATCGGGTTCCTGCAGTCAACGCTGGACCGGTTCGCACGCCGACACGCGACCGAGGTTCTGCGAGGATCCCGGTTCTCCCAGTTGAAGCCGCGGGAGCGAGAAGAGATCGTGCAGGCAGCCAGGCAACTTGCGCGGCGTGGCAGTAACCCGACGCAGATCAGCCAGCAGTTGGCCAAGCGGATGGGTCGTTCGGCCGAGACGATTCGGACGACGCTGCGCGACCATGACCGAATCCATCCCGAGGCCGCCGTGTTTGGCGTGACGGCGGTGCTCTCGAGCGAGGATCGTCGCGAGATCTACCGGATGCTCCGCCAGGGCACTTCGGTCGATCTGCTTGCCCGACGTTTCAGCCGTACCCGCAACTCGATTTATCGTGTGGCCGCCGAGATCCGCGCCGAGATCCTGCTCGAGCAGCCGATCGATTTCATGGACAGTGATGAGTTTCGTGAGCAGGGGGCCGCGGAGTGGATCCTGGGGGAGGCACCGGAAAATCCCGGGGCACGGGCCACCAAGGCACCACCGGGACTGCCGGCCTACCTGGCCTCGCTGTACACGCTGCCGGTGCTGACGCGGGAACAGGAGCAGTATCATTTTCGGAAGATGAACTTCCTGAGATGGCAGGCGTCGGTGGCGCGGAAGGATTTGCGGGGTCGCCGGCCGGTCTCGGCGAGAATGGATCGCGTCGAGGCTTTGCTCGAGGAGAGCATGGCGGTGAAGAATTTTCTGATCCGCAGCAACCTGCGACTGGTCGTCTCGATTGCCAAGAAGCATCTGCGTCCCGGCATGAACTTCTTCGAGATGGTCAGTGACGGCAACCTGTCGCTGATCCGGGCAATCGAGAAGTTCAATTATCTGCTGGGAAACAAGTTCTCGACCTACGCGACCTGGGCGATCATGAGAAATTTTGCCCGCTCGGTACCGCGGGAACACCGGCAGCGGGATCGTTTCCGCACGGGGCACGAGGAGTTCTTCGGATCGCGATCGGACGAGGGGGGCAACCCGTTTCTCGAACAGAAGGTCAATCGGCAGCAGCACGAGGTGATCATGGAAATCCTTGAACATCTTGACCCGCGCGAACGCGAGGTGATCACGAGACGGTTCGGTCTGTCGGAAGGTTCTGAACCCCAGACGTTGGAGCAGGTGGGACGCCGCTTCGGAGTGACCAAGGAACGGATTCGCCAGTTGGAGAGCCGGGCGTTGAAGAAACTGGAGCGTGTGGCCAGGCGGGGTCAACTGGAGATCGCCGGGCTCGACTGAAACACGCCTTTCTGCCTTGCAAGCGCGTATCGGGCTGCTATATTGACCGGCCTTGTTGTCCCCCGAGGCTTTATGGGCTAGCGTAGCTCAATCGGCAGAGCCCCGGTTTTGTAAACCGGAGGTTGTGGGTTCGAGTCCCACCGCTAGCTTCCCGTGCCTTTCGGTGCGGCCGACCGGGGACGCTCCATTGAGACACTCTGTCGACGCTCGTTGAGCAGTTTGTGGTTTAGGGGGAATTCCCGAGCGGCCAAAGGGGCCAGACTGTAAATCTGGTGGCTCAGCCTTCGCAGGTTCGAATCCTGCTTCCCCCACTTGTCGAGTTATTGGCCCGAGCCGGTGACTCGGATCGAAGATATAGAATCGAAGATATGGAATTGTATCGGCGATGCCATTGCCTGTGATCCCATCGGCGCTGACGTCGGTTGATTGAAGATCGGTTTTCATTGTTTCCTTTCCAGTAAGGAGTCCTCAACTCGCCGGGTTCCGACCTTGAACCCACGACGCGGGCGTAGCTCAATGGTAGAGCTCCAGCCTTCCAAGCTGGTGGTGTGGGTTCGATTCCCATCGCCCGCTCTTGGTTCGGACGCCGCACAGCCCTCCTGGCATCCCGATTTTTCGAGTCCCGTGTTTCCCGTCCACCGCCCGGTGCGGGCTCGGAAGTCGGAAGTGGGGTTGCCCGGTTCCGGGGTGAGACGTCTGAAGTTGCCCAGGCTGCTGTAGCTCAGTGGTAGAGCGCGTCCTTGGTAAGGACGAGGTCATGGGTTCAAGTCCCATCAGCAGCTCCTTTTTGAATTGCCCGTCAACTGCTACTGTATTAGTCAGGTTGTTCCCGGATGACCCGGGTAAGATGTTTCAAGTCGGCCGGGAAACTGATGTTCCGGCAGGTTTTCACACACGCAGGTATCCTTGTACGAAAGTAGGATCGGGAGAGACTGGAAAAATGGCTAAGGAAGTCTTTGAACGCACCAAGCCGCACGTCAACGTGGGAACAATCGGTCACATCGACCACGGTAAGACCACACTGACAGCGGCCATTCTTGCGGTGCAGCAGACCAAGGGGCTGGCCGAGTTCAAGAGCTATGCCGACATCGCCAAGGGCGGGACCGTGCGTGACGAGAACAAGACGGTGACGATTGCCGTCAGTCATGTCGAGTACGAGTCCGAGTCGCGGCACTATGCTCACATCGACTGCCCCGGCCACGCCGATTACATCAAGAACATGATCACCGGCGCTGCTCAGATGGACGGTGCAATCCTGGTGGTCGAGGCCGGGACCGGGCCGATGCCCCAGACGCGGGAACACATCCTGTTGGCCCGGCAGGTGAACGTCCCCGCGCTGGTCGTGTTCCTGAACAAGGTCGACCTGGTCGATGACGAAGAACTCCTGATGCTGGTCGAGGAAGAAATCCGCGACCTGTTGAACAAGTACGATTTCCCCGGCGACGACATTCCGGTGATCTACGGCTCGAGCAAGCCGGCACTGGACTCGCCCGAAGACGAAGCGGCCAACGAGTGCATCGGTAAGTTGATGGAAGCACTCGACAGCCACATCCCCGAACCGGTCCGTGACAACGAGAAGCCGTTCCTGATGGCCGTCGAGGATGTGTTCTCGATCGAGGGTCGCGGGACAGTGGCCACGGGTCGGATCGAGCAGGGCGTGATCAATGTCGGTGAGAAGATCGAGATCATCGGACTCGAAGAAACGGCGGAGACGACCTGCACGGGCGTCGAGATGTTCAACAAGACGCTCGACACCGGCGAGGCTGGCGACAACGTCGGTATCCTCCTGCGTGGGGTCAAGAAGGACGAGATCCAGCGAGGCCAGGTACTGGCCGCCCCCGGATCGATCAACCCGCACACGAAGTTCAAGGGCGAGGTCTACGTGCTTTCCAAGGAAGAAGGGGGACGGCATACCCCGTTCTTTACCGGCTATCGCCCACAGTTTTATTTCCGGACCACCGATGTCACCGGAGCCGCTCACCTGCCCGATGGTATTGAGATGTGCATGCCCGGCGACAACGTGACCATGGAAATCGAGCTCGGCAAGCCGATCGCCATGGACGGCGGCAGCCGGTTCGCGATTCGCGAAGGCGGTAAGACGGTCGGCTCGGGCCGGGTCATCGAAATCGTCGAGTAGACGTCAGCGACAACCGGTTCGGCCCTGCCCGGAGATTCCTTCAACGAGTCCGGGGATGGTCGGACCCTTCCGGGAGGCCGGTCATGGCACGGGAATTCATCTGGCTGGAATGCACTGAATGTGGCGAACGCAACTACCGCGTCGAGAAGGAGACCCGGGGGACCGAGCGGCTGGAGTTGAAGAAGTACTGTCGCAAGCTCCGCAAACACACGGTGCACAAGGAGTCTCGTAAGAAGTAGTACAGACAATCCCGGAGGGTATCGGCAGTGGATTGCCTCACCAGCGGGGTTTTCAGGATCTAGACGGGTGTAGCTCAATTGGCAGAGCACTGGATTCCAAATCCAGCGGTTGGGGGTTCAAGTCCCTCCGCCCGTGCCTTTCCGTCTCCCCCCCTTGAATCGGTTCACCAACAGCAGGGCTCTCGAGACCTGGACAAACGACATGGCCAAGCAGAAAAGTGGTGCAGCGACTGCAGCTGGAGGTCGTGGAGTGATCGCGAATAACTTCGTGTTCACACGCTACAAGCGGACCCAGGGACGGGTGACTCGCCAGCTGACGGCGGCGGCCGTGTCATTGATCGTGCTCTTCGGGACCTATACCCTGTACTACAAGTTGCTCTCTGAAAGTCAGGGAGCCGCGCGGATGGCCCTGGGGGTTTCACTGGGAATAACCTTCCTGGGATTGTGGACCACCTACCGGATTATTCATTGGCCCCGGTTTGCCGACTTCCTGATCTCGGTCGAGGCCGAAATGGACAAGGTGACCTGGAGCGATTGGGGCGAGTTGAAGCGGGCCACCGTGGTGGTACTCGTCACGATGGTCATCCTTACGGCGGTACTGTTCCTGTTCGACGTTTTCTGGCAGCGAGTCTTCACGAGTACCGGGGTGTTGTTCTGAACCGGACTGCGGAGTGCAGTGTCCGGCGGGAAGATCGACTCCGGATTGGCGATTGGATCGAGAGGGATAAGGGGGCGTTGTCGGCCGGATCGGTCGTGGCGGTCTCGGGCATGAAGAAGCCGGATGTTTTTCGGCTGCATGCTGAACTTCGCAAGCGGAGCGGCCTGACGCGATGATTGACGACACCACGATTCCTGTTGACGAATCGGCCGACGAGTCGGTCGGCGATGCGGTGACCGAGCCGGGCAACGGGGCCGCCGAGGTCGTGGCCGAAGCCGACCCGGAAGCCGAACCGGAAGCCGAATCGGAAGCCGAACCGGAAGCCGAACCGGAAGCC
>PBSL01000049.1 GCA_002726205.1 Planctomycetaceae bacterium | reverse complement strand
CTTGCCGTCGGCGTGCGGTGGAGCGGGAAACTTGCCGAGTGTCTTTCCGGTCGCGGCATCGAGCCGATAACAGATGCCCTTGTCGCGAACGTAGACGCTGTCTCCACTTGCACAGAAATTGCTGCCGGTTCCCGAGACTCCCATGATGTGATCGGCGTTGTAGGCATGCAGGATGCCCGGCAATGAAAATTCCCAGAGCGTGCGACCGTTGTAGGCATCCACACCCCGCAACGCGTCCATCCCCTCGACAAACAACCGGCCCCGATGAAACAACGGTGCCGGGGCCCGCCCGTGACGGCTGGGAAGGTCCAGGTCGACGTCGCGGAACCACAGCACTCGCAACGGCCCCTTGATCGGATCGGTCGAGCAGAGCGTGTTGGCCGGCGTGGAATACTGGTGGTTCCACGTCCCGACATTCTCGAGTGCTTCACGCGTGCCGAACCCGATGTCACCGGCCTTGCCGATGGCGACCACTCCCCCCCACGGTCGCTGCAATCGGCCCGCTTCGGAGGAAATCGCTTTGGCCGATGTCGTCCCTTCCAGCACCCGCTGCGACACCACCAGGTTGGCGATGTACTTCGGGAAACGGGTGGATGACAGTTCGGCCTGGTGCACCGTCACGCGATGGCCCAGCAATCCAGCGGCGGCCAATCGTCGCCTGGCCGCAGACACGCGCGCCGGATCCGGATCGATGGCAAAAATGAACAGTTGACTGTCCAGGGCAAGCCGGGTGGCGAGACTGCCGTCGCCGCAACCCAGATCGATGCAATATCCCCGGGTGACCGACGAGGTCTTCAGGATCGAAGAAGCCGCGGCGACGATGGCGGGCTTGATCGAGCCCGCGTCGGGTCGCGACGGCCTGAAATGAACCGGTTTCTTGATCGCCGTCGCCGAAAAACAGTACAGGCGACCGGCGTCAGTCGAGACGAACAATCGGCCGTCGGACACGGCGAGGTCGTAGGGAGTCCCCTCGACCTCGTGCTGCCAGGCCACTCCTCCGGCGGTCGTGTTGACGACGGCCACCCGGTCCGGCCCGGCCGATACGACAGTCTTTCCGGCCACCAGCACCCCCTGCCCGGCGGGCACGTCGGCGACAGCGGATTTTTTCTGCAGTTCACGAATCGTGACCGGCTTCCCCTTGCGGTCCTTGCCGGGACGTTCCACTACCGCCCAGCGTTCCAGCGTCGTGCCGGTCCCCCGCCAGAGAGTCTCCCCGGCCGCCGCCACGCTGCCACCGCCCAGCCCCTTCAGCAGGCCACCGGTTTCGAGGTCATAGGCCAGACCACCGTTGATGAACAGGCGGCCAAAACTCAAGGTCGCCGTGGCCCCCCGATGCGTATTCTGTTGCAACCGGTAAAAAAGGAACTTGCCGGTGCTGCGATCAAAGACCGCCGGAACCGCTCTCCCGGTCGGCACCAGCAGGCGTTTGCCGGCCACGACGAGATGCCCCTGTGCGGTCACGCCGCTCTTGGCCGTCGCTCCGCCGTGAGGCTGGGCCATCTCGATACCACCGGAGGTACTGTTGACCCAGACGACCTTGCCGGTTTCCGCACGTTGTGCGCGGAGAAAAATGCCCTCGGACTGCCAGATCCCGGCAGCCCAGTAGACAATGTCATCGGCGATCACCACTCCTCCACGGGCCGGCCAGCGGGAGACGATCTGTCCGTTGCCCATCACCCGCTGGTCCCGCGGTCCGCCCCGCCAGCGCGCCCGCAACCGTCCATCGGACGTGTCCAGGCAGTAGAGGAACCCGTCATCGCTGGTGACGAACAGCCGGTCACGCCAAACTGCCGGAGCAAACCGAACCGGTCCCCCGGTCGCGAATGTCCACCGCGTCTGTCCGGTCGCGGCATCCAGGCAACGAATGCGACCATCGACCGAACTCCCGTAGAAAACCCGGCCCGCGGCTACCGCGACGCGACTGACCCGGTCATAGGAAATCCGCGAATCCCGCGGCCAGGCCGGCTGGGGCCGGTGCCGGGCCTGCCGGCTCCAGGCCAGGTGCAGCTTGGAGGCCAACGCTTCGTTGGTGTGGTGATCACGGGCAGGATTGCCACCAAAACCAGGCCAGTCGGCGGCCATCACGGGTGCGGCGACAAGGCAGATCATCAGACACAGACCACGCATTCGATTTTCCTCTCGGGAATGAACCTCTCCTGATTCTACCGCCGAGACCCTTGCGGCCGCTACGGCCGGACTGACGGAGTGGGGATTCAAGGACGAGCCGCCAGGCCGCCGGTCAGCCGTCTCAGCAGTGCCGCCTGTCCTGCGTGATAGGCCACGTGCTCGACCTGGTGCCACAGCACGTCCCGCACCGACACCGGACGACCACGGAACTGTCGCTCCTGGTTCCAGTTCTTCCGGTTCACCTCGGCCAGGAAGACCTCGCAATCGCAACGGGTATCGTCGAGCAGCGACCGCAACCCGGCGCGGTCGAGTCCCGCGTCACGGTCAAACTCGAATTGCCGCTCGCGCTGCCACTGCCGACCGGCCAAACCGTTCTCGAACCACTCTCGCATCGACCCGGCCACGTGGCAGACCAGGTTGCCCAGCGACACGACCCCATCGCCTGGTCGCCGCCAGATCGCCTCGTCGGGAAACTCGTCGAGAATCCCGCGGATGGCATCCAGTTGCACATCGAGAAAGCGGACCGCGGTTTCCGCCTCGGAAAATTCGTTGGTCATCTCCAGATCTCCGTTGGCCGTGAAGAAGAACTCACGAAGGTGATACGAAAAGGCCACACCTGTCATCAAGCGTCAACGGCATGGTAAACTCGGGGATCGTCGCATCCCCTGCGAATCTTGATTGTATGAATTTCCGCCTCCTCCCCTCCGGCCTGCTGATCCTCACGATCGGACTGGCACTGCCCGCTCCGGTTCCCGGCGACGACAAGGACCCGGCAGTCGATTACACGCGTGACATCAAGCCGATCCTGCAGGCCCACTGTTACCGTTGTCACGGTGTCCGCAAACAGGAGGCCGGGTTGCGACTGGACACGGCTGTCGCGGCATTGAAGGGTTCGGGCAAGAACAAGGTACTCGTGCCGGGCCGGGCCTCCGCCAGCCAACTCATCCAGCGGGTCCGATCCTCTGACAAAGACACACGAATGCCTCCACTGGGCACCCGGTTGTCCGCAAAGCAAATCCAGATCCTCACAACCTGGATCAACGCGGGAGCGACTCATCCCGCCAACGAGACCCCCGAACACGATCCCGCCGACCACTGGGCTTTTCGTCGTCCACTGCGACCAGCGATTCCCCGACCCGAGACGATCGGGTGGACCCGCAACCCGATCGATGCCTTCCTGGCAGCCCGCCACGAACAACTGGGTCTGGTCCCCATGACCGAGGCGTCACCGGTTGTGCTTCTGCGACGGGTCTCACTGGACCTGATCGGTCTTCCACCAACGCCCGACGAAGTCACCGCCTTCCTGGACGACACCGGTCCGGACCGCTGGCAGCGCGTCGTCGACGGCCTGCTGCAGAACCCACGCTACGGTGAACGCTGGGGCCGACACTGGATGGACGTCTGGCGATACAGCGACTGGTACGGCTACCAGAAACAACTCCGCAACAGTGCCCGCCATATCTGGCGTTGGCGAGACTGGATCGTCGAATCGCTCAACCAGCATCGGCCTTACGACGAGATGATTCGCCAGATGTTGGCGGCCGACGAGTTGCCGGGGGCAACACCCGAGACGCTGCGAGCGACCGGATTCCTGGCTCGCAACTACTACCTGTTCAACCGCAACGTGTGGCTCGATTCGACAATCGAACACACCGGCAAGGCCTTCCTGGGCCTGACAATCAATTGTGCCCGGTGTCACGACCACATGTACGATCCGATGGTCCAGCGAGACTATTATCGATTTCGCGCCATCTTCGAGCCGCACCAGATCCGAACCGATCCCTTGACCGGTCAGCTCGATCCGGAAAAGGAAGGGGTGGCCGTCGCTTACGACGCCAAAGCCGACACGCCGACCTACCTGTTCCAACGAGGCAATGACAAGCGGCCTGACAAGCAGCACCCCCTGGTCGCCTCGATCCCCGAGTTCCTGCAACCGCAGCCCTTCCGCGTCACCACGGTCCAGTTGGCACCAACAACCTATTACCCCGGTGCCCGGACTCCGGTTCGCCGGAGCCTGCTCGCCCAGGCCCGGGAAACCGTCGATCGTCACCGGCGAAAACTCGCTGCTGCGAACAAGGCTGTCCAAGTGGCCGACCTCGCCACGAAGGCCCCACCGCCCCCCAACATCCCGCCGATCGCTGGCGGTACGTTTCTCGTCGATGATTTCTCCAAATCGCGTCCCCGCCTCTGGCAGACGGGTGCGGGTAAGTGGACCTGGGAAAAGGCGCGGCTGGTCCAGTCACACGTCGCCGCTGCCCGGCAGATGTACTCAACGATCCGGCCACACCCTGTCGATTTTTCGGTCACGCTGAAACTGCGGATCATCGGCGGGGCGACCTACCATTCGGTCGGCATCGGCTTCGACGGACTCGACGCGAACAATCTCCAGGCTGTCTATCTCAGCGCCTATGCAAAGGGAGCCAAGATCCAGTACACACGGCTGGTCGACGGCCAGGCAACCTATCCTGCCGGCGGACAGCGGCCGTTGAACATCCAGAGAGGCCGGGATTACCAGCTGCGGCTGGATATCCGCGGCCAGTGGCTCAATGCCTGGGTCGACGGCCAGCGACAGCTCGTGTTCCGCCTGCCGGCCCGACGACCGGGCGCCCTGTCGATCTGGACTTACGACGCGGCGGCCGAGTTCGATTCGATCCGTGCCGGTGCCCTGAACCCGAAATTCCTGCTGGCTCACACCGCGACCGCACCGGGAACAACCGTCCCCGATCTCCCACAAACCCGACTCGACCAGGTCACGTCCGAGAAGCAGCTCGAGGCGTCGCGGGCCGCCCTGACCGGTTTGCAGGCACGCATCGCCGCCGACCAGGCCCGCCTGGCTGGGACGCCGTCCGACCAGGCCCCGGCACTCTCCCTGAAAGCGGCACAGTTGCATCGCCAGACACTGCTCCGCCAGGTCGAGGCCGACCTGGCCGCCAACATCGCCGAACAACACCGAGCCGCTGGCAACAAGGACGACAAGAAACTCGCTGCCGTTCGCAAACAACGCGTCACACTGGACAAACGGCTGCAGCAGGCCCGGCAAGCAGTTGCCGACAAGAAACAGGACAGCCACTACCCGCCGCTGACAAAAACCTATCCACCCACCAGTACCGGCCGTCGCCTGGCGCTGGCCCGTTGGATTGCATCGCCGGAGAATCCGCTGACAGCCCGTGTCTGTGTCAACCACGTCTGGATGCGTCACTTCGGTCAGCCGTTGGTGCCATCGGTCTTCGACTTCGGCAACAACGGCCGGAAACCCACTTTCCCGCACCTGCTGGATTGGCTGGCCGTGGAATTGACCGATCACGCCTGGGACCTCCAGCACCTGCACCGCCTGATCGTGTGTTCGGCGGCGTACCGAATGAAATCAAACCACGCGGCTGCCGACACCGCGACACGCAACCGCGACCCCGACAACCGGATGCTCTGGCGAATGAATGCCCGACGACTGGAATCCGAGGCCATCCGCGACAGCGTGTTGTGGGTCTGCGGAAGTCTCGACGCACGGATGGGTGGTCCCGAGCTGGACACCTCCAAGGGACTCTCAACCGGACGGCGAAGCCTGTACTACCGACACGCACCGGAAAAGATGATGGTCTTTCTCGATCTCTTCGACGCGGCGAGCACCAACGAGTGTTACCGCCGCAACGAAACGATCGTACCCCAGCAGGCGTTGGCTCTGGTCAACAGTCGCCTGGCAATCGAGCAATCGCGACTGCTGTCCCGCCAGCTCAATGACCAGGTCGGCCAGGGCAACACCGAGACCATCCGGCGACAGTTTCTCGAACGGGTATTCCTGAGGACGCTCTGTCGCCGACCGACTGCCGACGAGTTGACCGCCTGTCTCGATTTTCTCACGGCCCAGGCTCGCACGCTGTCAAACCCCGCGAAGTTGACTCCGTTTGGCAAGGGGCACAAGGTCCGTGTGCCTCCGGCCAGCGAACCTCACCTGCGTGCCCGCGAAAACCTGGTTCACGTGTTGATCAATCACAACGACTTTCTGACGATCCGGTGATGTGATGAGAGTGCTTGCCTCCGCCGAGAATAATCGATCGCGACTGGCGCCCCTGGATCGTCGTGGTTTCCTGTCCGAGACCGGGCGGGGACTCGGCGGCATCGCGCTTGGATCGCTCCTGGCCTCGGACGGCATCGTCGGTGCTGATGACGGCATTCCCGACGGGCGGCCACATCTCTCGCCGCGGATCAAGAGCGTGATCTGGTTGTTCATGGTCGGCGGGGCGAGCCACGTCGAGACATTCGATCCCAAGCCCGCGCTGAACAAGTACGCCGGAATTTCCATCGACAAGACACCATTTGCCGAGACGCTGAAGAACCCGTTTGTCGATGAAAACGTCCGGATCGTCGTGCCCGACGACGCCAACGGCCACATCTGGCCGAAGGTCTACCCCCTGCAGGTCGGCTTTCGACCCCGGGGTGAAAGTGGCATCGAGATGTCCGACTGGTGGCCGCACCTGGGTCAGTGTGTCGATGACCTCGCGATCGTCCGTTCGATGTGGACAACCGACAACAACCACGGGGCCCAACTGCAGTTTCATACCGGCCGACACAGCCTCGACGGGTTCTTCCCCACGATCGGTTCGTGGATCCACTATGGGCTCGGTTCACTGAACGAGGACCTGCCGCAGTTCGTCGTGATGGGCACGCCCATCGCCGATTGCTGCGGGGGCCAGGGAGCTCATGGAGGCAACTACCTCGGCCCCGAACACAGCGGTGTTCAACTCAACGTCGATCCCGCCAATCCTCTGCCGTTTGCCACCCCGGGGGGTGCGTTGTACCGCGAGGAACAGCAGGCCCAGTTCCAGTTGCTGGATCGTCTCAACCGCCTGGCCGCCGCCGACCAGCCGGCTGACGCTTCGCTGCGAGCCCGGATCAAGTCCTACCAGTTGGCCTACCGCATGCAGATGGCCGTCCCCGAGACCATGCAGTTCAACAGCGAAACGAAGACGACCCAGGCCGCCTACGGGATCGACAACCCGACGAGCAGGACCTTTGGCCAACAGTGCCTGGCGGCGCGGCGCCTGGTCGAGCGTGGTGTGCGGTTCATACAGATCTTTCACGGTTCCAACGGTGGAGCCGGCCGCTGGGATGGGCACAGCAATCTGCAGACCGGCCATGCCCGACTTTGCCTGGAAACCGACCAGCCGATCGCCGGTCTGATTCGCGACCTCAAGGCCCGCGGCCTCTTCGACGAAACACTTATCGTCTGGGGTACCGAGTTTGGCCGCACGCCGGGTGCTCAAAATTCCAACGGTCGCGATCACCACCCTTACGGTTTCAGTGTCTGGATGGCCGGCGGTGGACTGAAGCGCGGAGTCGTCCATGGGAACACCGACGAACTGGGATTCCACGCGATCAAACACCGGCATTACATCACCGACGTGCACGCCACGGTGATGCAACAACTGGGCATCGAACCGCGACGGCTGGAAATCCCCGGCCGCAAGCGGCTCGACATCGACTATGGCCGGCCGATCGAGGCGATCATCGCCTAGTCCGGGCACCAGGACCTGCCGCCTGGCTTGCCTCTGTTTCCTCGAGGCAAAAACCGCTAACCTGTCGATCGGGGAGTCGCCGGGGCCAGATCGCCGATTGCGGTCAAGCCGATGGACGCCACCACCGCTCGTTACCCGCTGTTGCCGCCGGCCATCGCCTTTGCTGCCGGGGTTGCCTGGGACCTGGAATTCGGAACACCGACCAGGTTGCTGCTGGCCGTGGCCACGATCGCAGCCGCAGGTTGGTGTCGCTGGCATCACCGTGGCGGGGTGGGAACGGTCTTTCTGCTTCTGGGCGTGGCCGTTCTCGGAGCCCTCAGACATCACGCCAGCCGCTTCCATGCTCCCGAGGATGACCTGGCCAGGCTAATCGCCCCACACCGCCAGTTGATTCAACTCGATGGCGTCGTTGTCTCCTCGCCCCGTCAACAGCCTCCACCGCCCGATGCGCCAGTGTACGAACGGCCGGCGACGCGCTGGCAACTGCGGAGCGAATCGATCCGCCGCCACGATTGCTTCGTGAATGTCTCGGGGAACCTGCAGGTGGTCGTTCGTGGGTCGGTCAACCGGTTGATCGTCGGCGACCGTGTCAGACTGACCGGCTGGCTGCGAACACCAGCGGGCCGTCGCAATCCCGGAGGATTCAACTACGGGGCCTTCCTGACCCGCCGGGGAATCCAGGCAATTCTGTCGGTCAATGATCCGCGGTCGATTTCCCACCGCGGAGTGTCGAAACAACCCGGCGACCGGATACGCCGATGGCAGGCAAAGACACGCGCGGCCGGCGTGGAACTGCTCAGCCACCATCTCAGCGTACAGACCGTTCCCGTGGCCGCGGCCCTGCTATTGGGCGTCCGGGAAGATCTCGAACCGGATCAGCGTGACGTGTTCGTTCACAGCGGCACGATGCATCTGCTGGCGATCTCCGGGCTGCACGTGGGCCTGCTGGCCGGGCTGGTCTGGTCGGTCTGTCGACTGCTTCATCTCCGAACTTCGATCACGACGGCGGTCGTCATCGTTGGCGTGATCGCGTTTGCCACGATTGTCGAAACCCGGCCTTCGGTTTTGCGGGCGACGATCCTGGTCGTGGCCGGGATGCTCGGGCGACCGTGGAATCGACAGGCCAGCGGTGTGAATTCGCTGGCGCTGGCCGGCCTGGTTGTGCTCGGGCTTCGCCCTGGCGACCTGCAGAGTCCAGGAGCACAGTTGTCGTTCCTGGCCGTCGGGGGATTGATGTACTCGGCGCCTCGTATCGCGAAACTGCTGCCGTTGACCGCCGGCGGCGGTCTCCTGGGCCGCGGCTGGCGACGGCTTGTCCAGGCCTGGCTGGTCGGCTGCGTGATCTGGAGTGTGACCGCCCCAATGGTCGCGGCCCACTTCGGGCTGTTCGCTCCCGTCGGACTGGTGATCAACGTGCTGCTGATTCCACTGGTCGCGATCGCTTTGTGGCTGGGATTCGGATTGCTGATCTGCGGCGGCTGGCTTCCTCTCGTGGGAATCGTTCTTGGAACCGCCTGCGACCGCTTGCTCGCCTTGTTGCTGCTGATCGCCCGCACGGCCGCCGATGGGCCGCTGTCGCACATCGCAACACCCCCGCCCTCGACCGGATGGCTGTTGCTGTTCCATGGGCTGTTGATTGTCCTGGTCACCTGTCGCCACCGCGGGCATTACTCGCTGTGCCTGGTCGCAATCCTCGCCGTGGTCGCCGGTGGGCTGGTCAACGGCCTGCAGCGATCCCGCAACACCGGCTTGCAGGTGACGATCCTGGATGTCGGCCATGGAGGGGCAATCCTGGTCGAGTGTCCCGGCGGGAACACGCTCCTCTACGACGCGGGCACCTTGCGTGACGGACGGCAGGTGGCACGCTTGATCCGCGACGCCCTGTGGAGCCGACGACGAAGGCGTCTGGACGTGGTCGTCCTCTCCCACGCCGACCGCGACCATTACAATGCCGCCGCACACCTTGTCGACCTGGTCCCTATCGGTACACTCGCGACGGCTCACTCGTTCTTCGACCATCAGCAGCCCGAGACATTCGAAATTGGTCGCCGCGCGGTCTCGGCGGGAATCGCCCTCAAGCTGGTGGCGGCCGGTGACGCGTTGAAGCTGGCACCTGGTGTGAGGATCACCGTCCGCCATCCCGCCCACGGTTTTCAAGGATCCAGCGACAACAGCAACAGTCTCGTGCTGGAAATCGTCTTTCGCGACCGCCGACTGTTGCTGACTGGCGACGTTGAACGCGACGGCCTGGACGATTTGCTGGCGGCCCCGATCGCACCCATCGACGTCCTGATGTCACCCCATCACGGAAGTCCGACGGCAAACCCTGCAAGATTGGCGCGCTGGGCCCGGCCGAAGTGCCTGGTCATCAGCGGGAGTCGCTCCTCGAATCAGCCACTGCTGCGCAGTCACTTTGGCCCGACGGTTCGCATCCTCTCGACTCACGACCGCGGGGCTATCAGCATATCGATCGACGGCGACGGGGCCATCCGCATCAGGACCGCGACCGGTGACCCTTCGTTGTCGGCAGGAGATCGGGGAGTCAGCCTTCGTCGAACTCGCTGCGATTCATCTGCTGTTCGTGGTCTTCCAACGCCTGCATCGCTTTGCGAAGGCGCCTTCTGAGCGCCATCGATCGCTCGACCGTTGACTCGAATTCGTCCTGGGTTTCGACGATGTTGCTGGCGCGATCGGCCCCCTCGGAAATCGATCGACCAAGATCGAGCAGGACCGCGACCATCTCGGATTTCAGCTGTTCTTTCACGTCGTTGCTGCTGTCATGGATCTCGGAGGCCAGTTCAAGAATGGCCCGACGGTCCTTGCCGCGTTCAACGCTAGAAAGAACTCGCCCGCCCCCACTGGCAACATCGGCGGGGTTCTCCTTGGTGGCATCCACCAATCGGCCGAACGGACTGAATTGAGTCTGTGAGGCCTTGGTGGCCTCCTCGGCCTTCCGTAATCCCGCCTCGGCCCGCTGCAGTCCCGGCTTCAGCTTCAAAGCCTCGTTGTAGTGCGTGATCGCCGAACGAAAATTGCTCATCTCGACATAGAGATTGCCCAGGTTGACATGCGCTTCGGACATCTCGGGATTCAACCGCAGTGCTTCGCGGTAGGCGGTCGTCGCCATTCCCATTTCCTCGAGATTGCGATAGGCAATGCCGAGATTGTAGAACGCCTCGCTGGACTGTGAGTCTTTTTGGACCGCCTTGCGCAGAGACTCGACGGCCTGCGGATATTGCTTCAACCGGCTGTGGACCGCCCCCAGGTTGATCTGGGGCTTGGCATCACGCGGTGTGAGTTCGGCCAACCGCCCGAAGTGCTCGATCGCCTCGTCATAGGACTCGGCGTAGAAACAAGCAGCTGCCAGCCCCTCTAGAGCCAGAACATGGCCGCTGTCGACCTCAAGTGCCTGCTGGAACAGGGCCATGGCCCGATCCAACTCTCCCTGTTTCAGGCACCGACGCGCTTCCTGGCAAAGCTCATCAATTTCCGG
This sequence comes from Planctomycetaceae bacterium, assembly GCA_002726205.1. Lineage (GTDB taxonomy): Bacteria > Planctomycetota > Planctomycetia > Planctomycetales > Planctomycetaceae. The sequence continues at coordinate 54,472 of PBSL01000049.1, read as the reverse complement.
CGTCTCTTCCATCTCCTTCGCTCCCCCTGGGACGGAGATTCCGACCCGGCCGAAGAACCACCCGCCGGACCGCGTTGCCCGATTATACCCGTCGGTGGAACCAACGAGACAAAAAAGCTCTCGATTCAATCCAGATCGGCGAGATCTCTTGGATCCGGCGAGCCGCCGGGAATCAGCAACTGCAGGCTGGTCGTGATTGCCTCGAGAACCGATCGGGTCTGTCGCAGTTCGTGATCGGTCCCCTGGTAAAATACCAGGGCTGTGAAGCCGGGGGTCTCGAATCCCTTCAACCACGCCGAGTTGATCAGTTCAAGACAGACGAACTCCAACGCGCGTCCCTCGACCGGAAATCCGCACAGGGATTCTTCGACGCAATACACGTCCAGTTCATCGTATTCATCACGAAAAGCGTCTACGGCCGTTTCCACCACCTCGATCGCCGCTGGTCCACTCGGAAACAGAGTCAACGACCAAAACGACGTGCCGTCGCCACTGACGGTCAACCTGACCTCGCCGGTGTCTTCTTCCCGCGCCAACTCCCATGAATCGGGATAGGCAAATCGCACGCCATCGTCATCGTAGCTGCAGGGCATGATCGATCATCGAGATTCGGATTGGTCTCGGCCGCGTGGTGTTGTGGACAATTCTGCCGAGCGATAAACTGGACGTTAGCAAGCCGGTTCCCTGTCGGAAACCGTGGCACACCCTGGGAGAAACCATCGATGGCATCGACGCGTGCACAGGAAGTCGCCGAAGTTCTCTGGGAACTCAAGCGGGCCTCCAAGATCGGGACCTACACGACCATCGCTCGCCGCGCGGGATTCAGTGCCGGGTCCAGCGGGCGTGCCATGCTGACCTGCCTGAAAACGGTCCGTCGCGATTGGCCCCACCTCCAGTGGTGGAGAGCCGTCCGCGACGACGGTCAGATCGAAAAGGACTCCGAACACGCCTCGGCGCTGTTGGAAGGCGGCTTCGAAGTCGTCGCTGCCGAGGGAGCCGAAGAGATGGTCGTCGTGGTCGATTTCGAGTCCCAGGTCATGAGCTGGGAAGAGGACGAGGACGGCGAAACGGCCGACAAGGCGAAGTAGGTTACTCCGGGCCGAGGGATTCACCCGGCCAGGACTTCGGCAAGCACCCGCCCGGTCGCTGAACCGGCGACCGCTGCGACGGCTTGCGGTGGTCCTTCGGCCACGACACGCCCCCCCTGCGATCCTCCGCCCGGTCCCAGGTCGATCACCCAGTCGGTCGCGGCGATCAACTCGGGATGGTGCTCGATGATGACGACCGAGTGACCGTTTTCGACAAGTCGATCGAGCACCTGCAGCAGGCTCGATACGTCGTGGGCATGCAATCCGGTCGTCGGTTCATCAAGCACGTAGAGCGTCTGTCCGCGGCGAGGCCGTCCCAACTCGGCAGCGAGCCGGACCCGCTGAGCCTCTCCCCCCGAGAGTGTCGCCGTTGATTGTCCGAGAACCAGGTATCCCAGGCCGACATCAACGAGGGTCTGCAGCAACGAGACGACTTTCGGGAAGTTCTCGAAAAACACCACGGCTTCGGCGGAAGTCATCGCCAGGACATCGGCAACGCTGCGGCCACGGTAGCGGACGCGAAGCGTCGCGGGATTGAATCGCTTTCCACCGCATTCGGGACACGGCACCACCATGTCGGGAAGAAACTGCATCTCGATCGCCACGTGCCCTCGGCCACGGCACGCCTGACAGCGTCCTGCCTCGACGTTGAAACTGAATCGCCGTGGACCAAAACCGCGTGACCGTGCGGCCCGTGTCCGTGCAAACACCTTGCGGACCTCGTCCCAGATCTTGGTGAAAGTGGCCGGAGTCGACCGCGGTGATCGGCCCAACTGCGACTGGTCGACACAAACAACACGTTCAATCCTCCGCTCGCCGTGCCACTTGATCCGGGGGGTGGTCCCGACCGGGACGCGACGAGCTGTTGCCCCCTTCACCCCGGTGAGTTCCCGCTGCAGCACTGGCACCAGGGTTCCACTGACCAGCGAGGTCTTTCCCGACCCACTGACACCGGTCACCGCACACAACACGCCCAGCGGCACGTGAACGCAAACATCCTGCAGGTTGTGGCAATTGGCGCCGAGAAGTTCGACCGCGTCCCGTTTGTCTGCGGCTCTCAGCGCCCGTTGCAGGAACGAGCCACGGTCAGCCAGGTAGGCTCCCGTCAACGATTCCCGGCAAGCCGTCAACTCCTCGACCGGACCGGAAACCAGCAGTTGTCCACCGTCACGTCCTCCACCCGGGCCCAGATCCACGACCCAGTCGGCCTGCCGCAATACGCCCAGGTCGTGTTCGACGACCAGCACGCTGTTCCCCTGGTCCCGCAAATCCTCCAGGCACGAAATCAGCTTTGATGTGTCTGCCGCATGCAGCCCGATTGTCGGCTCGTCGAGCACGTAACCAACACCGACCAGCCCAGACCCCAGGGCACCGGCCAGACGTGCTCGCTGGAATTCGCCTCCGGAAAGCGTCCGCGTCGGGCGATCCAGTGAGAGGTAGTCGAGACCGACCCGCTGCAGATACTTCAGCCTTTCGACAACGTGGGGCAACACGTGCCGGGTAACAACCGCTCGTGGCCCGTCGCCAGTTTCGGTCGCCTCGTTCAACCACCCGGAGAGTGTCTCGTGGGCCTCGGCAACAGTCTGGCAACAGAGCCCGGTGATCGAGGTGCCGCTGATCGTGATCGCACGGGCCAATTCGCCAAGCCGGGTTCCCTGGCAAGCAGGGCAGCGGGGTGCGGGCTGATCGTCGTCATCAGCTTCCACGCGTCCCAGGCCCCGGCAGGTCTGGCAGGCTCCTTCGGGACTGTTGAAACTCAGCGTTCGGGGTTCAACCGTCGGGGCACTCCATTCGCACCCGGCACAGGCCAGTTTGCTGCTGAGCAGCGTGTCATCCCAACCACCGTCAGCGGTCTCGGCGCTGATCACCAATCGCCCGTCACCGGCACGCAGGGCCAGTTCCACCGAGTCCTGCAACCGGCCGCCCAGGCCATCGCGAATGACGACTCGATCGACGACAACGTCGATCGAGTGCATGCGGTGCGGATCGAGTTCGGGAGGATCGGCCACTTCTCGCAATTCGCCATCAACCCGTGCACGCACGAATCCTTCGCGGCCGAGTTGTTCGAAAACCTTCCGGTGTGCTCCGCGGCGCCGGGCCACGATCGGAGCCAGCAACATCACTCGTCGCCGTTCTCCGAGACCGAGTACCACATCGACGATCGCCTGCGGGCTACGGCTTTCCAACGGCTGTCCACAGTGCGGACAATGGACAGTCCCCACCCGGGCAAAGAGCAGGCGGAGATAGTTGTGGATCTCGGTCGTCGTGGCCAATGTGCTGCGGGCGGCCGTCGAGCCGGATCGCTGGTCGATACACACTGCCGCCGGGAGCCCCTCGACTCGATCAACATCGGCCCGTTCCCAGCGATCCAGTCGGCCACGCTGACCGGGCGAGAGGCCCTGCAGAAATCGCCGCTGCCCCTCGGCGAATATCACGTCGAAAGCCAGGGTACTCTTCCCGCTGCCACTGACTCCGGTGACAGCAACCAGGCGGTCACGGGGAATATCGACATCGATTTCCTTGAGATTGTGCACGCGGGCCCCGCGAACACGGATCATTGTCTCCGCAGGCTGGTGGTCTCGGTTGGCAGAAGGCATCGGTCGTCAGCCTGTCGGGAGTCGGCACTGCTGCGTACCATACACGGCCGACCCGTCTTGCTCACCCCACACAACGATGCGTTTCCTGCACGATGTCTCGAGTTGTTCCTGCAGCCTTTGTCTTTCGTTACGCGGTGGACATACCTCGCCTGGACGAACCACCTCCGGCGGACGCGCTGGAGCTGGCCCTGGGAGAGGACTGTCTGTTTCCGGACCTGACCGATCTCTGCGATCCGGACCGGGTCCCGTCTTTTGCCCGGCTGAAAGTTGCCTGGCACGAATCAGGGATCGCATTGAGTCTGATCGTGGCTGGCAAGACCCGGCCACCCCGATGCCGCCGCAAAACTCCGGAGGCTTCCGACGGCCTGTTTGTCTGGATCGACACACGCAATACGCAGACAATTCATCGCGCCTCACGATTTTGCCACGCGTTGTGCTTTCTGCCTTCCGGGGGCGGCAAGTCTGAAGACCAGCCGTTGGCATTGGCACGTCCGATTGCCCGGGCTCGCGAGGACGCCCCGCCGCCACCGAAGGGATCACTGCAGGCCGCCTGCCGACACACCGACGACGGCTATCAGCTCGATGCGTGGATCACCGCTTCCGCGCTGCACGGCTGGGATACCGAGACGATGAACGCGATCGGATTTTACTGGATGGTTCACGACAGCGAACTCGGTGACCAGTCACTGCTCGCCGAGGCCTTCCCGTACGCCCATGACCCGAGCCTGTGGTCCACGCTGCGATTGGTGACCCCGGCCGGCCGATAGCCGGAGCAAGGCCAAACGCCCCGGGAACCACGTCCCGGGTTTGTAACCACCGAATCCATCCGCCATCCTGTTACGTCATACCGGCACTGTCTGTCGTCCTCGCCGGTCTCTGTCACACACAAGCACGGGAGACACATTGATGGGATCCGAACAAAACGCCGTGGACCTGGGTCTGACCTTTCCGGACCAGGAAGCCGGTTACCTGAACCTCTGCGCCCGCTCGGGAAACCTGTTGTTCACATCGGGCCACACCAGCGACATGAAGGGCAAACTCGGCGCCGACCTGACCGTTGAGCAGGGATACGAGGCGGCCAAGGACTGTGCGATCAAGATCCTGCAGAGCGTGCATCGCGAGACCGGTTCGTTGGACGGTTTGCGGGTCGTCAAGCTGCTCGGCTGTGTGAATTCGACCCAGGACTTTATCGAACATCACCTGGTCATCAACGGCGCTTCGGATCTGCTTCACGAGATCTTCGGCAAGGACGGGGATGGCTACCACGCCCGCAGTGCCCTGGGGTTCGCGTCCCTGCCAACAGGTCCGGCCGTCGAGGTCGAAGCGATTTTCGAGATCAGCGGACCGGGATCACTTTGAGTCGAGGTTCTTGAGAAGTGCGGCCGCGGGTCGTTAGACTTCTGGTAACTTCTGGCCCGCGGCGTTTGGAGATTGTTCAGGCGTTGCGGAATCCGGGGAGATGTTCCCAGAAACACCAGGCTGCGTGAAATGCCGATTCCCCATGGACCCGAAGCTGTCCTTGCCCGGGTCGCCAGCCGGATGCGGTGGGCCGATTGGGGTCGGCGTTTCTCGGCATCAGTCCTGAGTCTCTCGGTGATCGCTGCCATCGCCGTGCTCGCGACCCGGTTGACGGGCCTGGCCCCGTTCACGGCCGAAACCCTGGTCACCCTCCTGGGATTGCCGGCCATCGAAGCCGCCAGCTGGATCGGTGTCGGTTCGCTGGTGATCGTCTCGGCGGCGGGCATTCTGATTCTCGCTGCGGCCATCACACTGGCCTGGCACGATCGTCCGTCGGTCTCGGAAGCCGCCCGCGCCATCGACCGGCACCAGGGAACAAAAGACCTGTTTCTCACGCTCACAATGCTCGAGGGATCCGCCGGCATTTACCAGCCGCTGGTCGCTCGCGACGCGGTTGCCCGCGCCGACGACATTCAACCCGCCAGGGTTGTTCCGCTGCCGCTGCGACGAGGCCTGACCCGACCGGCACTGTGCCTGGTCGGCCTGGCCGCCCTGGTGGTCTGTGTTCCTCAACTTGATCCCTTCGGCGAAGTCGCCAGGGCCGACCAGACCAGAACCAGGCACCGCACGCTGCAACAGCAGGCCGACAGGACCCGTCGCCGGGCCGAGCAATTGGCCAAGGACGATGCCGACGCGAAAAATTCTCTCGAGGTCAAGCAAGCCATCGAGAAACTGAAGGCCGCATTGAAGAAGGTGAAACCGGGCGATCAAAAGTTGAACCAGGCGATGTTGCTTCAGCAGAAAAAACAGCTCGAGGACATCCACAACCGCGTCAACAGCCCACAACTGCAACGGGTGCTCAACCGCAACAACAAGGGAAGACAGTTCGGCCAACTCGAGACCCCCAAGCTCCAGAAATGGACACGTGAGCTGCAGCGGGGTTCGACCGAGAGTCTCAAGCGAGAACTCGACAAACTCAAACAGGATCTCAAGGAACTCACCAGGCTCGACGACAACGACTCCGAATCCAAGCAGCGGCGGGAAGAGTTGACCCGCAAACTCCAGAAGAAGATCCGCGACATCCAGTCTTTTGCCACAAAGAACCTCGACTCAAAGCAGCCTCTTTCGTCCGCCCTGAAACGCGCCAGGCAACAGTTGAAAGCCGCGACAGCCGGCGACAAGGAACTCGCCAGGAAGGCTCTGCAACACCTGACCGAGACAATGGATCTCGCAAAACAGGAACTCCAGCAGCTGGCCCAGACTGCCCGTGACCTGCAGGATATCGAGAAGTCCCTGCAGGCGATGAAGATGGCGCGCAAGGCCAACGACAAGGGACAACTCGATGGAAAATTGGTTGAAAACGCCAAGTCGCTGGATGACTACCGTGAACTCTACTCCCAGTTAATGCAGCAGCTCGGCGAGACGGTCAGTGAGGGCGAGGGAACCGGCAACCGTGGCATCGGCAAAGGAGGCGAGGTTCCCGAGGATGACTCAACCCGGACGAACTTCAAGAAGGAATTGTCCAAGTCGGTTGTTTCGGCCGGCAAGGTCCTGCTGACGTTGAAGACCAAGGGCCAAAGCGACTCCGGTGATGTGAAACAGGCCTATCGCAAGAGCATCACGACGATCCAGCAGGGTGTCAGCGAGGCGATTGACAAGGAGGAGATTCCCAAGGGGTATATCGAGGGAATCAAGCGGTATTTCAACTCTCTTGACGACGCACCAAAGCCCACCTCCCCTGACACCCCGGCCAATGCCCCGAAGAAGTAGCCCGCCTCTCCGGTGTCCCAACCCGGTTCGGTCGAACCTGGCACTGGAATTGGCGTGGGCCATCCTGCTGATTGGCCCGGGCTGCTCCCCTTCTCCCACGCCCTCCACGCCACCGTCACCAGTTGTGAACGGAAAAACCCTGGTGGTGTACTGTGCTCACGATGCGCTGTACGCGGACCCGATCCTGGAACGGTTCACGCAAGAGACGGGCATCGCCGTACAGACCCGGCACGACACCGAGGCCACCAAGTCGCTGGGCCTGGTCAACCGGTTGATTCGGGAAAAGGCAGCCCGCACCTGTGACGTGTTCTGGAACAACCAGGTGCTGGGAACCACTGATCTGCTGGCCCACGACCTGCTGGTTCCCTATCGAGGAAGCGGCTGGAAGCGAATTCCCGACCGGTTCAAGGACCCCCGTGGTCGCTGGTGTGGTTTCGCCGCGCGACTGCGGGTCTGGATCGTGAACACGGATCGGTTGGCTGCGACGGCCACTGCAATCGAGCAGGGGTTTGCGGCTGCCGATCTTTCGCGGATGGCCATCGCCAGGCCGTTGTTCGGCACGACACTGACCCATTATTGCCTGCTGTGGCACGTCGATGACGGACGAACGCTCAAGGCGATGCACGCCGACACGCGTCGTCGCGGCTTGATCGAGGTCGCCGGCAACGCAACAGTCAAGAACCTGGTCGCCCGCGGGACCTGCGACCTGGGCTGGACCGATTCGGATGACTTCTTCGTCGGGATCGACGACGGTCGATCCGTGGCGATGCAGCCGATCCGTTTGCCGGGTGGTTCGACAATCTGCCTGCCCAACAGCGTGGCAATCATCAAGGGCACCCGACAGATGACGGCTGCGCAACGGCTGGTCGATTTTCTGCTCTCGAGTGAAATCGAGTTGGCCCTGGCGCGGTCACCGTCCCGCCAGATCCCCCTGGGACCGACCGATCAAGGGCAACTTCCCGAGGACGTTCGCCACCTGGTCGGCTGGGCATCCGAGGGAATCGAACTCTCGGGTCTCACGGAATCTCGGGCGGCTTGCCTGGCCTGGCTCCGGGCGGAGTACGATCGATGAGCCTTCCGATCGAGTGCGGTTTGACACTTCTGCGAGCGGTGGCCGTTGCGCTGGTCGCCTGCCCCGTCACCGCACTGTTGGCCGCCGGGATTTCGACAGCCAGTCCCCGACGATCACAACTTGCAACACTGGCCCTGGTGGTCCCGTTCCTGACACCCGGGTTTGTCGTCGGCTATGCCTATTCCAACGTCACGCTCTCCCTGGCCCGCCAACCGGTACTCAACGAATTGCTCTACGACCTGTTGTTGCTTCTGCAGGTCGTCCCGGTCGGAACGCTGGTGCTGTTGTTTGCTCCGCCGCCTCCGCTGGGACCAACCGCGGACCATTGCCGGAGGTTGGCCGGTCGGCAACGGCTCGATCGCTTCCGGACGACCCGTCACCTGGCATGCCTCAGAAACGGCGAACTCCGAAACAGGTTGCCGGCCATCGGCCTGATGGCCTTGCTGGTGTTTCACGAATTCGAGATCGCCTCGTTGTTTCGAGTGATCGCCGGTGGCCGTGTGACGCCGGCCAGTTGGTCCAACGCGTTGTTTGAGGCCACCGCCCTGCAGGGCCTGGGTGAAAGAAACCCCTCCAACCTCTGGGAACGTGGTTGGCTTCCGCTGGTGTGCTCGCCGATGCTGATCTCACCGCTGTTGTCGTTGCTGTGGTCGGCCCGCCCGGCCCCCGACGCCGATATCAGCCGGCAACGGCCAAGACCTCGGCGCGGCGTGCAGTGGTCGATTCGTGGCTGGCTGGGTCTCTCGCTGGCCGCTGTCACGGTCGTTCCACTGGTGAGCCTGATCGTGGACGGTTGGTCGACCTGGCCATCCTTCTGGGAAGGGCAACGAAGCCTGCACTCGCTGAGCGTGCAATCCGCACGCAGCCTGGCGGTGGCCGTCGTTGCCACGCTGCTGGCGTCCCTGGTGGCGATCGGACTGTTGCAGGCAAGAAGAACACGTTCACTGATCGTACTGGCCCTGCCCGGCCTGCTGGGATCTCTCTCGCTGGGACTCCTGTTGACCTGGGCCTTCCTGCGCTTCGCCGGTCCTGGTCTGCAGCACACCGTCATCGCATTGTGCCTCGGAGAATCTCTCTGGCTGCTGCCCCGGGCCGCGCTGTTGGTGGGGCTACTGACGGTCTTTCCGCCACGGAAACAGCATCATCTTTCACGGCTGTTGTACGACTCGCCGTCCCGGGAACAACGCGCCGCCGGTCGCCGGCTGCTCTGGACACTGACCGGAAAGCGAGTCGCCCTGCTGTGTGGCCTGCTGTGCTGGTGGGGCTTCCTGGAACTGACGATCAACGAATTGCTGGCTCCTGCCGAATGGTTGTCGGTAGCGCACCGCATGTACCAGCAAATGCATTTCGGCCGCAACGGAGCCCTGTCGGCAATGACGCTGCTGGTCATTCTGGTTCCGCTGGGCTGGATCACGGTCCTGTCCGTGGTCGGTCACCACTTGCCAAGCGTGCTGCCATGGGGCCACTCGCGACGCCCCCTGGCCTTTTCTTCCGGTCGCCGCGACAGCGGCTCGCTTCGCCACGACCCGGTCGCCCAGGAGCCGCCGTCATGACTCCAGCCACCAGTACATTCTGGGAACTGCGTGACGTTCGACTCGACGGCGACCGGCAACCACGCCTGTGGGTGGATCATCTGGAGATCGGCGACGGCCACACCGCGATCCTGGGTCCCTCGGGAGCCGGCAAGACCTCGTTGCTGAATCTGTTGGTCGCCTACGAACACACAGATCTCGGTCAGGTCCACTGCCACATCCCCAGATCCGGAACCCGATTACCGCTCTTCTGGGTCCCCTCCGACGGAGGTCTCTGGCCACAGGCGAGCGTCGCCGAACACCTTCGCTCGGTCCTGCCTCCCGAGAGCTCGCCCGACCGGACCGGGATCCTGCTCGAAATGTTCGACCTGGTCGAACGAACCGATGCCCGCCCGGCGGAACTCTCGGCCGGCGAATCTTCGCGACTGTCGACCGCCCGCGGCCTGGCGGCCGGGGCGAGGGTACTGGTGGCCGATGAACCCCTTGTCCACGTCGATCCGGCGCGACTGGCCTGCTACTGGTCGGAGATGATCGAGGACTGCCACCGTGAGAACACCTCCCTCATCTTTTCCACGCATGCCCCCGAACAGGCTCTCAGGCACGCAGACCGGGTGATCGGCCTCTGCGAAGGCCGCATGATTGCCGATGGGAACACTCAGGAGTTGTACCGGACGCCACCGTCCCGCGAAGCGGCCGAGTGCCTGGGTCCGGTCAACTGGTTCACCGCCGAACAGGCGCTGGCCTGGGAACTGGCGACCGAAGAAACCGAATTCGGCATTCGACCACGGGATCTGCTGGTCATTCCGGACGAATCAGGTCCCGTCGAGGTCGTCAGCAGCCGGGAGGTCGGGGCAACGCGTGAGACCCGTCTGCGGTTGCTGTCGAACCAAGCGTCACGCACCGTCACGCATCTCGCCGACACACCGGCACCGGTCGAGCACCAGCGGATCCGCCTGAAACGCCGTAACGTGTGAAATCCGCACCGAGCCGCTCGAAGCAAGCTTGACTGGCTGGTTACAATGCCGGGGTACGGTGTCTGTGCCAGGTCGTTTTTCGACCGGAGAACTCGGCGTGACCATTACCACCTCAACGAACAGCCCGCCCACCCTTGTTGGACTGGTACTGGTTGGGCTGGCTGCCGGCTGCGGGACTGACACCGGTCCGGCGATGCTGCCGTCACGGATCGTCTCCCGGTCGATGCCAGCCGCCGGTCCGATGATTCCGGCACCGCGGGCAGTCACGACCGCCGCTGACAACACCGTTTACGTGCTCGACAACGCCGGACGTGTCCTGGTTTTTGATCGGGAGGGACGACCGCTGCGGCAGTGGGACATGCCCGAAAGTGACGTGGGCAACCCGGAGGGAGTCTGCCTGCTCTCGGATGGACGGATCGCAGTCGCCGACACGCACTACCATCGCGTAGTCATTTTTGATGACCAGGGCCGTGTCGAGAAGATGTTCGGCCAGGAGGGACAGCGAAACGGCGAGTTCATCTGGCCCGTCGCCATCGTCGAGGACGGGGAAGGCAACCTGTTTGTGTCGGAATACGGAGGCGCCAACCGGGTGCAGAAATTCGATCGAAACTGGCGGCACCTGCTGACGTTCGGTGGCCTCGGTGACGCACCGGGACAATTCCAGCGACCCAGTGGAATGGTCTGGCGGAACGGGCGGCTGTACATCGTCGATGCTTTCAATGACCGGATCCAGGTCTTCGACGCCCACGGCCACTTCCTCGAGATCCTGGGCACGCAGGACAAATCGAGCCGGCTGCACTATCCCTATGACATTGCCCTGGGCCCCGACGGGGACCTGTGGGTGGTCGAATACGGAGCAGGCCGCGTCTCGCGTTTCGACCTCTCGGGTCGCTTGCTCGGGCGTTTCGGCACGACCGGATCCGGTCGAAACCAATTCGGCACCCCCTGGGGACTGGGCGTCGATTCCACCCGGCGTGTCTGGGTGGCCGATACCCGCAACCGTCGACTCGTTTCTCTGGATCTCTGATCGTCCCGAAGACTTCGCCCGTCACCTCTCGATGACATCGCTCATGTCGGCATTTCTCGACCACATGTTTCCTCGACCTCGCCGCCGGTTTCGGTGGTCCTGGACGCTGCCACTGGCGGTTTTCCTGGTGCTGTACGCGATCCTGGTCGTGGGGCTCGAATGGTTCGACCGGCTGATGTTCGTTGTGCCTGCAGCCTTCTGGCTGATGCTGGTGACGCCGTGGGTCTGGTGGTTGCACGTCACCGGTGGTGGTGGAATGGGGCGTGCCCGTGGCCTGGTGGCCCTCTGGACCCGCTTGGCGTTGATCGGGCTGTTCGTCATGCTGCTGGCCGAACCGCGGGCCGTGCGGACCAGTAACGTGCTGGCGGTGATGTACACCGTCGACATTTCAGACTCGGTCGGCCGCGACAGCGGAGAAACCAGTGCCCAGGACGAGGCCCTGCGTTTCGTGGCCGACACGATGTCACGAAAACCCGAGGGCGACCAGGCCGGGCTGGTGGTCTTTGGCCGGAACTCGGCGGTCGAATTGCCGCCCGCCGAAACAACGCCGCTCGAGGAAGGCATCCTGCTCAACTCGCTGGTCGATCGCGACGCCACCAACCTCGAGCAGTCGTTGTCGCTCTCGGCGGCGATGCTGCCCGAGGAAAATCGGGGACGGATTGTTCTGGTCAGCGATGGTACCGAAACGCTGGGAGACCTGCGCGGCATCCTCGATGAACTTAAGGCACGCGGTATTGCCGTCGACGTGATGCCGGTCCAGTACCGTTACGACACCGAAGTCTGGGTCGAGCGACTCGAATTGCCTCGCAACGTCAAGCTCGGCGAGACCTACGAGGCCGACGTGGTGCTCTCGAGCCTGAAGGACGGCAACGGTCGCCTGGTACTGGCCGAAAACGGCAAGACGATTTCCGAACGAGAGATTCGTTTCCCGGCCGGAAAGAGCCGCTACACGTTCCCGATCTACCTGCGGACAGCCGGCTACTACGAATACTCGGCCACGATCGTCGTCAATCCGGAAGCCGACAGCTGGAAGGAGAACAACACGGTTCTCGACTACCTGTTCGTCGAAGGCGAAGGCAAGGTCCTGGTGGTCACCGATCCGAAAGGGAATCCAGCCGATCACCAGTCGTTGGTCCGGGCAATTCGGGAAGGCAAGGGAGCGGTTGAAATTCGTACCGCTTACGAGTTTCCTCGCGATGCGCTGTCGCTGATGTCTTACGACGTGGTGATCTTCGTCAACGTGGGTATCGATGCCTTCGACGTGGTCCAGCTGGGAGCCGTCAAGGACGCCGTCGAGAACCTGGGGGTCGGTTTCCTGATGGTCGGAGGTGCCAACAGTTTCGGACCCGGCGGGTATCGAAAAACGGTGATCGAAGAGATTCTTCCGGTCGAGATGGACATCACCAAGAAGAAGGTGCTGCCGAAGGGAGCCCTGGCGATCGTACTACACACCTGCGAGTTTCCCGAGGGGAACACCTGGGGCAAGCGGATCACCAAGCAGGCGATCAAGGTCCTGCAGCCCCAGGACGAGGTCGGTGTGCTCGTCTACGGGTCCAACGGAGAACAGTGGTTGTTCGAACTGACCCCGAAGCGCGAATACCCCAGTCTGGTCAAGAAGATCAACGGGGCGGTGATCGGCGACATGCCCAGTTTCGCCCGCACGATGCAGATGGGATTTGCGGGCCTGAAGAAGAGCGACGCTTCGGTCAAGCACATGATCATCATTTCCGACGGTGATCCTCAACCGCCACTGCCACGACTGCTGGAGGATTTCACCAGGAACCAGATCACCATCTCCACGATCTCGATCTTCCCTCACGGTGGTCGAGAAGGACAGATCATGCGGCAGATCGCCGCAACGACAAAAGGTCGTTACTACTTTCCCAGCGATCCCAGCTTGTTGCCCTCGATTTTCATCAAGGAATCCAACACGCTGAAACGGACGATGATCCAGAACAAGACCGTCGAGCCGACAGTGGGCTTCCCGTCGCCGATCCTGAAGGGACTCGACAACCTGCCCCCGCTGCACGGTTACGTTCTGACGACCGCAAAGACGCGTGCCGAGACGATCCTGCAGGTCAAACCCCAACCGGACAAGACCGACGCCGATGAAATCGATCCGTTGCTTGTGACTTTCAAGAAGGGACTTGGCACAACCGCCGCATTCACTTCCGACCTCTCGGGCAACTGGGGAAAGGACTGGGTCGGCTGGGAGAAATTCCGCTCCTTTGTCCAGCAACTGGTGACGCGGATCTCACGCGTGCACCGGCAAGGCAACCTGAGGCTGTGGAGCTACACGGAGGGTGGCCGCGGCACCGTGGTCGTCGAGGACTTTCATCGTGATGCGGCCCCGTTGAATGTCGTGGCGGTTGTTGGCGGCCCACACGACCGGACCGAATCGTTGACACTCAAACAGGTGGGCCCGACACGCTACCAGGCCAGTTTTCCACTGTGGGGCAAGGGACGATACCAGGTCCGGGCCAGCGGCGAGGGCGATGGCCGCAAGGAGTTGGCCCACGGAGGCCTGATCGTCTCCTATTCACCGGAATACTTGAAATTCCACTCGAACCCGCTGGTCCTGCAGGAAATCGTCGAGCGCACCGGAGGACGGATGCTCTCAGCAGGAGCCACCCCGGCAGACATCTTCAATCGTCGTGAACCGAAAACGAGTTCGCGAGAGGTATTCGACTGGTTCCTGGTCGCGTTGGCGTGCCTGGTCCCCCTGGATGTCGCCGTCCGTCGCGTACAAATCGACCCGGCCATCCTCATCGCCTGGCTCAGGCCACGCCAGGCCGCAACAACCGAGACAATGGGCAACCTGCTGCGTCGCAAACAGGCGGTCGGCTCGCAGTTGGATGCCCACCGCAATGCCCCCCCGATGACACCGACGCGCGGCACCGATGCGGCGGTGGCACCCCAGCACCTGGCGGCCACCGAAATCGACCCTGCTGTCCCTCCGACCACAACTCCCGAAGCCACAACTCCCCAGGCCCAGTCAACAACTGAACGGCTCCTGGCAATGAAACGCCGCCGACAGGACACTTCCCAGGACACTTCCCAGGACTGACACGCGATGACAACCGACAGTTCTTCTCCCGAGATGACCGATACCGACCTTCAAGCTGAAACCGACGTGTTTCGGCGTGACTACTCGCGCCTCCGCGACGAGATTGGCTCGGTCATCGTGGGCCAGGACCGGGTCGTCGAATCGGTTCTAACGGCGATGTTCTGCGGCGGCAACGTGCTGCTGGAAGGTGTGCCGGGCCTGGGCAAGACCGAACTGGTCAAGTCCCTGTCGCGGGTACTCGATCTCGAGTTTCGTCGCATCCAGTTCACACCGGACCTGATGCCAGCCGACATCATCGGCACCAGCATCATGAACACCGACGAATCGGGCCGTTACCGATTCGAGTTTCGCAAAGGGCCAGTCTTCACCCAGTTGCTGCTCGCCGACGAGATCAACCGCGCCTCGCCCAAGACCCAGTCGGCCCTGCTCGAGACAATGCAGGAAGGGACGGTGACCGTCGGCGGAGAACTGCATGTTCTCGACCAGCCATTTTTCGTTCTGGCCACGCAGAATCCGATCGAACAGGAAGGAACCTATCCGCTGCCGGAAGCCCAACTCGACCGGTTCATGTTCAAGGTGGTCGTCGGATTCCTGGACCGCGACGAGCTCAACGAGGTGGTCAACCGCACGATTCTCCGGCAACCGATCGATCTTCCCGTGGTCCTCGACGGAAGCCGGATCCTCGACCTCCGCGAGACTCTCGACAAGGTCGTCGTGGCCGATCCGTTGCGGGACTATGCTGTCCGGATGGTCTTGTCGACGCATCCCGACAACGAACTGGCTCCGGAAGGGGTCCGGCAGTTCGTACGGTGGGGCGCCAGTCCACGAGCGGCCCAGGCGTTGATCCGTGCCGCCCGGGTCCGGGCCCTCGGCGACGGCCGGGCCCACGTCGCCTTCGAGGATATCAAGTACTTTGCTGCCGAGGTGCTTCAGCATCGCGTGCTGCTGAATTACGACGGCCAGGCCGAAAACGTCGATGTGGCCGACCTGGTCTCCGATTGCCTTTCGACTCTCTCGGTCGATGCCTGACCTTCTCCCTTCCCCCCCTTTTCTCGACGACATCAGACGAACGCCGATGAACGTGGCTCCTCAGAACCAGTTGACGTCGTTGCTGGACAACTCGGTCCTGGCGCGACTCGAGCGACTGAGGCTGCAGCCGAATCGTCGTCAGACGAATCGCACGCAGGGTGAACATGTGTCCGGACGAGGAGGCAGCAGTACCGAGTTCGCCGACTACCGCAACTATGTTCCCGGCGACGACGTGAGGTTTGTTGACTGGAACATCTTCGCACGCCTGAACCGCCCGTACCTGAAGCTGTACCAGTACGAAGAAGAAATGCACGTCGCCATCCTGGTGGATGCGTCGAGTTCGATGCGGTTCGAGAACAAGTTCCACCGCGCCCGGGAATTGGCCGCCGCCTTCGGTGTGATCGGACTCATGGGAACCGAACGTGTCAGTGTCCATGTCGCCGGAGCGGCCGGCGACTCGCCGCAAATGCTGCCACCGTGCAGTGGCCGGGCAAACATCCGACGACTGTTCGGGTTCCTTGAACAGGTCGATTGTGGTGGTGACTCGGGGATCGACGAGTCGATCGAGGCAATGCTCCGCCGGCACCGCGGCAGGGGAGTTGTGGTGCTGTTGTCGGACTTCCTGACACCGGCGACCCTCTCCCGACCACTCAACCTGCTTCATTCCGCCGGACTGGAGATCTTCGCCCTGCAGGTCCTGGGACCGACCGAGATCGACCCTGAACTCGGTGGTGACCTGAGGCTGGTTGACAGCGAACACGGCGAGGTTCTCGACGTGTCGTCGATAGGCGAGTTGCTTGGCCTGTACCGTGAACACCGTGAACAACTCGAGGTCTACCTGAGGCGGCAGTGTCACATGCGGAACGGTCGTTTCCTTTCCACCAGTTCCGAGGACCCGATTCAGCAGGTACTCTTCGACCTGCTGCTCAGGCAAGGGTGGGTGAAATGAACCCGACCGGATTTCTGGCCCCCTCGTGGGCCTGGCTGTTTCTGCTGGCGATTCCCCTGGTGATCGTCTACTTCCTCAAGCTGAAGCGGCCCCGACTCGAGATTCCCTCGCTGGTGCTCTGGCACAGCGTGATCAACGACCAGCGAGTCAACTCGCCGTTCCAACGGTTCAGGAAACACCTGCTGCTCTGGCTGCAGTTGCTCATTCTCTGCAGCCTGATCCTCGCGGTGATGCAACCGTTTCTGCGAGCGGGGCCGGAATCTTCGGAGAACCTGCCGATCCTGGTGGATTGCTCGGCGAGCATGGGCGCCCTGGACCGTGAGCACGGCAAGACGAGAATGGAACTCGCCAAGGAACGTGTCGAAGAGTTGATCGAGCGGGCGCTCCCGAACCGCATCTGCCTGGTGGCCGTCGGTGCCACGGCGCGACGACTGACCGAGTTCACCAACAACAAGAGACTTCTTCGCAAGGCACTCGAAAAACTCACTGTCCGCGATGTGACCAGCAATCTCGAGGACGGGCTGCGAATGGCCCAGGCCCTGGCCCGACGTGTACCGATTTCCGCCGTGGCCCTGGTTTCTGACGGGAACTTCCCCGATCAGGAAACGACCGGCAACCGCCGGATTGCCAACGTCGATGTCGAACTGCCGTTTGAATTGATGTACGAGAAACTCCCGGCTGCCGGTCCCAATCTCGGCATCATCGCCTTCAATGCCCGGAGACAGACAGCCGCCAAGGTCGATGGGAACCAGACGCCCTGGGACGTGTTCGTGAGGGTCGACGGTTCCCCCGATGAGGAGACCTCCGGCGAAGCCGTGCTCGAGCAGGATGGGCAGCCAATCGATCGATTGCCGTTCACACTCTCCCCGGGACAGTCGCAACGACTGGTGTTTCATGTCGAGGCCGGCGGAACCAGTTCGCTGATGGTCAAGATCGAACCCCTTGGTTTTGACGCCCTGGCCAGTGATAACCGGGCCTACCTGGATCTCCCCGTCTCGCGTTCCCTGCTGGTGTGGTGCGATCCGGAGCTGATCAGCTTTCGCCATGCCCTGGATCCACTACCGGGCGTCACCGTCTTCCCCGACGGCGGTGATGCTGGACAACCGGAGATTTACGACCTGGCAATCACCGAAACCGACGAACACACCAATCCGACAATCGATGCGGCGGTCCGCTTGGTGGTGGGACGAATTCCCGTGGACCTCCGGAAACTGATCGCCACTCGTCCAGGCACCTCAACGGTGATCGACTGGAACAAGAGCAGCCTGCTGCTGCAGCATGTCAGCCTGGACAACATCGAGATCAACGACGAACCGGTCAGGGGCGAAGATGTTCAGGACCAGGATTTCCGCGAGGCCGGTTACGAGATCCTGGCGACGGGACGGGCGGGACCGCTGGTCCTGGCCAGGCGGTCCCCGGCTCGCCTGGGTTTCCACCTGCTGTTTCACACCGATCGATCGACGCTGCCCTACCGTGTCGGTTTTCCGGTCCTGGTCAAGAACGCGGTCGAAATTGCCCGGCACGAGGTCGGCCTGGCTGAAATCCGGGGGCAACCCACCCGGGTACTTCGCCCGCAAGTGCTCGAGCCCAATCAGTACTACCGGGTCGTCGGGCCGGACGGCAGCACCCACAGGATCCGCACGGGAGTCGACGGAATTCTCTCGGGAGTCCCGGCACCACGGGTCGGCCGTTACCGGATCCTGGAGGGCGGTGCCGAAATCGCTCGTGTCGGTGCCGGAATTCTCGACGCCGGGGAATCCTCTCTGCTGGGCGCCGGGGAGATCATCCCCCGGGACAAGGAACTGAAAGTCACCGCCGCCAGTTCACCGATCGAGACCGACCGGCCGTTGTGGCCGTCGTTGGCAATGATCGCGTTCTTCGTTCTGCTGGTCGAGTGGTGGTACTTCCAGAAAAAGGCCGCGGGAGCCACCGGCTAGCCCTTCGGTGTCATTGCCCATGTTGCGAAACTTCTCCCTGCCGTTGACCCTCGCCTTCGCCCTGAACGTTTTGGGAGCAACCGGAACGCTGCCGGCCCAGGATGTCGATCCGCGGCTGTCCCTGGAATTTCACCGCCGCTTCCAGGAGCTTCGAACCGGTTCGCCGATCTCGATCGACTGGACGCTGTTGTGGAAGGGCCAGGGCATGCCGAAAGGGTATCTCGAAGTCCACGTCCTGCAGGGCCAGGAACAACTCGGACGACTTCGCACCACCACGCCGGCCGTGCTGACAAGTTCGGGGGCCCGTTTTCGGACGCTGTTGCCGACCTTCACGACCAACGACCCCCTGAGCCCGTTGGACATCCAGGCTTACTTTGTCAGTGATCTCGGGACATTTGACCTCGGAGAACGCTCGATGCGTGTCGCCGGCGCATTCCGCCGGTCCTTTGTCGTCGCCTTCTGCAACCCGTGGCAACAAACCACCTCCCTCGACGAAGTCGCCTTCACCGCCACCCTGGACTTCTCGATTCTGATCGACCCCAATGATCCACTCCGTCGATTGATCGCCACCTACCCGGCGAGGATCTTCCCCGAAGATCTGCCCGATGATCCCCTTTGGCTGTGCGAATACAACCTGATCGTTTTACTGCCGGAGGGGTTTCGCGACCTGCGTCGACCCCAGATGGACGCACTGAAACGCTGGGTCGATGCCGGCGGCAGCCTGTGCGTGTTTCTCGACGAGCCGATCAGCCGGGTTCATGCCGGGTACCTGAACGGGCTGGCGCGATCGGCCGGCGATCGTGTCACGCTCGACGACAACGGCCGCCCCCGACTTGACTCCGGCCCCGTCCGTGTCCGCAAGGGATTGGGACGTGTCGTCGTCCATCAGTCCAGGCCGATGAGCAAGGCCTTCCGGGAATCGCCGGGCTGGCGGAGCAGTGTGGATTTTCTCTGGAGCCGTCACCAGCGCCGCCGCGATCTGCCCGCCCGGGGCGATTCGGTCCGGGTCGTGGTCCGTCCTCGACCGGGCACCCCGCCCCCGCTTCCCGAGATCAAGTCGAGAATTCAAACCCTTGGCAGCCTGCTGGCCCGGTTGACTCCCGACGATTTTCGGGTCGTTCCACTTTGGCTGCTGGGAACCCTGTTGGTCGGTTACGTCGTCGTGATCGGACCGGTCGATTATTTCCTGCTCGGAATTTTCCGCCGGCGGAAGCTGACCTGGTTTTTCTTTCCGCTGGTCACCCTGGGCTTCACCCTGCTGATCGTCTGGACGTCACATGATTACATGGGCACGACCGGGGATGCCAAGAGTGTGATCTTTCGCGACATCGGTGACGACGGAACACTGGTCCGCGAGAACCGGTTCCAGCTCCACCTCAAAGGCCAGCACTCGACCCAGGAGACCACGGTCCGCCGGGGCCTGTTCACACCGATCGACCATCGGCGGTTCCTGTTCAGCACGAACCGGATCGGCAGCATCCCGTTTGCACTTTCGGACCTGGATCTCGCAAAACCTGCCGAGTACGTTGGTCTGATCCCGGGGGAATTCACCGCGATCCAGGATCTGCCCCAGTGGTCACCTCAACTGAACCGTATTTTTCGGATTGGACCCGCCGAGGAAATCCCGTCATTCGACTGGGATTCAATTCAGCCGGAAGCCTTGTCGGTGCCCGGGAAACCGCAGAGTCAATTCATCGCATCGGTTCGCACCAGCTTCGGTGAACGCAGCGGGGCACTGCTGCTCCATGGAGAAGGACCACCGCGCTGGATCGGAGAGTCCCAGATCACCCTGTTCCCGTCGACGACCGAATGGGACGATCCCCGGTATCATTATCGAGAACGCCCCAGCAACCAGGGTCCGGGCAAGCCGGTGGTGACGGAAGTCGCCACGACGAGTTTCCTGCAGGACATCTGCGTGCGTCCGCCCGTGGGCGTCTTCGCAACCATCTCCCAGGTCGGACCTCATGGAGGCAACAACTTCGAGGATCTGGTGATGCTCGATCCCACCGATCCCGGGCAATGGCTGCTGGTGATTGCCCGAACCAAAGGCCATGATCTGATTCTCTACCGGCATCTCTACATCGACCGTCCCTTCGACACCGACGATCCGTTCCCGGTGGCACGGGCAGTTCCTCAACCAAATCCGCCCACGCCATCGATATCACCCAGACGGTGACACATGCCCGTTGTTTCGATCGAACATCTCCACGTCCATTACGGCCCGATCCACGCCGTCCGTGGGATCTCACTCGAAATCCCGCAGGGGGAGGTTTACGGGTTCATCGGTCCCAACGGGGCCGGCAAGAGTACCACCATCAAGGTCCTGGCCACGCTGCTGCCCAACTTCACCGGCACGGCCCGCATCAACGGCATCGACGTCGCCGCAAATCCCCGGGCGATTCGAGAACAGATCGGCTATATGCCCGACTTCTTCGGCGTCTACGAGGACCTCAATGTCCGCGAGTACCTTCACTTCTTCGCCGCCGCCTATCGGATTCCCCGGAAACAACGCAAGACGGTCGTCGGCAACGTTCTCGAGTTGACCGATCTCACCCACAAGATCTCCGACCAGGTCGATTCGCTCTCCCGGGGAATGAAACAACGCCTGGCACTGGCTCGTGTCCTGCTGCACGATCCCCAGTTGCTGTTGCTCGACGAGCCCGCCAGCGGCCTGGATCCCCGCGCCCGTATCGAGGTGCGAGAACTGCTCAAGGCACTGACCGAGATGGGCAAAACCATCCTGATTTCCAGTCACATCCTGCACGAACTGGCGCACCTGTGCACACGGGTTGGAATCATCGAGGCCGGCCAGATGGTGGCCCAGGGGTCGCTGGAAGACATCTACCGACAACTGCAACTGATGCGGATCGTCCATGTGCGTTTGGTCGGTGCCGACGAAGCGGTCCTGGAGAAAATCCGGGAAATCGAGGGAGTCGAAAACGTCGAGCAACAGGTGGATCGCATCGCGATTCGTCTTCGTGACAATCCCGCAGCCGTCGAGACTCTTCACGAGTCCCTCTGCAGCCTGGGAGTCCGGATCCACATGTTCCAACCCGAGGCCATGGACATGGAGACCGCGTTCATGAAACTGACCGAGGGCAAGACCGCATGAATTGGCGGACACCCCGGTTGGGACTGCCCCTGTTGGCAAAAGAACTCGTCGAGCAGGCGTCTCGGCCACGGACCTACGTCGTACGTATTGTCTATGCCACGCTGCTGTTTGTGATCGCGTTCTGGCAGTTCGAGCGAATCCTGGCCAACAGCGGGGCGAGCACGTTTTCCGCATTGGGCAGTGGCAAACTGATGTTCGAACAGGTCGTGTTGCTGCAACTCCTCGGCGTTTTGCTGTTCCTCCCCCCACTTTCCTGCGGTGCGATCACCTCCGAGAAGGAACGGGATTCACTGGCCGTGTTACTGGTGACCCGTCTCGGTCCCTTCACGATTCTCTTCGAGAAGTTGCTCGGCCGCCTGGTCCCGATGCTCAGCTTCCTGCTGCTCTCGATGCCACTGCTGGCCTTTGCCTACTCGCTCGGCGGGGTATCGATCGTCGAGCTCATCAGTGGAATCTGCCTGCTGGCGGTGATCTGTGTCCACATCGGCACGCTGGGACTGATGTGCTCGAGCTGGGCCGGGACGACGGTCTCGGCATTCATCGGCACCTACACGATCGGCCTGATCAGTTGTCCCGTCCTGGCTGTCGTGGCGATGACGACGGCCACGGCCACGATCGGCAAGATCAGCCCGCTCACGCTGACAACCGACAACAGCCAACTCCTGGCAATCCAGTCGGCGGTGTTGCTGGTCCCGGCCGTCTCCTATTTCCTGCTCGGACGATACTTCCTGGTCCACCGGGCCCAGGTCGCTCGCAAGAACCTGGTACTCGAACTTTTCCGCCGACTCGACCGGTTCTTTTTCTGGCTCAACGACATCACGACCGGGGGTGTCGTGTTGATCCGTGACGACGCGCTCCTGCCCGACTTCATGCCGATCACCTGGCGTGAAACTCAAAAGAAATCCCTCGGGACCACCCGTTATCTGGTCCGGGTGCTGGTTTCGATCGAGACGCCGCTATTCCTGATCCTAGCCGCCGTTGCCGGCATGGCCTACCAGACGCGTCTGGGAGTCGCGGCCGAAGCTCTTTACGTCGTCTGGGCTCTGGGGGTGTTGCTGATCACCGTCCAGGCCACCAGCCTGATCAGCAGCGAACGCTCGCACCAGACACTCGATCTCCTGCTCGCCTCGACGATGGACAGCCACGAGATCGTACGACAGAAACATCTCGGCATCCGCCGCCTGATGCTGGTGTTGACGGTTCCACTGGTTACGATCTTCCTGTTCGAGGCGTGGTTTGCGACCGGGACACCCGGACTCGAAGACGGGGCCCTGGCGATCATTACCGTTCCGCTGGCCACCGTCGTCGCAGTGTTCCAGCACTTCGACTACTTCCTGTGTGCCCTGCTCTCGGTCCTGGTCTACCTTCCTCTGTGCAGCTGGATCGCGTTCGTGATCGGGATCAAGTCACGATCGCAGATGAGGGCAATGCTGATCACCCTGATGGTGCTTTTCGGTTGGGCCTTCCTCCCGGTCCTGGTCGCTGGCAAACAGGCCGAGATGATCACGCTCCACCTACTCGAAAAACCCCTGATCGCTGTCCCCGCGTTACTCTGTTCACCCTCGGTGATGATCATGATGAACGAAACCCGCGGACTGGCCGAACCCCTGACCTATGGTGGAATCTCTCCCATTCTCCTGTTCTCTATCGTCAACTTCAGCTTCTACGGCCTGGTCTGGTACGGACTGCGGCGCCGATGCCTGTCCCAGGCTGACCGACTGCTCGGTCGCCTCTCCGGCCACACCGCAGCCACCGCAGCCACCGCAGCCACCGCCAAGGAGCCGGCAGCGTGAATATCAATGCGGCCAAGCTGCAGCGAACCATCCTTGGCCTGTTGTCGCTGCTGTTGTTCAGCTCCGCACCGGCCTACGGCGTCGAAATTGACGACGTCCTCTGGGGATTCGATGGAACCGCGACCGGGCGGAGTTTTCTGCCCGTGCACGTACTGGTTCGCAACGAGACCGGCGATCCTTTTACCGGGTTTCTGACCCTTGAAAAAGAGGTCCAGCTGGGCAACCGCATCGGGGCGGGGTTGATCGAAGCGATGGTACTCGCACCGGGACAGAAAAGTTGGGTTCACTTCTACGTGTTTCTCGACAACGGCGACATGGGGCAAGTGTGGAACTGGAGGCTGCGATGGAGTGGAACGCAGCGTGGAACCATCGAATTGGAGTCTTTCCCCAAGCAAGGACCCAAGGCGCGGGTGCTGTTGCTGGAACGGGACGGGCTTTCCGGCGGATCTTTCGGTGTGCCGGTACTTTCCGAGGAATTGTTTCCGCCAATGGTCACGGCCACCGACTCGCTGGACACGGTGTTTCTGGATCACGTACCCCGCTGGCAAGAATCGCAACGCGAGGCCTTTCGCGACTGGCTGTACCGAGGCGGTCACGTCCATGTCCTGCAGGGGGCCGGCGGCGTATTTCCACGCTTCCCGGCCCCACTGGAAGTCCTCAACGCACCCGCCGACGACGCAACGCCGTCGGAAAGCGGTATCTCCCGGATCGGAAGAGGTGTCATCACACATCAGCAGCGGAACCGGTTCGAACTGGACCGGTCGTTCCTCAAACAGACGCTGCCCGACCGCGGCCAGGTGGACCCGAAACCGGCGATGAGCGTGGGCGTCGAAGAGTCCGACAATTCGTTCTTCAGTCGCTTCAATCAAATGACCACGCCCCGCCACAACTGGCTGGCAATCTTTCTGCTCGGCATCGTCTACTGGCTAATGTTGTTTCCCGGAGGCTGGATACTGGGACGATCACGAACCGACTACCGCGTCGTTCTCGCCGCGCTGGTGACCACGATCGGCCTCTTCAGCGTCTGCTTCTCCTACATCGGTGCCCGTGGCTACGACGAAACCGCCACGGTCAACAGTGTCGCCGTGGCCCACCACCTCGGCGGCAACCGCTGGGACGTGATGCAGTGGAGCGGAGTCTTCGTGACCGACGGTGGTCGCTACACGATCACGCACGCGGAACACTCCTCGGACCGAGGCAATCCGTCCCGTGACCAGACAACGATCAACCGGCGCAACAGCGGCCTGCTTTATGCCACGCCTGGCAACAACCACGCCGTTGCCGGTTCGATCGACAACGGACCGGGAGGACGGATGGAAGTCGACATTCCACCGTTTACGATGCGACCATTTCTCCATCGGATGAAAGCCAGCGGCCCGTCCTGGGACATCGAAATCGCTCGAATCAGGTTCGCTGATGATCGATCCCTCGAAAAGCTGTCCCTGCAGTTGCAGCCTACCTCCCCAATTTCCACGCTCAGAAAGTCCTGGGTCATCGGCAACCTGACGGTCTTCCAGTTGAAACCATCAAGCGATGGTCGCGAGTTGGTCCTGGGAAACAAGCTCGGCCATGTCTCGACACTGAAAAAACAACCCAATCAGTTCGCCATGGCCAACTCCCGGTTCTGGGACACCCAGCATCGGCCGACCGAACAACTCTTCGAGGAAATGCACCAACCGTTGCTGTCCGAAATGCTCCGACAGCTCGATCCGACTCTGAAAGAAGCACTTCGTTCCGACCGGCTCCGCCTGTTGCTGCTCGCCGACCAGCCCGAGTCCTTCCATGTCGACAATCCGCAACTCCGGCACCAGGTCGGCCAGGTGTTGTTTGTCCAGGACCTGATCATCCCGCTAGGAACACCCTGATGAATGATCCAACGCCCACCGGCAATCCGGCGATTGAAGCGATGTCCCCGGACCCCTCGTCGGGAATGCTGCCAGGCGATGCGGTGGCCATCGATGTCCGGGACCTCAATCATTCTTTCAAGAACCATCAGGCGCTGCATCAAGTCAATTTCCAGGTCATGCCACGTTCGCTGCACGGGTTCGTCGGCCCCAATGGTGCCGGCAAGACGACGGCCCTGAAACTGATCTGCACACTGCTGCAACCCCAGTCCGGCTCGGTCCAGGTCTTTGGCAAGGACGTGCTCAAAGACACCAAGGCGGTCCGCCAGCAGATCGGGTTCATGCCCGACCACTTCAGCATGTACCGTCAGATGACCGTCACCGAGTATCTCGATTTTTTTGCCGCGGCCTACGGACTGGCCGTCGCCGACCGTCGCACGGTCATCGGCGACGTGCTCGCCCTGACCGACATGGACGGCCGCGCCGACAGTCCGATCAACGGGCTGTCCCGAGGCATGCAACAGCGCGTCGGCCTGGCAAGGGTCCTGATCAACGACCCCGACCTGCTGCTGCTCGACGAGCCCGCCAGTGGGCTCGACCCCAGGGCCCGTATCGAACTGATGGAGATTCTTCGGGCCTTGCGACAGATGGGCAAGACCATCTTCATCAGCTCCCATATTCTCAGCGAACTCGCCGAACTCTGCGACAGCGTCACGATCATCGATCGGGGCCGGGTCAAATACACCGGGAGAATGCGGAGGCTGCTCGAGCAAAACACCGAGTCCTCGATGTACCGCCTGACGATCGCCGAACCCCAGGAACGATTCGAGGAGCGGCTGCTGGGCCTCGATGAAGTCGATTCGGTCACTCGTGTCGAGGAGACGCTCGAGTACCGGGTCACCTGCTCATCGCAGATCACCTCGGCCAATGTCCTGCTGGCCGCCGTCTTGAATCTCGAGGTTCCACTCGAAAGTTTCCAGAAGGACCTCAGGCACCTCAACGAGGCCTTCATGGACCTGACCGAACAGGGAGTCCGCTGATGATGCGGGGATCGCTCGCGCTGTTCACACGCGGCTTGCGTGTCGATTGCCGCCGTTGGCCGATGCACCTGCTGAGGTTCCTGCTGGTGGGAGCCTTCCTGTTCTTCCTGTTCGTCGCCTGGGCAAACAGCCGGCTGGAGATCGGCACGGCACCGGGGCTGATGTTCTTCTCGTTGATCAGTTACACGAATTTCGTCTTCATCACACTGGCCGGGACGAGTTTCTTCACGTCGTCGATCACCGAGGAGAAAGAGGAGCAGACGCTGGGGCTGCTGAAGATGGCCGGCGTGAGTGCTGTCGGGATCCTGCTGGGAAAACTCGGCCCCCGACTGATCAACGCGTTGCTGTTGCTGGCCATCCAGTATCCATTCGTACAACTCGCCGTCACTCTCGGCGGCATCCTGCCTCGACAGATCCAGGCCACCTACATCACCCTGGCCGGCTACATCGTGCTGATGTCGGGAATGGGGCTTTTCTGCAGTGTCGTGGCCGCACGGACTCGTTCGGCAGTGGCCCTGATGCACACGATCATCTGGATGCCCCTGCTCCTGCAATTGCTCCTGTGGATCACCAGGTCGTCAGGCGGCACGGGACCGTTGATGCAGGCCGCCCAGGACCGGGTCGGCTGGGTCTCGATCTGGTCGGTCGTTGGGCGACTGCAAAGCGTGATGATGATCGGGTTTTCCGGTGGCGCGGTCGGGATCCAGTTCTACGCCCACCTGGTCGGCGGGGCGGCCGCATTTCTGCTGGCGTGGCTGTGTTTTGAGCGCTTCACGCGGCAACCACACACACCCGGTCCCGAACGTGGCGGGCGACTGTTGCGTGTTCGAGGTGGTCTCCGACTGCGCGCCCTGCCGATGGCACTGTTCGTCGTCATCCCCGGGCTGGCGATCGTTTTCCTGGCCTTCAGCTGGTTCCGGGGCGATCTGCAGAACGGATTCGACAGCGTCCCACATGAATGGGTCCTCTGGGAATCGATCGGCCTGGCGGCGCTTGTCCCGCTGGGCGTCCTGCTGGTGTCAGTACTCAGTCCCGGATCACGTCGGGGCGCGATCGGCGGATGCTGGCCCGGCGTTCTGGCGCCGGCCTGGAAAGACCTGAATTTCGTGTCCGGTGGAGCCATCGGATTGGCCTTCCGCATGACGCTCTACAGCCTGATCACCGCGATGCTCGTGTTCCTGATCGACTTTTCCGGGGCGAGCTGGAGTTGGACCACGCTGGGTGGCTGGATGCTTGGAATCGGGATCCTTGCCGGCACCATGGAACTGGCATCGAACATCGGCCGGGGGTTTCGAACCGAGATCCAGTGGCAGACACTTCCCGGCCTGATGCTGCTGCCCCGATCGGTGGCTGCACTCGGCTGGTCGAAAGTCCTGGGAGGGATCCTGGCCTTGATCCCGGTCGGGATTTTCACCGCAATCGGAGCCAGCCTGTTCTTCACTTCGGTCTGGGAATCGCTGTCGTCACCATTCGATTCGTCGAATCCCGAAACCGCAGTGTTCGTGATGATGATCCCCTTGCAGATGGGTCTTCACTTGATCCTGTTCGTGGAACTCAGCGCCTTTTTCGCTCTCACGGTTCGCTGGGGTTATGTGGCCCTGGCCTTCATCAGCTCGTTCTTCCTGTATGTGGTCGGTTCCTGGGGCATGGCGATGGTGATGATGATCGTCGGCATGCGCACCCGGGGCGGTCCGGGGGGAGCCTTGATCCTCAGTCAACTGACAACGATCGTCGTGCTCTCGACCATGATCGTCGTCACCTATTTCGGCATCGGGCGCAAGTTGCGGCACCTGGCCGGACAGTCCTAGCCGGCGACCGCCGCGACCACCAGGTCACCCATCGCCTCCGTCGAGAGCGACTCGCCTCCGGCAGCGATATCGGCGGTCCGGTGGCCGCCGTCGAGAACACCGGCGACGGCCGCTTCAACCATCTCGGCCTCTGCCACCAGTTCCAGCGAATGTCGCAGCAGCATCGCACCCGCCAGGATCGTCGCCAGTGGATTGGCAATCCCCTGCCCGGCGATGTCCGGAGCACTGCCGTGAATCGGCTCGTAGAGGCCCGGCCCGGATTCGCCCAGCGAGGCCGACGGCAGCAACCCCAGTGATCCGGGCAACATCGACCCCTCGTCGGTCAGGATGTCACCAAACATGTTCCCGGTCACAACGACGTCGAAATCCTTCGGTCGACTGATCAGGTGCATCGCCATCGCATCGACCAGGACCACCTCGTACTCGATTTCCGGGAACTCGTCTTCCATCACCCGCTGGGCCACCTGTCGCCAGAGTCGCGAGACTTCGAGCACGTTGGCCTTGTCGACACTGGTCAATTTTCCGCGTCGCCCGAGGGCGGCCCGGGCCGCCAAACGCACGATCCGCTCGATCTCGGCGGTCTCGTAGACCATCTCGCTGAAGGCCGCCTCGCCTCCCTCACCCTGTCGACGCCCCGAGTCGCCGAAGTAAATCCCTCCGGTCAGTTCACGGAAGAAGAGAATATCCACTCCCTCGACGATTTCCCGTTTCAACGGTGAAGCGTCAACGAGTTGTCCGTGTGCGGTGATCGGACGCAGATTGGCGAACAGGCACAGTTCCTTGCGAAGTGTCAGTAGTCCCTGTTCGGGCCGGGTCTTCGCCGAGGGATCATCCCATTTCGGCCCGCCGACGGCGCCCAGCAGAATCGCACTGCCGTCGCGACATGCCGCCAGCGTTTCCGGCGGCAACGGATCGCCGATCCGGTCGATAGCCTTGCCACCGATCTCGGCAGTGACAAACTCGAATTCGTGGCCGCAACGCAGGCCCACCGCGTCAAGCACCCGCCGCCCCTGTTCGACGATTTCCGGTCCGATCCCGTCTCCGGGCAACAATACGATCGTGGCACTGGTCATGGCTTCTCCGAATCTGATGGGCCAAGGCACTATGCCTTCGGCGGTGGTTGTCGTCAAGACGCCGGCGGTCGATCATCGCCGAGACTCTCCAACACACGGCCGTCCGGTGGCCAGCGGCAGTCGATCCCGATTACTCTGGGTGACCAGACTTCGACACTTTCTCCAGACCCGGAATTGAAGACAAGACTCATGAACGTGCACAGGAACCTGGCGGACGCTGTTTTGGCCATCGCGATGGGAGTGTTGCTTCCCGGCGTTGTCGCTGCCCAGGGACTCGAATACGTGAAGGCGCACTACACGAAATACGAGTACCGCATCCCGATGCGTGACGGCAAGAAGCTGTTCACGGCCGTCTATGTCCCCAAGGCCGATTCAAAGACGTACCCGATCCTGCTGAAACGGACTCCCTACAGCGTCCGACCTTACGGGGCAGATCAGTTTCCCGAGAACCTCGGCCCGTCTCAATTCTTCGCGAAAGCCGGATACATCTTCGCCTACCAGGACGTACGTGGCCGCTGGGCATCGGAGGGACAGTTCGTCCACATGCGACCGCACCGACCACGAAAGACGAAAAAGACCGATTTCGACGAAAGCACCGATACCTGGGACACCGTCGACTGGTTGCTCAAACGGGTCCGCGGCCACAACGGCCGTGTCGGCATCGCGGGAATATCCTACCCGGGCTTCTACACGGCCGCGGGTATCATCGATTCGCACCCGGCCATCAAGGCCGCTTCGCCACAGGCCCCGGTCAACGACTGGTTCATCGGGGACGACTGGCACCACAACGGGGCCTTCTTCCTGGCACACATGTTCAACTGGATGGCTCGCAACGGTCGGAAACGCCCCGAACCCACCAAGAAGTTCCCGCGGGTGACATTCGATTACGACACTCCCGACGGGTACGAGTTCTATCGCCGCATCAAGACCCTGTCTGAAATCGACGAGAAATATCTGAAGAATGATGTGCCGTTCTGGCTCGAGACCATGCGGCACGGGACCTACGACGATTTCTGGAAGTCGCGAAATATCCGGCCTCACCTGAAAAATGTCAAACCTGCGGTGATGACCGTGGGCGGGTGGTTCGACGCAGAAAACCTGTTCGGAGCCCTCGAGACCTACAAGTCGATCGAAGCCCGCAATCCCAAGACGATCAACACGCTGGTGATGGGCCCCTGGCGGCATGGCGGTTGGGCGCGGGGCGAAGGATCGTTTTTCGGAGATATCCCCTTCAACGCAAAGACATCCGAGTTCTATCGTGAACACATCGAATTCCCGTTCTTCCAGCGGCACCTGAAATCCGAGGGCGATGCCACTCAGCCGGAAGCCTGGGTCTTCGAGACGGGCACCAACCAGTGGCGAAAATACGACCGCTGGCCACCCGCCCGTGCCCGCTCCAGGTCACTCTACTTTCATGCCGGCGAACGGCTTTCGTTCAAAGCCCCGTCCGCAGACGCTGATCGCCAGGCCCACGACGCCTACACCAGTGACCCGGCCAAGCCCGTTCCCTACATGGGCGGAATCGTGACCGGCATGAAAGCCGAGTACATGATCGCCGATCAACGGTTCGCATCACGGCGACCCGACGTGCTGGTGTACCGGACCGACCCGTTGAAGGAAGACGTGACACTTGTCGGGCCGATCGAAGTTGACCTCGTCGTGTCGACCTCCGGCACCGACAGTGACTGGGTGGTGAAACTGATCGACGTCTATCCCGACGATTTTCCGGAGCCTACCAAGAATCCCAAGGAGGTCCGCATGGGCGGCTACCAGCAACTCGTGCGCGGCGACGTGATTCGAGGCAAGTTCCGCAACAGTTTCGAGAAGCCCGAACCATTCGAGCCAAACCGGCCGAGCCGGGTACGTTTCACGATGCCCGACAGCTACCACTGTTTCCGTTCGGGCCACCGCATCATGGTCCAGGTACAAAGTTCCTGGTTCCCGCTGGTTGACCGCAACCCCCAGAAGTTCTGCGACATCTTCCGGGCAAAGGAGTCGGATTTCCAGGCGGCCGCCCAGAAGGTCTTTCGTTCCTCGACGGCCCGATCCCGCTTGAACGTACTCGTGTTGCCCTGAC
Organism: Planctomycetaceae bacterium; assembly: GCA_002726205.1. Lineage (GTDB taxonomy): Bacteria > Planctomycetota > Planctomycetia > Planctomycetales > Planctomycetaceae. Next base: position 23,225 of record PBSL01000049.1, on the reverse strand, counting down.
ACACGCCGGGAGCCTATCGCACCGCCGCCAGGTAGGCCAACAGGTCGGCCATCATCGGGATGGTGACCTGTTTCTCGAGTCCCTCGGGCATGAACGAGAGGCCGGTGCTGTTGAGCTCCTCGATATCAACACGCAGCACGGTCGCCGTCGTCCCATCGGTCCTCCGCAGCGTGATGCTGTTGGCTGTTTCGGCGGTGATCATTCCGGTCACGATCTGTCCCGAGTTCGTCGCCAGCACGTAGCTGAGAAACTTGGGTTTCACTTCCCGGTTCGGGTCCAGCACATTCAGCAGCACCGCGGCGAAGCCGCGATCGGCGATCCCGGCCAGTTCCGCCCCCACCGGCTTGCCATGACCCTCCAGGCGGTGGCAGGCAGCACAGATTTTCCGGAAGGCTGTTCTCCCACGGGCCACGTCACCGGCGGTCTTCAATGCGGCCTGGTATTTCTTGACCACTTCCTTGCGGGCACCGCTTCCGCCGTCGGGGAACAGCTCCAGGGCCCGGTCACGGATCTGCTTGTCGCGGTGCCCCTTCAGCAACCGGACTCGCGCCGGGTCGAGATCGGCCCGTGCCACCTTGCTGTCGGCCACGGCAGCCAACAGCCTGCGGGTTGACCCGGTTCGTGAGAACAGTGTTTCGGCCGCCCGCACCCGCAGTCGGGGACTCAGGCTCGACCAGCGGCCCAGCAGCAGTGTCGCCACGCCGGGATCGTCGAACAGGGCCAGTGTCTCGAGCACCGCCTCCTGGACCGGTTGTTGTTCGGTGATCTGCAACAGTGACGAGAACAACCCGCTGTCTGTCGCGAAGGTTCCCAATCCCAGGGTCCGAACCGCCTGCGCCCTCTCGACGACGGGTCGCCGGGTATCAGGGGCCACTCGTCGCGCATTGGTCAACAGGCTCTCGAGCAACGCCCGCGCCTGGCCGCCACCGGCAGCGGCCAGTTGTTTCCGCGCGGCCCCCTTGCGTTTCGAAACCAGTCCGGCCACCAGGGCCTGGCCAAGTGCCTGCTCCTTGGCAGGCAGTGCGGCGATCCCCCCGATCACCGCTGCAATGTCACCTTTTCGATCGGCGGCACCGATCTGCCCGGCCAGTGCTACCAGGAAATCTCGCCCGGACCGCTCCTGCCGAAAAGCCCCATCGGTCAACAACTGGCCGAAGACGTCGCCGGCCCCCTGGCGCAGTGAACTGAGAATCGCCAGCCGAAACCAGCTGTCGGAACCGTCACGACGCGTCAGGCGTGCCAACGCCGCCCGCGAGGGCCTCCCACCAACGGCTCCCAGCGAAAACGCCAACTGGTAGCGCACGCCCGGGTCCGGATCCGACGTCAGCGACAGCAACTTCAACCGCAGCGCCTCGGATCGATCGACCAGGCTCTCGGCAAGCCGCAATCCGTGAATCCGCACGTCGGCGTTCTCGTCGTCGAGCGCCACCAGAACCAGGTCCGACGTCAGCGCGGATCCACCGGTCTTTGCTTCACGAAGGAGTCCCGAGAGCACATACAGGGCTGTCACGCGGCCGATCGGCAGCCGGGCCGACCCGGCCAGGCGACGCAGAGGAACGACGGCAGCCGGGTCCTGGCGCTGGTAAAGCAACCGCGAGGCCGTGTCGCGATGCCAACCGTTGGAATGATCGAGCAGGGCCACCAGCTGGACGGTCGTCTTTTGTCCCAACCGTGGCGGCTTGCGGAGTTCGACGCCGACGGGCGCGATCCGGTAGATCCGTCCCTGGTTCATGCCGCTGGTGACATTCATGTGCTTGAGAATCACGTCGGCAAGAAATGCGGCTCCCTCGATCAGTTCCCGTGACATATCGATCACGTAGAGTGTCCCGTCGGGAGCATTGGCCAGTTGAACCGGGCGAAACCAGATGTCACGCGAGGCTACGAATTCGGCGGTGGCATCGGCACGCCGGGCAACAAGGCCTATTCCCTTCCGCTCGAGCCGGGCCCGGAAGACAAGGTTGTTCGACACCTCGCCCACCAGCAGGTTGCCGCGATAAGCCGGCGGCCAGGCATCACCCCGGTAAATCGTTACACCGGTCACACCAGTAAAGAAACCGCCCGGTGTGCCACCCTCGTCACCTCCACGAATCACTCCCTTGGTCCGCAACCGCGTCCGCAATTTTCGCCAGGACTCGAACGGACTCTTTCGAAAGAGCTTGGTGTGCTTGCCGGTCGGCACGATGCTGACGGCGGCAGCCGGTCCGCTGAGATACTTGTTGCGAGCCAGATAGCGGTCATCATAGATGAGCATCTGTGCCGGGACACTGTTGGAGCAGACGAACTTGCGGCCCCAGTCATCCATGCTCATTCCGTGCTGGCCTCCACCGCTGGAGAGTTCGAAAGTCTCGGATCGAGGATCAAACAGGAAACCCCGACTGCGAACCGACACGGCGGCTTTGACCGGATCCTTCGACCTCCGCACGGTTCCTCCGGCCAGGTTTGTCGCAACGTGGAAACGGTTGTCGAGTCCCCAACGAAACGAGTTGAGCATGGCCTCGCCCGCCTTGTCGCGTGCAAAACCGGTGAAGACGATCCGCCGAAGATCAGCACGGCCGTCACCGTCGGTGTCCTTCAGGAACAGGATGTGGGGCACGCTGCCGACAAAGACACCACCATCCCAACAGGATACGCCGCCGGGGGAATCCAGCCCGTCGGCAAAAATCACACTCCGATCAAAGACACCGTTGCCATCGGTGTCTTCCAGCAGCCGGACCCGACCTTTCCCTCGGTAGTCCGGATTGGCGTACTGGTTGTATTCGGGCATTTCGCAGACGAACAACCGCCCGTTTTCATCGAAAGCCATCGCCACCGGGTCCTGCACCAGCGGTTCGTGGGCGACCAGTTCCACGCGAAAACCCGGCCGCGTTTCCAACTCGGCCAACGCCTCGAGCGGTCGCTTGGCCGGTGTTCGCGGCAATTCGCCGCGATAGTCACGCTTGACGCTGTCGACGGGTTTCTTCTGCGCTATCGCCGGTTCGACCGCGAACAGCACAAGCAGTCCCGCCAGGGACCCAAACAAGAGAACTCTCATGGCCAACGTTATCCGGAAAGGTCGGTCGAGGCATTCTCCAACGACGGCGATGTCCTCGCAAGCCAGCCAGCGATGTCCCATCGTGCCAGGACCGGGGCCACCCGGAGCAAACGGGACATCCTCGACGGTGAATGTCCGCCTACAACCGCTTCGCGGCCGCCTTCAGTCGTTGACGCTCTTGTCGTGCCGCCTCGACCGACATCACGAAAACGCGTCGCCCTTCCAGCTTCGCCGCACAGCCGGCCGCCGGCAACAGCACTTCGAGTGCCTCTTCAACCGTCACATCGGCCAGCCGCGCAATCGACACCGGGGTCCGGGCCGCGGGTGTCGCCGTGAACTGCCAACGGCTCAATTCCCCGAGTTGCGCCAGCACGTCGGCCAGGGGAACCCGCCGGGCCAGGATCGTAAACCGGTCCCGTCGTTCACCGACAGTCACTGCCAGGACCGGCAACTGCTTTTCGAGTGCTTCGCGAGTCTTCTTGGCGTCGGCCGCCTCGAGTTGCACGGTTCGTGTGAGTTCCTCGAGTTTTCGCTCGATCGACTTGATTCCACCCTGGCTGGAACCGAGTTCACTACGGATTGTCTGCAGCAACCATTGCTGGTGGTCCCGGCCGAGTGACGCTGAGATCATCCGCTGGATGTCGTTCTGCAGATCGCTCTTCAACTGCTGCTGCGAACGGCTTACCTGCTGTTGACTGTCGGTGACGGCTTTGCCCTGCTGGCTGGCCAGTTCGTCGATCTGCTGCTGCAACGCTCGCAGTGATTCGTCGAGACGGCGCCAGGCGGCGGCGACCCCGGGGTCAGGAAGCGATCGTGATGCCGTCACCGGGTCACCGGCACCCGCCCCCGGGGCCAGTAAGGCGACACCCACCAAAACGATCACAGATACCGACGCAAGGACAAGAACGTGTCCGGCAGACTGCAATGCTCGATTCATCGCCGAGCCCCTCCCTGGTCGATCCGCTTCATCCCGGGCGCGCACGACGCCCCCCGTAGGAGGGTATCGACCACGAGAGCGTTACGACTGGCGTCGTTCCCGCTGGAATCGCCTCAGCCTCAACTGGAGCGACTCTCTCAGTTTTCGTCAGGTGTCGCCGATTCGGCGGCGGCAATCGTGATCTCGTTGATCACCTTGCGAACGCCCGGCTCCATCCGGACCAGGTTGACGGCCAGGCGGCGGGCCGAATCGTCGGGCACCTGGCCCTTGAGCGTCAATTCGCCCTTCAGACCGACCGCAACCGAAACCGCCTTCAGACTCTGCCGTTGCGTCACCACCTCGATGAACCGTGCATCAAGCGACGCCTGGACGGCGGTCACGGTCCGAGGCCGCAAGCTGAAAGCCACACGAAAACGAGGACGAACCTTGGCGGTGCGCGAATTCCGACCCTGCCCGGGCCTGGTATTGGTGCGCCCCCGGCCACTGCTGCGACCACCGCGGCCACTGCTGCGGCCGAAAGTGTTGCGACCACTGGTCCCGCTGCCCAGGTTCTGCTGGCCGGCAAACTGGCTGCCGACGAAACGACCCTGGTTCTGGTTGCCGACGAATCCACTGCCGAAATTGCTGGAGGTTCCCTGCGCGTTGAAACCAAGGTTGAAATCCGGTCGCGCCGACCCGCTCTGACTACTGGTCCCGACTCCGGTGGTCCCGACTCCGGTCGAGGTCGTCCCACTCGAACTCGTGGTCGTACGACTTGGCTGGTTCTGGCTCCCCGACTGGGCCAGCGCCTGTGGCTCACTCAACCACATCGCAATACAGGCCAGGGAAGAAATTACGACCAGGCGACGCATCGGCTCATCCTCCAGGGAAACTGCTCCAAGCGGAGTATAGCACACGCTGCCGCGCGTGGGCCGAAGTTCCCGGGGTAATCCCTGCGAAGGTCGCTCAGTCGCCTAGCGAGCACCGTCAAGCGGTCCGAGAGGATGCGCCGCTGGCGCCGCCTGTGTCGGTCGTGCCGATGCCGACCAACCCCCGGCCGGGGAATGCTCTCCTTTGTCGGCCCCGTGTTGGACCTGCCGCACCACGGCCTGGATTTCCTGGCCGCCTTTTTCAGCGATCAGGTTTCCGACCATCGCCAATCGCCGAGCTTCGGATCCCTGACCGATTTCCTGTTGACGCCGTGAAGCGTTCAGGTAATCACTCACCCGGGAATCAATTCTCCGTTTCCTCATCTCCCGACTGCCACTGGAAGCGATGATCCGCTCGACTTCCCAGCCGGCGACCAGGTCTGATGGCGACGGCTGGTTGCCAGGCCAGCTTGTCTTCTCTTGAACCAGTGCTCGGTGAACCTCGGCGGCCAGGCGAATGGCCCGGTCCCAGTCCTGACGAGCCGCGGCCGATTGCGCGGAATTGATCATCTGTTGAAACCGATCCGATCGGTGCGTTGCCAGCTCGACCCGCCCGCTGACCGGCTGGTTCTTCGGCCCGCTTTTCATCGGCCGGGCAACTGCCCCGGTTCGGGCGTCGGACTCGCCCAGCGGGTGTGTCGATGATGCAGGGCTGTTACCGATTTGTCCTGCGTTCGCAGGCTTGATCGGTCGGACCGTGCTGGGAGGATCGATCCGAGCCGGGGTCTGTTTGGTCTGTTTCCTGGCGATCGGCATCCGTGCCTGCAGGGCCAGCAGCCGGGCCTCGAGAGCGGGAGACAACACGGTCGGCTTCTTGGTCCGGTCCGCCGCCAGAGCTTTCGGTTCGGTCAGCTTCTTTGCCGATGACAACTTCGCCGATTCTGCATTCTTGATCATCTGCGAAAACGGGTCGCTGGGAGGCGTTGTCACCGGCTTGCGATCAACGTCCACGTCGGTCGGCCGTGGGAGATCCCGGCCGACATCGGCCGGATCGCTCGTTGAATCATCACCAGGAACAAGCGGATGCTGGTGGCCTGCGGGCCGGGAATCCGGACCACTCAGTGGGTGGAACGAAGGCGTGACGGGAAGCTGCCGTGATTTTCCGCTGGGCTGAGCGACGATGGGCATCGCTGTGGCGGGGGGATCGATCCGTGCCGGAGTTTTCTTCTTGGCCACCGGCCTGCGGGCCTGCAGGGCCAACAGGCGGGCTTCGAGTTCCGGCGACAACACCGAGGTCGATGAAACGGCCTTCTTGCCAGCGGGCGTGATCTTTTCGGTTTTGACAACGGCTGCAACGGCCTTCGGATCGGTGGTCTTTGTCTTTGTCTTGACCCCCTCGAGCTCGATATATGCCATCTCCGAGAACACGGTCGGAATCTCGGCGCCACTCAGACGTACGCGGATCGAACATTCCGCCGCGGCCGCACCCGAACGGGTGTATGGAACGAAGATGTTGTAGGCCGGGCCAAACTGGGTCTTGACCAGGAAGGCATTCCAGGCCCCGTCGGTGAAGTTGAACGTGTGGACCGGCTTGGCCCGCCCGCCGAGTGGTCCCTGGTCGTCGAAGATATGGATACGAACATCACCGTTGACGGCAACCGGCTCGGCCCCGCTGCGATCGAGAAAGAAGATCTGACCTCCAAAGCCACGGCAGGGACGGTCATTCCAGGTCCCTTCCGCCTGCTGCCAAAGACACAGGCACCGCACCGCGGCGTTGTCTTTGTCAGTCCAGCGAATGTCCGGCTTCGAGCGCAACAGGGAAAGCACTGACCCGTTGAATGACTGGCAACCGGACACGACTGCCAGGACGAGAACCAGTCCACAGGCAATCGTCGGTCGCTTGAAGACGCGTGTCATGAGACATCTTTCGTGACGGAGGAAAGGCAAACAGGAGCCGTCAGGGGATCAACGAACCGAAAAACCGTTTGATCCGTCGGTCGGCCGGCGGCGGAACTTCGACGGGGACTCCCGACTCGATCCCTTCGACCTCACCGGGCAGGGCAAACAGGGCAGCGTCGGAGTCATTGCCATCGATGGTCGTCGATGCCGACTGCGGCTCCACACCGTCTGTCTTCTTGCTCCCCTTCTCTTTCTTGCTCCCCTTCTTTTTCTTACTCCCCTTCTTTTTCTTGCTCCCCTTCTTGGCGGCCGCATCAGCGGACGACTCGTCGGGTTTTTTCGCCTTGTCCGCTTTGCCTGGAGGCTTCGGATCGGATTTCGGCTTGATTTCGATTTTCGGCTTGGGCAGTGCAAACAGTGGTCCGTGGAGCTTTTCGGCCTCCTCGGCCATGAAGTTCATCCGTTCGGCTTCGATCTGCTTCTGCTGCTCGTAATCCTCCGGTGTCCGCATGATCCGTGGAGTCAGGAAGATCAGCAGTTCGGTTCGGCGGCTTGTCTTGGAGTCATACCGGAACACCGACCCCAACAGTGGCAGGTCCGCCAACCAGGGGACCTTGCGTGTGGTCGAGCCTTCGGTCTTGGTGATCATGCCACCCAGGACGATCGTCTGACCGTCGCGAAGTGAGACGGTGGCCTGCGCGGTCGAGGTGTCGATGACCGGTGAGTTGACCGTGGTGCCGTTCTGGTTCTGGAACAGGAAGACGCTCTCGGTCGGTGAGAGCCGGCTCTTGGTCGCCAGCACCTCCATCACGATGGTTCCCTCGGGCGAGATATTCGGCGTCACGTTCAACTGGATGCCCACGTCGGTCAGAGCAAACTGGGGGGTCGAGAAACCCGTGGCGTTGGGTGCCGAGGCCCCGGTAACCTGCTGGAACTGCTGGCCGACGAGAATCGTTCCGGGCTGGTTGTGCAGCGACTGGATCAACGGGCGACTGAGAACCTCGACCTTCCGGTTCTCGGCCAGTGCCCTCAGCAGGATATTGACCGATTCCGACCCCGCCGACAGCACGAGTCCACCAAACCCCAGGTCTCCGTTGATCCGGCCCATCTGGAAATTGCTCAAAGCCTGCTTGCCGACAGTGGCAGGACTGGAAAATGCCCCCCCCGCGTTGTTGCCCAACAGCGTGGCCGGCTGGTTGAAATTGAAACCGGGTGCGGATTCCTGGGAGAGAATCGACTGCGTGGTCGTCTGCACACCGTTTGGTGCCGTGTTGGTGACCGTCGGACCGAACACGATTTCGCTGGTCACGCTACGGTCGAACAACAGGTCATCCTGGAAACCCAGTTCGACGCCGAATTCGTCGGTGTTGTTGAGTTCCACCTCGACAATCAATGCCTGGACGGTCACCTGTTCGGCCGCTCGATCGAGTGCTTCGATCATCTTCATGATCTCGTCGAAGTACCGGGGCGTGGCACTGATGATCAGGGAATTCGTCTGCGGTTCGCCCACGACGATCACTTCCCGTTCGATCTGCTCGAATGGGCTGACAAGATCGGGATCGATCTGTTGCAGGTCACGTTGTGACTGCAGGAAAGCATTGACCGCATTGGCAATATCGATGGCCGGCTTGTTCCGCATCGCGTAGATCTCGGTCCTGCGTTGCCGGATATCACTTTGGTCCAACCGCGCCACGACGGCCTCGACCACGTCCAGGGCCTCACGACCACCCACGGCGAAGATGCTGTTGGTACGAACATCCACGCTGAATCGCAGCGGCACGATACTGCTGCTGGCATCCTCGGCTCCGGCCAACTGGACACCCAACTGGCCTCCCTGGCCGCCACCGCTGTCGGTCACGAACAACTCTTCCAGCAGATCCGACACGCTCGTCGCATCAGCATTTTCCAGCAGGAAGTGCTTGATGTCGGCCACAAGGCTGGTGGGCTTGTCGAGCCGGGCGATCAATTGCGCCATCATCTTCATGCTGCGGGCCGGGGCGGTGACGACGAGGCTGTTGGTCCGCGGATCGGGGTTGATTCGAATATCGGAAAGAATTCCCGAGACGACCTTCGCCTCCTTGCTGCCGGCCTCGGGCATCAGCTCGATCACGGCGCTGCGGACGTCACGCAACTGCTGTGCCGCCTGGGCGCCTCCGGCTCCGCCGCCGCCGAGCCCGACGTTGCCGGCTCCCTGGGGCAACCGCGCCGGATTGATCACGCTCTGGATCGCCAGGTTCATCGTGTCGGACAGTTCTTCAGCTACCGCGTGCTTGAGCTGGAAGACCTTCAACTGGTTGACCGTCTTGGCACTGTCACGATCGATGCGACGGACAAGCTCGGTCACTTCCACCAGGTCCCGCGGACGTGCCTGAACAACAATCGAGTTGGTTCGCACATCGGGGTACACGGTGACCCGCGTGGCCAACCCGGGACGTTCCTGCCCTTCCTGGTACAGGTCTTCGAGCATCGTGGCCATCTGCGCCGCCGAAGCGTGCTCCAGGTGAAAGATCTCGAACTCGGTCGCCGGATCGACGGGTCGATCCAGGTCCTTGGCAAGAAGGATGACACCCTCCAAGTCGGATTCGGCCGCCAACACCAGCAAGGCGTTGGGCTTGATCAATGGAACGACTGTCACCGTCGAGGCGCGTTGGCCTGACTGTGACCTCGCTGTACCCAGCGAGGCGTAGACGTTGTTCAACAGCAGGGCCAGCGCCTCGGAGTTGACATGCTCAAGAAAGACCAATTCGAATTCCGGTACCGTCGGTGCACTGCCTGCTTCGAGCAGGTTGATCAGCGACATCACCTTCTCGACATCCGCCTCGTTGCCGATCACGACCAACCGTCCATCCGGCAGGACCTCGATCTTGACCTGCCCCTTCAGTCCACCCAGGATCGCCTCGGTCGGCTCAAAGTCGTCCCTGGGCTGATCTGCGATGGGAGGTTGCCCGCGACGCGTGGGCTGCGACTTGACCTTGGGTTGCCCTTTGCGCTGGACCTTGGGCTGCCCCTTGCGCTGAACCTTGGGTTGCCCCTTGCGTTGAACCTTGGGCTGCCCCTTGCGCTGGGCTTTCGGCTGAGCCTTGGGCTGGGCCTTCTGGCGTTGTGCCAGTTGCGACAGAACCCGGATTCGTGGGGAGGAACTCGTCCCGTCATCGACAAGGCCCTTGATCACCGGACGGACCTTCGCGGCAACATCCTCGCTGTTTTTCTTGGTCTTGCGAACACTGAGCTGCGGCTGCTCGTCCCCGTTGGGCACGTCCAGCAGCCGGATCATCCGGACCAGGGCCATTGATGTGCTGTGAGGGGCCTCGAGAACCAGCTGGTTGTTCTTGGTATCGATTTCCACGGTGAAGCGTGTCACGGCCTCGGGATCAACCGGAACTACGCCATCCTCGCCCTTACTGGTCACCGGACGATTCATCACGCGGAAGGCCGGAAGCCGTCCCGGGCTGGCATCGACCAGTTCGCTGTGCGAGAGAAAGGCCATGTAGAGACGACGCGACAACTGCAGGGCCGAGCGATGGCGAGGCTTTATCGGCAGACGGGTCATTCGTTCTGGGGCCGATTTCTCGTCGGCAACCGTGCGGATGTTCGATGCCGTGGCGGTGTTGCTCAGCCGGCCCGGCCTGGCTGTCCGGATCGTGTGGGTTTCGGAACGGTATCCCGGTCGGCTCGCGGGAACCACCGGCGGCGGCTGAGACACATGCGGCTGTGGAACACGCTGACGCGTGTAACGTGTCCGGGTCGATCTCAGGTGCATCAGAACCAGGAAGTCGGCCTGTCGCACCAACCGAAAGTCGTGCTGTGCCAGTTGCTTGTTGAGGATCCTCATCGAATCGCCCAGTGTGTATTGAGCACGATCGCGACGCGTGAACCGGCCTGGTGGCATCCGGTCCATCACCATCGTCAAACCGTGTTCGGCAGCCAGGCGGTTGAGCACCTTGCCCCAGCCGGTGCCGAACATGTAGTTCAACGACGACTTTCCCTGTGGCTGTTGTTTTCCCGCAGTGGTTGCCGTTTTTTCCTGAGAAGCGGACTTCCGGTTGTCTCGGAATGACCAGGGGGCCTTACCCCAGGCCATCGAGCCAGCCGCAACCAGTACGATCCCACAGACCAGCAGTGACACACGACGTGATCGATTCATCTTATTTTCTCGTTGATTCGGCACGCTCGCACCCCGCTCAGCTACACTGGACTCAATTCCCGCATTTCTGCGAAAAAACAGCCAAAACCGCTCTCCCCATTGAACGACAGGCGCAAACGGTACGACCGTTCGCAGTGGTTTCATCGACATAATCGCTACAGTCGGACCACTCAATTCGACAGAGAATTGCCGATTGCAGAAAGTCTTCGGGAAGCGCAACCGAAGAACTGATAGCGAGTTAGAAGGCCATCCCGGCTTCAGCGGCGACCGACCGAGCGCAAGCGGCAACCGAGCGGATCCTCCCGCACGAGCCGGACGCTACTGGTCGTCAGCGGGCTTCTTCTCAGCCTTATCGGTGGCCTTCTCTGCCGGCTTCCCAGACTTCTCTGGAGCTTTCTCAGTAGCCTTCTCTGTCGGCTTCCCGGACTTCTCTGAAGCTTTCTCAGTAGGCTTCTCTGTCGGCTTCCCAGACTTCTCTGAAGCTTTCTCAGTAGCCTTCTCTGCCGGCTTCCCGGACTTCTCTGAAGCTTTCTCAGTAGGCTTCTCTGCGTCGGTTTCTCTGAGCTTCTGCAGGCTTTCGCCCAGTTTCACGCGGTGGTCGTTCTTACCGACCCGGAACACCACCTCCTGGCTACCGATCGAAACAACTTCCGCATCAACGTCGTCGGCCTTGAATCGCGACCCGGACTGCAGAACGAAGAGCTTGTTGTTGAGTTGATCGCGTAGCCAAACTTCCTTTTTTCCGTTGCGCGTGATCGAGGCGACCAGGACGGTGAATTCTGCCGGATTCAGTGTGATGCTGATCGTCACCGTGGCGGTGGACTTCTTGGCGGGTGACCCGCCATCCGACACGGTCACATTGACTTCGAACTTGCCTGGTGACTCGGGAACCCAGCGAAACTTCCCCGTCTCGGCCCCGATCGTGGCCCCTTCCGGAGCCCCTTCCGCGAGGCGAAATGACAGTTTGCCGTCCTCACGATCGGTCGCCGACGCGGTGAATTCGACGGCTCGTCCGGCGATGCCACTGATGTCATCCAGTTTGACCAGCACCGGTTCGTCGTTGCGGACTGGAGTTTTCTTGACGACGACCTCATTGAACTGAATGCTGGTTTCTCCGGACAAGGTACGCGTGCCAAGCTTGGCCTCCACGCGGATCGTCACCTGGCCGGATTCTTGATCGTCGTTCGACTTCCATTCGAGCTTGCCGGTGGCCTTTTCGATCGACAGTTCCTTGGGGGGCGAAACCAGGAAATAGCTTGGTTTTGCGTCGGGCTCGATCCCGGTGAGCCTGGCGGTCAGCTTGACCGTGTCACCCAGCGTGTATCTCTTGCTGCCGACAAACACCAGTTGCGGGATGTAACGGGCGAACGGGTTGACGAACTTGTAGTCCTCGAGCTGCAGTTTCTCTCTGTCCGCGTGAATCGTCGCCAGCTCGACGGTCGTATCGGCATCGTGGTCATCGGCCGATTCCCCGCGTTCAACCGTCCATTTCCTCTTCTCGGTCTTGGTTACGTCGAAGAACTCCGCACCGGCCCTCACGCGAAATGCCTTGGTCGGAAATCCCTTCTGGTCCTCAACGGTCAACTCGAGTTCGTCGGCCCCCACATCATCGACCAGAAGTGTTCGCGGAAACAGCGTGTCGCGATTCGAGACACCGGCAGCGGCATACGGTAGTGAAAGCCCTTCGGCAACCATCGCCACTTCGAGTGTGGGATCACCGTCGTGAGTGTCGGTCTCCAACTGGATCGAGACGATCCGGTGCAACAGGTCGGCCTGGTAGAAGTGGTAGAGGAATTTCTTGATGTTGCCCAGGGTCGCCTGGGCGGTCAACTTGACCTGCACGGGCACAAGTCCCCGTCGCGCGGCACCGCTGACCCGCTTGTACGGGCCGACGTTGACACCCTCGAACTCCCCGACCGTTTCGGCCAGGTCCCAGACCCACTGACGATACTGTTCGGTCGCCCGGCCCACGTCATCGCCATCGGGCCTGGCCAGGCTCTGGTTTTTCCACTCGTTGAGCTTCTTCAACTCGGCGAGGCGAACATTCAGCGCAGCCAGTTCCTGAGTGCGGGCCTCGACGGGACCCAGTGTCAGTTCCAGCAGCGAACCGCCGAACAACCAGATACCGAAAACGACGGCCGTCGCGGTCGCCAGGATGGATTCTCGTCGCTTCATGTTCATGATCCCGTCCTCTCCGTCGACGCGGTCGTCGACCCTTCCTGCTCTTCGTCACCATCGGACTTGGGAGCCGCCTTGGGAGGCTTGGCCTTGCCCTCCAGCGAGATATCAACCTTGCTGAACCTGATCTTGTAGTCCTGGGTATCGCGGTCCTTGTTCTCGTCGAACTTCTTGGCCGGCACCTTGTAATTGGAACTTCCGCGAACGCGGTTGGTCAGGTCGGTCACCGGCCGGCGATCGGTCGCCAGGCCGGTCACGGTGATCCGTCCCAGGCCTGTACGAACTTCCTGGGTCATGTCCAGCTCGGTGAACACGATCTCGTCGTTGTCGATCAGAGGCGAAAGCTCGCTGAACTGATCGAGCCAATTGACCCGTTGACTTTTCCAGCGATCGACGAGGCCAACCGAAGGCAACTTCTTTGTCACCGGAGTGCCCCCGAAGAAGGCCCGCTCCTCTTTGGCCACCTTTTTCTTGACACCCGTGATTAAGCCATCGACATCACTGGTCCGCCAGGTCCGAATCCCGGTGATCAAGACGGCCATCACGCACACCGCGGCGAGCGCATAAGCCAGGTTCTGACCGGAAATCCTGCGTGCCGGGGGTGCGGCTCGGTGAGGATCGAGAAAATCGATCCGTTCGGCGACCAATCCCGCGTGGCCCAGCAGCTGTCCCAGCACGGCTCCGACCGCGGGCAATTCGGCCGTGTCGCCGGGATCCTCCTCGAAACGAACCCGTGAGAGGTTCTTCAGTGAAATCACTTCGACCCGGGTGTCAAATCCCGGTCCGCTCAGACGGGCCCGCACCGTTTCGACCAGGTCATTCGACAGTGGCCCCAGCAGATGAGCGTCGCCAACTTTCAGATCGGGCATCGAGTTACGGGCGGCGAACAGGGCCCGGCTGATCGCCTGGGAGGCCACCTGGATCGAATCGCCGTCCTCGGCCAGCCATGTCGAATGCGTGAACGCGGTCCGACCATCCCTGTGGATCGTGACATCCAGTCGCGTCGCGTCTCCGGCCACCACCAGTCCGTCACCGACAGTCGATGCGTCCATCACGACCAGGTCGGTCAGGGCGACCGAGCCGACACCCAGCCCGACCAGGCCGATCCCGGCCCCGGCCAGGACCGTGGTGATCTCGTCGATCGTGGCCTTGGGAACGGTGGCCAGCAGGACCGAACAGGCCTCGCTGTCCTCGTCGTGGGGCAACGGCAGAAAATCGATGCCCATCTGGTCCAACGGCAGTGACGACTTCGCCCCGGCCTGGAAACGGACCAGGTCGGGCAGTTCATCGCTGGAAACCACCGGGAGCTCGAGGTTGCGTGTCACGACATCCTGCCGCGGCAGCGACACCACGGCCTGCCTGGCCGTCACGCCCTGTTCATCCAGCGCGGCCCTCAGCCATTCGCTCAACGGGCCCTGCTCCTGCGGAGCATCCTCGCGGTCGAGAACGAAGCAACGGCGAACCTGCACACGGTCGTCCTGGACCGAGGCTTCAACGCCGACGATCTTTTCGCTCCACTCAAGTGATAGGAAATCTGCCATCGTGGTCTCGCTATTTCATGAGTCGCTTTGCTGTTTTAACTCTCGCTCACCCCTGTGGGCCGCTCAAGTCTCTTATGCCAACCTCTCGAAGATTCCCCCCCTACAACCGTCACAATCCTCCTACTCCTCCGGCACCAAGGCCTGGTAAGAGAACCCCTTGCCCAGTTCGGTCAGGTCACGAACAAACACCAGTTTCGGAGTATCCTCGCTGGCATCGATCACCGCCTCGAGCCGTGTGAACGGGCCCCCGGTGTCGAAGTACCCGACCACCTGCATCCGGAACACGCTGCCGCGGGTGGTCAGAAACGGATCGAGTTTTCTCATCGTCGCCAGGTCGACCACTCCCTCGATCACCAACCAGCCATTGGTGGCCCGGGCCCCGGCATCGTCGATCGTCGGTTCACCGGTGTCCGGATCAACCGCCCGGGCCGCGATGATCGCCGCCGCCGTTTCGGTTGCCTGCTCGGGATCCTCGATCAGGACCTCGAAGACTCCCTGCAAAACTTCCTCGCGAGCCTGGTTGATGTTGATCCGTCCCGAGATGAACGGATCCTCGTTCGTGGTCAACGCGTCCATCAGGTCCGGCAGGTACTCGATCATCGCCGAGGGATCCGCGTCCCAGGGACTGACCAGCGTCAGGGCCACGTCGTCGGAGTCCATGGCAGCCACCTCGATTCCTACCAGGTCGTAGATCGACTTGATTTCTCGACGGGAGCCTCCACTGAGGTCCATTTCGCCCCGGGTGACCGACTTGTTCTGTTCGGAGGGAAAGTCCCCGCTGGCGGGATTTTCCACCGACCCGTACATGCGATAGCCGACGACAAACTGGGCAACTTCCTCGCCCAGTTCCTCCTCGAGCGTGTCGTAGAGTTCCGTCAGCAGGCCCTCGTTGAGGTTGATCCGTTCGGAACCGTCGGCCCGCTTGTTGACCTCGCGACTCCTGGCCGTCAGGTAGGCACTCCAGCCCAGATCGAGAATGCCATCGCCATTGTCAAAGGGAGGCCGCCCGTCCTCATCATCCTCGTTGGGATCCAGCAACCCGTTGCGATTGGCGTCCTCGCCGAAGAGCAGAAACGAGTCGACTCCGGCTATCTTCAGGAGTTCATCGAGACTTTCGATCGGGCCGTTGCGTGCCGAATAGGGTGGCGAGAGCGATTCGTAGTAGTCGCTCTCGACCCCGAACTCGCGAGGGTCGTCATCCTCATCGAGCCAGTCCAGGATGGCGTCGGCGACCTCCTCGGTCATCTCGGGCAGCCCCATCAACAAGCTGCGCTGCACGGCGTGGACCGGATCGAATGCCGATGACGACTCCGAGTCACCGTCGCTCGATTCCGACCCCTCGGGTGCTGCCGGCGCCGGCAGTTGCAGTTGAAGAATCGTGTTGAGATTCAGTCGCGCCGATTCGTCCATCAGGCCGAAGCGAATCTGTCGCGCATCCAGGTCGGACTCGACCGGCGCAACGACCGTAAACCGCCCCCTCAGTAACGGGTTGTCGGATTCGAGTACCGTGACGGCATGAAACTGTATCGGGTCGTGATAGAGGCTGACCTCGAGCGGATCGATCTCTTCGCTCAACAGCGCCGAGACCAGCTCCAGGCCCGAATCGGCCAGTGCCCGGGTCTGGGCCCGGCGACCGTACATGTTCGTCGCCGCGGCCTCGCTCATCATCGTCTCGGAGAACGTGTAGGCGCCCAGTGCCAGCATTGCCACGACGACGAGCACGATCACCAGCACGGATCCTCTCCGCTGGTCACCGGTCGTTCGGTCATGGTGTCGCACGTCAAACACGTCGCTGCTGCCTCTTACAGGCCACTTTCTAGATCCACCGATTCGGCCAGCGGCAAGGCCACGACGAACCGGTACGAATCGGGAATACTGCCGGCCGCCGCGGCCCGCAACACGTCATCCTCGGGTGGTGGAACGAAACCGATCGTGATCTCGATCGCCAGCGGCAGCGCTCCCAGCGCCTCGCTGTCCCACTCCTCCATCCACTCGATCCCGTCGAAGTAACGGAAGAGCAACAGGTCGATTTCCGGGGCAAGAAACTCGGCCCTGTCGGCCATGACCGAGAGGTCCCCGTCGGCCTCGGCCTGCGTCGACTGGAACCGATCGGCCTCGCTGCGTGCCAACCCCAGCGGTCCGCCGTCGTCGATCCGTTCCAGCAGCATTGAAATCACGCCGACGGGTGGATCGGTTTCGACCCGAGCGGCGACCATCGCCTCGAGTTCTCCCCCGTTGGAATCGGCCAGGAACCAGACCACCGACATCTGGTCGCTGTGGAACAGCATGGTTTCATCCACCTCGTCATCGAACGTGCTCCGCAATGCCCGTGCCGGTAACGGCTTGCTGACGTGCAACATCAACCGGTTCGCGGTGCCGACGACCCCGACGCTTTGCATCAGAACCGCCTCATCGGGATCAACGAATTCGGTGGTTTCCGCACCCAACTCGGTCTCCGCGTCGGATTCCTCTTCCGAGGCTCTCGGCTTGACGAACTGGACCGAGCGGATATCCAGTGCCAGGCGTTGCAACACGGCGCGGGCGACCTGGCCTCGCTCCATTTCCAACCGCCCGGCCGACTGGTATTTCCAGTGCAGGTCGATCGACGAATAGACCGCCGTCATCAGCATCAGGCTCACACCAAGTGCCACCAGGACTTCCAGGAGTGTAAATCCTCTGCGTTTCACGGGGCTTCCGCCTCCTCGGCCTCGGCCGCCGCCGCGGCTTCTTCCTCGGCGTCTAAGACCACCTGGGGATCCAGGAGCAATCGTGTCAGCGAGAAGCGGTGGCCCTCCGGCGCGGCCTCGGGCTGAAAGGCCACCGTCACCACCACCTCCATCAGGCTGGGGTTTTGTTCGGCGGCGTTGACGACCAGTGACCAGTTCCAGCGGGGATCATCCTCGTACGGCGTTGCCTCGCCCGCCTCCAGCGACTCGACTCCCGCGACAAGCTCGGCGAGTTTTGATTCGCAACGGAGCACGGCCTGGGTTTCCAGCGCCGCGCGGATCGCGGCCCGGCTGCCGAGGTTGAACAATTGGCTTACCGCGGCAAACGAACCCAGGAAAATTGACAGCGACACCAGCACCTCCAGCAATGTCATGCCGGAGGGAAGACCGGATCGAGACGTCGACGCTGAATTCTTACGGCGTTTCATCTTGGCCTCACCTGCTCATCGTCAGTCGAGACGGTGACCGCCCCCGTCAGCGCCCGCAGTGTCAGTCGGCGGGCTCGCTTGGTCTTGGTCAAGACGATGTCAAAGGCGGCATCGGTGGCTGATCCGTCGCTGTAGAACAACAGGGGAGGTGACCAGTTGACCCCCGAGAGGTCCTTCTGGCTCGACAGGCCCTCCAGCGATTCCTCGGTCACCCGTTCGGTCCCGTTGACCGATTCGCTTGCGGCGGCAAACTCGTATCCCTCGGGCAGTGATCCGGCAACCCGCGGCAGAACCGCCAGTTGTTCCTGCTGCTGCTGGTCCTGCTCAAGTTGGTCGAACTCGTAGGGCACCACCAGGAAGTTCCGCCCCTTGGGTTCGAAGCGAAACTGCCAACTGACTCCCGCGTCGAGCGCGCGGATTCGAGTCCCGGCCAGGTTGGCTCGCACCGGTTCGACGGCCTCCTGCAGCTCGATCCGCTCGAGCATCCCGGTCACCGACGGCCAGGAGAGACCGGCCAGGGCCACCAGGATCCCCAACACCAACAACAGTTCCAACAGCGTGAAACCGTTGCGGCTGCGCAGGATAGCGGCATTGGTTTTCATCGGATGATTCCAGCGCGTTCCGGGCCGCATTCCCCCCACGACGGCTTCACGAAATCGATGACGCCCGTTACAGGTTCTGCTGCTCGATGATCTCGTCGAGGTTGGTGATGTCGTCATCGCCACCCTCGATCCCGTTGGGTCCCAGCGAGTAGATCAGCGGCCTGTCGGTGTTGCCGACCTGTTGCGTGGGATACTCGTACAACAGCGGCTGGTCCCAGGCATCCATGGGAATCTTGTCGAGATAGGGCGCCCGCTGCCTTCCCTGGTCATCGACGCCCTCCATCAGCAGCTCCAACACCTCCTGGGCGCCCCCTTCCGGCCATCGCTTGTTGTCGATCCGGTACATCTGTGCCGCCTTCTCGAAGTTGGCGATGTTGATTCGCGTGATGTCCTTGTTGGCCTCGTCACCCCGGCCGATCAGGTTGGGAACAACCATCGCGGCGATGGCGATCAGGATCGCCAGCACCAGCAGGACTTCCAGCAGGGTGAAGCCGTGACGTCGTTTGGTCTTGTGCGTGTAATTCTTCATGGACTTGTTCTCCCCAGGTTCAGCTCGTTGCCCGGGTCCCGGCCCGGTGGTTGGTTGGGATTACAGTGTTCCGGAGCTCTGGAAGATCGGCAGCAGCAGGGCCGCCACGACAAACAGCACGATTCCGGCGATCATCATCAGCATCACCGGTTCGAGAAAACGAACTCCCAGTTCCAGTTGACGGTAGGTGCGGCGTTCGAGGTTGTCGGAGATGTTGACCAGGACCTGTTCGAGGTTGTTGGCCTCCTCGCCGACGGAGATCATCTCCACGATCTCGTTGGAAAACTGGCCACTGGCGGCGAGTGGTCCCGACAGTGTCTTTCCCGACTGGACGCTGTCGGCGGCCGTGTCGATCGCCTCGGCAAGGATCACGTTGCCGGTGGCATCCTTGGCAATCCGCAGCGACAGCAGGATCGGGACCCCGTTGGCCAGCAACGTGCCGAAGATCCTGCAGAACCTGGCGGTCGCCAGGCTGCGGATAACCCCCAGCCGTAACCGCAGCCCGTGATAAAAAACGCGCCCGGTCTCGGTCTTGACCCAGTTATTCACCGCAAAGACGGCGGCGGCCATTACCAGCAGTCCCAGGGCCCAGACGGGAATCCCCAGTGATTCGATCGCGGTGGCCTGCAAGAACCCGCTGATTCCCAGCAGTGTCGTCGTGGCCCAGGGCAGGTCACCGGTCTTGGCAAGTCGAACGAAGATCGGTTCGAACTTGGGGACGAACCAGACGATCATCACGATGACGACTGCCAGGCCAACCGTGACCAGGAATGCCGGGTAGGCGACGGCGCCCACGACACGGCCCTTGAGATCCTCCTGGTGCTCGGTGAACATCGACACCCGCTTGAGCACCTCTTCGAGAAATCCGCCTTCCTCGCCGGCCCGAACCATGCTGATGGCGAGCTCACCGAAGATCTTCGGATGTTGGCCCATGGCCGTCGCCAGCGGGGTTCCGTCGGCGACCTGGTCGCGGACGTCGTTGAGTACCAGTTTCATGGCCCCGCGGGTTGTCTGCCGCTCGAGCAGATCAAGGGATCGCAGCAGCGGGACACCCGAGGTGAGCAGGTCGGAGAGTTGGCTGTAGAAAGTCGCCAGGTGCCGGGCCCCGACTCGCCGGCCGGCATATTTCCTTTGTTTCTTTTCTTCCTCGGCCAACTCGATTTTCAACGGGAACAATCGCTGCGTCGTCAGCGAACCGGCCACCTCGGCCTCGTTGACGGCCGTCAGCACGCCGGTCACTTCGCGACCGGAAAGTTCACGGGCTATGTATTGAAAATCGGGCATGGCATCAAAAACCGGCGACTAGACCAGGTCCCCCTTGGTGACCCGGGCGATTTCCTCGGCGTCGGTGACTCCCTCTTGCACCTTCTTCCATCCGGACTGGCGCAGGGTGATCATGCCATTCTCGAGTCCGTGCCGACGAATTTCGGTGGAACTTGACCGATTGACGCTCAACTCGCGGACACCCTCGTCGGTGATCAGCAGTTCAAAGATGCCGACCCGTCCGGCATAGCCGGTGTTGCGACATTGCCGACAGCCACCCGGCCGGAACAACTCGTCGGGTAACGGCCGTGGGAAGTCGACGGGCACATCGCCATCGCCGGGCTTGAAGGGTTTCCGACAGTTCTCGCACAGTCTCCGTACGAGCCGCTGGGCCATCACGCCCTCGATCGTACTGGCCGCCAGGAACGGTTCGACCCCCATGTCGGTCAACCGGGTAAACGCACTGGGAGCGTCGTTGGTGTGCAGGGTGCTGAAGACGAAGTGACCGGTCAACGCGGCCTGGATCGCCGCGTTGGCCGTTTCGCCGTCGCGAATTTCACCCAGCAGGATCACGTCGGGATCGTGCCGCAGGATGCTCCGCAAGCCGTGGGCAAAGGTCAGGCCGATCTTGGTGTGGACCTGGATCTGGTTGATTCCCTCGGTCTGGTACTCGACGGGATCCTCGACGGTGACGATCTTCGTCTTCGGGGACTTGATCTCGTTCAGGCAGCAATAAAGTGTCGTGGTCTTGCCACAACCGGTCGGGCCGGTCACCAGCAGGATGCCGTGCGGCAACTCGATCAGCTCGTGAAACGCGGTCACCATGTCGTCGGGCAACCCGACGTTGGCCAGTTCAAAGACCATTCGTCCCTTGTCGAGCAGTCGCAGCACAATTCCTTCGCCGTGGATCATGGGAATGATCGAGACCCGCACGTCGATATCGCGACCGTGGATTCTCAGCTTGATCCGCCCATCCTGGGGCAGTCGCTTCTCGGCGATGTTCAGCCGCGACATGATCTTCAGTCGCGTAACGATCGACGTGTAGAAGTGGTTGATTTCCGGCGGCACCGGCTGGATCTGCAACAGGCCGTCGATACGGTAACGGACCCGCAACCCCTGGTCCTGGGGTTCGACGTGCACATCGGTCGCGTTCAATGCCAACGCCTCGACGAGCAGTTCGTTGACGAGCCTGATCACCGAGGCCGCCTGGGCCTCGCCGATCAATTCGCCGTCGACGTCGTCGATTTCATCGAGAAGTTCGACTCCATCGTCGGATCGCTGGGCGACCAGCTGGTTGACGGTGTCACCGCCGACACCCAGGTTCGCCTTGATCAGGTCGACGACGTCGCTCCGGCGCGCCAGCACCGGCTCGAGTTGCATTCCCGAAAGTGCCTCGAGTTCGTTGAGCGCTTCGAGGTCGAACGGGTCGCTGGTGGCCACGCGGACACTGCCGTTGTGACGATCCAGGGGCAGCAACTCGTGACGAAAAATCGGCCCGGTGGGAAACTGGGCGATCAGGTCGCCGTCAACAGTGAAATCGCCAAGTTCCAGGTACTCCATCCCCAGTTCGTTGGCGAATGCCTGCAGGGCCTGTTCCTCGGTCAACACCCCCATCTCGACCAGCACATGATCGATCCGGCGACCATTGGCCTGCTCGGCAGCCAATCGCCGCTGATCGTCATCGATCAGCCCGCTCTGCAATAAAACCTGTTCGATTTCCATTTTGGTTCTCGTTCCGAGCAAACACCCCGGGCGCCCTCCTCTTGCGAGGATCGATGAAACCCGCCCTCCAGTCAGCCCGTCAACCGGCGTTCGCGGTTACCTGCCCCCACGACTGCTGCCGCCACGACTGCTTCCGCCACGACTGCTTCCGCCACGGCTGGTTGTTCCGCCACGACTGCTGCCGCCACGACTGCTGCTGCCACGGCTGCTGCGGCCACGGCTGCTGCTGCCACGGCTGGTTGTTCCGCCACGACTGAACGGATTGGAACCACCACGGCTGGTCGTTCCACCACGGCTAAACGGATTGGAACCGCTGCTGGTACGACCCCCGAAAACGCTCGAGCCTCCTCGAGAGGAACCACCGGCAGTGACTGTTGCCTTGGGCAACAGGGCCGAAACGGCCTGTTGGATCGCGTTGGAATTGGTGTTCTCCAGCGTCACGACCCGCACGGTCCGCTTGGCGTCCAGGGCGGCACCGTCGAGCGTCTGGACCAGTGCCTCGACCTGCTTGAACAACGCGTCACTGGCCGAGACGATCAGGGCATTGGTTCGCGTATCGACGCCCAGTGTCAATGCGACCTTCTGCGGGCCACCCCGCGAGGATCCGCCACGCGAGGATCCGCCCCGCGAGGAACTGCCGCCACGGCTGCGACTGCTGCCGCCACCGCCCATCATCGCCGCGAACGGGTTGAACCCACCACCACCGGAGGAAGAACCACCGGAAGACCGCGTGGGAGTCATTTCCTGCTTGTAGACATCTCGTACGATCTGAGCCACTTCGTTGACATCACTGTGCTCAACCACGATATAACGCGGGGCCCGGGCCCGAAGTTGCTCGGGAAGTTCCGAGGAATCCAGGATCTTCAGGACATTCTCGACATCCGAGACCTGGTCGGCCGGTCCCGAGACAAACAACGCATTGGAACGCACTTCGGGGATGATTCGCAGCGTCATCGGCCCGTTGCCCAGCGCGTTGACTCCGGTCATGTCCATCAGGCTGCTACCCAGCGAGGAAAGCCCGCCGGAGAGACTGCCGAAAAGACCACCCGAGTCGGCCGGCATCGCACTGACCGAACTCGAAGGGAAGATCCGTTCCAGCATCGTCGCCGCCTCGGTGGCATCAGCCGATCGCAGGTAGAAGACCGTCCAACTGGTCTTGGCCGGCATGTGGGCCAGCAACGACTGCAAACGTTCTTCAAGTTGATCCAGGGCCACCTCGTCCTTGGACATCAGCACCAGGTTGCCGTCGCGAACCTCGATCACGATCTCCGGCAGATCGCTGTCGGCGGCCGGTTTGGCGGCCGGTTTGGCGGCCGGTTTGGCGGCCGGTTTGGCGGCCGGTTTGGCGGCCGGTTTGGCGGCCGGTTTGGATCGAGG
>PBSL01000048.1 GCA_002726205.1 Planctomycetaceae bacterium | reverse complement strand
CCGCTCGAGCGAAACTGGAAGCACCAGCCAAGAAGGCACCAGTCAAGAAGGCACCAGTCAAGAAGGCACCAGTCAAGAAGGCACCAGTCAAGAAAGTCCCGGCGAAGAAGGCCGCCGATGACAAAGCGGAAGGGAAACCGGCAGCCGAAAAGTCCGACGCCAAGAAATCCAAGGCCAAGAACACCGACGCCAAGAACAACAAGAACAAGACCGCGAAGAAGCCCGACAAGAAAGCGATCAAGAAGGCGGTGGATGCCGCTCGCAAGCCGTTTGCTGCGAAAGTCCGGACGCTCGAACGGGCGGTGCAGGAGTTACAGGGACACGTCGCACTTACCGAGAAGTCCGAGAAGAAGGCCAAGGAGGCACTGGATCTGTTCAAGAAGGCCGGAGGGATCGATTCCAGTTTCCTGGCCTTCGTGCAGTTGGCAGCCGGTGACGGCAAGGCGGCCGAGAAAGCCCTGCGTGATCATGCCGCTCGCCGAGTCGGCGAGGTCCAGCCACGGGCGAGACTGGTGGAGTTGCTCTGGCGACGTGGCAAGAAGAAAGAGGCGGAAAAGGAAATCAAGGACCTGCGGAAGATGTCCGGTTCCATCGACATCACGTCACCGGTCTTTGCCCGTCTGGCCCCGGTCGCCAAAGAGGCCGATCTTCCCGAGAACTGGCGGATCGATCAGGTCGTGCGAGCCGACACCGGCAAGCGGCCCCGACTTGATGATCTGGGACCGTTTCGCTGGCGGCCCATGCCGGCACCAGCCTGGAAACTGCCCGGTCATGGTGACAAGACGGTCAACCTGAAAGACTATCGTGGCCGACCCGTGATGGTGATCTTTTATCTGGGCTACGGATGTCTTCACTGTGTCGAACAACTCCAGGCGTTTGCCCCGAAAACCGACGCGTTCCGTAAGGCCGGCATCGAATTGGTGGCGATCAGTTCCGACACGCAGCAAGACCTGGTCAAGTCGATGGAGAAGTACAAGGCGGACGGGAAGTTCCCCTTCCCGATCGCGGCCGATCCGAAGTTGAAGGTGTTCAAGAAGTATCGCTGCTATGACGATTTCGAGAATCTCACGTTGCACGGGACATTTCTGATTGATGGCGACGGCCTGATTCGCTGGCAGGACATCAGTTACGAGCCGTTCATGGACGTGGAATTCGCGTTGAAAGAGGCCAAGAGGCTGCTGGCTCAGTCGCCGACCAAACAGGTGGTCCGCAACAGCCGCTAATCCCTCTGTACGGAATCGACCTGATCGCTAGAATTCTGCCGGCCAGTGAAGTGGTGGCCTGCGAGTCGTGACGCGCGTTGCGCGGCGGCGTGATTCTCGCCCGAGGAAGATTGGGATGGTGAAGCGACCGTCCAGATGGTGCATGTTGGACGCGAAGTCAATTTTTCCGGTGCTCTTGATTGGTCTGACGATGACAACCGCTGTTGACGCAGACGACGGATCTCGGCCTCCTGGCGAGGCGGAAACAATCAACGTGCCAACAAAGACCCTCGGTGGCAGCCAGTTCTGGGGAGACGTTCGTTTTTTTCAGGGCTGGCGCATCCAGCAGAACGTCTTTACGGGACATTTTCGGCTGCTGGACCCGGCTGATGTTCGTCGCGGTTGGGGCACCCGAAAAGCGTGTGACCGCCGCCTCGACGGCTTGCTCAAATCGGGCAAGATCAAGCCGATGTCCGGGACGGCAGTGATCCTGCTTCACGGGGCGATCCGATCGTCGAAATCGATGAACCAGATGGCCACGATGGTGCGGCAGGAAGGGTTCACCGCGGTGCCGTTCGACTATCCCAGCACTCGTGTTGGCATCGATCGCTCGGCCGAGTTTCTGCAGCAGGTCATCGAGCGGTTGGACGGAATCAAAACGATCCACTTTGTGACGCACAGCATGGGAGGGTTGGTCGTCCGGTCGTGGTCGGGGCGTTATGAAGATCGTCGCGTCGGGCGGTTGGTGATGCTGGGTGTTCCCAACCGGGGCGCGAGAATGGCCGATCGCGTCAAGGGGAACGTGCTGTTTCGGATCCTATACGGCCCCGCCGGACAACAGGTGGGCAGTGACCCCGATGGCTTCATCGCCAGCCTGGCGATCCCGAACTTCGAGTTTGCAGTGATTGCCGGCAAGGCGGGAAAGCCGGGAGGTTACAACCCCCTGGTCCCCGGCGATGACGACGGGACGGTGGCCATCACCAGTACCCGTCTGCCGGGTGCGAGCGATTTCGCCAGCATCCGCGGATTTCATTCGTTCTTGATGAACCAGCCACAGGTCATCGATTGGACCAGGAGGTTTCTCAAGAGCGGCCACCTCCGCGAGGGTGGCAAGCGACAGCCTATTCCCCGCAAGGTTGCTGAGTCGGGCCAGTCGGAAAGCTCACGCTGACGGACCGGCGAGCCGATTCACTTCTTCTTGGCCTCATCGCCCTTCTTGTGGTCGTGGTCGTGGTCGTGGTCGTGGTCGTGCTGATGAGCCACGACAAACGAGAAGTTCTTCTCACCGATTGCGACGTCGATTTGTCCGGCGAGTGTGTCATCGTCGTGAAACTTCTCGAACAGTTCTTCGTCGGTGACCACGAACCGTGAGGCTTTTCCGTCGGCGTCGCCCTGTTGTGGCTTGGCCGTCAACGGGTGCCGCTTGGCCTTGTCGCCGTCGCCGATCACCAGGACCAGTTCCTTGGCGGCAATCCCGACGGGACTCTTGGCCTCTCCGTCAAGAATGTAGGCGGTGATCGAGTGCGTGTCGTCGTCCCAGACAATCTCGGCGTGGTAGGCGTGTTCCCCGAGGGCAATCAACGATCCTCCATGCGGAGCGTCGTGCTCGTCGCCATGGCTGTGATCATGCTTGTGAGCGGTGGGGTCGGCCGGCTTGAGATCAGCTGCCCCGAATTCCTGGCCGGAACCGCCGTCGCCGCAGCCGATCATCAGGCTCAACGAGGTTCCGGTAACGAGCAGCAATCGGGTGGTGGGATTCATGAGAACTCTCGTGTTGCCTGGCGTGCGGGGACGGGGACGGGGTTGGTGAATTGTAACTGGCCGAGATGATTGTGGGTCGGCTTGATTGGGACCGGCGAGCGATTTTAGGCGATCTCTTGAGGCAGTTGCTCGTCGCCGGGGGCCTCGTCCTGGATGAACGTCTGCTCCTTGTACGCCATGGCGACTGGGATGAACAGAAAGGCGGTGAGCAGCATGCAAGCTGCGAAGAAGAGATAGTAGTTGGCACCGGCGAGCGTGCTGCCGGAGGCGAGACGGTCGGCGTTGGCAATGTCTGTGTGCTGACGAAGGCTTTGATCGGGTACCGCCAGCAACCGCCAGGTTGCGTTCATCGCATCTCCGTCGGGGTCAAAGCTCTCCGAGCCGTCCAGCGAGACGGGGTCCGCATCACCCAGCGACCAGGTAATGTCGGAGACGTTCGCGACCGGGGGCATGTTGGTCGTGGTGGCGCGGACTGTCACCTGGTCGGTCGCCTGACTGTTTCCGATGCGGAAGAGGAATGCCAGTTCGTAATCACCGGCGACATCGGGGATGAAGGTGGGGTTGCGAGTGTCTGCCTGGTGCAGCGATTCCGGGCCGATGCGACTTCCCTGCGGAACCGAGGCGAACGACCAGGCGTAATGGCGGTTGCCTTTGGCATCCCCGGGATCGACCGACCCGTACATCCGGACCACCGTGCCCGGTGCGACGGCCCGCAGATGTCCCGCCTGCACGCGCGGCGGAGTCTGCTCCACAGTGGCGGGGGCCGGTTTCTGGCTCGAGGAACTGGCCGGCACCACCGTCAGCGTGAAAGGGCGGGTTACGGCTTGCTGGCCGTCGGAGATGGTCAGCTCGAATTCGTAGCGGCCGTCCACGTCGGGATGGAAAGACGCTGGCGGTTCGTGAATGAAGAAGTTGACTCCTGAGACGAAGATGTTCCCCAGACTGACGCTCATCAGGAAACAGGCCATGATCAACGACTTCATCTTGCGGGGAGCCTGCGTGTAGGAGAACTCCAGACAGGTGATGGAAACGAAGACCTCCGCGGCCGTCATGATGACATAAGCCAGCAGTTGCCAGCCGATGTTGACGAACTCGCCGGCGTCGAGTTGCCTTTCAATCCAGGCGGGCAGCAGGAAGGCGGGGACGGTCAGGAAGAAGCCGATACCGATCTTGCGAAGATGTGTCAGGGGAAACACCCGGTCGATGAGCGAGTAGAGTCCGGGCCAGCCGATGGTCTTGAACCCGTTGAACACGGGGATCAGGACCATGATCATGATCGGGTTGACGGCCTGGATCTGACTGGGGAGCCATTCGAGACCGAGGAAGTTGAGGTCCATCCGGTCGGCCTGCAGTACCCAGGCCGATCCGGTCTGATCGAAGAGTGCCCAGAACATGGCGACGAAGGCGTAAATGGGGAGCAGCCGCCCGATCGACTTCAGTCCCGTTGGTGAAAATGTCTCCTTGAGAAACTCGATTCCGCCCCTGGGGATGTGAACGAAGACGTTGCGGCCCATCCAGAAGAAGATGGTGGCCAGTCCCATCAGGATGCCAGGCACGCCGAAGGCCACGTGGGGGCCGTAGTTGGCCAGGAGCCAGGGAGTGAGCACTGTCGAGGCAAAGGCGCCCAGGTTGATCGAGAAGTAGAACCAACCGAACACCTTCTCGAGCAGGTGCTGGTTTGTTTTTCCGAACTGGTCTCCGACGTGAGCTGAAACGCAGGGCTTGATGCCGCCGGAACCCAGCGCGATCAGACCCAGGCCCAGTGCAAGTCCGAACCGGGTTTCGTCGAGTGCCAGGCAGAGGTGGCCTGCGCAGTAGACGAGCGAAAGAGAGAGGATCGTGCGGTATTTTCCGAAAAAGGCGTCGGCGATAATCGCACCCAGGATGGGTGTGAAGTAGACCGCCGAGGTGAACAGGTGGTAGTAGCCCTTGGCCTCTTCGGCCCCCATCAGGTCGTGTGCTCCCGAGGAGTCGACCAGGTACTTGGTCATGAAGACGATCAGGATCCCCTTCATGCCGTAGAAGGAGAAACGCTCGGCCGCCTCGTTGGTCACGATGTAGGGGATGCCTTTGGGCATCTCCTGGGAGGCGACGGGGGCGGTCAGGTAGGTCTTCTTGGCCGGAGCGGCATCATCCCAGTGATTCGCGGACCCTCCAGAGAAAAGGGGGTCATGCGCGGAGTCGGGTTGTTGGTCGTCTGGCGTCATGGACATGTCATTCGAGCCCGCGGGGAGCCATTTTCAGATTCTTGACCAGAAAAGCCCACTTGTCGGCGACCTCCTCGATGATCTTTGCCGTCGGTTTGCCTGCGCCGTGTCCGGCCCGGGTCTCGATTCGGATCAGCACCGGTGCCGCTCCGGCATGGCTGTGTTGCAAGCGGGCGGCAAACTTGAAGCTGTGTCCGGGAACCACACGGTCGTCGGTGTCTGCGGTCGTCACCAGGGTTGCCGGATATTTCGTGCCGGGCTTGAGATTGTGGTAGGGCGAATAGGCGTGCAAGGCCTTGAACTCTCCCGGGTTCTCGGCGCTGCCGTAATCGTCGACCCAGTAGCGGCCGGCTGTGAACTTGTGAAATCTGAGCATGTCCATCACGCCGACAGCCGGCAGGCAGGCGGCGAACAGTTCGGGCCGCTGTGTCATCACTGCACCAACGAGCAGTCCACCGTTGCTGCCGCCCATCACGGCCAGTTTCTCAGATCGCGTGTATTTCTCGTCGATCAGGTACTCGGCGGCGGCAATGAAATCGTCAAAGACATTCTGCTTCTGCAGTTTCGTGCCGGCGCGATGCCACTTCTCACCGTATTCTCCTCCTCCGCGGAGGTTGGCCATCGCGAACACGCCTCCCATTTCCATCCATTGCAGTCGACTGATGGAAAATCGCGGTGTCATGGAGATGTTGAAACCTCCGTAACCGTACAGCAGTGTCGGGGTCTTGCCGTCGAGGCGGATGTCCTTGCGATGCGCAATGAACATCGGCACACGCGTTCCGTCCTTGCTGGTGTAGAACACCTGCTTGACAGTGAAGTCCTCGGGTCGGAACGGGACCTTGGCCTGGCGGATTCTCGTGCTCTTGCCAGTGACCATGTCGTAGCGAAAGATGCTCGGCGGCGTAGCGAAACTGGAAAACGAATAGAAGGTCTCGGTCTGGGAACGACGTCCCCCGAACCCGCGAGCCGAGCCGATTCCGGGAAACTCGACCTCGCGGACGAACGCGCCATCCATCGCGTGGATCCGGATCTGCGTGCGGGCATCCTTGAGGTAGTGGGCCACGAAGAGGTTGCCGACGAGCCCGACAGCGGTCAGCGTTTCCTCTCGCTGTGGGATCACGACCTCGTGATGTTGAGGATCGGGCTGATGGATATTGACGGCCACCAGGCAGCGTCGTGCGGCCTCGCGATCGGTCTTGAAGAAAAACACGGGCCCCTCGTTGCCCACGAATGAGTATTCGTGATCGAAGGTCGACACCAGGTCGATCGGCATTCCGAAGGGTTCTTGCAGGTCCTTGTAGAGCACCCGGTACTTGTCATCGGTGCCCTTCCAGACGGTCAAGACCAGGTAACGACCGTCTTCGGTGACCTCCGCGTCGAATCCCCAGTCGGGATGGTCGGGTCGCTTGTAGACGAGCACGTCTTCGGCTTGCCGGGTGCCCAGGCGATGGTAGTAGACCTTCTGGTTGAGATTGAGGTCCTGGAACTGGGCTCCTTCGCGAGGTTCATCGAACCGGCTGTAAAAGAAACCGCGGTTGTCCTTTGTCCAGGAGATGCTGCTGAACTTGATCCATTTCAACTCGTCGGAGAGTTTTCGACGGCCAACGATTTCCATGATCCGCCAGTTCCGCCAGTCGGAGCCGGCCTCGGCCACACCGTAGGCGACGAATCGGCCGTCGTCGCTGAAGGAGGTGCCCGACAACGCGACGGTGCCGTCCTTGGACCACGTGTTGGGATCGATCAGGACCTCCGGTTCGGAGTCGAGCGTTGCCTGAGCGTAGAGCACGGATTGATTTTGTAGCCCGTCGTTCTTGTAGAAGTAGTAGTGGCTGCCGCGTTTGAACGGGGACCCGAACTTCTCGTAGTTCCAGAGCGTTTCCAGTCGCTTGTGGATTCCCTGGCGCTGGGGAATCCGCTTCAGGTAACCAAACGTCACCTTGTTCTGGGCCTCGACCCAGTCGGTGACCGGCTTGGATTTGCGGACATCGTCTTCCAGCCAACGATAGGGATCGGGAACCTTTGTGCCGTGATGGACGTCGACATGATCAACCCGGCGGGTTTTGACGTAGGTGATGTCGGCAGCCGACAGCGACGCGGTCATGGTGGCGATTCCGAGAAGCAGGAGGCGGCGAGTCATGGGCGGTCTCCGGTTGACGACTCTCCCGCTGCGGCGACTGGTGGACGCAGCGGGGAGATGGTATTTAACCGGACCGGTTGACGATTGGGAAGCCCGGGCCGAACCGGGGAAAAATCCGGGCGAAACCGTGTCGAGACCCGTTTGTGAGAATCGTGATGAAGACCCTCGATCATCAGCTACCGCTTGCACTGTTGGTGTTGGTGGCAATGTTTCCCGATGCCGGTCGGGGTGGTGAACCGGTCCGTGATGAACAGGCCAGCCGAGGGGACGGGGCCGGAACAACTCTGAATCGTCTGATCGATTCCGAGTGGGAATGGCGCCTGAGAGAACAGCCCACGTTCGCCTCCTACCTGGGTGACCGGAGGTACAACGACCGTTGGCCCGACGTGTCATTGATTGCAATCACACGCCGCCATCAGCACCGCGTGGAAATCCTCGAAACACTGAAGGGAATCGACGGCAAGGCACTCACCGCCGATGATCGACTCAACCTCGACCTGATCACCCGCGAGTATTCCGTGGCTGTTGAAAGCCATGCCCACCGCTGGTTTCTCGTTCCGTTGACGGCGCGGGGCGGGATCCAGGATGCCAGTTCACGGGCCGACGTGCTTCGTTTCGAGACGACTCGGGATTTCGAACAATGGATCAGGCGGTTGCAGACCTTCGGCCGGTACATGGACCAGACGATTGCGCTGATGCAGGCCGGCCTCGATCAAAGACGCGTCCACGATCGCGAGGTGATGGTTCGCGTGCCGGCCCAGATCAGTCGCCAGATCGTCGATGACCCGACCCGAAGTTTCTTCTACAAGCCGTTCCGCCGTTTCCCGGAGGGAATTTCTTCGGCTGATCAACAGCGGCTTGCCGGGGAGGCGCGGCAGGCGATCAGCAGCGTGGTCGTGCCGGCCTATCGGAGAATGCTGGTTTTCTTCAACGAAAAGTATCTGCCCGGTTGTTTTTCCAGGGCCGGTGTCTGGCAGATGCCCGCGGGCAAGGAGTTTTACGCGTTCCGCTGTCGACGGTTCACGACGACCGACCTGACGCCCGGACAAATTCACCAGATCGGCAAGCGCGAGGTCAAACGGATACGTGACCAGATGCAACGGGTGATTCAAGAAACCAGCTTCAAGGGCAAGTTCCGGGAGTTCCTTGACCACCTGCGATCGGACCCCAAATTCTACTACAAGAATTCCCGGGATCTGCTGGCGGCGTATCGCGAGGTGACAAAACGGATCGATCCTCAGCTCGTGAAACTCTTTCGTCGATTGCCGCGGATGCCCTACGGTGTCGAACCGATTCCGATGCACCTGGCCCCGGACACGACGACTGCCTATTACCGGCCTCCTTCGGCCGACGGCAAACGGGCGGGGACCTATTTCGTGAATCTCTATCGCCCGGAGGTGCGTCCGAAGTACGAGATCGAGGCGCTCAGCCTTCACGAGGCGGTACCGGGACACCACCTGCAGATCTCACTGGCGATGGAACTGGAGAACGTGCCGCCGTTTCGCCGTTTCGGTGGTTACACGGCATTCATCGAAGGGTGGGGGTTGTACGCGGAAAGCCTGGGTGCGGAACTGGGTTTGTACCGTGATCCGTACTCAAAATTTGGTCAATTGACCTACGAGATGTGGCGAGCTGTCAGGTTGGTCGTTGATACGGGGATGCACTACGACGGCTGGACACGCCAGCGGGCGATCGATTTCTTTGCCGATAACACGGCAAAGACGATGCTGGACATCGAGAACGAGATCGATCGCTACATCGCCTGGCCCGGACAGGCCGTGGCTTACAAGATCGGTGAACTGAAGATCCAGGAATTAAGGCGGCGCGCCGAGAAGGCCCTGGGCAAGCAGTTTGATGTGCGAGAGTTCCACGAGGTGATTCTCTCTCGCGGTGCGGTCACGCTTGACCTGCTCGAAGAACAGATTGACGTCTGGTTGAAGAGCAGGAAGTAGGTCAGGCGGTTTCGTCGAGGCGGTCCGCGAGCCACTGGGCAGTGGAGAGAGGGCGGATCGCCGTCAGGTGTTCGATCTGGTGGCGGCAGGAGAATCCAGGAGCGACGATCGGTCCCTGGTGGTTGCGGATGGCCGGCGCGAGAATACGTTCGCCGATCGACACCGACACGTCGTAGTGATCGATTTCGTATCCGAACGATCCTGCCATTCCGCAACAGCCGCCGTCGATGTCAACGACGGTTCCTCCTCCGTTGCGACTGATCAGGTCGACGGCCTGTTCGGTTCCGACCAGTGCCTTCTGGTGACAGTGAGCGTGATGCAGTACCGGTTGAGATGTGTGGAGTGGGCTGATCGGGGTTTCGAAGGTCTCGGCGGCCCACTGTTCAAATGTCCTGCAGGATGCGGCCAGTCGGCGGGCGAGGTCACGATGGGATTCCGGTACCAGTCGTGGCAGGTCATCGACAACGGCCGACCAGCATCCCGGTTCCAGGAAAACCAGCGGCAGTCCAGCCGCCACGAGTGGTTCCATCGATTCGACAAGTCGTCGGGCCTGCTGCCCGGCCTCGTCGAGAAAACCTCGTGAGATCAGGGGGCGTCCACAGCAGAGAGGTGGTGCCAATGCCGGGGTTTGATCGGCATGCCGGGCGATACGGATCGCCGCGATGACGTGCTGGGGTTCGCAGTACAGGGAAAACGTGTCGGGGAAGAACACGACGTCGGCGTCCGGGATCGAGGCGAGATCCAGTGATCCGCATTGTTGCAGGAGTGTCGGTCGTGCCAGGCGAGGAAGGTCTCGCCTTCCCGAGATCCCGAGCAAGGTTCGGAGCGGCCGCAGGCGACCCAGCCAGTTCGCCAGCCCAGCCCAGCCACTGGCGTTTTCGAGTGCCTTGCGGATTCCGGCGAAACGCCGGTCCCGTCGCGGTCGCCGGTGGTCGCGGTGGTACTGGTGAAGGAATTCGGACTTGATGCGGGCCATGTCGACGCCAGTCGGGCATTCGGTCTTGCAGGCCTTGCACTCCAGGCAGAGATCCATTGCTGGCTTTAGTGATGGGTGAGTCAATCCGGCGGGGCCGAGTCCACCGTTGAGGGCCACGCGCAGTGCGTTGGCACGGCCACGTGTCGAATCGATCTCGTCGCGGGTTGCCATGTACGAGGGGCACATCGTCCCCGACAGGCTCTTGCGGCAGGCCCCGACACCGCTGCACTGCTCGAGGGCACGGGCGATACCGCCAAAGTCGGAGAAATCAAACACGGTCTCGGTGGTTGATGTCACGTGCTGGGGACCGAATCTCAGCTGTGATGTCAGTTCGGGGGCATCGATGATCTTGCCGGGATTGAGCAGTCCCTCGGGGTCGAATGCCTGCTTGATTTCTCGAAAAGCCTGGTAAAGGACCGGGCCGAACATTCGCTCCTGGAACGGGGCTCTGACGAGGCCGTCGCCGTGTTCTCCCGACAACGCGCCTCCGAATTCCAGTACAAGGTCGGCCACCGCGTCGGCGATCGCGGCGAACGTCGAGACACCCGCGGCGGTCTTCATGTTCACGACGGGGCGAATGTGAAGCAGGCCGACGGAGGCGTGAGCGTAGAAACCTGCCTGGGTATCGTGCGTGGCGAGGATCTCCCGGAAACGGGCGATGTAGTCACGAAGTCGGTTGGGGGCAACGGCCGTGTCCTCGACAAACGAGATGGCTTTGGCATCTCCGGGGCGAGCCATCGACAGTCCCAGCGCGGCCTTGCGGAGTTTCCAGATCCTCGCCTGCTCTTCTGCTGAAAGGGCGAGATGAAAGTGCTCGCCGCGGCCGTCTTGGCGGAGAGTGGCTTCGATGGCCTCCAGTCGTGGAGGCAGTTCGGTGGGGTTGTCACCTTGCACCTCGACCAGCAGTACGCCGGCGGGGTCGCCCTGGATGAACGATCTCAACGGTTCGAATTCAGGGTTGCCGACCGTGTGCGAGAGAATCATCCTGTCGACGAGTTCGATGGCGGAGGGGTCGTGCGCGAGGATTGCGGGAACCGCATCGAGGGCTTCGAGTAGATCGTTGAATTGAATGGCCAACATCGCCCGTGCCCCGGGGATCGGGACGATTCGTAGTGTCGCTTCGAGAACCAGGCCGAGAGTTCCTTCGGAACCGACGAGAATCCGCGAGAGATTCATCGGCCGTTGTTGTCCGGGAACAAACTCGTCCAGGTTGTAGCCGCCGACGCGACGAAGGAGTTTCGGATAGCGACGATCGATTTCCGCGGCATGCTGCCGGGCCAGACGGGTGACGGTTTGAAAACATTGGCCGGCCAGCGACTGCCGATCTTCAGGGCCGGAATCCTGGATGTCGGCCAACTCGACGACGCTGCCATCGACCAGCATCACCGTCAGGCTCTCGACGTAGTCGAGAGTTTTACCGTAGACGACCGAGCGGGTGCCTGAGGAATTGTTGGCGATCATCCCGCCGATCGTTGCCCGGTTGGATGTCGAGAGATCCAGTGGCAGGACCAGTCCGAAAGGTTCCAGAACGGCATTGAGTTCGTCGAGCACGATACCCGGTTGAACGCGAACCCGGAGCCGATCCGGTTGCAGTTCGAGCAGTTGGTTCATATGGCGCGAAAAATCCAGCTGCAGGCCGGAGCCGATTGCCTGTCCGGCCTGCGAAGTGCCCCCTCCGCGGGCCGTCAGCGGAATGCCGTGCTGGCGGCAGAAATCCAGGACGTGGGAGACGTCTCGCGTGTGCCGGGGACGGGCGACGGCAGCCGGCATGATCTCGTAGACACTGGCATCGGTAGCGTGCATGGCTCGCACGGCCGGGTCGATCGATACGTCCCCGTCGAGTTTGGCTTGCAGGGCGGCGTGCTGGGCGACGGTCAGCATCACGGTGTCAGGATCCGATGGCCCGCAGACCGTGTTCGAGGCGTTCGAGCCCCACGTCAAGATTGTCGCCTCCGGAGGCGAAGGAGATTCGCAGTGTGCCTTCGGCGGAGGGGCCATAGGCACCACCGTGCATGACGACAACAGCATGGTCGTTGAGCAGCGCGCGTCGAATCTGATTCGAACTGCTACCCAGCGAGCCAACATCGGCCATCGCGAAAAAACCACCCTCGGGTCGCAGCAGCTCGACACCGGGAATATCGGCGAGTCGAGAAAGGACCAGTTCACGCCGGCGGGCATACTCGGTCGTCATTCGCTCAACACAATCTTGCGGGCCGTCGAGTGCGGCGACGGCTGCGTCCTGGACGAATGTCGCCGGGCCGCGGCTGGACTGTTGCAGGACCAGGAACATCGCGGAGATCACGTCGGCGGGGGCGGCACAAAATCCCACTCGCCAGCCGGTCATCGAGTAGGTCTTCGAGAGGCTGTTGACGAGAATCGTTCGTCTCCGGGCTGCATCCGAGAGCGCCGCCGGCGTGACATGCGTGTGGCCGTCGTAGCAGATCGTCTCGTAGATCTCATCGCTGATCAGGAACAGGTCATGTCGATCGGCGATCTCGATCAATGATTCCCATTCCGCGGGTGTGAGCACCGTGCCGGTCGGGTTCCAGGGGGAATTGACCAGCAGGGCCCGGGTGCGTGAGTGGCAGGCGTCGGCAACCCGGTTGGGATCCCAGCTGAATCGGCCATCGATTCGTGTCGCCGGGACCGGACAGGGTGCGGCTCCCAGTTGGACGACTGCCGAGACGTAGGCGTCGTAGACGGGCTCGGGCAGCAGAACTTCATCGCCGGGATCGAGGATTGCTCCCAACGCGGCGTAGAGTCCAAGAGTTGCCCCGGTCGTGATCAGGATTTCGTCGTCGGCGGAGTAGGCGGGACCGCCACGACGGACGATCGCACGTGAAACAGCTTCACGTAACGACGATTCGCCCCGGTTGTCCGGGTACCCGGTTCGCCCGGCCCGCAATGCCTGTTCGGCGGCTTCGACGATGTGCGTCGGGGTGGGCAGATCAGGTGCTCCCCGCATCAGCGAGACCGGTTGGCCTCCATCGTTGCGGAACTGCTGAACTTCCCCGAGGATCGCATTGACCGCGGTCGGTTTCAGCAAGGCGAGGCGTTGAGCGAGGGGCATGGGCCGACAGCCCTGCGAAGAATGGTTGGCAATCCTGGACGGGCATTATAGGCTGCCCGAATTCCCGGAGGCCACCGGCGGAAGGATCTTGGAGTGAACTGGTTCCAGGAACACAGTCTGCAACTGGTATTTGTCGGCCTCTACCTGGGGCTGCTTGCCTGGCATGGCTGGATCGGACAGCGAAAGACCCGCGAATTGTCGGACTTCCTGGTCGGTGGGCGTCGACTCGGCGGCGTCGTCATCGGCCTCTCTTTCTATGCCACCTTTGTCAGTTCGGTGACATTCGTCGGTCACGCGGGCCGCAGTTACGCCTTTGGGCCGTCGTGGTGGATGATCTGTGTGATCGTGTTCACGTCGATGGTTTTCCTGTCCTGGTTCGTGATCGCTCCACCGTTCACTCGTCGAGCCAGGGAGCTGGGTGCCCTGACGGTGCCGGATTTCCTGGGCTACCACTACGGGTCGACATTGTTGAGGCGGCTGTCCGGCGGTGTTGTGGTCGTGGCGTCGTTGGCCTACATGGTGGCGGTCTACGAGGGGGCGACACGGTTGCTGGGTGCCTTGCTGGACCTCGATCCGACGTTGGTGACGCTGATCATCTTCATCGTCGTGACCGCCTACACCCTGGTCGGGGGGTTTCATTCGGTCGTGGCGACCGATGCCGTGCAGGGGATCATCCTGCTTTCCGGCGGTTTGCTGTTGCCGCTGGCGATGGTTTTGCATGCAGGTGGCCTGGCGTCGCTGCTGGAGCAGGTGCGGCAGGCCACGCCAACGGCACTCGACTGGCAGCCCGATCCGCAACTCGCCGGCGACCTGACGATCGGTACGCTGTTGGGGCTCGCGCTGGGAGTCGGCCTGAAGATCATTGTCGAACCCCGGCAACTGTCTCGCTTCTATGGATTGGCCGACGACCGGCAACTGAGACGCGGGCGTTGGATCGCGCCGGCGATGTTGTTTGTGACCTACCTGGTGATGTTGCCCGTCGGGTTCTTCGCTCATGCTTTCGTGACGCCCGAGGAACTGGGAAGTGGGGTTGGTCGTTCGCTGACCGACAACGTTGTACCTCATCTCCTGGGCCCGCAGGTGAATCTGCTGGGTCCGGTCGCCGGTGCCTTCTTCCTGACCGGTCTGGTCGCCGCGGCGATGTCCTCGATCGATTCGGTGCTGCTGGTGGCCGCGTCGAGTGTTGATCACGATCTGCTGGCGCCCGATCGGAAGAATGATCGCGGCATCGGGATCACTCGGGGCTGGGTGTTGATGTTGTCAGCGACCGCGGCCGGGTTGTCGCTGCTGCTGGAAGAAGGGATAACCGAGATGAGTTCTTTCTCGGGCTCGCTGTATGCCGCCTGCTTTGTGCCGACACTGATCCTGGGCCTGTTCTGGAAGCAGGCGACACGTGAAGGTGCTCTGGCGTCGTTGGTCACCGGTTTTGCGACAACCCTGGGCTGGTTCTTGCTTCGTCGCGCCGAGGCAATCGGTTCATGGGGCCGTCTTCACGAGGTCTACGTCGGACTGACGTGCTCGCTGATCGTCGCGATCACGATAGGGCGGATCGGACGCGGGAAGTGACCGGACGAGAAGAAACCCGCGATGCTCATGGGTTTTTCGACCGGCGGCCGACGCCAGGTTCCGGCGACGATTGCGGCCGGTCCATCAGCAGCAGTCCCGCGACGGTCAGCACCGTGCCCACGACCATCCCTCGGCCAAACGGTTCGCCAAAGAGCAGGACACCGGCCAGGGAAGTCAGCGAGATCTGGGATGCATTGAGCAGGTTGGCGCGAACAATGGTGATGTGCCTCATTGCCGAGGTCAGTGCGAAGAAAGCCGCGGCCGTGAAGAGTCCCGCCAGCATCGTGACCCAGAATTCGTGAGTCGAGGTTTCCCGGGCGATCCACTCGGTGCCGCGACGCGCCAGGACACCGCCGCCCAGGACGACGATTGCCGTCGAACTCAACAGGCCGATCGTGACGGCGGTGCTGACTCCGGATGTCGCGACCTGGCGAATCACGACACCGGCCAGTCCCCAGCCGAATCCGGCGGCCAGTCCCAGCCCGATGGTCATCATCACCGCTCGGGGATCTTCCCGCCCGGCGATCGAGACGGTCGAAGCGCCGGCGTCGAGTGAGAGAATCGCGATCGCAAGGATCAGTACCATCATTGCTGCGATCGAACGGCGACTGACTCGTTCGTTGATCATCATCAGGCCCAACACGGCGCCACTGATCAGCAGGGATGCCTGCGAGAGTGGCACAGTCATGGTGATGCCTCCCAGTGACAGGCCCAGTTGGAAACACACGTTGCCCAGCAGCTGCATGGCGGTTCCGGTCAGGAGCAGCACCACGATCATTCGCGGTGACGGCCAGACAATCGAGCCGGCACGGGTCTGCCAGGCGATCACCACCGCTGCAATGATCACCGTTGGGACGGCCTTCAGGCAGGAAATCCATGCTGCCCAGTCAACACCGACTGCAACCACATCCCGCAACGCGATGATCGAGGCGGTGTAGCAGAAGGAGGAAAATACGGCCAGGACCGTGCCCCGGGCGACAAGGTCGGTGGTTTTTGATGTCGGGGTCACTGTTGGGGGGGGACCGGCCGGGGGACGTGGCAAGGTGTCATCATGAAGAGTGTCAGTTGGGTCGGGGGCGTTGCGGGGGCAGGATGCGGCCGGGTCGGGTTTCCAGGTGACGGCCGCTGTTGATGACCAGGGTGCCGTTGACCAGTACCGAGTCGATTCCCGTGGGGTACTGGTGCGGTGCGGCGAAAGTGGCGCGGTCAAGAATGTCGTCGAAATTCAACACCACGATGTCGGCGGCATGGCCGATACGCAGGCGGCCCCGGTCCCTGAGCCCGAGTTGGTCGGCGGGCATCGATGTCATCTTCTTGATCGCCGTCTCGAGTGGAAACAACTTCAGCTGGCGACAATAACGCCCAAGTACCCGGGGAAAACAACCGTAGTACCGCGGGTGTGGCATCCCGCGGGCCGTATCGGCACTGACGGCGGTCCCGTCGGAACCGATCATCGAGAGCGGATGACGGAGGACCTGTTGGACCTCACGTTCATCCATGATGAAATTGATCATCCCCACGCCGCCTCGTCCTTCGATCAGGAGATCGATGCAGGCATCCACACCCGAGCACTTGCGCGAGCGTGCCACATCGGCGACTTTCTTGCCGACCCACTTTCGGTTGGCAACGGCCCCGACGGTGGTCAACTGGATGTCATCCCAGTCGATCTTGAAGAAATTGGGCCAGTTGGCGGTGCCGTGGATCATGTCGCGGGCGATCCGACGTCGTTGCACCGGATCCTGCAAGCGGGCCAGCATTGCGCCCCGTCCGCCTTCGTGAGCCCAGGGAGGCACGAGTTGGGCCAGCCCGGCGCTGCCGGCGTGGTAAGGATACACGTCGACTCGAACACGCTGGCCCGCGTGATTGGCGGCTTCAATCAGCGGTAACGTCCGGCGGGTCTTTCCCCAGTTCTCACGACCGGCGGCCTTGTGATGGGAAATCTCGACCGGCAGACCGGCCTCGCGCCCGACCTGGATCGCTTCCTTGACAGCATCGATGACCGTCGACGCCTCACCGCGGATGTGGGAGGCGTACAGTCCTCGGTGCCTGGCGACCACACGAGCCAACGCCACGATTTCGGCGGTCTCGCTGTAGGTCCCCGGGGGCGAGACCAATCCGGTGGACATCCCGACCGCCCCGGAGCGCATCGCCTCATCCACCAGGTCCTGCATTTGCCGCAATTCGGCCGGAGACGGACGGCGATTCTGGGTTCCCATCACGGCGCGGCGGATCGTGTTGTGACCGACAAGTCCGCAGACATTGATCGAAGTGCGTTCGCGGCGGAGAGCGGCGAGAAAGTCCCCGTAGGTGCTCAACCGCTGACCCTTGACGGTGGCGGGGGCTCCGAGAGGAGACGGAGAACTGCCACAATTGCCGACAACATGAGTCGTGACTCCCTGTCGGATCGCACTGTGCGCCAGCCCATCCGAGAGCAGAGTGCGATCGCTGTGGGTGTGCATGTCGATGAAGCCGGGTGAGACGATACGATTGGTGGCTTCGAGAGTCAGTCGCCCACGGAAAGTTCCGGTCGGGCCGATCGAGGCGATCCGGTCACCGTTGATGCCCAGGTCGGCTCGAAATGGTTTGCCACCGCTGCCATCGACTATGGTCCCACCGCGGATCAAGATGTCGAAATGGGCGTCGGCCGAGTCGGCTTCTGCAGCACCGAACAATCCGGAGGTGAGTGCAGTGGTCTTCAGGAACGTCCGTCTCGTGAAACTGGTGGCCATAGTCGTGGTATCCGTCACGCGGGGATCAATGGAGGTCAATTACAGTCGAACTGGCGTTTGTCTTCAACGAATTCGAGACGGGTTGGCCTGAAACCGCGATGGGGTTAGACTCCCCGGCCAACCATGCAGGACATTGTCTTTGAAGATCGTTACGAGTTCATCCCCCCACATCGTGGGACATGGTGGCCCTGGGTGCTGGAGCGGATCACCGCGAGGTTTCGCCGACGAATCTGGGGAATCGGGGCGATCGAGGTCCGCGGCGCCGAGCGGTTGACGGCGTCGGTTGCAGCCGGCCACGGTGTCATCGTTGCTCCCAATCACAGCCGTCCCAGTGATCCGGCCGTGCTCGGCGAGATTGCCTGCCGGGCCGGGACGCACATGTACGCGATGGCCAGTTGGAATGCGTTCAAGACCAGCCGATGGCAGCGATTCGTGGTGCGACGGATGGGAGCATTCAGTGTCTACCGTGAGGGGATGGACCGGGCAGCACTCAACTGCGCGATCAGAATCCTGGAACAGGCCGAGCGTCCGTTGGTGATGTTTCCCGAGGGAGTCATTTCGCGAACCAATGACCGGCTCAACGTGCTGCAGGACGGTGTTGCCCTGATCGCTCGCGCAGCAGCTCGCAAGCGGTCAGCGATGAATCCGGCCGGGAAAATTCTGGTCCATCCGACGGCCCTGAAGTATCGCTTCGACGGTGACATCGAAGCGGCGATCGGCCCGGTGCTTGGTGAGATCGAAGAGAGGCTGGGCTGGCAGATTCGGCAGTGTCGATCGCTGCTGGACCGGATCGGAATGGTTGGCAAGGCCCTGTTGTGCCTCAAGGAGATCGAGCACTTCGGTTCGCCGGGGTCCGGACCGCTCTACGATCGTCTCGATCGGCTGATCGAGCACCTGCTGGAGCCGCTGGAACAGGAATGGTGTGGGGGCCGGGGGGACGGGGGAACCGTCGCCCGGGTGAAGCGGTTGCGATCCGAGATTCTTCCAGAGATGGTCGAAGGGCAACTGGTCGAGCAGGAGCGGCAGCGACGCTGGCGTCAACTCGCCGACTGCTATCTTGCCCAGCAACTGTCGCTTTACCCTCGCGATTACATCGGCCCCGGGAGTTCGGTCGATCGGCTGCTTGAGACCGTCGAGCGATTCGAGGAAGATCTGACCGACGTTGCCCGTGTCCACCAGTCGCAGACGGTGCTGGTCGAAGTGGGCGATGCGATCGTGGTACCTGCCCAACGATCGCGCGACCCCGATGGAGATCCATTGATGCGCAGGCTCGAAGAACAGATCAGCGGGATGCTCGCGGGATTGTCCGTGGAGATCGAGCGGTCCCGGCGAGCGGGGGGAGACCAGAAACAGGCCTGATGAGCGTGCCTCCGGAATATATTCCAAATGCCATCGATCGCGGTGTCCGGTGTGGCCTGGTCGTCGTCGGGCTCGCCCTGTGGATCGCAACACAGGCGCTGCTGGGTGCTCGCGAGTTTCCCGTCGATGCCCGGACTCAAGAATCCGCGTCGGTGGCGTTGACCGAGGGGGATCGGGTTCACGAGTGGATGGGAAGCTGGCATGGATACCTGCAGCAGAACCGGTCGGCCACGTCGGCACTGCTGATGGTGAGTTCTGCCCTGGTTGATCTGGTGGCCTGCTGGATGTTCGCCGCCACGATCTTTGGCCGAACGGTTCGGCCGTTCCTGGGCCTGTTGATCCTGTTCTCGTTGCGGCAACTGTGTCAGTGGGTCTCGCCGTTGCCGGCTCCCGTCGGGATGCTGTGGTATGACCCCGGTTTTCCGTCGCTGCTGGTCACCTACGAGGTGGCCAACGATTTTTTCTTTTCCGGACACACGGGGATCGCTGTCCTGGGCGGGA
This sequence comes from Planctomycetaceae bacterium, assembly GCA_002726205.1. Taxonomy (GTDB): domain Bacteria; phylum Planctomycetota; class Planctomycetia; order Planctomycetales; family Planctomycetaceae. The sequence goes on along the minus strand of PBSL01000048.1, from coordinate 92,754 downwards.
TCGAACTGGCACGTCGTTTCGGCCGTGTTGGCCTGATCCTCGGCATGCTCCTCGGGCTCTTCGAGATACTGACGGTGTTGGTTCTGCGAGCCCACTATACGATGGATGTGTTTGCCGGTGCGGTGGTGGCGATCCTGGCCGCCGTCGCTGCGACACGGTTGGCCGCTCATCTGGATGCCGGCGTCCGGCGGCTGGCAACCGGTAGGAAATCGACCTGATCGATTCGCCGCGGGAAGAGCGGCCGGCTTGTTTCTCGCGGCTAGGTCATCAGCACGTGCTGTGACAGGAATTCTTCGACGGCGGTGTAGAAGTGCTCGATCGTCTCCTGCCTGCGCCAGCCGTGCCCTTCGTCCTGGTAAACGTGGTAGATGTGCGGGGTACCCGTCTTTTGCAATGCGGCGACGACATCGTCGGATTGCTGGCGGGGAACCACACGATCGATGTCCCCCTGAAAGACCGCAATCGGGCGCCGGATCTTCTCGGCATGAAATCCTGGTGACCGCAGGTGGTACAGAGCCGCGGTTTCGGGCAGGGGACCGATCATCGTGTCGGTATAGCGACTTTCGAACTTGTGCGTGTCGCTGGCGAGATGGAACTGGTTGGCGACCCCGTAGAGATTGACACCGGCGGTGAATTCCTCTGGATGATGGACCATCACCTGCAGAACGGTGAACCCCCCGGCACTGCCACCCATGATCACGGTGCGGTCGGGGTCAATTCGTCCGTGCTGGGCAAGATATTGAACGCCACTGATCGAATCCTCGACATCGCAGACACCCCAGTTTCCACGAAGCTTGAGCATGTACTCGCGACCGTAACCGGTGCTGCCCCGGTAGTTCACCTGCAGCACGGCCCAGCCACGGGTGGCGAAGTACTGGACATCGGCCTTCCAACCGGCGCGGGATTGGGAGGTCGGTCCGCCGTGAATCATGGCGATCACCGGCGGCAGGCCGGTACCGGTGAATTGTTCGCTGGCGGGTGGGTAAAACAGCCCGTGAGCGGTTTCGCCGTCTGCCGACTCCCAGCTCAGAGCTTCCGGCGATGACAGGGAGCCGATTGCCAGGGTTTCGCCTGTCGACCGGGCGACGATGCGGGCGGTGCCCTGGTCGAGGCAACAATCGGTCACCCGGGGTGTCTGGACGGCGCTGCTGCCGATGATCGCGATCCGTTGCCCGACGGGTGCTGAAACGATTCGACTCACATCAGTCGTGCTGGTCAACGTGTCGACGACCTCGTGGCGACCGGATTCCAGATCGATGCGGACCACACTGTGAAAACCCTTGCGGCTGGCTGCTGCAACCACCGTTTTTCCGTCCCCGCAGACAGCGTAGGTTCGCATATCCTGGGCCCAGGCCGGGGTGCCCAGTTCGGTGCCATCCTCGGATAGCCAGCGGGTCGAACCGGTCTCGAGATCCTGGCAGGCCAGTCGTCCCCAACCCGATTCGTCGGAAACGTACAGTAGGCTGCGTCCGTCGATAGTGAATTCCGGTTGGAAGATTGCCGTTTCGTCACCGCCGGCGATTTCTCGTGGAACGGAGGCGGCAGGGAGAGCTCCGGACCGGTCGAGTTCGGACACGAAGAGCCTGGTGCCATCCCAGGGCATGTTGGGATGGTTCCAGGCAATGAAAGCCAGACGGGATCCGTCGGGGCTGATTCGCGGCTGCATGTAGAAGTCGTGCCCACTGGCCAGGATCGCTGGCCAGTGCGTCCCCGCCGTGTCGGTCACGGCGATCCGGTCAACATCTTCGTCGGTGTGGACATAGGTCACGAATTGTCCGTCGCCGGAAACGCAGGGTGACGACGCCGCACCGAAAGCCGGCGTGAGTGGCGTGGGAGGTCCGGACTGAAGCGACTGGCGAAACAGTCGTCCGGTTTTGTGAACGACGTAGTAGGCCACGCCTGCGTGGACCGTGAAGTCGCCGCCGCCATAGCCGACCTCGGCACGCACGTTGTGCTGTGTTGTGAGGTCCCTGGGGGCGTCGCCGGACGGATCGGCGACGACCAGGACTCCTTGACCGGATCGCCCTTCCAGCCAGACCAGTGTTTCACCGTCGCTGTCAAAGGCGACGCCGTCGAGTCGGCGACCGGCAGCCACGCGGGTAGCCGACAGGGGGCTGGGCCAGCGACCGAATTGAAGTGTGGTGGAATTCATGAAGAGATTCTGACGGGTCTCTCGCTGGTCGGCAAACAACAATGACTGTCGGGAGGGCGAGGAATGGAGAAGCCAGTGCGCGTGCCAGACGCTATAAACGGGTCAGCATATTCCGACCAGCGCTTCGACCCATTCCGTGGAGAACACCATGTCTCGGATTGCGCTCGCGATCTTATGTCTGGCCGCATGTTCCGCTCGGGCCGACGAACCTCCCGGCAGGCGGACCTATTCTAATCGATTGACACGGATCACTAATCCTCAGCCGTTACTGGCTGACCATCCGACGTTTGTTGCCCCGGTCAAGGGACGGGAACGCTTCGAAGCACCGCCACTCATCGACGATGCCGATCCCAATCTGTCGGTTCGGTCCTGGCGATTCAGTTACAACGCCCGGGGAATCATCGAGGTGCCCAACCGTCTTCGCGGTGACCAGACCGCGATCGTCGTCGTACATCCCTGGGGAATCGACGATGGTCAGGGATGGCGAACGCCCCAGCCGGCTGGCGTGGCGTTCCAATGTACCCCGGAAAAGAACGCCCTTGTCGGTCGCCATGCCCGCGAGATCATCAATCCCTTTCTGCGGCGATTCCGGTCCAAAGTCGGTCTGGTTCTGTACAGCCTGCCGGGAACAGAAGATCCGGTTCGCAGGAAGTTGTATCGTTCGGTGCGTCAGCGACCGACCGACGAGGATCGCCGCAGCGGACCCGCGGTGCTGGCGCGAACGCTGGCCGCATTTCGCTATCGCGGACAGCAAGTACCGGATCGGTTCTCGGTTTCGAAGGACACTCCGCTGGTCGAGTACTTTCAACAGTTTCCCGGACTCGACGCGGGGGCGAAATACAACAACGCCGGTTTCTGGAAACAGCCGATCCCCGTTCACCGGGCACTGCAGACGCACACCGACGATGTCGTCATCTATGACGGCGAGGGCTATGCCCTGCTACGAGGGTTCCTGAAGAAAAATGGAATCCGGCATGTCCTGCTGACCGGATACAACACCGACATGTGCGTCTGCAGCACGACCGCCGGTTACGACAATCTGCGACAGGACTTCAACGTGTTTCTGGTCGGAGACGCCACGGTAGCGACATTTCCCGGACAGCCCGATCCCTCGGTCGCCACGAGTGCGGCCGTTGCTTTTGCGTCCTTGAAAGTGATGATTACCCAGGTTTCCTGGGTGAAATCTATCGCCCGCCGCCAGGTTGGTTCAATCCGGTAATTCGATTCGGAGTCCACGGCCCCTCTTTTTCTTTACGTCCAGGAAATTCTCGACAGGTGCAAACGTCAACCACGCCCTCGTCGAGTCATTCCGCTCACAGGAGATCAGCATGAGTGTCAGACAGACCACGGTCGCCATGGGATTTGCCGTCGGTATGGTGTTGGGGGTTGTTGTCCTGACCGCCTTCGGGCAAAAGAGTTCGTCGAACAAGGCGAGCCGGAATCCCCAGGTGATCGCGCCGCGTTATTCGGTCCAGTGGGAGTCGGAACAACGGTTGTTGCTGATCACCGACAATTTCTACAACAGGCTCTACATGTACAGCCTCACGAAACAGGGATCACAACTGACAAGCTACATCGACTTGCGACAGACCGGCGCTGGCCTGTTGCGGGCGATCGGGCCACCAAAGAGCACGAAGACCAAGGGCAAGAAGTCAACGCCCCCCAAGCCGAAGACCAAGCCGAAAGGCAAGCCGAAGGTCGGGACAGCCAAGAAGAAGGCCGCCTGACGGACGTCCCCTCTGTGTTTGGGACGTTGAAGCGGATGTGACGAGGGAATCAAAGCGGCACCCCCCAAAGAATCCGGCCCGGAACCTGACGCAGGCCCCGGGCCGGAGCAGAGGGGTTGAAGGGGGCTCGATGCCCTAGCGAACTGCTTCGTTGAGCATCGTCGTGTTCGGCACCGTGTGCCGGTGCGTCAGGCCATCCGTGGTCGTCTCGACAACCGTGGCAACCGGTCCGACGTCACGAACGACGCCCTGCAGTCCGGCCACGCTGACCGAGTCGCCGGATTCCATTCGCTGCCGAACGTAGTAGCCGGCCATGATTCCGCCGGCGACTTCACGACCACCAAGCCCGACCGAGAGGCCCACGCCCAGCGCGAGGGCACCGAAGGCGATCAGGATCAACTGGTTGAGCAATGCGAACTGGATCTGCAGTTGATCAAACGCCGCGATGAACGTCATCAGGGCGAGAATGTAGTAGGCAGCAGTTGCCAGGCGGTCGGCGTAAGAGATGCCGATCCGATCAGCCGTCGTCGCGATCACGCCACGCAGGAACGAGGCGATCAAGAGCCCGATCAGCACCACCGCGGTCGCAGCGAGCAGCGAGGGGATGTAATCGACGAGCTTCTGGGTTGCAGCCGAAAGCGACGGCAGGTGCAGCAGGTTGAAAGCCGCCACCAGGAAGACGCACATCAACATCCAGAAAACGAGGTTGGCGACGATCGTCGAGAGATTCCGTTGGATCCCGACCTTCTGCATGGATTCGGCCAGGCCGCTGCGATCAGCAGCGCCGTCGAGTCCAATACGTTCGCCCAGGGCGTTGACGCCTCGAGCGATCAGTCGGGCGACGATGTAGCCGATGGCCAGGACGGCGATCATGGCGACGACCGAGGGGATCAGGTTGATGACGGGCTGGAACGCGTTCTGCAAGGCCGAGGTGACCTCGTCCACGCTTCCACCGACATCGAGCGGAGCCAACGCCAGTGCTGGGGAAAGTAGAATAGACATGGGGTTCTCCTTCGTTAGTGCAATCGCCGTCAGTTCGCCGAGGCGATCCATCGTTCGGGCAATTGCACCGGGGGATGTGAATTCAGTCGTCCTGTCGAGAACCGGGCGATCGGCGTTGCCGCCCGGCGAAAGTGTGTGTGATCAAGTGTCCGATCGGATTCAGGAGTGCGGTGATCGCGGAGGGTATGACCATGACCAGAAAATCGATCCAGTGAGTCGTGAGAAGTGCCTGGTTGAGCCGTTTCCTCATTCGGGTGTTGAGTTCAACCGGAACGGAGGGAATTTCAGTGACGGCCAGGTGCCGAGCGAGTTCGTTCTCGAGATCCGAGTGGTCGGGACTGAATTCGGGGGATGTCATCGGTCGAATTGTTCTCTCAGGCGTGAGATCGCGCGGTTGATCCGCATCTTGCAGGCACTTTGCGACATGCCAAAAATTTCGCTGAGTTCCTCGTGGGTGTGACCTTCTGCGTACTTCATGACCAGCAGCGCGCGGTCTTCATCTCCGAGATGCTGCAACATGTGATCGAGGTCAATTCTTCGCTCTGCGACGGGTGCTTGTGTGTTGTGGCTGCCAGCGTGAGTCGGCAACGGTTGAGTGTTCAGGTCGAGATTGGGGACGACATCGACACGTTTCTGCCGGCGTCCACGGCCACGGCGCATCGACAGACAGATACGGATCGCAATTCCGTGGACCCAGGTCGAGTAGCGAGAACGTTCCTCGAAGCGTCCCCGTTGAAGGAACATCCGCACCAGGACCTCCTGGGCGGCATCGGATGCATCCTCGGTGTTGCCCATGATCCGGTAGCAGATGCGCCAGACACGTTCGCGAAACCGCGAGACGAGTTCGGTGAAAGCCGGACCATCCGACCCCTCACGAGCCGCCTCGCGGGCAAGTTGTTCATCGCTGGGGCGTGTCTGTGCCAACGTCGTAACCACACAGGATCACCTCGGCCAGATTCGAGTCGAAACACCCCCTGTCCACCCGGGAGTCAGACAGTGTGTTGCCGACGACAGGAATCGCGTCACACGATTTCTGATGAAAAAGGGCCGGAAAAGATGCAACGCGAGTAACCACAACGGGTTGCGTCAATAGAATAAATCCAGATTCAGTCCTTCTGCTGCCGTCGGGTCGTCTTCAACTCGTCAATCCCGGTTGCAAGACCCAACGGGCTCGCCTCGATCGTCTGACTGCCTTCGGTCAGCGTGTAATGTTGGTCGACGGCCAGGTCTGTAAAAACCTGGTTCTGGCCGGTCGGCCAACGGATGGTCAGCGACGTGATTAACGTGGCTCGTCCGAGTCCGATGGTCAGCTCGGTGGGGCCGGTGCCCATGAATCCGTTGGCCGGGAAAAGGTCGCGGATCACGTGTCGGTCCTCGCAGCCAATGGTGACACGGCAGCCGATACCACTGCGATTGCTGTCAGTGCCTGTCAGCGACAGCACGACGCGATGTCCCTGGGGAATCTGGTTCTGCAACAATCGGATCGGTCCTCCGCCAACCGAGCCAACCAGCAAATCGAGATCGCCGTCACGGTCCACATCAGCGGCGATGGCAGACCGCGAATCGGAATCGAGATCGGCTGTCGAGGCAAAGGAGGCATCCAGGAACTGCAGTGTCCTGTTGTCGGTGGTGTTCAGGAACAGGCAATTGCGTTCGAATGCGCTGAGGTTGTCGCCTCGCCTGGGCATCAGAAACGGGTTCTCGACCCAGAACTCGCCGGCGGCCGAGTCGACCGGACCCAGGGCCGGCAAGCGGCTGGATCGATCCATTGGCTGTGACACGACAGCTCTCCACAGGCAGGTTCACCCGTCGGGCTTGGTGCGATCGAAGCTCAGGAAGCCCGTTGTCGCGTAAACGTCCAATCGACCGTCATTGTCGAAATCGGCCAGGACCGGTGCGTAGGCCCAGCCGACGGCATTCACACCAGCTGTTTGCGAAATCTCCTCGAACCGTGAGCCAGCAACGCCGCGATACAGGCGGTTGCCGGCACACGACCCCTGGATCTGGCGATAGATGCCGGGTGGATAATCCGCTTCACCGACCTGGGCAATGATCCGTCGCCCCATCTTCGAGTACATGTTGGCAACGTAGATGTCGGTGCGACCGTCGTTATCCAGGTCCCCGGTGGCGACCCCCATGCTCGTGGAGAACCCGTTGGCACCGGTGACCTCGGAAACGTCATCGAAGGATCCATCACCACGATTTCGAAGAATGACGTTGTGACCAAAATCATTGGCGAGATAAAGGTCGGGAAAATGGTCGTCGTCGAGAAAGAACCAGGCTCCGGCGTGAGTATGCCGTCGTCCGCCATCCGCGTGTGCCGTGTCGGTGACATCGCGAAAACGGCCATGTCCCATGTTGCGCCAGAGCTGGTTGGGTAGACCCGAGTCGGTTTCATTGATCCACTGTTCCTGGCCGGAGGGCTTGCGACCCAGCGGCTTCTGGTAAATCACATAGAGGTCGAGTCGCCCGTCGGCGTCGTAGTCGGCGACCAGGCAGCCCATGCATTCCGGAAGGAAGCCAAGTCCGGATTCTCGCGTTGCGTCGATGAACCTGCGGCCCTGCTGGTTGTGGTAAAGCCGATCGCCGAGGATCAAGTCGGGCCATCCGTCGTTGTCGTAGTCGATCCAGGCAGCGGCCAGATTTTCCAACCGTTCGCGCGGCTGGCCGCGATGCAACCTGACCGCGGCAGCCACATCCTGAAATCCTCGTCCCTGCTTTCCCGCCAGCAGCAAGGGGTGGTTCGACAGCGAGGCCACGGCGAGGTCGAGGTGACCATCGCGATTGAAGTCGGCGACTGCGAGTTGGAAACGGTATTGCAGCACATCGGAGGGTGAGAGGTTCCAGTTGTCGGCGATCGGCAGCGAATCAAGATTCCACTCGGCGGTGATCTCCTGGAACAGCCCTGCCGGTCCGGTGCGTTCGACGATCCGTTCCAGGCTCCAGCGGGTCAGCCATGGTGAGGAGCCGAGTTGACGGCCATCGGCGATGATGCCGCTGATGGCATGCTCAGAAGCGACAAGGCGTTGCTGGCCGGCAGGCGAGCGTCCACGGGAGGTCAGCAGTACGCGGGCTGTCCAGGACCGTGGTGGTTGAGGCGCCCGGGAGATCTGCAGGACTCGCAACGAGAAGTCGACGGGGTCCCGAAAACCGCCATGAGTGCTGAGCAGCAATCCGGCGATCGCGTCGGCCGTCAGTCGACTGCCGACCGGCGGGTCTTGGCCCGGGGAGCGCTGGCGGATTCGCTCATGGATTCCGGCATGTTCGCGTTCGAGGGAGGTCGTCGCGGCGAGACCGTTGCCGTGAAAGTCGGCGCTGGCAAAGGCGGCAAGGCGTTGGCGATCGCCTCGACGCAACGCGTCCAGGAATGCGGGGCCAAATCGGCGTTCGATCTCGAAGGTTGTGTGTTCCGCGTCCCAGATGTCGCGCTGGCGGTTGTTGGCCAGGGCCGTCGGGGGAACAGACGCAGCCTGTGGAGAATCTTTCCTGTCGCGGCGGTTGACCGTGGCCAGCCAAGTGGCTGTGACCACGACCAGCAGGGTCGTGGCGATTGCCAGGACGCGTTGAGAGGGATTCATACTCGCCGCCGTTCTCGTTCAGAACGCGCGGAACTGTATCATCTGTCCGGGTTTGGCAAAACGTCTCTTGGAGGAATGGCGGCGAGGCTGCCCGGGTGGGTCGCGATGGGGAGTCGCAGCGGGACGTTGCGGGTCGGCGACTAGGCCTGGAGAAACTCTCGGGCGAGAGCGATCACCGAGTGCTTGATGTCGAGTCGCCTGGTGACGTCCTGCCCGACGTGGCGTCCCGCTGAACGGATGCGGTCATGGATGGTTTCGATGGTCGCCTGCACCTCGGGATGATCGGCTTCACCGGGACGGCCCAGGCCCTGGGCGAAATCGTTGGGGCCAATGCTGAAGTAATCGATCCCCTCGACTTCGAGAATCTGATCGAGGTTGTCGATCACGCCGGCATCTTCGAGCAAGGCGCCGACCAGGGTGTTCTCGTTGGTCTCGCGGTACCAATCGACCTTGTTGCCCAGGTCGCGGTCGTAATCGCAGCCACGATTGCCTCCAAAGGAACGTTCACCGAGGGGGCCGAAATAGCAGGCGCGGACGAGTTGTTCGGCATCGGCTCTGGTTGCGATATGGGGGCCCAGGATGCCGCGGATGCCACGATCGAGATATCCGAGGATGGTTGATGAGCGGATGTCGGGGACGCGGGCGATGGGTGTGATTCCCACCGATTCCGCGGCGCGGCAGTGGTTTTCCAGTTCAGCGAGGCTGAAGGGGCCGTGCTCACCATCGAGCCAGACAAAATCGAACCCCATTGGCCCAAGGATTTCGACCATGTGGGGGGACGGGATATTCAACGAGAATCCGCTGGCCACTCGGCCCTCGCGAATTGCCTGTTTGACCTTGTTGACGGTGGGCATCGGATTCTCTCCGGTCGATGGTGAAGAAAACAGTGGGTGGCATTGTAGTCGGGCGGCGTGAACAACGGCCAATGCCACCCGGTGTGGTGACGGTTGCCTGCCGCGGTAAAGGCCGATTAGGATGCGGTCGCTTTTGGGGTCCACCAACTGGGAGATTCACGATGATTTCGCGTCGCATCACGCTCGGACTACTGTTCGCCATTGCCCTTCCCCTGCTTGGAAGCAGCGTGATCGCCAGAAAAGCGAACAAAAAGAAGTCGGACAAGGTGACCCGATTCGTTCGCTACGACGATGATGGCGATGTTTCCTACGGGATCCTGGAAGGCAAGAAGATCACGCGAATTGATGGCGACCTGTTCGGCAAGTGGAAGAAGACAGGCAAAACCGTTGATCTTGACGATGTGAAGTTGCTGGTACCCTCGCGGCCCACGCAGGTGTTTGCGATGGCCGGCAATTACAAGAGTCACCTCGGGGACCAGGACAAGACGACGACAAAGATCACGACCGTGACGACCATCACACAGGACAACAAGACCGGCGCGACCGAAACGGCATCGGAAACCAGCTCGGAGATCCGCAAGAGTGGTGTGATTCCTCCGAAGTTCCAGATTCCACAGCCTTTCTACAAGACAATCAGTTGCCTGCTGCCGCACGGAGGCACGATCATTCTGCCCAAGGACGCCAAAATGGTGCACTACGAGGCGGAATTGGTGATCGTGATCGGCAAGACGGCAAAGAATGTCTCGAAGAAGGATGCGTTGAAGTACGTCCTGGGCGTGACCTGCGGTAACGACGTCAGCGCTCGGGAGTGGCAGCGTAACGACGTCCAGTGGTGGCGGGCCAAGGCGTCAGATACGTTCGGCCCGTGTGGTCCGGTGATTGCAAGCGGCCTTGACTACAGCAATCTGCAACTGACGCTGCGGCTCAACGGGGAAGTCAAGCAGGATGAGAACACGAAGTATTTCATCAACGACGTACCGTCGATGGTCAGTTTTCTCAGTCGGCACGTGACACTGCATCCCGGCGACCTGATCTTCACCGGCACCCCGGGCAAGACCTCAGAGCTGAAATCCGGCGACGTCGTCGAGGTCGAACTTTCCGGGGTCGGCGTGCTCAGGAACAAGGTGGCCGCCGAGAAGTGATTTCGCCGCGGCGAGGCTCATCGGCGGTTCGCCGCGGTTCAATAGGCCCACGGTGTGCCGTCGGCCCTGCGGATTGTCGGACGCATTCGACGGACGTAGGGGTGGCGGAGGGCGGCTTCGAAATCGACGTCACAACCCAGCCCGGGACCGGGCGGGACCGTCAGGTGGCCATCGGCGTAACGAGGGACCGCCGAAAAGACCGCATCGATTCGCTCGTCCCAGCCGGCGTCGAATTCCTGGATCCCGAAGTTGGGGACCGCGAGACTGACGTGTGCGTTGGCCATGTGAGCCAGTGGTGAGATGTTGCCGGGCCCGTGCCAGGCGGTCAGGATGCCGCGGGCCTCGCAGATGGCAGCGATTTTCCGGGCTGCCGTGATTCCCCCGATATGGGCCAGGTCGTGACGCGCGTAGTCGATCAGGTGCTCGAACAACAGGTCCTGCCCTTCCCAGGGATTGCAGAAGACCTCCCCCATCGCCAGCGGGATGTCGGATTGCTCCCGGACCAGGCGAAACGTGTCGAGGTGTTCCGGGCGCAGCAGGTCTTCGAGGAAGAAGAGACGAAACGGGGCAAGGTCGTTGGCCAGTCGCAAGGCCTGGGAGGGTGTCACTCGCTCGTGGACATCGTGAAGAAGCTGCACCGAGTCGCCCAGTTCGTCACGAAGAAACTCGAACAATCGTGGCAGCATGCGGACGTAGGGTTCCGGCTCCCAGGTCTCGGCCGGCGGGATGCCGCGGGAAAACGCCTCGTCGTTGGCGGCTTGTTGTTCGGCGGTGGCCGGTACCGCGTACCCCGAAGCCAGTTCCGGGACGGCGACCTGGACCTTGATGACCTGGTAGCCGGTTTCCTGCAGGACGCGAACCTCGTCGAGGACCTCTTCGAAAGTCCGACCTGAAACCGAGCGATAGGTCAGCAGGCGTTCGCGAACTGTTCCCCCCAGCAATTCACAGACGGGGAGACCGGCCTGCTTGCCCTTGATATCCCACAGGGCCATGTCGATGCCGCTGATTGCTGAAAGATGAACAGAACCGGAGCGGTAGTAGGGCAGATGGTAGAGCGTGTGCCAGAGATACTCGATCTGAGAGGCCGGCTGGCCGATCAGTGCCGGAGCCAGGTGCTCCTCGACCATCGTTGCCACGGCCAGTTCACTGCCAGAACAGGTCGCGTCGCCCCAGCCGACCAGGCCATCCTGGTCAGTGGTGATGCGGATCAGAACGAAGTTGCCCAACGCGATCTGCATCGGGTTGGTCACGATGGCATCGACGGCGGTGATCAATGGTGTCGCAGATGAGGGCGGCATCAAGGGCTCCGATGATGACGATGATTGTCTGAAACGTTAGCGGGTTTGTCGCGAGCGTGCGACGATTCGGGTATCCTGATCGCCATCGCCCAGTCCGACGCGGAGAACAATGATGAAACGCACAATGATCACGCTCGTGTTGTTTGGCATGCTTGCCGGCATATCAGCTGCTGCCGATGGCCCGTCGTATTTCCGCAAGGATCAGGGGGCTGTGGGCGACGGGTTTGCTTTGCCTGAACAGTTTGATGCCAAGGAACAGCTTGTCTGGCGCCAGGCTGTTTCTCCCGGGATCTCAACCCCCTGCGTCCATGATGACCTGGTCGTGCTGACCACCTGGGACAAGGCCCGCAAGGAACTGGCAACGGTCGCGCTGGATCGGGCCACGGGAAAACAACGCTGGAAGAAGTCCGTGTCGGTTCAACGAATCGAAGCGACTCACAGTGCAGGCAGCCCCGCCGTTTCGACTCCGGCCTGCGACGGGAAGCGGTTCTACGTGTTCTTTGGCAGTGTGGGGTTGTTCTGTTATGACCTGCAGGGGCGCGAAGTCTGGAAGAAGGAGATGGGGCCGTTCCAGGATCAGTTCGGAGCCAGCAGTTCTCCCGTGCTGGTCGACAAGCTGGTCGTGCTCAGTGAAGACCATGACGTCAAGAGTCACTTGATTGCGATCGACCGGTCAAACGGAAAGACGGTCTGGAAGACCAGTCGCGAACGACAGACTCGTAGTTACTCCACACCGGTTGTCTGGAAGTCGAGCAAGGAACGCGTGTTGGTCGTGGCGGGTGCATTGAGGTTGACCGCCTACGACATCAAGACCGGTCGGCCGTTGTGGTGGGTCAATGGGCTGTCACGGATCGTCGACACCACCCCGGTGATCGCCGGGGACCGGATGTTCATGGCGTCGTGGACTCCGGGAGGTGACCAGACCGAGCGAATTGCAATGGAAGCGTTCCCCGAGGCACTGGCCAAGCTCGATAAGAACAAGAACGGTGCAATCGCCAAGACGGAACTTCCCAAGGGCAGTCCGGTTGCCGCGAGGTTCTTCCGGATTGACCTGAATCAGGATGGCGAACTGGGGCCGCTCGAATGGAAAAAACACGCCAACGTGTTCGCCAGTGCGCAGAATGTCGCGATGTCGCTGCGTCCTGGTGGACGAGGTGACGTGACCAAGACACACGTCGATTGGCTGTTTCGTGAGGGGCTGCCGGTGGTTCCCAGTCCGACCGTCTATCACGGTGTGATGTACATGGTCAAAAACAGCGGCATTCTCACCAGCCTTGATGCGGCCACCGGCAAGCGAACCCGGCGAGGCCGGATTCCCGGGCGCGGCAACTACTACGCCTCGCTGGTGGCCGGGGACGGGAAGATCTACGCCTGCAACGAGGCGGGCGTGATGTCAATTATCAAGGCCGGCAAGCAATGGACGGTCATCGGTCAGCACGACTTCGGTGAACGCATCCAGGCGACACCGGTCGTTCGTGGTGGCCGGATGTTCATTCGGACAGGCAACGCCGTCTACTGCTTCGGGCGGAAGTAGCTCGATCGCTCCAGCGGTTGTTTGTGGGGAGTCGAGCGTGCGAGCACTTCGACTGGCAGGAGTGCCTGAACCCTGCTCACCCGCACTGCTGACGCCCGGCGGTGGTAGGGAGTGCGGATTGTAGCGGTCGTAGGGCGTGTGGCGCGAGTCGCTAGAGCATCGGATTGATTCCGGCGGACATTGACCTCGGGCAACCGGGTGGGTGGAGGTCCAAAACTCTGCACAGCCTCTCGATAGTGTGCTAGATTAGAGATCGAGGACGCACGCCGGGATCCATGTCCCGGTCCCTGCCGTTGCTGGCTCCCGGACTTTGGTTTTCAGTGTTGATGTCATGAGCGTTTCGATTCAATCGTGTCCGTCCTGCCGGACGCTTCTGCTGAGCGACACGACACGTTGTCCGCTGTGCCAGCATGTTGTCGATCGTGGGGCCGACGATCCCGCCGAGGGCGATCTGGCTGATGCGGTCGCCATCGATGAGGCCTCCGACGGTGTGGAATGTGCAGATTGCGGGGAGGTTGTTCGCCGTGAACTCGTTCGCTGTTGGCGCTGCGGTGCGTTCATGCGACCGGAGATCGCGGCCCGTTACCGGGAGATGCAAGAGAATCCCTCGCCGGTAATTTACAGCGACGCGGATGTCCTGGAAGATACCCCGCCGCAGTTGAGTAATTCCGGCCAGGAGAGCGGCTCTGGACCGGAAGACGGCTTCGTCCTCGCTGAGGGCGTCAGCATGTCAGAGGTTGACGCCGAGATCGAGGAGGAGTTCTCCCAACAGGCTGTGACGCCGCCATCGCTCGCCGATGCCGATGCCGATGCCGATGCCGATGCCGATGCCGATGCCGATACTTATGCCCTTAGTGACACCGGGGAGCCGGAGAACATGTCAGCCGCCGAAGATCAGGAGAATCAAGACGACGGCGAGAATCAAGACGATGGCGAGAATCAAGACGATGGCGAGAATCAAGACGATGTTTCAGCGGCGTCTTCCGACGTAGAGGACGTGCAGCATCCCATCGCAGCCAGTGGCGATGCATTGTTGGATATTGCAAGGAAAGAAGAGGCCGAAACGAGCAGTCGCCGCCGACAGGGATCGGCGACGGTGCGCCGCGGGGGCGCACGCGCGACGGCCAAGTCCGGTTTCATCGTCTTTTGTCCCAACGGACACCCGATCGAGGTCCAGGAACGGCACCGCGGCAAGTCTGGAAAATGTCCGAAGTGCCAGTCGCCGTTCCACGTCCCGGCTCAGAACTGGGATCCCAGCCAGGCAGAAGACACTCCCGAGGAAGATGTGGTCGAGGAATCGTCCGAGAGCCTGTATGGCACGTGGCTTGACGACGTACATTTTCACCAGGTTGATCCGGCGTCTCTGAAGCTGAAACCGGGCAGCCTCGCCGCCGTGTTCGACGTCGTCGACGTGGGAATCTGTGCTGAGAACATCCTGCTGATCAAGTTGGTCAAGAGTGGCGGGCTGTTCGGAGGTGGCAAGGCAAAGCAGGCCCCGGCGATTCGTGAAATCGTGCGTACGCATCTCGAGGATCACGGTTCGGCAGAGGGAATCACCGCGGCCGATTATGTCAGCCTCGCGGCCGATGCGGTCGAGACGCTCTCGGTGGTGCAACCGGCGCCCTATGCCCACGAGTCCCTGTTCGCCGGAATTGAGGTGTTCGGCGAAGGTCGGATCGCCGTGAGACTCCCCCAGGACTCCGAGTCAACGAGCTTGGACTTCCTGTCGTTCAGCCTGAGTGAGTTCCGGCAATTCTCGGAAGTCCTCGCCAGCCTGTTCGGTCTCAGTGGGTTCGGTGTGGAACAAGGCGTTCCCCTGGAAGATCAAGTCAGCGTGGCGACGTGTCACTATAACGAAGACGTGTCGTTGACGGTGATCGACAAGGTGAGTTTCTACGAAGCGGATGACGCGTATCAGGTCAGCGTGGTCGGTTGGAAGTGTCAGGGATGTGGCCTGGTTGTTGGTGAGGATGCCCGCAAGAAGGAGAAGATCGGCGGCAAGTCGGGCAAGGGACTTGCCAAAGCCGTCTGTCCCAAGTGCAAGCGAAAGTTCGGCAGCAACCCACTGCACTCGATCAGCAGCGACGACGACGCGCAGGAAGCTGCCGACGAAGAGACGTCGGATGCGGCAGGCAAGACGACGGGCGTGGAGCGGGCTGGCGAGGCCATGTCTGCACTGAGCGACGTTGCTGGCGAGGCCATGTCTGGACTGAGCGACGTTGCCCGCGCGAGCGATGGCGACGACGTCGATTGAGCGTGGCGCGGCCACGCGGTGCAGCTGCCAGGGCCCCGGAATGGGTTGCAGCCACGAGGATCGTCTGCCGTCGGGTGGTTGTGACGATTGTGCTGTTCAAAGACGGGGAGGTGGGTTTCACGGTTGCTTGACCCTCGCTCCCGGTCAGCTAGTATTGTCGTGTCCCGCGTGGATTTGGAGACAGTGGTCGCCTTGAGACGGGCGGCTGTACTGGTTCCGGGTTGTCGCGGGCGTGGCCCGGTAGTCCGCCGATCGGCGGGTAGCCGGCGATCGACAACGCAGGAGTGTCCTGTGTCAGGTGGCTTTTCCGGCGACTTCAAAGAACAGGTCCGTTCCCAGACGGATCTGGTCGCCCTGATCGGCGAAACGGTGTCACTGACGCCACGTGGTGGTGGCGGTGAGCACGTGGGGTTGTGTCCGTTTCACGACGATCACAGCCCGTCGATGCACGTCTACCCCGAGCGTCAGACGTACCGCTGCTGGGTCTGCGATGAAGGCGGCGATTGTTTCAGCTGGGTCATGCGGATCGAGAACGTCGAATTCCGGGAAGCACTGGAACAACTGGCCGAACGGGCCAACCTGGAGATGCCGCGGCGGCGGCAAACGTCCGGCCCGGACCGAGACGAACGCAGTCGCTTGTACGACGTGCTGAGCTGGGCTGAAGAACAATTCCATCAGTGCCTGGTGACGGATGCAGAAGCCACCAGGGCCCGCGCGTACCTGTCCGAGCAAAGACGACTCAGCCCGGAAATCGCTGCCAGGTTTCGTGTGGGCTTTCATCCCCCCGTGTGGGACTGGCTGCAGCAACGCGCCAGCGGGCGTTTCACCAATTCTGAGCTCGAGGCGGCGGGCCTGGTCAAGCAACGCCAGGACGGATCAGGTCTTCGCGATGACTTCGTCGACCGCGTCGTGTTCCCGATCCACGATCCCCGAGGACGGACGGTTGCCTTTGGCGGCCGTATCCTTCCCGATCACAGTTATGCGGATGCACCGAAATATCTCAATAGCTCCGAATCGCCGGTTTTCTCCAAGAAGAGCCTGCTGTACGGGTTGGATCTCTCGAGAGGCGGAATACGTCGCGAGAAGGCGGCCGTGGTTGTCGAGGGATATACCGACTGTGTAACGGCACACCAGTACGGACTGGATCACGTGGTTGGTACCCTGGGGACAGCGTTGACGGATGAACATGTCACCCGGTTGAAACGATTGGCCGAGCGAGTGGTCCTGGTCTACGACGGTGACCAGGCCGGACAAATGGCCGCCGAGCGAGCCCTGCCCCGCTTCCTTGCCCAGGATGTCGATCTCCGCGTGCTGACATTGCCCGAGGGGCTGGATCCTGCCGAGTTTCTTGAGCGGCACGGGGAAACGGCCTTCAGGCAATTGGCCGACGATGCCCCCGAGGCCTGGGAGTTCAAGTACCAGGGAGCCGTCTCGAGGATTGGATCGGCAACGGTTGACGCACGGCAACGCTTGTTGTCGGAGATGCTCGAGCTGATTGTTCTTGCGCCGAGATTGGCAGGAACCGCTCGCGAGGCGTTGATCCTCGGCCGTCTCTCACAACGATTGGGACTTTCGGAACCGGATCTGCGAAACGAACTGCAACAACAACGGCGACGTCGCAGCGACGGAGCGGTTCAGCGGGTCGATCCGGGAACCCGATCAATGGGCACGTCCGACCAGCCCTCTGGAGCGGGTTCGAAGAAGGCGTCCGGGCCGTCAGCGGGGCGGGTGGAATTGGCCGAACAGGAACTGCTGGAGATCCTGTTGTCGACTCCCGAGTCGATTTCGCGGATTCACGAGCAAGTGCGGCCCGATGAACTTCGTCACGCTGCCTTGCAAGAACTACTGGCGACCTGCTACCGGATTCATGAGGAAGGCGAGGTTCCCACCTTTGCGAGGGTCTCGTCGGTCCTGGAAGATCCGGAAATGAAGAGTCTTGCTGTGAAGATCGACGAGCAAGCACGGTTGAAGGGAACCAGTCAACGGGTGGCGGATCCGGAACTCGACTTGATCGAAGAAACCGTGCAGGTATTGAAGTGGCGACGCGAACAGGAAAATTATGAATCTGATCGCGGTTTGTGGTCCGAACGCAGCGAAGCGTCCGGGAGACTTGACGACGAGGATAAGGCTCGCTTGAAACGGGCTTTCGAACATCACCAGAAGCGAATGCAGCGGAAAGTGGTCCGCTGATCTCGAGGAGGAATGACTCGTGTACCGACTTGATGAAGATCTCAGTGCAGTCATCGAACAGGGAAGGGTTCAGGGATTCCTGACGTATTCCCAGGTCAACGATTACCTGCCTGACGAAGCACAGAATCCCGAGAAACTCGACGACCTGCTGATGTGTGCCGAAGAACTCGGTCTCGAGATCGTCGCCGACAAGGATCCTCCACCGGAGGTGCCCGACAAACGGAAGGGCAAGGGCCGGCAGCGATTGACGATCGGCGAGGACCGTTCTCGCCGGATCGACGATCCGGTGCGGATGTACTTGACACAGATGGGGGAAATCCCGCTGTTGACACGTGCCGAGGAGATCGCGCTGGCCAAGAAGATCGAGGTGACCCGCAAGCGGTTTCGTCGGTCGTTACTCGAGAGCGATTTTCCACTGAGGACGGCAATCGATATTCTTCGCAAGGTGCACAACAGCGAAATGCCGTTTGATCGGACGATCAAGGTCTCGGTGACCGAGGGACTCGAAAAGACCCAGATCCTCGGACGGATGCCACTGAATCTCAAGACGATCGACTACCTCCGCCAGAAGTATCTTGTTGATGCCGAGAAGATGGTCAATCCCCGGGTCAGCGATCGGCGACGAGAGAAGTTGCGTCCGGTACTCAACATCCGACGCCGCAAGATGGTCACCCTGGTCGAAGAACTCAGCGTCCGCACACAGCGTCTCCAGCCGGTGATGAAGCGGCTCGAGCAAATCTGCGAACGGATGACCGAGATCCAGCGCAAACTGAAGCGTCTGCGACGGTTGAAATCGGCCAAAGATGAATGCGCCAACCTGAAGCGAGAGTTGCAGGACCTGGTCCTGTTGACTCTGGAGACTCCCGAAAGCCTGCGTGACCGGATGGCGCTGATCGAACAGCGTTTTGGTGACTATGAGCAGTCCATGAGAGAACTCTCCGGCGGGAATCTCCGACTGGTTGTCTCGATTGCCAAAAAGTATCGCAATCGGGGCCTGAGCTTCCTGGACCTGATCCAGGAAGGTAATACGGGTCTGATGCGAGCCGTCGACAAGTACGAGTATCGTCGGGGCTACAAGTTCTCGACGTATGCCACGTGGTGGATTCGGCAGGCGATCACGCGAGCGATTGCCGACCAGGCCCGGACGATCAGGATTCCGGTCCACATGATCGAAACCATGTCGAAGCTCCGCAGGGTCAGTAAACAATTGCTGCAGGAAAACGGACGCGAACCGACCATGGAGGAAACTGCCGAAGCGGCGCAGGTAAGCCTCGAGGAAACCCGGCGGGTCTTGAAGATCTCGCGGCATCCGATTAGTTTGGATCGCCCGGTGGGCGAGAGCGAGGACAGTTACTTCGGAGACTTCATCGAGGACGATGGCACCGACAGTCCGGTCAACGCGGCAACCCAGGAGATGCTCAAGGACAAGATCGACGCCGTGTTGAAGACGTTGACCTATCGAGAACGTGAGATCATCAAGTTACGCTACGGGCTCGGCGACGGTTACACCTACACCCTCGAAGAAGTGGGACGGATTTTCAAAGTGACTAGGGAACGGGTCAGACAGATCGAGGCGAAAGCCGTGAGGAAGTTGCAACACCCGGTTCGGAGCCGCCAACTCAAGGGCTTCCTTGAAGGGGTGCTTGCGGGAAGCACCAACTGAGTTCAGACGCCGGTCGGCAACGACCGGCGTTTTTCTTTGGGAGCAAGTCATTACGCTGGACCGGCAATTGTTCGAAACAGGGCAATCACGCGGCTATCGGCTCGTGGCAGACGACGTGGAGAAGGAAACAACAGTATGACCACAGCCGCCAGGGGTTTGCGTGATCTGCATCAGTTGCACGTTGAGTTGGGCCACCTCGCCGACCAGTTGGAGGCGGGGCCGCGCCAGATCAGGGCACGGGCGGCTTTCTCTGAGAAAAAGGTGGCCGAGATTGAAGCCGAACGGCTAGGTGTGACCAATCTGCGGAAGGCGTCGGATGAACGCACGTTGCAGCTGAAAACCAACGAGGGCAAGATCCTCGATCTGAGGACGAAGCTCAACACGGCCTCGTCAAATAAGGAATTCGAGATCATCAAGGGCCAGATCGACGCCGATACGATGGCCAACAGCGTCCTCGAGGACGAGATCCTTGAGCTGTTCGAACGTATTGAGTCTGCTCAAGAGCAGCTCGGCGTGGTCGAAGACGAACACAAGAACGCCGTGCAGGAACATCAACGGATCTCTGAGGAAGTTGCTGCCAACGAACCCGGCCTCAAGGGCCAGTGCCAGCAACTGGAAGAGTCTATTTCCGATGGTGAAAGCCTGTTGCCCGGAGAGGTTGTTGAGCATTACCGACGGCTGGTCAACGCGCATGGACCCGGCGCGATGGCCGAGGTGGCCAGTGGGTCATGCACGGCGTGCTTCGTCCATCTTTCACCGCAGCTGCTGGTGGAACTGGCAACCGAGCAGATCGTTGCCTGCAACAACTGTGGCCGATTGCTCTACCCGGCGGACGCCCAAGAGGCCTAGGGCCCTGGTCGGACTGTTGTCACTGCCCGGGATGACGTTGCGTTTAGGCAACAGGTGTGGTTTTTACGCAACGTATCGGACCCGGTACCCCGTATTGCTGCCCGCCGGTAAAGCTGGTTATAGACACGAGTTAGGGTGTGGGGTCCGGGTTTTTCATCGAATGGTTCGGCCATTGCTTCTTGTCGAGTCCTCACTGTGGACACGCCTGACAATGGGGAATGACATGGCCAGAAAAAATCCGATGAAAGTGGAAACACGTCGCAGGTATCAGGTGATCGACCTCGGACCGATCGAGATCTGGGATGGGGCGGACCTGGCCCTTCTGCGCGAGACCCTGACGCGGTTGATCAGCGTCGAGGGGTTTGTGCGAATCGGCGTCGATATGTCACACGTGAAATACGTTCCGAGCGGATTTTTTGGGATGATCTTCGATTGGTGTGAACAGGGCGCGACGATCTGCCTGGACAATCCGTGCGAGCGGGTGAAAAACATGATCTGGTTCCGCCAGTTCCTGGTTCACACCGGTGACGAGCGGTTTCGTCTGGAACGCGAGGCGCTGCAGCCGGCGACAGTGGGCGCGGATGGTGACGCGGGATGGATGCCACAATTCGAGACGCCCGAACTGGTCGGGTCAGCCTGTGACGGCGACGACTCCCGGGGCGTCTAGGTGTCCTCGAGCAGTTCAACGTCGAGAGGTTTGGGGCGGGGTGAGTCCCTGGTAGAGGGAGCGGCCGAGTCGCACCAGCGTGGCACCGGATTCAATAGCGACCTCAAAGTCGTTACTCATTCCCATCGACAGTTCCGTCAGGGGCCTCCCTCCCTGATCAACGCGCCGTCGGCCCAGTTCTTCGGCAAGATCCCGGAGTTCCTCGAAGACGGGTCTTGACGATTGCGGGTCGTCCGACCAGGCGGCCATCGTCATCAGGCCGAGCACCTCGACGGTCTTCATCGCCATGACACGGGACCACTCCTCGCGTAGTTGATCAGCAGAGAAGCCACTTCTGGCATGGTCCAGGGAGAGATTGGCCTGCAGGAGAACGCGAGCGCGAACGCCTTCCCCGGCCGATATTGTCTCAATCCGGTCTAGCAATCGCAGACTGTCGACCGAATGGATCAAGGATGTGCAGGCGAGTGTTCTACGGACCTTGTTGCGTTGAAGCTGGCCGACAAGGTGCCATTCGATGTGCTTGGGCAACACGGCAGCCCGTTCGGACAACTGTTGTGGTCGACTCTCGCCAAGAATCGAAATGCCCGTTTCCAGGAGTGCCTCGATCCATTCCAGCTCGGCGTATTTTGTCACGCATACGAGGGTGACTTCACTGCTGTCGCGACCCGATCTTTGGCAAGCCTGATCAATCCGCGACCGGACCGTTGCCAGGTTCTCAGCGATTTGTCCAGAAAGTGCCGTCATTTCATGCCGCTCGCTGCTCGGCCGGGTTCGGGGCCACTGTCTCAGGCTGCGAGTGTTGCGCGCCGGGTTCCCGGGGATTGGCCGCGGAAGATCGTCGGGGTGGACCGAATAACATCAGGCGGACAGTCATCAGCAACCCCTTCCAGGAGCCGAAGGTTTGTCGGATCGCGGTGGGTTCAAAGCCACTGTGGACCATGCAATCACTGCAGTGGGGATTGCCACTGTCGGGGCCATACTCGCTCCACTCGGTTTCGTCGAGTAGTTCGGCAAAGGTGTCGACCGACCCGTCCTGCAGGAGGTAGCATGGCTTCTGCCAGCCAAGAAGATTGTAGGTTGGGTTGCCCGACGGTGTGCAGGGCAAATGCCAATGTCCCCGCAGGAACTCCAGGAACAGAGGTGACTGGTTGAATCGCCAGTGCCGGGGACGATTGTCCAGGAGTTCCCGAAACAGCTTGACGGTCTGTGTGCGGTGCAGGAAATGCTCCTGTTCGGGAGCCTTCGCGTAGGGATAGCCCGGGGAGACGGTCAATCCCTCGACACCCATTTCCATCAAGCGGTCAAAGAACCGGCGATAGCTGTTCGCATCAGCCGTGTTGAACAGGGTCGTATTTGTCGTGACGCGGAAACCTTCCTCGATGGCGTGTTGCAGCGCATCGACGGCAATCTCGAAGACACCCTCACGGCTGACAGCGGCGTCGTGTTCTGCCGGCGGACCGTCGAGGTGGACAGAAAAAGTGAGATACTTTGACGGGGTAAAACGTGGCAGGAACTGTTTCAACAACAACGCGTTGGTGCACAGGTAGACGTACTTGCGTCGGGCGACCAGGCCTTCGACGATTTCTACGATCTGTGGGTGCAGGAGGGGTTCGCCGCCCGGCAGGGAGACGATAGGGGCTCCACACTCTTCGACAGCATCGAAACAGGACCGTGGCGAGAGGTGCTGTTTGAGGATGCTTGCGGGATGTTGAATTTTCCCGCATCCGGAACAGGCGAGGTTGCATCGAAAGAGCGGTTCGAGCATCAGGACCAGCGGGAAGTGCGTTCGCCGCCTGAGTTGCTGTCCGATCACGTAGCGGGCAACAGTCCACATCTGGGAAATCGGGACGGACATGCGTGCGACCGAATTGAGCGAGATCGAGGTCGGCGTGATAGCAGGAACCCGACGGGCTGTCACGATCAATTACGCGGCCGGGATGTCTCGGGGAGATGGACTTGTCGTGCCGTGTCGGTTCGGGTACACCCGCCGCTGAAAGGAACACGCAGCACAATGCGGATCAGCGATCTGACAGCCTGGCACGTACGGATTCCGTTGAAGACGACGGTCCGGCATGCATCACACACGCGGCGTGAAACCGACTCGATCATCGTTCGCTGCCGGCTGGTCGACGGCACGCTTGGGTGGGGTGAAGGAGTGCCAAGGGAATACGTGACTGGTGAGACGGTCGCGTCGGTGTTGGCGCAGCTTGACGCCACGGACCTGTCGGCTCAACTGGGAGGCAAACTTGGTGAACTCGATGGGGTGATCAAGACGTGCCTTGACCTGGAACTCGCCGCCCTGCCGGCAGGCCCTCCCCTCCCCCGTGACTGCTTCGGCAATGCGGCGCGGTGCGCGGTGGAGCTGGCCGTGCTGGACGCCGCGACACGAAGAGCCGGGGTGCCGCTGTCGGCGGTAACCAGCCGGATGCCGCAGACCGAGGAGATCCGCAAGTCCAGTGATCGGGCGCGTTACAGCCTGGCCTTCACGCCGACGAGCCGATGGAAGATAAGACTCCGCGGCTGGTTGTTGCGGCTATTCGGGTTTCACCAGGCAAAGGTCAAGGTCGGGGTCGAAGGCGTTGATGACGGGGAGTTGTTGGCGCTGGTCCGCCGCACGGTGGGGCCACGAGTTGACCTGCGGTTGGACGCCAACGAGGCGTGGGAGTGTGACTCGGTTGTCGAGAAGATGGCTCCCCTGATCGGTTTTGGTGTGACCTCACTGGAACAGCCAGTGGCTCATCACTGCGTGTCCGGCTTGTCAGCCGTTCGCAAGGAACTTGCTGTGCCAATCATGCTCGACGAATCGCTGTGCAGTCTTTCGGATGCGCGGATCGCGATTGAGGAACAAACCTGTGACTTGTTCAATATTCGGCTCTCCAAGTGTGGCGGATTTCTCAACTCGCTGCGGATTGCTGCACTGGCCCACCAGGTGGGTCTCGGCTACCAACTGGGCTGCCAGGTTGGCGAAACCGGGGTGCTCTCGGCCGCCGGACGTCACTTTGCGACGTCCATCGACGGGATTCGCTATCTCGAAGGGAGTTTCGACCGGTTTCTGGTTCGAGAACGGCTGACAATGGAAGACCTGACTTTTGGCCGCGGAGGGTACGCGCCCGCACTGACCGCTGCTGGACTGGGAGTGACCGTGGATCGTTCGGCGTTGGCGAGAGTGGAAGTCGCCCGGCGTGACTGGACAATCTCCTCACAGGTGCCGACGTGAGCAGCGATTCACCCTCCGCCATACGATGTGTGGCCTTTGATGCGGTGGGAACACTGATCGAGGCCAGTCCCACGGTGGCCGATGCCTACAGCCGCGTGGGTAGACTGCATGGCAGCTGCCGCAATAGTGACGACGTGAGTCGGCGACTGGAGAAGGCGATCTCCGAGAATGAATCCCGGGACCTGGCCGATGAGGGAGGGTCACTGGTCACCAGTGAAGCCATCGAGCGAAAACGATGGCGCTGGATCGTCGGTGAAGTATTCGACGACGTGGATGACTTTGAGGCCTGTTTCGACGACCTGTTCGAATATTTCGGTCGAGCGTCGTCCTGGCGGTGTTTCGGTGATGTGGGAGGTGCTGTTGCCCGGGTTGCTGAGCAGGGACTGGATTTCGTGATCGCGTCGAATTTCGATGCCAGGTTGCACGGAGTGTGTGCCGGATTGCCCGGACTGGTAGCGGCCAGGTCGATTGTCGTCTCGTCGGAGGTGGGCTGTCGAAAACCGGGCCGCATCTTCTATGATGCGGTCGTCGAGGCCGCCGGTTGTGCAGCCAGCGAGATATTGATGGTCGGCGATGACCCGGCCAACGACTACCAGGGGGCCCTGCGGTGCGGTTTGCAGGCGTCCCGTATTGACCGCACGAGCACCGAGGTCAGTTTGTTACAACCGTCACGCCGGCCGCAGGTCGTCTCCTCGCTACTGGATCTGGAGGCGTGGTATTGATGACCGGCGACTGGGTGGCGATCCAACGGAATCCGCATTCGGGCTCGGGTCGCGGGCGTCGTGAACTCGTCGAGTTGTGCCGGACACTCAAGGCGCGAGGACTCAATCCCCGCTTGTTTTCCGACAGACACCTGCTGGACACTCGACTGGCCGATTCCGATCAGAGGCAGGGCCTGCTGGCGCTGGTTGCTGCCGGCGGCGACGGAACGGTGGTCGACCTGGCCAATCGGCATCCGGATATGCCGCTTGCCGTGATGCCACTGGGCACTGAAAATCTGTTGGCGCGGTACCTGGGCATGCCGCGTTCGGGTCGCGGGGTGGCAGATGTGATCGCGGCCAGGCAGACGCGATGGATCGACATGGGCCGGGCTGCTGGGCGGCTGTTCACGCTTGTTGCCAGTGTCGGACTCGACGCATCGGTTGTGCATCGACTCGATCGCGTACGCAGCGGCAATATCACGCACCGCAGTTACATCAAGCCGATTCTGTGGGGCTTTCGAACTTACGATTATCCACGCCTTCAGGCCTGGATCGATGACGATCCCGAGCCGATCGAAGGTGTGGAGATACTGGTTTCGAATCTTCCTGCCTACGGGTTTGGACTGAAGGTGGGAAAGACCGCAAAAGAGAATGACGGCCGACTGGTCGTGACGGTGCTTCAACGCGGATCGACGTTCCAAATGATTCGGTACTTGTCTATGTTGTTCCGCGGTACGCACGAACGGGCACCGGATGTGAAGATCGCGACAGCCAGGCGTGTGCGCGTCGAATGCGTGGATTCAGCGAGGGAAGGCGTGCCGGTGCAAATCGACGGGGATCCCGCCGGTCTGACCCCGGTAACAATCGAGTGCCTGCCCGGAGCCCTGGAGGTGTTTGTTCCGTGAGAAAATCGTGATTGAGAATCCGGTCAGTATCGGGAATGCCACCTGCGGTCGTGATGGCGACTTGTTGTTGATTGCCGGGCCCTGCGTGATCGAATCCGATTCGCTGACGTGTGACATCGCGAGTCGGCTGGCTGAGATGGCCGGGCGTGTCGGCTCGCCACTGGTGTTCAAGGCGAGTTTCGACAAGGCGAATCGGACGAGCATCGAGAGTTTTCGCGGGCCAGGGCTTGCCGAGGGGCTCAAAACACTTGCGCGTGTCCGTGAACAGACGGGGTTGGTTGTGACCACGGACCTGCATTCCCCCGAGCAGGCCGAACCGGTGGCCGAGGTCTGTGGTATCGTGCAGATTCCCGCCTTCCTGGCAAGACAGACGGATCTGGTCGTCGCCGCTTCCCGTGCAACGACTCGTCATGGCGGTGTGATCAATGTCAAGAAACCGCAATTCCTTGCTCCCGAGGACACCCGGCATATCGTCGCCAAGTGCGAGCAGGCGGGGAGTACGCGGGTGTTGTTGACCGAGCGAGGGACGACTTTTGGGTACGGCCGGCTGGTTAACGACATGCGGGCAATTCCGCTGATGCAGCAGACCGGGGCGCCTGTCATTTTCGACGCGACGCACAGCGTGCAATTGCCCGGCGGCGCCACAACCGGTGGGCAACGGGAGATGGTTGCGGTACTGGCCCGAGCGGCCGTGGCGGCCGGTTGTGACGGGCTGTTCATGGAAACGCATCCGGATCCCGATGCTGCCTTGAGTGATGGGCCGAACATGATTCCGCTGGACGACCTCGAGGAGTTATGGACGGGCCTGCTGCGGATTCGCGAGGCGGTGACGGGGTCTGCCAGGTGACTTGTTGACAGATCGCCGGAGCGCGTTCAGTGTGGAAGGTGTTGATGGAGTGTGAGAGCTGATGAAAGTCCTGGGATCACGTGGCGGTCTTGTCGCCGTTTTGATGGTGAGCCTCCTGGTGGGGTGTTCGGCTCGTCAACCGGATGCCGGGGAAGGTGACGGAACCACTGATTCGGTTGCGGAACGAAAGAAACGCCGCGCCAACATCCTGAAAAGTCTGATGACGATGGCGCAGCCGGAAGTGCTCGCGATCGAAACCGACCGTGCGACCGTTGTCAGCCTGCTCAACGACTGGGCTGGACTCGGGGAAACGGCCACGACGGTCAAGCCGATCGATCCGGTCTACACGAGTCGGCTCGCGAAAGCTCTCCAGGAGAAGGTTGCCGAGCCTCGTTTTTCGCGACGTGATGTCGGACATATCCGAAACGGTCTCTGGTATGCCCGTGTTGCCGCGTTGGCCGCTGGCGATGCCAGGACCGATCTTCAACGTGTTGTTCGCCTGTTTCGCTACGTCAGTCGTAACGTCGCCCTGCGTGCCGACGAAGACACCCGGTTGCCGTTGGCCCCATTTGGCATCGCCATGCTTGGTGATGGGAACTCGCATGATCGTGCCTGGCTGTTTGCCAATCTGCTGCGCCAATTTCGGATCGACTCGGTGATTCTTCGCTGTGGAGATCAACCGCGGTTCTGGCTTTTCGGTGTTTTGCTTGGTGAGGAAGTCTATCTCTTTGATACCAACCTGGGCCTGCCAATCCCCGCGGATCGCACCCAGCCCAATGGTGTCGCCATAGATCGTCCGGCGACCCTCAAACAGGTTGTGCAGGATTCGACGTTGCTGAGTGGTCTGGCCGGCGATGCGACACACCCTTATCCGGTAACCGCCAATTCGTTGGCCGCGGCAAAGATCGAAGTCGTGGGTTCGACGTCTTTCTGGGCCCAGAGAATGCGGCATTTGCAGATGTCACTTGCCGGTGAAGAGAGCATCGTGCTTTGGGATCCTCTGGAATCAAGTGAACTGGTACCCGAGGGCGTCCTCGCCCGTTTGAAACTGGCGGGGTTTGATTCCGAGGGAGTCACGGTCTGGAAATATCCGGAAGAACGACTCGAGGGAAACGCTGCGTTCGACAATCAGCAACGGCAGGTGTTTCGTCTGAGAACGCGCGCGTTCGACGCTCCGGTGCCGATCGCACAGATCCTCCAGGATGGCCAGAATCGCGAGGTCCGGATCGTGATGGGGCCGGCGCAGTTTCGCCACCGGCTGACAAGGAATCGGCAGTTGATGGGTGACCTGAAGTCCTCGGTGACGGCCTATCTGGGAATTCGGCTTTGGCGCGATGTGCCACCATTGCCAGAGAAGACACCATTTATCAGTCGCGGCCAGTACGCGGTTCTGAAAACGCTGTTGCCGACACAGGTTCGATTCATCCACGAGGAAGCAGCCGACGATGCTTCGTTCTGGATAGGAGTCTGCCAGTACGAGCAGGGGCAGGTTGCCTCCGCGGCGAAGTCGATGCGGTCCTATCGTGAACGCAGTGGGCCACACGAATGGGCCGGGGCAGCACGGTGGCGAGAGAGCCAGTGCCTGGCCGAACTCGGGCAACTCGACGAGGCCGTTTCGCTGCTGAAACAGACCAGGCCTGATGATCTTCGCTGGGCCGGTTCCCAGGTGCTGCTGCGGCGTTGGCAACGGTTGTTGGCAGCGCGCCCCGCCGGCGGAGGTGACGCGAAGAAGGCCACCCGCTAACGTGGCCCTTTATGACCGTCGCGTTCCTCAAGAAACACTGGTTCCTGGTCGGCCTGGTTGCCCTGGTGGGCAGCGGGCTTGGCATCGGTGTGACACTTCCACCAGAGCTCGTCGAGCGGTTGTCCGGTTATATCGACGCGAAGTGGATCACGCGGGTGGTCTTGTTTCTGATGGCCTTCAGTCTCGACAGCGCCAAGCTGCGGGCGTCCGTGCGGTTTCCCAGCCCGGTTCTCTGTGCCTCGGTGATCAATTCGGGGGCGATTCCGCTGGCTGCCTTGGGGTTGATGAGTCTGCAGCAGGATCCCAGCTTCGAGGTGGGACTGATGATTGCCGCCAGCGTTCCCTGCACGCTGGCCGCGGTCTCGGTCTGGACGCGCAAGGCCGGCGGGAACGATGCGGTGTCGTTGTTGACCACATTGCTGACCAACACGCTTTGCTTTGTGGTGACACCGTTCTGGTTGAACCTGGCACTTCGAGGTGCCGAAAATGCCGGCGATGTCGAACTCGGAGTCAGTTCGATGGTGACTCGACTCCTGGGCGTGGTCCTCGTGCCGACGATACTCGGACAAGCCTGTCGGATGATCCCGACGGCTCGGGAGTTCGCGGTTGCCCAGAAGCCGCGGATTGGGATGGCCGCACAAGGGTTGATCTTGATACTCGTCTTCACCGCAGCAGCCCTGAAGGCCGGGCCACAACTGGGGGCCGGTGGGATCGGTGCCGGGGCGATTGCAGTGGTCTGGGCCTGCTGCCTGGGCCTGCACCTGGCCGCCATGGCCGCGGGGGCTGTCGGGGCCAGTGTCCTGGGTCTTTCGCGGGAGGACCGGATCGCGGTCCTGTTCGGCAGCAGCCAGAAGACCTTGCCGATCGGTGTTTACCTGGCGACGAGCCCCGAGATGTTCGGAGGCGGCAGATTTCCGTTTGCCGTGTTTCCGATGCTGATGTTTCACGCCACCCAGCTGTTTGTCGACACGATCATCGCCGATCGCATCGCCGCGAGTGCACCCGGTGAAGAGTGTTCGGGTCCGGAAACCGATGATCAGCCCACCGACCGTGTCGACGCGACAGGCGGCTAGAACTTCGGCACCTTGATGCGGGTGCCGACATCGCGGTAACGCGGGTCATGAAAACCCTCGTGGACGCTCATTCCATAACCGGCCTTGAGTTCCCAGTTGGCACGACGGGCCCAGGGCGTTCCGGGGTGTTCGGAGACGACCAGCTCGTAGAGCTGCGTGGCTCTGGTCTGTTGTGCCTTGAGTGCCTCGAGGAAGACGTCCCGTTTTTTCTTGGTCTTGAACTGTGCCTGGACACGCTTGTACTGCGCCTCGTTGGGAGTCCGCATCTGCCGGGAACGATTGAAATGCCACCGGTTGGTCTTGGCACCCTTTGGCTTCGGGAAGTCGACGGCGTGTTGGTCGAGAACCAACAGGAACTGGAACAGGCGGACACGGTAGGCGTAGCACTGTGCCCGGATCAGGTCGAAGTTGGCCCGCCAGCGTTGCGAGTCCTCGCCGGCGCGGAGGGGGTCATTCTTGTCGAGCAAGGCGATCGCCTCGCTGAGTAGTGCCATCGCCCGGACGGTTCGCTGCCCTGCCTCGCGGGCCTGGCCACGGAACTTGGCAGGTTCGATCGAGTAGTGGTGTCGCTGGATGTTCAGCTTGGGGTCATTTCTTGGGATCTGGGGATACTTGTTGGGATTGAGTCTGGCGATGATGTTGGAAATCACCGTGCGAAAGGGACTGCTCAATACCTGCTGAGCGTATTCGCGACGGGCCAGGAGCAATGGCTCGTACTCCTTCATCGCCAAAGCGGCAAAGCGTCGGTCCTCGTGAGCTCCCGGACCATCCAACGCCTCTTCTTCTCCCGGAAGCATGAAGAAGATCCCGCCGCTGTGCTTGGCCAGTCGGACATGGGCGTAGGGGCCAAAACCACTGGAGAAGGAATCCCAGCGGGCATGCATTCCGTCGTACTGCAAGCACTCGGGATAGGCCGTTTCGGGGCCGCGGTCGATTCGGACCCAGTGATTGAGTCCGTAAACAGGATCCTTCCATCTCAGCCGCGCGAAGGGATACCCGAAGATCGCCTCGCGTCCGAGGATGTAGATTGGTGCGGCGGCCTTCTTCACTCGTACGATCGCCTGTTCGATTTGTGCGTTGTCGGTGGGGGATTCGTCGCTGACGACCACGAGGATGAGC
This sequence comes from Planctomycetaceae bacterium, assembly GCA_002726205.1. Taxonomy (GTDB): domain Bacteria; phylum Planctomycetota; class Planctomycetia; order Planctomycetales; family Planctomycetaceae. The sequence goes on along the minus strand of PBSL01000048.1, from coordinate 62,238 downwards.
TGACGCTTCTGTTTGCGGGCCAGTGGTGTGAACTGGTCGAGTGCGGCGGCGATCGATTGGCACATGTTCTCGTTGCCGGAGCGGTCGATGCCGATGCGGTGAATCGCTTGCTGGATCTTCTTGACGTCGCCGGTCGGTTGCGGTGTGAGCACGTGGATCGTGTTGCCGAATCCGAGGATCGATGTCGTCAGGACTTCGCCCTTCTTCTTGAGACCCTCGTCGCTCGACTGCTGGATCCCCAGTTCCTCGTAGACCTTGTGGAATTCGGTGGCGATTTCCTTCTGGTCATCCTTCATGCTCTCGGATTCGTCGAACAGCCAGACGACCAGGACCTTCTGATCTCGCATCAGGCGAATCAGTTCCTGGGTAATTCGGCTCAGTGCCGCCCCGTAACCCTCGACGACGGCGCCGACCTCACCGTTGACTTCTCCGACACCGAGATCCTCGCCGAGGAATTCCTGGCCCGGGAGGTTGACGTCACTGATGTTGACCTCGACTTCCGGTTCCTGCAGGCTCTCGGATGCCTCGATGTTTGTCTTGGCCACCTGGATCGAACCAGCACCGCCGATGGTCGTCGAGACGACTCCCCCGGCATTGAAGTTCTGCGTTTCCGAGATCTCGGTTTGTTCTTCGAGCTCCTTGGCGAAGTGCTCCTGGTCCCGTTCTTCGCTGAAAAGTGTTTCGACAATCACGTCGGGGACGTTGGGAAGCAGGTCGTACTTGAGCACCGCGAGGGCGAGAAGCACGACGCCATGAACGACAATTGATGTCGAAAACGCCGGAAGGCTGCGGGTGGCCGATTGCATGAGATTGCCGTTGACTGAGCGGTGAGTGAGGGGTCTACAGCGGCGGGCGCGGTCGTGGCTTGTTCGGCATGACCCGCTTCTTCTTGCCCGTCTTGGGATCAACGACAAACAAGACACGGTTGGGGTCGTTGGCGGCTTTGCGATTGCCACTGGAGGTGGCCGGGCGGTTTCCTTCGACCCAGACCCACCCCATCGGGGTGCTGAGTTCGCGTTCGGCCAGCAGCGCCCAGGGCGTGCCGGCGTGCTGATCGACAACACGATTGAGGTATTCGCGGGCCTTCTTGTGCAGTTTCTTGACGGCACCGCCGCTGGTGATTTCACGGTCGGCTTTCAGTCGCCAGATGTTGCTGTCCTTCTTCTGGAATACCTTCGGCTGGCTCTTCATCTGGGCCAGGACCACATTGTAGCCAAACGCCCGGACTCTCATTGCCAACACGCGGCCCAGGGCGAGATCAAAACCGGCCTGCCATCGCGGTTGGGTCAACTTGCCGCGTTCGGCTTCACCGGCTTCGAGTTCAAACTGGAGTTGCTTGAGACGAAAATCGAGTTCGGCGACGGGTTTTTGGGCCTCGGTGACCACCCGCCGCAGGACGTTGTCATTCTCGGCATTGAAGGTCAGACCGAGGACCGGGATCCGTTTTTCCCGGGTGAGCGTCGCGGCGCGGACCAGGCTGCGTTTGGCCAGGTTCTTTTCCAGGTCCTTGACATACATTCGGATCGGGCGGTAGTCGGGACGATAGCCTCTCATCACTGCCTGGTTGAACTTGGCCCCCTTGCCCTCGTTGGCGATCAGGTAGATGCCCTTGCTCTCCGAGCACAACCGGTTCAGAGCATAGGGCCCGTATCCCGACGACATCTGGTAGCGGCCGAACCCTCGAGTTCCCCAGAACGGCAGTGCCATGCGTTCCATCATGACCGATTCGGGTCCCTGGTCGACGGGGAACTCGTCGGTAAAGCCGTCGGCAAACGTGTAGCTGACGTATCCGTGTTCACGTCCGAACACCGCCGCGTTGCCGATGCAGTAGACGCGGATTCCGTTGGTGCGGACCTGGCGGATCACTTTTTCCAGCGCCGAGCCGTCGGCACCATAATCGGTGCCCCGCTCATCAGTGACGACCACGACCATCACGTTGTAACCCATTCGTCGACGGTAGCTCAGCCACTTGTTGCTCACCTGTGCAACGGCGGTGAAGACGTTCTCGTCGGGCGACTTGGCCGACTTGATGGCTCTGATCGTCTTCACGATCGTACCGGCATCATCGATGGGCTTGGGGGTGTAGATGGTTGTCTTGTCACTGTAGCCGACGACGGCTGTCTTCAGTGGTCGCCGGTCGCTGTCGCTGTCGTTGTCCTTGAGGGCTCCCAGTTGTTTGTAGATCGCCTCGACACGATCTGCGATCGCATTCCGGAGTGGAGCCATTGATCCGGATTCATCGAACAGCCAGATCACGAGCGTTTTCTTGGCCTGGAGCGAGCGGTCGATTTCAACGGCCATGCGGTCAACGGCACCGTCGATCCCTCCCGGGTTCTCGGTCTGGCCCTGGACATCGACCACGTCGGCGAATTCATTTTCCGGTGGCAGTGGAATCTCGGCCGTCGGGGTCTGCTTGACGGTCAGGACTTTCTCGTCCAATCGCTCTTGGAACTCCTGCTGGGGTGTCTTGCTGAGCGTGGTTGAGGCGGCCTGGGACGGGCTGGGATCGTCGATGTCGCTCTGGTTGCCCAGCGTCTCGACGACGACCGTGTCAAAACTGTAGTCGTCCGGGTCGAACTCCTGGAACACACTGTCGACCGGGTCGAAATCCTGGCTGGAGAGCGTGACATGTGTCAGGCTGGCCAGCAGGAGCAGGCCACCGACATGCACCGCCAGGCTCATCACCCAGGCCGGTCGTTCTCGGGGAGTGACAAGTCCGGCACCGCCGTCTGCTTCCTGCAACACGGCCTCGGCTTGTGAAGCCTTGCGAGCGTTACTCACGGTCGGGTTCCTTGATGTTGGCCCAATGCCGTGGCCCGGGCTGTTTCCGGTCAGCTCGGGACCACATTCGGTGCACGCGAATCGGCAGCACCCTTCCCTATAGTCTAGTTCGGGGCGTGACACTGGACAACTGCGGTTCAGTTGCCAACGGCCTCTACCAGACTAAAGGGCAAATCCGCCAGCGTACCCGTCGCGTGTAGTCGCGATAATCGGCCCAATTGTTCAGCAGTTGTTCTTCGGCCCGGATTCGCAGGACAAGCAGGGGAATCACGAACGTTGGCACGGCAAGCCCGACCAACATCGAGCCGCTGAATCCACAGGCGGTGAGCATCAGCAACTGCCCGACGTAGGCCGGGTGACGGACACACCGGTAAGGGCCGCTGGTTACCGGATTGCGTGCAGCCGGGAGAACACCGAAACTGCGTCCCAGGACAAGAAATGAGGTCAACGTGATTGTCGTGCCAACGCCGAACAGGACGGTTTCCGGGAAGCCCCACTCGCCAGGCGGTCCCGCCAGGGCCAGGCCGGTGGCACCGACAAGGAGTGCCGGAAGGCAGGCCAGGATCTGGCGAGGTGTGGCCGCCTGGCGAAGCGGGCGGCGTAACAGCAACAGGCCGCCCACGGCAATCTGGACAGCGGCGACAAGGCCTCGCTGGGGAGTCCACTCGTCGAGAGAAAACAGGGCGGACGCCAACACGGAAAGCCCGGCGAGAATCTCTAGGAAACGTGGGGGAGGTGGCATGCCAACACACGGACTGGGGTGGGCGACTCGAGAACCGCTTTGGGCTAGTAGAGCCAGAACGGCCAGTCGAAGGCCCAGCTCAGGAAATTGATCAACCCGAGGATGCCGATCCAGACAATCCATCCCATGGCACCGCTGCCGCTGCTGGCGGCGGGTTGTTCCTTGAGTTGAGAATCGACGTCCGTGACGAAAGTCATTGCCTCGGCTTCTCCCCATCCTTCAGCGACCAGGTCCAGTGCGACCGACGATCGTGGGCGGCCACACTCCAACGCTTCTGCGACTTTGTGGACCGCCTGTTCGATGGCAGCATCATCGGGCTTGTGCTCGTTGGCGGACATCCGTGTGCTCCGGATTGAGTTGTGACCCCGGTCAATCTGACGAGGCTGTATCTTATCGTCAGGACTTCGGATCGGAAGAGTCGGGAAGATATTCGATCAGGACCCCTGCCCCCAGGCACTCTTCGTCGATCTCGCGAAACTCCTCGTGCATCGATACGATGACGGCTCCGGCGGCCAGGTGAAACTCCAGAACCGCGTCGGTGGGTAATCGGTCGCCCTGAGTTCGGACGTAGTCGTCCAACGGCAACTCGGGAGCGGCCTGCCTGCCTGTCGGGCGAGTGAAGCCGAGAACGCGCTGAACTCCGGGAAGGCTCCAGGCGCGGGTGACCTGGTGGTCGATCAATTGACGACCGATTCGCTGTCCACGTGCCTCGGGATGCACCGACACGCCGACGAGTTGGTAGACCGGTCCGGTTGGGACGTGCGTCCGTGTGAATCGGTCGGCGTCGGTCAGAGCGTCGTAGCGCAACGGACGCTGGTCCAGCGGGGCGAAAGTGATTCGTTGAGCGGAACTGTAGCCGACGGGGCGGTCGCGATCAGAAGCCACCCATTGGCCGTCGGCATAGGCGGTGATCCTGGCGGCGATCTGCTCGGCCGTGGCCGCCAGGCCAGCGGGCCAGCAGGCCGCTTCCAGTTGTGCGAGCTCATCGGCCTCGCCAAGCGAAGCGACTCTCAGGATGAGTCGGTCCCCAGCCATTGGCTCAGGATCTCCTCTCGGTGCTGGTCAAGTCCGGGAATCGTGTCCGAGAGCGGTGGTGGAAAGCCATCCATGTGAAACGGGGAACCGGCGGTCAGAAAGGACCCGGCGGAGCCGTCGTTCATCATGTGCCACATCTGCCGGCTCTCGAGGTGCGGGTCTGCCACGACCTGTTCGATCGAACGGATTGGAGCCGAGGGGATTCCGGCCGCCGAGAGTGTTTCGAGCCAGTCAGACGCGGTTCGTGTCGCAAAGGTGGTCGAGAGTTCGGTCTCCAGAGCCTGCTGGTTCCTGGTGCGATCCTCGTTGGTGGCGAACCTGTTGTCAGCCACGAGGTCGGTTCGCTCCAGACAATCGCACAGGGCAGCCCACAGTGCATCGTTGCCGGCTGCGACGACGAGTGGCTCGTCGGCGGTCGAAAATGCCTGGAAAGGCGTGATCGACGGATGCCGTGTTCCCAGGGGCAGAGGCGACAGACCGCTTGTGGCAAATCGGCTGACCGCATTCTCCAGTGCCGCCACGGTGCAGTCGAGCATCGCCAGGTCGATGAATGTGCCCTTGCCTGTCTGGTCACGGCCTCGAACCGCAGCCAGGATCGCCACGGCGCCGAAAATTCCGGTCAGGATATCACTGATCGAGGTTCCCACGCGGACCGAGTTGCCGGGTCCGGAGCCCGTGATGCTCATCAAGCCGCTCAGCGCCTGGATCACGACGTCGTAGGCGGCACGGTCGGTATCGGTTCCCTGGTGGCCAAAACCCGTAAGCGAAGCATAGATCAGCCGTGGGTGTTTGCCACAAAGGGTGTCGTTGTCCAGTCCGAGGCGTTGCATTGCTCCGGCCCGGTAGTTCTCGACCAGCACGTCGGTTTGCGAGACCATCTCGAGGAACGTCTGCCTGTCGGCGTCATCCTTGAGATCCAACGCGATGCTTTTCTTGCCCCGGTTGATACTCGCAAAATAGGCGCTTTGCCCACTGTCCAGGAACGGACCAAAAGATCTCGCGTCGTCCCCGTGACCGGGCCGTTCGATCTTGACCACCTCGGCGCCCAGGTCCGCCAGCAACAGGGTGCAATACGGTCCGGCCAGTACCCGGGTCAGGTCCAGGACACGGAGTCCGGAAAGTGGTCGAGGGTGCACCGCTTGCCTCTCCTCCATGTCGCTTTGTCGGGTCGGTTGCCTAACCGTAGAGCTTGTGGACTTCCTTGTATCCGACCTTCCGCGCGAGAATGAGCCCGCCTTTTTGTTTCTTGCCGTTGGGGTCCAGGTAAACTCGGCCGGTGGGCTTCTTCGAACCGGGGGTGACGTCAAGCACGTGGATGTTGAAGATGAAGGCCCGGTCGCTCTGGGCTTCGAACCAGTGAATATTGTCCTTGTAGTCACTGATCGATGAGTGTTCGCCCCGGCGGAACTTGCGGTCGATCGTTGGACGAATCAGGAACTCGTCTTTGCGGTCCTCGAGACGGTCGTAGTGCCGCCCGCGAAGTTTCCCCTCGAGAATCAGGAAGGCAGTGGCCATGTTGTTGTGGCCATGGGGAACAACCGACCGCTTGCGTTTCAGGGCGAAGACCTGTTTGCCGAAGACGTATTCGGTCGGCAGACCTTCGATGCGGGGAAACTTGAAGCGAATGCTCAGGGCACCGTTGTCGACGTACTTGAGCCCTTTGGTCAAGCGATCGAAGTCGAGCATCTTGAGAAGGTCGGACAGTTCGACCTTGCCGAACAATTCCTCGACCTGCTTCTGCCAAACGACCTGCTTGAGTTTCTGCTTCTTGACGGCCAGGCCGAGATCGTTGACCTGCGTCAACCACTTGCGGGTGACCGGCTTGATCTTGTCGGCGAACAGGTCGTTGTTGCCCAGGGTGTCAAGCAGCGAGTAGGTCAACAACGTGCTCAGGGCGTCGCGGGAAAAACTGCGACGGGTTAATGTCTCTGCCATGCTCGACTCTCCTGCTGGCCGGTGACGATCAGGACTCATCCTAGCCCCCCGTATCAGTCGCTGCAAACTTGTTGTCGGCACCGGCAGGTCGCTAACCTGTCGTCCACGCCAAAGCCGATTGCCTGGGAGGAAACCCGCATCGTGGTACGCCTGTGTGTCTTTTGCGGCTCGAAAACCGGATCGCATGCTGAATTCATCGACGGTGCCGAGACAATCGGCCGGGAATTGGTTTCCCGGCAGGTTGGCCTGGTCTATGGGGGTGGTGGGATCGGGCTGATGGGCGTGCTCAGCGATGCGGTACTCGAGGCCGGCGGCGATGTGATCGGGGTGATTCCCGAAGGGCTGGCGATTGACGAGGTGATGCACCAGGGAGTGGCCGACATGCGTGTCGTGTCGGACATGCATCGCCGGAAGGCGCTGATGCATGACCTCTCGGACGCCTACCTTGCATTGCCTGGAGGCGTGGGGACCTACGAAGAACTGTTCGAGGTGTTGGCCTGGCGCCAATTGCGGATCCATAACAAGCCGATCGGTCTCCTCGACACCCGCGGCTATTTCCAGCCGTTTCTGGAGACGATCGAGCGAGCCGTGGAGGACGGTTTTCTCAATCGTCGCAACCGTGAACTGTTTGTGGTCAGCGATGACCCGGCGATGTTGCTCGACGAGTTGATGGCCTGAAATGAGCTCCCGACCCTTATGATCGTTGTAAACGGGCCGGTGGGGGAGCCGGGTTTCGTGTCCCGTTGGCATCCTGGCACACGATCTCGAGCTAGGCTTGCCGTGGATGTTTGCCTGGGGCAACAACACGGGAGGTCCGATATGCTCGTGCTCAGTCGAAAGAAAGATGAACGGATTATCATCGGCGACAACATCTCGCTGATGGTCGTCGAAATTCGTGGTGACAAGGTGCGGTTGGGGATCGATGCCCCCAGTGACATCACTGTTCATCGCAGTGAAGTCTACGAGGCGATACGCCGCGAGCAGGCGATGGAGCCTCAGGAAACCGCAGCTGACTGACGGTTTCGTTGGCGAGGCGAAGGTTGCCGGCATCGCGCCGCCGATCACTTCCTCCGCTGACGAAAAGCCAGCGAGGTCTGGATCGCGTAGTTGCATGTGCAGCCGGAACTGGCCTCCGGCACCAGCAACAGGCCCCCGGCCGGAATCATGTTGATCCAGCAGCCGGGGCGAGTCGAGGTCGTCAACCGTTGGTAGGCGTTGGATTCCAGGTCGAACATGCTGGCGTTGCCGTCTCGAAAGAAGACCGTCGAGGCCGACGCGGTCAACGTTCCGCAGCCGCGGCGATGCCGGTCTTTCCACTGGAAGCCGGGCACCCGTTTTCCCGTTGCCAGGTTCCAGGCAAATGGTTCGCAGTAGAGTGTCGTTCCGACGATCACCGGGTGATGATCCTGCTCGCCATGGGAGCCCCCGATGGAAGTTGATTGCGTCTGGGATCCTTTCCAGACCTGATCGCCCTCGCTCGCATCGAAGACTTGAATGTCGTAACAGACACGAGATGTTTTCGGGTCCTGGCCGTTGTTGCGTGAGCCGACGACGACCAGGCGGTTTCCGGTTGCAGCCAGGTAGACGCTGTGCTGGATTGCGGAAAAGTCGTGCGGCCTGCTGAAACGTACACTGCCGGTCTCCAGGTCCAGGGAAACCAGCCTCGCGCCCTTGGAGAACAACTCCCGGGGTGTGGCCCGTCCGGTGCCGGCCTTTCGGGTTGCCTGGTTGTCACTCTCGATCAGTGAAACGGCTCCGTCGTGAATCGCGATTGCCGGGTTCGGCAACAACCCGCCGCCGGTGTGGTAACTCCAGAGGTGGCGGCCGGTACGTCGATCAAAGGCAAACAGGTATTCACTGGAGACAAGCGGCCGGCTGTCGTAGTAGGTGCCCTCCTCGATCGCCTTCCGTGAGACATTTCGTCGCGAACCACCGGGATGGACGGCCGAGCCCACAAGCGTGTTGCCGACGACGGCCAGGTAGCCCCAGTCGCGGGGCCGGCCATCGGCGGCCTTGGGGACGCGGAACGTTCGCAGTGTCTTGCCGGTGTCACCATCGAGTCTCAGGCAGGCGTCGTTGGCGGCAACGTAAAGCGAGTCGTCGGTCGCGGCCAGGTAACTGCAGTCCCGGAACGCGCCGATTCGCCGGGAGCCTGGGATTGCCAGATTCCACAGCTGCGTGCCGTTGTAGGCATCCGCGGCAATCACCCGATTGTCACCGGGAACGAACAGGCGACCGGCTTTGAACAGCGGGGCGACCGTGCGGTGATGGCGATCGATCATCTGCTGGGGACCGGGACGGCCGAACCACTGCAGCTCCAGTGGTCCGGACACGTGACGGTCATCACTGCAGACGGTGTTGGCCGCGTCGGCATACATGTGGGACCACTCACCGGCCCCTTCGAGTGGTCCACGACGGGCGAGGAGTTCTCCGTCATCGGCTCTCACGACAACACCGCCCCACGGTCGGACCAGTCGTTGCAGCGATGACAGTGGTCGGGCAGCGGCTTGCCCGGTGACCAGTGCCAGGTTGAACAGGGTGTCGACGTACGGAAGAGGGGCATCCGCGGGATGATGGATTGCCGTGACCCGGCCGGCCAGGCCGGCTTGGAGTGCCTTGGTCCGGGCCGCGGCGGCCTTGGCCTCGTCGTCAAACACGACATGCACCTGCAAGCGGCTGTGACGGGCCAGTTGCAACGCCGGCTGAAGCGAGGGACTGCCCAGGAGAATGGCGTAGCCGCGGCGGTGAGGGATCGCTTCGAGTGCCCGCGCCAGTGCGAGGGGAGGCTTCCCGAGGGGGACAGGACGCGGGCGTGAATCGTGAACGGCTGGTTTTTCGATCGAGCGGGAACCAAAGGCGGTGATCTGGCCACGGTCGGTGCTGACGAGTAAATGGCCACCGGCTATTGCCAGTGACCACGCGCGGCCATCGACGGTCGCCGACCAGGCCTGTCGCCCGGTGCGGCGGTCGAAGGCGGCCACGCGGCCATCACCGCCACCCAGTCGCAGCTCGGCGGCTCCGATGAACGCGTAGCGGAAAGCCTCGGGCAGCGTGGAAAGTTCACGACCGACGCCCTTGCCTCGACGTTTCAACTCGGCCACGAAGGCGCCGGCCGGGTCGCGGCCTGTGGCAACAAACAGTTTTCCCGATCGTCGGGACAGATAGCCCTGGGCGGAGACGTTGACCTTGTTGGCCGCCAGGCGACGTCCGTCAGCAAGGTTGAAGGCGACCTGGTGGACGCCCTGGGCGGGAAACAGGCCGGCACAGCAGAAGGCGACACCTTGTTCGACAAGTACACCGGTCCGGATTGGCCAGGCGCTGGTCAGGCGTTCGTTGCCGACAATCCAGCGATTGTCGGGAGCCGCTCGCTGTCTCCAGTGGCGGCGCCCGTCGGCGAGCGCCAGACAGTAGACATGGCCGTCGTCGGAACCGAACACAACGCGGTCGCCGGAAATCGTCGGGGCCAGCCGGACGGGACCGTCGACGGTGACCGACCACAGCAGCGATCCGCTGGCCAGGTCCAGACAGCGGACCGTGTCATCGGCGGAATGGCCTAGCAGGACCCGACCGGCGGCGGCGACCACATGCGGGGCCCGGTCGTAGGTGACTCGTGCTCGCAGGTTGTGTTTGCGATGCCAGAAGTCCTGCCCGGCGGGGTCCGGCCAGGCAGGAGCCGGAACGGGAACCCGGTGAGTCCACTGCCGTTGTAACGGCAAGGCCAACCGCTGCTCGGTGATTGCCGTTCGCTGGTTGTCACGGTTCCATGTCGGCCAGTCAACCACCGTGGGTGCGACGGCGCGAATTCCGGGAAACCGGGATTCGCGCAGATGAAACCGGGCTCGAATCTCGGTGGGGGTCAGTGCCCGGTTCCAGAGGCTGACCTGCTCGAGGGCACCGTTGAGCGGATAGAACTCGTTGTCGTCTTCGTAGGCACCCAGGGTGAAGACCCCCTTGGGTGGATAGGAAATCGGCCCGGATTGCGTCTTGGCTTCCGCTTGCAGTTGGCCGTCGATGAAGAGTCTCTGGATCCGCCCATCATAGGTGCCGACGACCTGGTACCAGTGTCCGAGCTCGAACAGGCGTGGGGATTCCAGGTAGGTCAGGCGCTCGGTGCTCGTGGAACACACGGAAAAGGCAAAGCGGGAGTTGTGTTGTCCGAGTAACCAGCCCTTCTCGTAGGAACCGTTGTCCTGGATTGCACTGACAAAACCGGTCCATTCACCGGCCGAGTCAAGCCGGAGCCAGGCTTCGACGGTCAGCGACTTGACGGGCAGGATCTTGCGGGCCTGGTTGATGTCCTCGGTGACACGAAAGCGGTTCCTGGGCTGGGACTTTCCGGTCAGCTGCAGGATGGTCTTGATCGCGTTGGGGCCCGACGCGTCGAAGGTGATGGGGCCCGACAAAATCGCCGGCAGCGAGCCCGCCAGCGGTGACACCTTGCGGCCGGCCAGGTGTTGGCGATCAAATTGCCAACGGGCCAGCAATCCGGGAGTTTCGGCCGAGGCGACTCCAGCGAAGAGGAGCACGACCAGGAGGGAAAGAAAGCGTCTGGCGGTCATGGCAACGCACGTGATTCCGGTTGCTGGTCGCGTTATGGTACCGCCATCGACACGCGGGGCACCAGTGCGAGTGGTGGAGAAACGATGGAGGTTTCGATCCTGATCCCGGCGTTGAACGAGGCGCGGCGGATCGAAGACACCGTGACCGCGGCACGGTTGACCGGTGGTCGGGAGGTGATCGTCTGTGACGGTGGCAGTGAGGACGGGACAGTCGAGGCGGCGATCGGCGCCGGAGCGGTTGTCGTCGCCTGTCCACCCGGACGTGCGATCCAGCAAAACCGGGCCGCGTCGGCCTCGAGCGGCGACGTGTTACTGTTTCTGCACGCCGATTGTCGTTTGCCACCGGATGCCCTCGAACAGGTGGACCGCGCGCTGCGAGATTCGCGTGTCGTTGGCGGGGCCTTCCGGCAGCGGATCGACGCCACCGGTTACGCTTACCGATTGCTGGAGTGCGGCAACGCCTGGCGGGCGCGCTGGCTGCAGCAGCCGTATGGTGACCAGGGGCTGTTCGTTAGACGCAGAGAGTTCGAGGCCGTGGGGGGATTCCCCAAGGTGGCTTTGATGGAAGACTTGCTGCTGGTTCAGCGCTTGCGACGGATCGGCCGGTTGGCCGTGTTGCCGGGTCCGCTGGTCACAGATGCCCGCCGTTGGCAGCAGCACGGGGTCGTTCGGCAGACGCTGCGGAACTGGTCGCTGTTGTTGGCAAGACGCGTGGGAGTCTCACCGGAGCGACTGGCTCGCTTCTACCGGCGGCACGATGTCGAGAGGTCGGTCGACTAGTCCGCGAGCGGACAGGCCCCGGGGCCGAGGCTCAGGCGACGAGGGGCCGGATCACCGAACCGTCTTCGGTCGGGCCGATCAGTCGTTGGTTGAGCCCCTGGTAACGGTAGGTCAGTTGCCGTGGATCAAAACCCAGCAGGTGCAGGATCGTGGCCTGCAAGTCGTGGATACCGACCTTGTCGCGGCCGACAAAGTAACCCAGCTCGTCGGTTTCACCGTGAGTGACACCGCCACGGATGCCGCCACCGGCCATCCACATCGAGTAACAGTGGGGATGATGATCGCGACCAAGGAATTTCGATCCGTTTCGTTCCTCGTTGAGCGATGTGCGTCCGAACTCGCCGCTCCAGATCACGAGCGTTTCGTCGAGGAGACCGCGTTGTTTGAGGTCGCCGAGCAACGCGGCGATCGGCTTGTCAACTTCTCCACATTTCTTGGGCATGGCGGTCATCAGGTCGTTGCTCGCCGCGGTGCCGTGCATGTCCCAGCCCCAGTCGAACAACTGGACGTAACGCACGCCCTGCTCGACAAGGCGACGGGCGAGCAGGCAGTTGTTGGCGAAGGAGGCCTTGCCGGGCGTGGCCCCGTAGGATTCCTGGACGTGCTTGGGTTCCCTGGTGACATCCATGACTTCAGGAACCGACATCTGCATCCGGAAGGCCAACTCGTACTGGCTGATGCGGGTCCGGGTTTCCGGATCGCCGATTCGTTTGAGTTCCAGTTCGTTGAGTGTTCGCAGGGCGTCGAGACTGCGGCGACGGACGGTCCGGTCCAGGCCCCGGGGATTGGATACGTAGAGGATCGGATCGCCGGAACTGCGACACTGCACGCCCTGGTGTATCGACGGCAGGAAACCGCTGCCCCAGAGACTCTTGCCGCCACTGGGGTCAGTCCCGCCACTGATCAGGACAACAAAAGCCGGCAGATTGGCGTTCTCGGAACCAAGTCCCCAGGTGATCCAGGAACCCATCGATGCGCCGCCGAACTGCGCGGCGCCGGTGTAGAGCAACAACTGGGCCGGAGCGTGGTTGAACTGGTCGGTGTGCATCGAGCGAATGACCGCCAACTTGTCGGCATGTTTCGACAGGTGCGGCAAAAGTTCGCTGATCAGTGTGCCACTGTCCCCGTGAGGCTGAAAGCGATAGGGCGTGCCGAGGAGCTTCGGGCGGCGGGCCTTGAGGTCGATAAATGGCAGTCGCTCTTTCTGAAGGATGGCAAGCAGGTCATCCGGGCACTGTTTCATGTTGTGCCGGATCAGGGCCGGCTTGTAGTCAAACAACTCGTGCTGGGGTGGCGACCCGGCCATGTGCAGGTAGATCACGTGTTTGGCACGCCCACGGGTCGGGGGGCTGTGTGCCGCGCCTGGTCCGTCGGCCCGGGCTCGAGGTGTTGGTGTTCCGGTGAGACCGGCCATCGCCAGCGTACCCAACCCAACCTGTGAATCACGCAGGAAGTGGCGACGGGTGATCGTCTGGAGAAATTGTCGTTGAGCATCCATGAGGATGGTTTCCCGGGATTATCCCTTGGTCAGTACTTGGTCGAGGTTCAGCAGCACGTTGGCCACGACGGTCCAGGCGGCCATCGTGGCCGGGTCGGCCATGGGAGGTAGAGGGCCTCGTGGCTGTGTGGCCACTTCGGTCGCGGCCTGAGGGCGTGTTTTGTAGTGAGCCAGTTCGGAGGCGAAGAGTGCCGACAGGATCGAGATCTGCCGTGGCGTCGCTTTTCGACCGGTCGCCAGACGCAGTCCGAAGGCGGCACGTTGGGCTGTGGTCGGGCCGCCCTGCGACACGATGCGACGGGCCAGCGACTGTGAGATCTCGACGTAGACGGGATCGTTTAGGGTCACGAAGGCCTGCAAGGGCGTGTTGGTGCGAATCCGGCGCGGTGTGCAGATCTCACGACTGGGGGCGTCAAATGTCGCCATCGACGGGTAAGGTACGGTGCGGCGCCAGAAGGTATACAGTCCCCGTCGGTACTTCTGCGAGCCCGCGCTGGTGGGCCACTTCCGCTGCCCGTTGAAGGCCGCCTGCCAGAGTCCCGGCGGCTGGTAGGGGTAGACGCTGGGGCCGCCCATGCGGCGATCGAGCAAGCCGGCAATGGCCAGTGCCTGGTCGCGGATCGTTTCGGCCGCGAGCCGGAATCTCGGCCCTCGTCCCAACCACACGTTGGTCGGGTCGCTGGCCAGTCCCCGCGGTGTGACTCGGGCCGATTGCTGGTAGGTGTGGGAAGAAACGATGGTCCGCAACAGACTCTTGGTGTCCCAACTGGTCCGGGTGAACTCGGTCGCCAGCCAATCGAGCAGCCACGGGTGGCTGGGGGGCTCGCCCTGTGTTCCGAAGTCCTCCTCGGTCGCCACCAACCCGCGACCGAAGAGATGACTCCAGAAACGGTTGGCTGCGACCCGAGCCGTCAGGGGGTTCTGGCCGTCGGTGATCCAGTTGGCCACGCCCAGCCGCGTTCGCGGCAGGTGTTTTCCGGCCGGGTGGAATCCGGTGGGAAATTCGGACGTGACCTTCTGACCTTTTTGCAGAAAACTGCCACGGATCATCACGAAGGTCTCGCGTCGTTTGCCGTCGGGCAGGTCCTGCATCACAGGCAGAGTCGGAAACTTGGGCCGATTCTTTCTGAGTGCTGCGATGCGGTCGGCCAGACGAGCCGCCTCCTCGGCCGCCGGTCCTGGTCGGCTGGTGCGAAACTGGTGATTGGCCGTCGGTTTGCCCTGGAGCGTCGTTTCCCAGACGGTTGTTCTCTTGGCGTCGAGCAGCCGGAGCAATAATCCGGTCTGCCGCGAGGACGTGCCGCCGTCGGTGCGGTTATGGACATGGATCATCGCCACGGGCAGTTCGGAGCCAAGGTCGACTTCCCACCACGGGTTGTCTTCGGCGGCGGTGTGCGTGGTCGATTTGGCCTCGAAGTAGTGACCGTTGGTGTTGCCGTCGACGGCCAGGCGAGCCGGGCCGTCGAAGGCGGTACTGGATTGCCGGGTGGGTTTCTTGATTGCGATGTTGACCGGTTTGTCGGTGCTCTTGGCGGTCGGCGAAAAGACCTGTACCTCGGCCAGCGAGAGGTATCGTGCCTTGCCGGTTAATGCGAGCCGGACGAAGCGGCCGGTGACGGGCCGTGCAGGGGCGTTCTTGTTCTCGGCGGTGATACGCGGAGCGAGTGCCTTGCGGTGAGTTTCGAGCGAGGCGATGCGGGCATCGAGTCCGGCGACGTCGCGCTGCATCTGCGGGGTGGGCGCTTCGATCACCGGTGCCTCGTCGCCGCGGTCAGTATCGGCCGACTGGTTGAACATGTCGTAGAAGCGGTAGTACTCCAACTGGGTGATCGGGTCGTACTTGTGGTCGTGACACTTTGCACAGCCCATCGTGAGCCCCATCCAGACCTGCAGTGTCGTGTCGACGCGATCCTTGACGGCCGCCACGCGGAATTCCTCGTCGTCGGTGCCTCCCTCGGTGTTGGTCATCGTGTTGCGATGAAAGGCGGTGGCAACACGTTGTTCGAGAGTGGCCCTGGGAAGAAGATCACCGGCAAGTTGTTCGGTCGTGAAACGATCGAAGGGCTTGTTGGCGTTGTAGGCATCGATGACCCACGTCCGGAAGCGCCAGGCATTGGGTCGCAAGGGGTCGGACCCGTAACCTCGCGAGTCGGCGTACCGGGCAATGTCCAGCCAGTTTCTCGCCCACCGTTCGCCGAAGGCCGGGTCGGCCAGGAAACGCTCGACAAGTTGTGGCCAGGCCCCCGGTGAGGAGTCGGCCAGGAAACGATCGATCTCGGCCAGCGACGGGGGCAGTCCTCGCAGATCCAGACTCAGTCGACGGATCAGTGACTCGCGGTCCGCTCGCGGTGTCGGAACCAAACCGTTTCGTCGCAACCGGTCCTGGACGAAATTGTCGATCGCGTTGAGTGTGATCCAGTCGGTGGGAGTTCGTGGCGGTTGGTGGCGAACAGGGGGTACGAATGACCAGTGACGAGCAAAAGGGGCGCCCTGTTGGATCCAACGGATCAGTGTCGTGATCTGCGCTGGTGACAGCGGCTTGCTTTCGCCGGCCGGCGGCATCCGCAGGTCGGGATCGTCGCTACGGATCCTGGCGACGAGTTCGCTTTTCTGCGGTTGTCCGGGCACGATCGCCGCGTGGTTGCTCTCGAGTCTGGAGAGACTCGAATCCCGACGGTCCAGTCGCAAGCCGGCCTCTCGCTGTCCGACGTCAGAACCATGGCACTTCAGGCAGTGCACAGAGAGAATCGCGCGGACGTCCCGATTGAAATCGACGACTGGATCGGCGGCGGCCAGGCATGAGCCCAGGACCAGGGATCCCAGCAGGGTCAGCCAGGGCGTGTGTGGCGGGACAAGGTGATGTGGGCGTGTCATGGGGTGAGGGACCGTGAACGTGTCGGGAGGGGGTCAGGCAATGATGTCGTGGATCACGTGACCATGGACATCAGTCAGGCGACGATCGACGCCGTCGTGACGCACGGTGAGTTGTTCGTGATCGATTCCCAGCAGGTGCAGAATTGTCGCGTGGACGTCGTAGACGTATGTCGGTGCATTGCGGTCGGCGGGCTTGTACCCCCACTGGTCACTGGGGCCGTGGGTGGTTCCCCCCTTGATCCCGCCGCCGGCCAGCCAGTTGGTAAAGACATAAGGATTGTGGTCTCGGCCCTTGGCACCCTGGCTGGAGGGCATTCGGCCGAACTCGGTTGTCCAGAGGATGATCGTGTCGTCGAGCAGGCCCCGTTGCTTGAGGTCCCGGATCAACCCGGCGGTGGCGACCGCCATGCCCTCGGCCAATGGTCCATGGTCCCGGGCGATGTTCTCGTGTGAATCCCAGTTGCGGCGAGGGAATCCATTGTCGCATCCGGACCAGATCTGGATGAAACGCACCCCACGTTCCAGCAGTCGCCGTGCCACCAAACACTTGCGGCCGAAGTGGGTGATTTCCTCGGGAACATTGATCGTCTTGGGGAACGATGTCCGGTCGTGGTCGAGTCCGTAGAGTTTCAGCACGTGGCGGGGTTCGGTGGTGAGATCGAGTGCTTCGGGGGCGGCCAGTTGCATTTGCGCGGCCAACTCGTAGCTGCGGATGCGTGCCTCGAGCCTGGAATCGCTCGCGGAGGATTCCAGGTGGCGGCGGTTGAGCGTTTCGAGAAGTGCCAGGCCGTCCCGGTCGCCGTCGCGGGTGACGAAGCTGTCTGGGCTGGCGGTCAGGTCGGCGATCGGGTTGCGAGCCCCGGGGCGGATGATCGTGCCCTGGTGTTTTGCCGGCAGGAAGGCCGAATCCCAGTTCTTCTGGCCGTTGGAAGCGAATCCGCGGTGATCGGGAAGCACGACGAAGGTTGGCATGTTGTCGTTGCCCGAGCCCAGGGCATAGCTGATCCAGGCTCCCATGCCGGGGAAGCCGGGCCGTTGAAACCCGGTGGCCTGCAGCAGGGTCGACTGGCTGTGGACGCCGGTCTTGCCGACCATCGAGTGGATGAAGGCCATGTCATCGACGCAAGTCCCCAACGCCCTGACGGGATCGCTTAGCGGTTTGGCACAGTCACCGTAGGGTCGGAAGGCGAAGGCCGGTCGCATCCACGGACCCAGCCCGTTCTGGAAGGCCTCGACGGCTTCCCCGAAATCCGAGGGCTGTCCATGGTGCTTTACCAGGGCCGGCTTGTAGTCGAACAGGTCAATGTGGCTGGCCGCGCCGGCCATGAACAACTGGATCACACGCGTCGCCCGGGGAGCGTGATGGAGTCGATCGGTCAGCACACCCTTTTCGGTTCCAGCGATTGCCCGGTCGGTCCGCAGCAATTGCGCCAGGCCGATTCCTGCCAGGCCCCCCGTGGAATCCGCGAGGAAGTCGCGGCGGGTCCGGGGCGATTGCCTGTTGGTGCCGGTGATTGGGACAGACTCTGTAGGCATGGTTGCCGGTCAAGTTCGCCAGGCCACAGTGAAACTGCCGCTGGCGGGGGTGCCTGACGTGCCTTTCTTCAATTGACGAAAACAAACTCGTTGAGATTCAGGATCAGACGACAGGTGTTGGCCAGGCCGTGGCGATCGGTGTAAGCGGACAGCAAGACCACCTCCTCGGTCGTGGCCGGACGGGAAAACGCCAGTTCCACGGCACGGCGGACCCGGCCCTCGACCCGGGGCTGTTCGTTGACGAGCCGCGCCGCAAAATGGCCGGCCATGGTCGTCATGAATCGATTGTTGAGCATCGCCAGTGCCTGCAATGGCGAGATTGTCTCGTCACGACGGGCCACCAGTCGCGAGGGATCGGCGCAATCCAGGGTGGTCATAAACGGCTGTTGTTGCGACCGCACCAGGAAACGGTAAATGCTGCGGCGATGAGTTCTTGCATCGTTGGGGTCGTGCTTGTGGTACTGGTAATGCGGTGAATGCTGTGGCTTCTCGACCACGAAGTCCTGGAAGCCGCGGCCGTACATGCGGCCGTTGAGTTTTCCGGAAATCGCCAGAACCGAGTCGCGAACAACCTCTGCCTCGACCCGCCGACGGTTCATTCTCCAGAGAAAGCGATTGTCGCCATCGATTCGGGCTGCTTCCCGGCGGGTTCTGGAAACCTGGCGATAGGTGGCGCTGAGCAGGATTTGGCGGTGGAGATCCTTGAGTGATCCATTGCCATCGCGAAGGCGGGCAGCGAGCCAGTCCAGCAACTCCGGATGAGTGGGTTCCTCGCCCATGCGACCGAAATCGTTAGGGGATGCGACCAGTGGCCTGCCGATGTGGAATTGCCAGATCCGATTGACGATGGACCGCCAGGTCAGTGGATTTCGTCGATCCACAATCCATCCGGCCAATGCCTTTCGGCGTTCGCCCTCGTTGTGGTCGGCGGCGAGGCGAAACCGCGACGGCAAGCTGTCGGTAACAGCAATCGTGCCCGGGCCGACTTTCGCTCCCTTGTGGCGGATGTCACCACGGGTGAGGACGTGGATTGGTCGTGGACGCCCGTTGTCGTGGCCGGTACCCCGGAAGGCACCTGATCCGGTGTGGATCGTGCCGGCGTAGACCAACGCGGGGGCGGGAATCGCCGCCAGGGCGGCCCGGACCTGGCGCAGCTGTCGCTGCAGAGTCGATTGTTTGCGGAGCCATTCAGGCGTCAGTAGCGTTTTGCGGAGCCGTGACCACTTGGCGTTCAACGCGACAATGCGGGACAGGATCCGCGGGACGGCCCGCACGCGGTCGTAGTAACCGTCGACGAGGTTGGCTCGTCGCCATCTCGGAGGTGCTTCGATCGAATCCAGCGAGGTGACGGTTCGACCGGCGGCGAGGTTGTTGCCTTGCGGGTCAAGAGCGGCGAGTTCGGCGAGGGCGAAGATGTAGTCGTTGGAGCGTGCGGCAAGCCGGGTGGCTGTGACTCGGATGAAGCGGGCCGAACGATTGTCGGCCGGCACACTCAGCGGTCGGATGCCAGGGTTGGGGAAGCTTGCCCCGGTTTGATCCCACAGGCAGGTGACTCCGGACCGGAATTCACGATCGTCGGAGATGTCAATTCGAAAACGCGGTGGGAAACCGAAGCCGTCACCGATGTTGTTGAAATCGTCGTGGCAGCCGACGATCACGACATGGGCAAGTTTTCGGCTGGAACCCAGATCGACCTGCACCCACTTGACGCTGTCGTCGGCCGGCATGATCCGGCTGTGATATCCGAAAGGGGCCCGCGGCTTGGCGTCGTCGGTTCGACCGAGGCCTTGTAGCTGTTTGCGGATCTCGGCGAGTTGTTTTCCGCCCCGGGCGTTGAGCTCCCGGTCCAACTGTTGCCGTTGCTCTTGGAGATGGCCGAGTTCCTGGTCGAGTTGCCGGCGCCGCGCGGCGGCGGTCGGATCGGGATCGTAGGTCCGGTCGGCGCGGTCGATCGCGCCGAAGACAGCCTGCAGGCTGTAGTAGTCTTCCTGGGTGATGTCGTCGAACTTGTGGTCATGACAACGAGCACACTCCACCGTCAGGCTGATGAAGGTGTTCATCACCGTTCGGACCATGTCGTCGCGGTCGAGATTACGAGCGACCTGTCCGTCGAGCTTGGTTTCGGGAACCTCGGCATGGCCGATGAAGTCCCAGGGGCCAGCGGCCAGGAATCCCGTGGCGACGATGCCTTCGGTGGTGTCCGGGTAAAGCACGTCTCCGGCAATCTGTTCCTCGACAAATCGTCGGAAGGGTGTGTCCTTGTTGAACGCCCTGACCACGTAGTCTCGGTAGGGCCAGGCGTTGGGACGCGGCTTGTCCTTGTCGTATCCGTGCGTGTCGCCGTAGTGGACCAGGTCCAGCCAATGTCGGGCCCAGCGTTCGCCGTAGCGGGGACTGTGGAGCAATTCTTCGACAAGTCGTTCGTAGGCATCTGCAGAGCGGTCGGCAAGGAATCGCTTCACCGCAGCCGGGTCAGGAGGAAGTCCGGTCAGGTCGATCGTGACGCGACGTATCAACGTGCCACGGGAGGCGGCGCCGGAGGCCGTGAGCCGATGCCGTTGCAGTGTCCGGGCGATGAACGCATCGACGGGCGTACGCAGCCAGCCCGGGTCGGCGGGGCGGGGGACGCGTGGAGAGGTCAGTGGCCGCAGCGACCACCACGAATTGTCGGCAGCAACTGACTGCGGCGGTCGCGGTGTGAGGACGACAGCCAGTGCCGCCACCAGGAGGCTGCGAATCACGACACGAACAATAGGCATCCCAGTCGGCATGGCCCGATTCTAACAGACGCGCGTTGCCGTCACCAAATCGCTCTCCGCTGCAGATGCGTTTTCGGGCCGGGAGGGAGGCCGCGGCTTGATAGAGTTCGGGCTGGCAGGGAAGATGAGATCCCGGGAGAGTGGGGACGAGAGTGATGGCACGCGAAGAACTGGTCGAGATTGTCCGGGAGGGGCGGCGGGCTGTGGCCCGCTGGCGTCGTGACAACCCGGATGCCGTACTGGACCTGGTTGACGTCGACCTGAGCGGTGCGGATCTGGCCGGGGTGAATTTTCGCCACAGTCAGCTCGTCGGCGCGGATCTCAGCGGCGCACGTCTGAACGAGGCCAACCTCTTCGAAGCCGATCTCACTCGTGCCAATCTGACCGGAGCGAAACTCAGCCGGGCGAACCTCGCCGGGGCCAGCCTGTTTCGTGCGACGCTGCGAGAGGTCCGCGGTACCAACGTCGATCTCTCGCGCTGCAATCTCCAGGGAGCCGACCTCACCGATGCCGTCCTCAGTGCGTCGAGCCTGGTCGACGCGGACCTGCGTGAGAGTGATCTCTCCGGAGCGGCGTTGGTCGAAGTGGATTTCTCGCACGCCGATCTCGATCGGACCACTCTCGATCGGGTTCGCTGTGGCTGGTTGACCTGGAACAACGTGGATCTGTCACGCACGATCGGACTCGAGAGTCTGACGCATCTCGGGCCGGGTTCGATTGGTCTCGATACACTCGAACGAAGCGGGGCCCGGATCCCGCAGGCGTTTCTGCAAGGCAACGGGGTCAGTCAGGAATGGATTGAAAACTATCTGGCGGTCGACGAACCGGTGGCGGCCTCGGATGTCTATTTCATCGTTCACGGCGAGGAAGACGAGCCGTTCGCGTCAAAATTGCACAACACGTTGCAGAAGCACGGCGTCCGCTGTTGGCTGGACTCCCGCCGCGATGCCGATGATGCGGGAGTGACCGGGCTTGTTCCGGCGCGAGGAATTCGCGTCTGGGACAGGGTGCTCGTGTGTGCCACGCGGGCAACGTTGTCGGCCGACTGGATGGGGCCTCTGATCGAATCGGTGTATCGTCGTGAGGAAGCCATCAAGCAGCAAACCGGGGATTCGGTCCTGCTGATGTGGCCGTTGAATCTTGACGGTTTCCTTTTGGGCGGTGGCTGGAAACATGACGCGGCACCCGAAGTGGCCGGCCGCCTGCTGGCCGATTTTACCGGCTGGCGACGAAACAAGACGAAGTTCCACTCCGAACTGAAGAAATTGATCGAACGCCTGCAGCAGGAGTCCGGGGGACGAGCGGCTCGACGAACCGGAAACACATCATGAGCACGGCCGAAGCACTCGAAGTCCTGAGATCGCGGGTGTTGTCGCGGTACACGATGCTTTTCCTGAGGACATGGGAAGAGGAACGCTGGGAGAGTGAACTCTCGGAAATGTCACTGGAGATCGAGCGGGGGCTGGTGGCCTGGTCGGCGACGACCGGTCCGCAACCTCCGATCGGTGACGACCCGGATGTCTCTGACATCGGGACGTTCCTTGCCGACGTGGTGTCCTATCCGCCGGACCACCTGTTTCTCCTGAAGGACTTTCATCCGTACCTCGACGATCCCGCCGTCGTGCGACGACTGCGCGACCTCGTTCCGGTGCTGACCGCGGAAAACAAGACGCTGCTGTTCCTGGGTCCGGTGTGCGAGGTTCCTATCGAGTTGCAGACCGAGGCGGTCAAGATGGATCTGCCGTTACCCGGTCTGGAGGAAATGCGGGAGCGATTGGAGATCGTACTGGCCGAGCGGCGGAGGGCCGGCCAGGCAGACTTGGCGATCGAGGCGGCGGCCGAGGAACGGCTGTTGAAGGCCGTGCTGGGACTGACTGCCCGCGAGGGGCACAAGGCACTGGCGCGTGCCCTGCTGGGGCGGGATGAGATCGACGACGAGGTCTTTCTGCAGTTGGTGTCCGAGAAGAAGCATCTGGTCCAGGGGTCGGAGCTGCTCGAGTTCCACGATCTGGACGAGGGCTTAGCCGATGTGGGTGGTCTGGACGGTCTCAAGGACTGGGTTCGCCAGCGGGCCGAGGCGTTCAGCAGTCGTGCCCAGGAGCAGGGGATCCCGACTCCCAAGGGCGTGTTTCTTCTCGGCGTGCAGGGCTGTGGCAAGTCGTTGATTTCCCGGGCCATCGCGCGGTTGCTGAGCTTTCCTTTGGTACGACTGGACGTGTCGAACCTGCTGGCAGCCGACCAGGGGCAGTCCGAACAGAATATGCGCTACGTGCTCAACCTCATCGAAACAATCGCTCCGGCTGTTCTCTGGATCGATGAAATCGACAAGGGGTTTTCGGGGTCAGGGGAGGCGGCCCAGGAAACCACCATGACCCGGTTGCTCGGCCGGTTTCTGACCTGGATGCAGGAGCACAGGTCCCACGTCTTCGTGGTGGCCACGGCCAACTCGATTCACAGGTTACCCCCCGAGATGCTCCGCCGCGGTCGGTTCGACGAGTTGTTCTTCGTCAACTTGCCGAATTTCCACGAGCGAAAACCGATCTTCGATATCCATTTGAAGAAACGTGGCTGGAAACCGGAGAAGTACGACCTGCAGGAACTGGCGCGACAAACCGAAGGCTACAGCGGGGCAGAGATCGAGCAGATTGTCGTGACTGCGATGGTCGAGTGTTTCAACCAGGGGCGGGTGCTGACACAAAAGGATCTCGAGTATGCGCGCGACGAAACGGTCCCGCTCTCGGTGACGATGGAGGAGAAGATCTTCGAACTGCGTGAATGGGCGCGGGATCGCTGCCGAGCGGCGACGCCCGACAGCCGGGTGATCCAGATGCTCGAGGAGGAGCACGGGGAAGGAGAAGATCTGAAGTTTGACGCGGATCTGGATGCCGAGGAAGAGACCGGTCAGGAGTGGTTGGCATTGGCCGAGCACGGGCAGGTGCCGGCGGCACTGGTCGAGTATGTGCGATCCTGCGATGAAGTGACGTTTGCCGAGCTGGTCAGGGATTTCGGGCCATTTGTGGAAACCAGTGGCGAGCAGGGCCTGGCCCTTCGTAGTGACCCCAACGTGGTGTTGTGGTCCGGGATCCCCGCGGAACTGGCCACCACCCTGGTGAAACTCGTCTCGGCCCGAAAGCTGTTCCTGCAACCGGCACCGGTCGAACATCTTCGTCCCGAGACGGCACCCGGTGAACTGCCGATGATCGATCGTTTGCCCGAGGAACGGATGAATCGGCCGATGTGGTTGCCGGTCGTTATCGGGAGCGTGGCTCCCGAGGGGGGGGCAGGACGCCTGGGGCGGGTGACGCGGATGGCCCTGAGCCGTTAGCCCTAGCGGGGGGCGGCTTTTTTCTGTGCAACGTCCTTCCTGAGAAGTTGCAGTTGCCGCGCGTCGATCTGATCGTCGGGATGTTCGAGCAGCCAGTCAATGTCGGCCAGGGCCTTGTCGAAATGCCCCCGTCGCATGGCAATCTGAATCCGGATGCCGCGGTGTCTGAGGTTGTTCGGATCGACGGCCAGGATCACGTCGGCGTAGCGGCTGATGGCCTTTTCGTCGGATCGACGCTGTGCGATGTTGCTGAGATTGCTGGCCATGCGGACCAGGATCGCTCGTCGTGTCTCGGGGGCCAGGAATTCGGCAATGATCCGCTTGCGGGCGTCTCCGGTCGGGCGTGGTTGATGAGCCTCGACGATCAGCCGTTCGGCTTTCTCGCGAGGCATTGTGCGGCCCCCGTCGAAAACGTCAACCAGCAGCGCGGGGGTCTTGGTGGAGGCGGGACGGACAACAAAATGTCCGGGCAGTCCGATGCCCTCGATCTTCAGGCCGATACGTCGGCCGAGCTCGATGTAGAGCAGTGACAGCGAGATCGGCAGCCCCTCGCGGTCGTCGAGTACTTCGTTGAGATAGCTGTTGGAGCGGTTGTAGTAGTCTATGCGACTGCCGTGAAAGCCGAGTTCGTTGAAGAAGTGCTTTCGCAGTGCCGAGAGCTTTTCAGCAGTGGTGGCCTGCTTGGCCAGTTTGTTCGCCAGGTCGGCGGCCATTCTGTCAAATTGTCGACGGTAGGCTTCGACATCGAGTTCGTCGTTGTCGAGCCAGGCGATCAGCAGGGCGGCATGCAACAAGTCGATCCTGGCGTCGGGTTGTTTGCGAGTCTTCTGCAGTTCGGCGACCACGCGGCGATGATGAACGACCCGGGCCAGTTCTCGCAGTTGGCTGGCCTGCTGTTCGAGCAGTCGGGCGCGGTTCCGCAGCACCTGAGTGCCGGGGCCGCCCGTCGGTGTGAGTTTTGTCAGCAGTGTGTCGCTGAAATCGCCCTGAGGCGAGATGTCGGTTACCAGCTTGTTGATCAGCGTGATCAGCTTCTGGGTCGGCCCGAAAGGAGGGATGGTTGCAGCGACGCGAAACCCGCGAAATTCGGCTTCGGTATGGCGGAACTTGGCCAGGCCGACGCGGGCCGTGCGATAGGCGGTGTCCTGGGTTTCTATCACCAGCTTGTCATTGAGGTAACACGACAGTTTGTCCTTGCTGACCCTGACCTTCAGCGTATTCCATTCCCCGGGCCGGTAATCGGTAGAGGGAAGTGTCTTCAGGATCGACCAGCTGGTAACCGTCGGGCCGTCGAAGCGGGTCAATCGCATCTGGCCACTGGTCGGGTAGAACCCATAGTGACGGTCGCTCCCGTCGCCACAGACGACCAGGCCAGCCGCCCCATCGTTGTCGTGGAGCTTGACGTGCACCTGCACTTCGTAGGGAAGTGTGGGGGCATCGTGTTGAGAAAAGCACAGGGCGCGGCCACCAAAACCAGAGCCGGAGCCCTCGACGTGGATTCGGCCGGCGCGTTGACGCCAACGACCGCCGTGGTGAGTCTTCCAGTCCCGGTCGTCCAGAGCGCCGATCGTCAGCCAGCGGTTGATCGGGATCGGGTTGGGCTTGGCGATCAACGGTTTCAGCGCGTTGATCGCGACGGCAAATCCGAGGTTGTCAGTGAAGCGATGTTTCATCGTCAGGATGCCGATCACCCGCCCCTGCCGGTCGATCGCCGGTCCGCCGCTGTTGCCTTCTTCGATCGGAACGGCCAACTGGATCATCGGCTTGCCTTCGATTTCCCGTTGGCCGGAGACGACACCGCGTACCACGCTCAACTTCAAGCCGAGCGGGTTTCCCAGTGCGAGAATCTGTTGCCCCGGCCGCAGCCGATCCGAGTTGCCCAGCGGCAGCGACGGCAATCCTTTGGCATCGATTTTCAGGATTGCCAGGTCCATGGCCTTCTCGGTCGCATGAATCGCCTCGACGTCGTACTTCTTGCCGTCGGCCATGGTCACGGTGATCGGGCGTGCTTCGCCGATCACGTGCAGGTTGGTGGCAATCAGCCCATTGGGATCGATCACGAAACCGGTGCCCAGGCCGACGCGTCGCCCGTCACGACCGGAGAACTGAACGACCGCGATCGATTTCATCGCCTGTTCGGTGAGGTCCTCGACGGACAGTGCTGTCTTGGTCGCGTCGGGCTTGGCCGGAGGCTTCTTGTCGGGCGGCAGAGCCCCGCCGTGGGACGAGAGACAGTGCAACACGAGGCTGCACACCAGCAGTGTCGACAACGAGTGGCAGGTGGGGCGCATCGGCGGTCTCCGGGTCAGATTCCACAAGAGCGGCACAATCCTATCGCAAGGCTGCCGCACTGTCATCGCCCGTCTGGTCAGGGACAGAACCCTGGAGCCAACCCGACAGGCTGGGTTTGCTGCGACGGGGCACCAGTGCCATCCCCTGCCCTCGCCAGAGAACCGAGAGATCACGAGGCCGCCACAACTCGTAAACGATCCGCGGGTTGGGATCGATGATCTGGAGCATCCCCTTGTCGTTGTAGCCCTGCAGCAGGATCGAATGCTCCTCTCCAGGATTCCAGATCCACTTGGTGCGGTAGTAGGAATCGGCCGCTGCGTCATGGGGGAGTCCGACCGAGAGAATTACCGGGCCGGGCAATTGGTCGAGGAGTCTTGCCGCTGAGCCGAATACGACCTTGACATCCAGCGAGGTGCCCTCGGTTTTTCGTTTCAGGGCGTGATAGAGTCCTGCCCAGTTGGTTCCTCGTGCGCGGGTCAGGCACAGGTCGGCCATTTCCGCCTCGGTGACATCGATTCCGTGGAATTTCAGCAGGGTGGCGGCGCAGGCGGGGGTACACGTCGCCGGTGTCGTCTGCAGGCAGATCCCGTTGTTAGTCCAGGTCTTCCGGCAGGAGGGCGCGATTCCCAGTAGCGGAAACACGGCCGCATAGCCACCGACAACGGCCAACGCGGCGACACCGAAAATCCGCCGCCAGTGGTCGATCCGTTTCCAGAGCACACCGGCAAGAAAACCGGCAGCCAGGGGGAGTGCGTTGCCGACGATGATCAGGTTCGAGACAGGCAGAAACCGGGCCAGTCGGATGTCGTCCCAGACGAAGCGGACATAAAAGAGCGTCAACAACACGCCGGCGATTGCCAGTCCGTTGCCAACCCAGCGATGTCCATTGGCCAGCCGCATCGAGACGGCAAAAGTGGCGACGGACAGCAGTCCGATCAGGGCCAGGCCGATGTACAGATCACTCACGGGCGGATCTCGAGAAGCCGGAACGCGGTAGCGACAAGCCGTGTATCCTGACACGTTGTCGCCCCAATTGCAGCCGTCGTATCATCGAGAGCGTCACCGGCGGGTTGCGAGCCGAGCGGAACGGTCTGCATAATCGCGGGGATTGCGTCAACAGCCGCGCAACGGATGTCGCGAGGAGGAAAACGATGCCACGATGCAGGTGGGCCGGGGCCGCGGTGGTGGCGTGGCTGGGGCTGGCGGCCTCGCTTGCCGCAGCCGACCGCCCAAACATCCTCTTCGTGTTCACCGACGACCAGGCGCCCTGGGCACTTGGGATCAGCGGTCATCCCCACGCGCGGACACCCGTGCTGGACCGTCTGTTTCGTGAAGGAGCCTGGTTGAAAAGTTGTTTCACGACGACACCGGTGTGCAGTCCCTCCCGGGCAGCATTGATGACCGGTCGGTACGGGACCGAGGTGGGAATCACCGACTGGTTACATCCCCGTCGTGAACCCAAACATGGATTGGCTGCCGGGACACCGACCTGGCCCCGGTTGCTCCAGCAGGCCGGGTACCGGACCGCGCTGGTCGGCAAGTGGCACCTGGGGTTGACCGATGCCCAGCATCCGACCCGGTTTGGCTATGGGCACTTCTATGGGTTTCGCGGGGGAGGAACACGCCCCAAGGACGCGGTGCTCGAGGTGGACGGCACGACGGTCAAGGTGCCAGGCTTGCTTCCTGATGTTCTGACCAGCGAGGCGATTCGCTGGATTTCTCGCGAGGATCCACGACCGTTTCTGCTGTCGTTGCACTATCGCGCGCCGCATTCGCCCTGGTTACCGGTCGCCGAAGAGGATTGGGAGCCTTTTGCCGGACTTGACCCGACTCTGCCTCATCCGGACTACCCCGACCTGGACACGCGACGGGTCAAACGGATGACGCGGGAATACCTGGCGAGCATGAAGAGTGTCGATCGCAACGTCGGACGTTTGCTTGCGGCACTACGGAGTCACGGTCTGGAACGCGAGACCGTGGTGATCTACAGCAGCGATCACGGCTACAACATGGGCCACAACGGGATCTTCCACAAAGGCAACGGGCACTGGGTCCTGAAGAACCCGCCGCCGGCTGTCCCCAATATTCCGCGGGGCCAACGGCCGAACATGTATGACCACTCGCTGCGGGTTCCGACGGCGATTCGCTGGCCGGGAGTCGTGCGGTCCGGCCTGACGCTCGATCAGACAATCTCCAACCTCGACTTCTTTCCTACGATCCTGGCGATCGCCGGAGTCAGCCTGCCGCCAGGAACACAACAGCGTGGTCGCAGTTTCTTGCCATTGCTGAAGGGAGAGCAGATGGAGTGGCAAAACGATCTTTTTGCCCAGTATGACACCAAGCACCAGAGCCGGACGTCGATGAGAATGTACCGTACCCGTCGATGGAAACTGGTACGAGATTTCCTGAATCCCGGCCGTGATGAGATGTTCGACCTGCGGAAAGATCCGGGAGAAACCAGCAATCTCCTGAAAAAGTCGACCCCGGCTGTGCAGATGATCCGGGATCGCTTGTCGGATAAGTTGGTTGCCCGGATGCGAGCCATCAAGGACCCGGCACTGTCGCGACAACCGGCTGGGAAGCCCAAGAAGCAAACGAGAAGCACGAGGTGAACATGGCATTGGCTGACGAGATACTTCGGCAGGTGCAAGACGCGGTGGACGAACCGCGATTGCTGGCGACGGCCACGCAACTGGTCGGCACGCCCAGCCCAACCCGATCAGCCGGTGAGGTTGCCGACTGCCTGGCCGAGCTGCTGCAGTCGGACGGGTTTTCCGTCGAACGGCCTCAGGCGGGCTGGCCGGAATCACCCGCGGTTGTCGGGCGATTCGAGACCGGTCGACCGGGCCGCACACTCCAGTTCAACGGTCATCTCGACACCGTACACCTCCCGTTCGTGGCACCGCGAGTCGAGCAGGGCGTGATGTATGGCAGCGGTATTTCCGATATGAAGGGCGGAATTGCCGCCGCCGTGGAGGCAATGCGGGTGCTCAGGGATACCGGGCTGCTGACCGCCGGTGGCGTGATGCTGACCGCTCACGATCTTCACGAGGTTCCCTGGGGCGACGGCACTCAGGTCAATGCGCTGATAGCCGAGGGCTACGTCGGTGACGGGGTGTTGTTGCCCGAGTACCACTGCCACAACGTGCCGGTTGTCGGGCGTGGGCAGGCGATGTTCCAGGTCAGGGTGTCGCGAGAGGGAGAACCGGTACACGAGGTGCTCGGGGGGATCGAACAGCCCAGTGTGATCGGGGCCGGGGCCAGGCTGCTGGAGCGGTTCGCGGAGATCGACGAGGAGTTGAAAGCGAGGACGCATCCGCTGGCCGGTCGCGAGAGCCTGTTTGTCGGGCAGGTGCACTCGGGAGAGATCTTCAACCAGTCTCCGGTGCTGCTGACCATCGAGGGCACCAGGCGGTGGTTGCCTGGGACCGGGATCGCGTCGGTCCAGGAACAATTCGAGACGGTCCTGGCAACAGTGGCCGGGGAGACGGGAACCTCGATTGAGGCGGATTTCAGGATTTCCAGAGACGCCTACGAAATCGACCAGGAACACGCACTTTTTCGGTCGTTTCAGGCCGCCGTCGGTGGAGTCGGCGGCGAGGAACTGCCGGTTGGTGCGAAACCGTTTGTTGATGACGGCAACGCGTTCGTGGCACTGGCAGGCGTGCCTGCGATCACTCACGGGCCAAGAGCCCTGGGAGCTCACACGGTCAACGAGGAATGCCCGGTGGCGGAGTTGGTTCGCGTGGCTGCAGTCTACGCGTTGACGGCCGTCGCATTCTGCGACGACGCTGCCGGCTGAAGTGAACAGGACGGGAACAAAGGAGAATGCCGATGAGTGATGATCGCAAAGTGAACCGACGCGAGGTGCTCAGGGTTGCCGGAGCAACTGCCGCGGCGTCGGCCGCATTGACTTCGGCAGAAGCGAATGCCGTGAAGAAGGGACGGATTCGTCAGTCGATTGTTCACTGGTGTTTCAAACCGTACTGGTCAACCGAACAGATCTGCCGGGTCGCCAAACAGTTGGGCTGTTCAAGCGTTGAACTGTGCCCGCCGTCGGAGTGGCCGACACTGAAGAAACATGGACTGACCTGCGCGATTGCCGGAATCGACATGCAACCGGATCCGCCGTTTGTCAAAGGGTTCAACAACCCGCGTTTTCACGACCGCGTCCTGAAGGCGACCCGCGAGGCAATCGATGCGGCGGCCGAATTCGGGGCGCCGTGCGTGATCAGTTTCACCGGTTACACGGCCATCGATCCCGATGATAAGAACAGCCCGCACCTGACCCGGGAGGATGGCCTGCGACACTGCATCGCCGGGTACAAGAAGATCGTCGGTTATGCGGAGAAGAAGCAAGTCACGCTGGCACTCGAGATGCTCAACACCCGTGACACGTCTCACCCGATGAAGGGGCACCCCGGCTACCAGGGGGATCACGTCGACTACGTGATGGAGATCATCAATCGCGTCGGTTCACCACGGTTGAAACTGCTGTTTGACATCTACCACGTGCAGATCATGGACGGAGACTGCATCCGTCGGATCCGTCAGTTGAAGGAGTCGATTGCTCATGTCCACACCGCGGGAAACCCGGGACGGGCGGAACTCGATGATCGGCAGGAAATCAACTATCCGCCGATCATGCGGGCGTTGCTCGAGATTGGCTATCGCGGTTTCGTCGGCCAGGAATTTATTCCGACTGGTGACCCGCTGACGGGTCTGAAGCAGGCGGTGGCCTTGTGCGACGTGTGATTGTCGACAAACCAGGCGCGGGTTTCCGGGCCGGTTGTGTGGGCTAACCGATCAGTTCGTGGACGACCGTTCCGTGAACGTCGGTCAGGCGAAAATCCCGGCCGGCGAATCGGTAGGTCAACTGTTCGTGATCGAAACCCAGCAAGTGAAGCATCGTGGCGTGCAGGTCGTGCACGTGGACCGGGTCCTTGACGGTGCGGAAACCAAAATCGTCGGTTGCGCCATGAGCATGGCCACCCTTCACCCCGCCCCCGGCCAACCAGCAGTTGAAGCCGTAGTGGTTGTGGTCGCGTCCATTCAACGCGGGCAGTTCAGCCACTGGTGTGCGGCCGAACTCACCTCCCCATAACACGAGTGTCGAATCGAACAATCCGCGTTGTTTGAGGTCGGAGAGGAAGGCTGCAATCGGCCCGTCCCAGCTCCCGGCCAATCGCCGGTGTTCCTTTTCGAGGTTGTTGTGGTTGTCCCAGGGCTGACCGGCTCCGGTCCAGACCTGCACGAACCTGACGCCGCGTTCCAGCAGTCGCCGGGTCATCAACAGTTGCCGCCCATGCAGCGTGTCCCCGTAGGCCTGCTGGGTGTGTCGGGGTTCCTTGCTGATGTCGAAGGCGTCGGTTGCTTCGGTCTGCATGCGAAAGGCCAGTTCGAAACTCTGGATCCGAGCCTCGAGACGATCGTCGCCGGGGCGCCGAGTCTTGTGTCGCCGGTTGAGTTCGCCCAGCAGGTCAATCTGCAGTCGCTGTCGGGCGAGGGGCATCCGGCTGTTGGAGATGTTGGTGATCAGCTTGCGGACATCGGTCTGCTTGGTGTCGATGTGCGTGCCCTGGTAGGCACCCGGCAGGAAGGCACTGCGCCAGTTGCGGGTCTCGAAGATCGGGTATCCGCCGGGGCACATGACGATGAACCCGGGCAGGTCCTGGTTCTCTGAACCCAGGCCGTAGGTGACCCAGGAGCCGAAACTTGGGCGAGGAAGCCTGGCGTCACCGCAGTTCATCAGCATCAGCGACGGCTCATGGTTCGGGACGTCGGCCTGCATCGAACGGATCACGCAGATGTCGTCGATGTGCCGACCGGTCTGTTCGAACAGCTCGCTGACGGGCAAGCCGGAATCACCCCGCCGGCGAAAACGAAACGGCGAGCCCATCGCGGCACCGGTCTTGCGTTCGGTGCGAAGGTTGCGGCCGGGCAGCGGCTTGCCGTGAAGCCGTGTGAGTTCGGGCTTGGGGTCAAATGTGTCGACCTGGGAGGGGCCGCCGTTCATGAACAGGTGCACCACCCGCTGGGCCCGCGGGTGAAAATGGGGCGCGCGGGGTTGCTGTGGACTCGTGGCTCGAGAAGCCGGGGTGGCTGCGACGAGTTCGCCGGACTGTTGCAGCACGCTGGCCAGGCCAAGCATTCCCAGGCCGGTTCCGCCGCGTTGGAGCATGTCACGTCGTGAAAGGTACATCGTGGTTCCTGTCGACTACGGTTTGCCGCAGTGGGTCAGTCGATGAACTGAGCCTCGTTGGAGATCAGGAGCGTGTGAGCCAACGCGGTCCACGCACCGGCGGAATCGTCGCCAAAACGCTCCATGAAACGTGCAGCCACCTTGAGTTCATCGTTGGAAGGGGAACGGGTATAGACGAGCTGGTAAAGGTGGGTCAGTCGCTGAGGGAACACGCCGGTGGTGCGCGCCGCCAGGCGGCCGGCGCATTCCTGCACGGTCGTGCTGTTCATCAGATGCAGGGCCTGGGGCGCAATCGTCGTCTCGTCGCGGCGGCCGCAACTGGTCAGCGGATTGGGAACATCGAAGGTTCGCAGCAACGGAGGCGGGTTCATGCGGTCGATGAAGCCATAGACCGAGCGACGAGGCTGAAGCGTGTCGGTCTTGAAAATCTTTACCGGCTGACCACCCATCCGGCGATCAATGTTGCCGGCGAAAACAAGCTGGGAGTCCCGCATGGCCTCGAAACCCAGTCTGCGGCGTGGCATCCGCCACAACAGGCGGTTGCCTGGATCCCGGGCAAAGGCCTGTTCACGGTGCTGGCTTTGTTGTCGGTATGTCGCCGACGTCATGATCAACCGGTGCAGCGACTTGATCGACCAGGCAGCGTCGTGAACGAACCAGTCGGCCAGGTAGTCGAGCAGGAGCGGGTGAGTCGGGGGTTGGCCACGTGTCCCAAAGTCACTGGGCGTTCGCACCAGGCCCTGGCCGAAATGGTGCATCCAAACCCGGTTGACCAGCACGCGAGGAGTCAGCGGGGTGTCGGCCGAGGCGATCGCGCGGGCCAACTCGAGCCGGCCGGTACGGAGGCGGAACGGCTGGTGATCGGGTCCGGCCAGAAGTCGTGGTAACTGGCGGGAGACGAATTGACCGGGGCGATGCGCATTGCCCCGGTCGAAGATCCGCGGCTGATAGGGGACGGTGTTTTCCTTGAGAATCATCGCCCGTGCCGGAGCCCCCTTTCCTTCCACGAGCCACTTGGCCAGGGCCTTGCGGAGCGTCTTGTAGGTCGCCTGGGCCGGCCGATCCGGTAGCAGGGCCAGCGCGCCCCAGCCAAAGACGCGTGGGATGTTCGACGGCGCCTGTTCGGAGTGAAAGACCTGTCGCAGTTGCTCGCGAGTGGGGTCGGGAAATCCCGACGGCAGTGGCTTTCTTGCTTTGATCGCGGTCGCACGGAGTGCCTGCCATTCCCGTTCGATCGCGTTGAAGACCCTGCCGTAGATGGTCGCCGTCTCGTCGAGGGATCGTAGCGGGCCTTTCTGCAGAGTGGCCAGCAGCCGAGGATTCAGGGGCGTGTCTCCTGCACATTCCTGGACGAGTCGCCGAAGTGTGCCGGCCGACCTGGCCGCAAATGTGCTGGCGTCGAGAGCTGCCAGGGCCTGCCAGGGAGCCCAGACCGGGTCGTGGATCGCTTCGACCACGGCCCGGGACTCGAGCCGTTCCAGGTAGACACGCCAGCGGAGAACAACCGTCGGGTTCAGACCCCCGGCCTCGGTCAGCAGCATGAAGTCATCCGTCGGAGGCTGGTCGAGGGCTCGCTGGGCCTCGAGCATGTACTCGGCCACCCGCGACTTTGCCGCGGCGACGAGTGCCGTGTGCGTCGTGATGATGAAGTCGCGGAGCTTGGTGTTGCGGCTTTCCAGTTCGGAGGCAAACTTCCGGTATTCGGCCGTGTCGGGAACGGGCAAGATCTGTGGAGGAACCAGTGGCTCGCTGGAACTGCGGAAGACACCGTAGAGCGAATAGTAATCGGACTGGGTGATCGGGTCGTACTTGTGGTCATGACAGCGAGCGCAGGTCAGTGTGAGGCCAAGCAGGCCGCGGGTCACGACATCGATCTGATCGTCGAGCATGTCGTGCAGGTTGTTCATGAATCGACCGCCGAGCGTGAGAAACCCCATCGCGGCCCGTGCGGCGGGGCGCGACCGCAGGTCGAGTTGGTCGGCGGCGAGTTGCTCGAGTACGAACTGGTCGTAAGGCAGGTCGTGGTTGAACGATTCGATGACGTAGTCGCGATACGTCCAGGCCCAGGGGAATGTCTTGTCTTCAAAAAAGACGTAGCCCTTGTTGTCTGCATAGCGGGCCACATCCAGCCAGTGCCGCCCCCAGCGTTCCCCGTAGTGAGGGCTGGCCAGCAGGCGATCAACATATCGTTCCCAGTTCCCGGGCCGATCAAGGGTGATCCCTGTTTCCGGAGGCAGGCCCAGTAGGTCAAACGTCGCCCGCCTGATCAACGTCCGGGAATCGGCCTCTGGCGACGGGGCGAGTCCGGCCTGGTGCAATCGAAGTCCGATAAAGGCGTCAATCGGATTTCGGGACCAACCGGTGCCAAGCGAGGGGGTCGGCGGACGCAGGATCGGTTGCAGCGACCACAGCGAAGATGCCGCCGCGGGTTGCGTTTCGTCTTTTTCGGCCCCGGAGACCAATGAACCGGCCAGGACCAGGAAAACAGCGGTCTTGTGCAACACTTGCATGAGAACTCCCACACTCCTATGTAACCGCATTGTCAGCTGCGGTGCCACAGAAGACCTGTACCCTGCCCTCTCGTGAACCGATCGAGTATTCTCTCGGTCGCGATCTCTCAGCAGGAGAAACAACGTGGCACAGAAACTGGCACTGATCGGCTTCGGGACGGTTGGCCAAGGCCTTGTGGAAATCCTCAGCCGCAAGAAGGACCTGTTGCAGGAACGTCACGCCTACCGGCCGCAGGTGGTGGCCGTGGCCGATCTTCATCACGGAAGTTGTTACGACGCCAACGGTCTCGATTTGGACCAGCTGCTGGACGCGATCGCCCGTGACGGTGGCCGACCCGGGGCATTGACAAGTTGTCCGGGTGGGCAGGCCGGCTGGGACAGCATGGAGACGATACGCGAATCCGGTGCCGAGGCGATGGTCGAGGTGACCTTGACCAACATCGAGACCGGCGAACCGGCGGTGTCGCATTGCCGGGCTGCCCTCCAGGAGGGAATCCACGTGGTGACGACAAACAAGGGGCCGGTCGCGCTGGTGTGGAGAGAACTGGCGGACCTGGCGGCCAGTCGCGGGGTTCAGTTTCGTTTCGAAGGGACGGTGATGAGTGGGACTCCGGTGCTGTCGACCGCTGCCGAAGCGTTGGCCGGATGCGAATTCGCCCGGATCCGTGGCATTCTCAACGGCACGACCAATTACATTCTCTCGGAAATGGAACAGGGCCGCGGTTATGGCGAATCCCTGGCAACCGCCCAGGAGCTGGGCTATGCCGAGGCAGATCCGACGGCGGATGTGGAGGGGTTTGACGTGCTGGCAAAGGTGGTGATCCTGGCCAATGTCGTGATGGGCGCCTCCCTTGGCGTTGGGGAAGTGTCGCGGACCGGAATCGCCGGGTTGGATGCATCGGAAGTCGCCGCAGCTCCGGCGGCCGGCCATCGCTGGAAATTGATCGGCCAGGTCGAGCGGATCGGTGAGCGTGTCACGGCGTCGGTCGGTCCGGTGGCCCTGCCGCTGGAGGACCCGCTGGCTTCGGTCACCGGTGTGACGAATGCGGTCACGCTGGAGACCGATCTGGTGGGGCCGGTGACGATCGTGGGGGCTGGGGCGGGCCGGGAAGCAACAGGGATGGCGCTGCTGAGCGACCTGTTGGCGATTCACAGGGCGGGCTGAATCAGTCGCCGGTGTAGAGCCCGCCGTTGACACCCAGGCTCTGGCCGGTGATGTAGGCCGCGCCCGGTGAAGCCAGAAACAGCACGGTCGCCGCAATGTCGTCGGGTGTTCCGGCGCGGCCCACGGGAATGCGGTCGACGTAGCCGTTGAGAACGTCAGCGGGCATGCCGCGCGTCATCTCGGTGTCGATGAAACCCGGGCAGACGGCGTTGACGGTAATCTGTCGCGGAGCCAGTTCCAGGGCCAGGCTCTTGGTCAATCCGAGAATTCCGGCCTTGCTGGCGGCGTAGTTGGCGACGCCGAAGTTGCCGGTCTGGGCAACCATCGAAGAGATATTGATGATGCGGCCACCATCAGAAATCAATCGCAGGACGGCCCGGCAGTTGTAGAACGTGCCGTCGAGGTTGACGGCCAGCACGGCCCGCCATTCCTCGTCGGTCATCTTTGCCAGGGTGTGGTCCCGGTTGATGCCGGCATTGTTGACCAGCACGTCGACTCGACCAAAGTGATTCTCGACCACCTCATAGAACGCCTCGACCTCCTCGACGCGGGAGACGTCGGCCACGACCGGGGCGACCTGTTCGGGGGCCAGTCCGGCGCCCTCGCGCCAACTCAGGACCGCCTGGCGGTGGTCGTCGGCGTCCAGTGCCGGGCAGCCGGCGACGACGGTGGCACCGGCACGGGCAAATGCCAGGGCGGTCGCCGCGCCAATTCCTCGCGAGGCGCCAGTGACGACGACGACGCGATCGGTGAATTGCTTGGATGGGTCAGCCATGTTTATCGTTCCACGATCCAGATGTTTCGGTACCGGACGGGGTTGCCGTGTTGTTGCAGGTGCAGGCGGCCGGGCAGATGATTGCGGTGCGGTAGGTCACGTGACGAGGCGGGCGTGGGTGGCAGTACGACCCGGTCGTGGATCAACACCCCGTTGTGCCGGACCGAGAGCAGCGCCGGGGTCGCGGGGCGACCGTTGCTGTCGACGGTGGCGGCCGTGTGGTCGATGTCATAGGTCTGCCAGGATAACGGCGGCAGACACATGTGGACCTCGGGGCTGAGCAACTCGTGGAGCCCCCCACAACGCCCGACATGGGAGAGCCGTTCGTACTTGCGGTTTTCGGTTGTCCAGCCGAAGGAATCAATGACCTGCAGCTCCCAGAGTTCCTGCAGATAGACCCCACTGTTTCCTCGCTGCATGCCACGGGCGGTTGGCATGAACGGCGTGCGGAATTCCAGGTGGAGGCGGTAGTTCAGGAAAGAGCGTCGGCTGCGGGTCCCCTCGGCGAGCAGTCGCTTCTCGACAAGCCGACCGCCACGCCACTCGTCGGTCGAGTCGCCTGCAAAGAGCACGCGGGCCTTGGGAGGAGCCGCGGCGCCCAGGGTCGGGGAGGTTCGCAGTATCCGGCGGCAGGAAACGGCGGGATCCCTGACTCGATTCAGGAACATCATCGCGGTTCCCTCCAATTGTCCGTCGCGAATCGTCGCCTGGAAGTTCCGGTTGACGAACTTCAAGCGTTCTCCGTGCATCCCTTCAAGGTGAGTGATATGTTTCTCTCGCTGCCCGCGAAGGTAAAAACGGGTTTTTCCATCCCAGCCGGCGCCGGGCAGCCCGCCTCCGAACAGGATCCCCTCGAAACGCCCTGCTCCGAGTGCCACGATTTGAACACCGATCCGGTACTGGCCGCCGACCAAACCGGTGTACTCGCCCTGGACCGAGAAATCAGGGCCAGAGGCACCTCGGCTGGTAAATGCCGGCAGCGGATCGGCGGCCGCCAGTGGGGGAAGTGGATTGGTGACCGCAAGGGCCGGCAGCAGGGCGAGAGCGGCCAGGCGTGGGAAGTCAGTCATGACCGGCACTCCTGCAAATCGACGGGTTCAGAATCGGCGGCACAGTAAGACGGACCAGCAACCTGGGTGGTGGGAAATCCTTCGCTCCAGATTGACTCTTTGAGTTGAAGATGCGGCTACTCGGGGTCGATCGAGTCATAGAGTTGCTCGACGACGCCGTCGAGAAATGTCGCGAGTTGATCGGCTGCGTAGTGGGCCTGTTCGCGGAGTTTCCAGAGATCCTTGTAAGAACCCGGTCGCTTCCAGAGTGCGCCCAGTGCTGCTCCGAACCGGCGGCCTGAAGTGGGGGCGAGTACCGACTGGATTTCGGGGGGCAGATCATCGGAGAGGTCGTCGCTGATCACGCGGATCGCCATGAACCCGATCCCGGCCTCGCGGCAAACCTGGCCGACGGCCAGACTTTCCATGTCGACTGCCAACGCGTCGTGCGATTGGCCCAGTGCCAGTTTTTCTTCGACCGAAGTAACCAGTTCGTCAGTGACGACCAGTTTTCCGACATGGACGCGCCCGGGCAACTGGCCGGGGATCTCCAGGGCCAGCGGAAACTGGTGCCCATGCGTGTCTGTGATCTCGTTGGCCATCACGATGTGGCCGACAGCAAGATCGGATTGCAGGGCACCGGAAAAACCGCAGGAGATGACAAACCGGGGTGTATGGGCATCGATGAGTGCCAGCGTGGCTCGGCGGGCCCGGGCAAAACCGGGACCGGATTCCACCAGTGCCACGCGGGCCTCCTGGTAGCGTCCACCACGAAAGATGAAGTCACCACCGACGTACTTTCGTGGACCGAGGCAGCGTTGCAGGAACGGCGCGACCTCGATATTCAACGCGGCGACCAGGCCAATGTCGGCGTGGGCCTTGTCGTCTGGTTGGCTCGAATCCGTCGGGGCGGAGGCTCCGCCACTGGGTGTCCCGTCATTCACTCCGCAGAATCCGTTTCAAAGTCGTCGATCGCTTCCAGCAGCCTGTCGACTGCCTCGTCTGGAAGCGCATTGTACAGACTGGCGCGGAGACCTCCCACGCTGCGGTGTCCGGCGAGTCCGACAAGGCCGGCGCGTCGGCAGGTCGCAAGAAATCGCTGGTCGGAGTCGCTGTCGCCACTGGTGAACGTGACATTCATCAGTGATCGGGCCATCGGGTCCGCCAGGCCCCGGAAGCGACTGTCCTGGTCCAGGCGTGCATACAACCGCCCGGCTTGTTCCTGGTTGTGTCTGCCGATTGCTTCAAGCCCCCCCCGCCGCTGCAGCCATTTCAGGACCAATCCGGTGACATAAATCGAGAAGACCGGTGGGGTGTGGTACAAGGAACCCGACCTCGCGTGCGTGAGGTATTGCTGGATCGCCGGAAGCGTGTCCGGCGCGCGATCCAGCAGTGACTCGCGGACCAGGACCAGGGTCAGCCCTGCCGGACCGAGGTTTTTTTGGGCACCGGCGTAGACGAGGTCATGGGTGACCAGGTTAAGCGGCCGCGAAAAAATGTCGCTGCTGGCATCGCAGACCAGGGGAACTTCCACGGGGCGTTGCGGGGGTTCCGGGAATTGGGTTCCGAGGATCGTGTTGTTTGAGGTGTAGTGCAGGTAGGCCGGATTCCGGGAACATGCCGGCGGACCGGGCAATTGGCTTGATCCGTCACTCGGTGACGATCCGGCCACGTGAACGAGTCCGGTAGTCGCCGCGGTCTGGAGAGCTTTTTGCGACCAGTGTCCGCTGATCAGGTAATCCGCGGTGGCGCCGGCTGCCCTGAGGTTGGCCGGAACCATCGCGAACTGCAGCGAGGCCCCTCCCTGCAGAAAGAGCACGTGGATGTCCTCGGGCAGATCGGCCAGTTCGCGGCAAAGGCGTTGGGCCTCGGCAAGAATGGCAGCGAATTCATCACCTCGGTGAGAGTGTTCCAGGATGCCGATTCCGGAGTCTCCCAGTGACAACAGGTTGTCACTGGCCTCGGCGAGCACCTCCTCGGGAAGAACAGCCGGACCGGCGGAGAAGTTGAACAAGCGGTTCACGGGGCAGAAAAGTTCCGGGAAGAGACGGGTCTGAGCTTCGTGATAGGGTGAAGGCGACGGGTCGTCAATCCTGGTCGAACCGATCAGTCCGGGGTGGAAGAGGTTTCCTTTTGGCCGGCTGTCGATGGCGGGTATCGGGCACCGACTTTCGGGCTGAGAGCCCCTAGGATATCATGCGTCCAATGAACGCTTCTTCCGAAACGCCGCCATCACGATCTGGGCCACGTGCCGCACCGTTTCAGGCACCCCAGGGCGACCTGGCGATCCTGCCCGGGTCGGGGAACCCGGTCTTTGCACAGGCGATCGCCGGCTGTCTGGATGTTCCGCTGGTGCCCTGCCGCGCCCATGTGTTCAGCGAGGGAAACGTCTTTGTTCGGATCAAGGAAAATGTCCGTGGACGAGACGTGTATGTTGTCCAGGGGGTGCATTACCCGGTCAACGACAACTTCATGGAACTACTGTTCTGGATCGACGCACTGAAACGCGCCAGTGCGCAGTACGTGACCGCGGTGATCCCGTTTTTCAGTTACGCCAAGGGCGACAAGAAGGACGAACCGCGAGTGTCGATCCGGGCCCGGGTGTGTGCCGATGCCATTGAAGCAGCCGGCGCCGACCGGGTGTTGACGATGGATCTGCACAGCCCGCAGATCCAGGGTTTCTTCGGGATTCCCGTCGATCACCTCTATGCCCGTCACGTGATCTGTGACCATCTCCGCTCGTTGAAAATCCCGGATCTTGTCGTTTGCAGCCCCGACACGGGATTTGCCAAGGAGGCCGTCGACTATGCCAATCTGTTGGGCACACCGGTGGTGTTCGGGAATAAGCAGCGAACCGATCACAGTGAACAGGTGGAGGTGCTCGAGGTGATCGGGGATGTTGTCGACAAGAACGTCTTCCTGGTGGACGACTTCACGATCACCGGTCGGTCACTGATCAGCATGGCCGAGGCACTCAAGCAACGAGGTGCCAAGGACATCTACGCCGCCGTCAGCCACGGCGTGTTCTCTAAAGGAGCTGGGGCGAGGATTGGCGAGAGTCTGATCCGTCAGATGTTCATTACAGACACCATCGAAACACCGTTTGACCCTCTGCCCGACAATGTGCAGGTTGTCAGCGTGGCCCCGCTGTTTGCCACCGCAATCCGTTCGATTCACGAACGCACCAGCATCAGCCAACTGTTTCCCGAAGCCCACGATTAGTTTCCTCGGCTATCCTTCGAATTCATGGCGACCGGCATCATGGCGGATTCCGGCAAGAAATCATCGGGATCACGATTGACCCCGATGATGCAGCGCTACCAGGAGGTCAAAGGGCAAAACCCCGAGGCCCTGCTGCTGTTTCGGATGGGAGACTTCTACGAGTTGTTCTTCGAGGATGCGCAGCAGGCGGCACCGGCGCTGGGCCTGACCCTGACCAGTCGTGACAAGAACTCCGACAACCCCGTTCCGATGGCCGGGTTCCCCTACCACGCGTTGGACGGCTACCTGCAGAAGCTGATTCGCGGTGGATTCCGGGTGGCGATCTGTGATCAGGTGGAAGATGCCAGGCAGGCCAAGGGCCTGGTCCGCCGCGAGGTGACTCAAACGGTCACGCCCGGCACGCTGACCGATCCAGCACTGTTGGATCCCCGCAGCTACAACTACATCGCGTCGGTCGCCGATACCAGCGATGGGGTCGGACTTGCCTGGCTGGAATTGTCGACCGGGCGGTTTTCCGCGACCACGGTCACGCCGGCCGGAATCGCCGATGAACTGGCTCGTCTGGGGCCGGCCGAGTGCCTCGTATCCGAGGACAGCAGCGAGTCGCTGGGGTTGGAACGGTTGGCCGGACAGACGGGGGTGAGCCTGGGGCGACGTGCGCCCTGGCAATTCGCTGCCGAAACGTGTCGTCGGACTTTGCTCGAACATTTCGGCACTCAGACGTTGGAAGGGTTTGATTTCGACGACGAGGACACCGCGGCGGTGACCGCTGCCGGAGCCCTGTTGGCGTATGTCGGCGAAACACACCTGAGCGCTTTGCCGCATATCTCGCGACTCGAGTCTTACACCGGCAGCGATCACCTTGTGATCGACGAGGCGACCCGCCGTAGCCTCGAGTTGGTGCGGACACTCAAGGAGGGGCAACGGGCGGGCAGCCTGTTGTCTGTGATCGACGAGACGGTCTCCTCGATGGGGGCAAGGCTGTTGGGGGAATGGCTGTCGAACCCATTGACCGAAACCGCGGCGATTGTGTGCAGGCTGGACGCCGTCGAGGAGTTGCAGGGTCAGCCAACGCTGTGTCGTCAGTTCCAGGAGCAACTCCGGTCGGTTTACGACCTGGAACGCCTGACATCACGAGTGGCCACGGGCCGGGCGAGCCCTCGCGATGTCGGGTGTTTGGCGAGCACGTTGACACGATTGCCGGAATTCAAGGAGCAACTGAGTGGTCTCGGGGCCGGGTTGCTGGAAGAACTCCACCGGCAGCTGGATGTCTGCGGCGACGTTAGCGAGCAGATCTCGGGAATGCTTGTCGACGAGCCACCGGTGTCGGTGACCGAAGGCGGCCTGATCCGCGATGGCTACCACAAAGAACTGGATCAGCTGCGAGATCTTGCCAGGGGAGGCAAGGAGTGGATCGCGGCCTACCAGGCCAGCGAAAGCAAGCGGACCGGGATTCCCAGTCTTAAGGTCGGTTTCAACAAGGTGTTCGGCTACTACCTGGAAGTGACCGTCACGCACTTGGCCAAGGTGCCCGAAGAGTACATTCGCAAGCAGACGTTGAAGAACCAGGAACGGTTCGTGACACCGGAACTGAAGGAGCACGAGGAAAAAGTGTTGCGGGCCGAGGAGCAGGCTTTTGCTCTCGAGCAGCAGCTGTTTGCCGGCCTCCGCAGTTGCATTGCCGATGAGTGCCTGCGGTTGCAGGCCAGCGCTTCGGTGCTGGCTCGGCTTGACGTCTTGGTGGGTCTGGCCACCTTGGCCGCGTCACGCGGCTACTGCCGCCCAGAACTGACGGCCGAACCGATCCTGGATCTCCGTGAAAGCCGGCATCCGGTACTGGATCGTCTGCAACCCAGTGGAGAATTCGTGCCCAACGACGTTCGGATGGGAGGTGGTGTTGGACAGGTGCAGATCATTACCGGTCCCAATATGGCCGGGAAAAGCACCTACATTCGTCAGGCAGCGTTGTTGACGATTCTTGCCCAGATGGGATCCTTTGTTCCTGCCAGCGAAGCCCGCATCGGTGTTGCCGACCGGGTGTTTGCCCGAGTCGGGGCCAGTGATGAACTGAGCAAGGGGCAGAGTACCTTCATGGTCGAGATGACCGAGACGGCCCGGATTCTCAACGCGGCGACCCGGCACAGCCTCGTTGTTCTCGACGAGATTGGGCGCGGCACGAGCACCTACGATGGGATTTCCCTGGCGTGGGCGATCACCGAGCATCTTCACGATCGCGTCGAATGCCGGACA
The DNA here is from genome assembly GCA_002726205.1 of Planctomycetaceae bacterium. Classification (GTDB taxonomy): domain Bacteria; phylum Planctomycetota; class Planctomycetia; order Planctomycetales; family Planctomycetaceae. The sequence goes on along the minus strand of PBSL01000048.1, from coordinate 18,949 downwards.
CTGTTTGCCACCCACTATCACGAGTTGACCGAACTCACGTCGACACTCTCCGGGGCTGTCAATCTCAATGTCGCCGTTCACGAACACGACGACGATGTGGTGTTCCTGCACAAGATCGTCGATGGATCCGCTGACAAGAGTTACGGTATTCACGTCGCGCGCTTGGCAGGAGTACCCGGTGATGTCATCGCCCGCGCCCGCGTGATCCTGAAGACACTCGAAGCCGACCATCTCGATGACCAGGGCCACCCCAGGGTGCCCTCCCGTCCCACCGGACCGACATCCACTCGCCAGTTGTCACTGTTTGAGACGCCGCCTCATCCTGTGCTTGACGAGATCCGCGGTCTCGATATCGACGCGATGACACCGTTGGCCGCACTGGAAGAACTCAACCGCATCCGGCGGTCGCTGATCGAGTAGTCGAGCCCGGGGTCGACGGTCAGTCGCTGGCCAGGAACTGTTCCTGGAGCGGGACCACGCGTTCGAGCACGCGGGCGAGGACCTGCGCGGGTGTCCCGTCGGGATCGATGTCGGCGCGCCGTTCCCCGGGATAAAAGTCCAGAACGGGCGCCGATTCGGCGCGGTAGACATCAAAGCGGTGTCGAACAATCGATTCGTCACCGTCATCGGCCCGTCCTTCGAGTCGGGCGCGATTGAGAATTCTCTGCACGAGCGGTTCGATGTCGTCGCTGGAGAGGTGTAGTACGAGTTGAACATCGACGTGGTCTTCGATCAGTTGGCACTGGGCCACGTTGCGCGGGATGCCGTCGAGCAGCAGCAATTCGCCGGCAGGATCGAATTCACCGGCAGCAATTCGTTGTGTCAGCCAGTTGTGCCAGAGAGTCACGGTCAGGTCATCGGGTACAAGGTTGCCCTGCGACGTGTGTTCGTCGACCGCGCGACCCTGTTCCGAGTCGGGATCGAGGCTGCGAAAGATGTCACCGCTGGAGAGGTGGAAAAACCCCGGCAGCTCGCCCAGGACCTTTCCCTGGGTTCCTTTGCCCGTGCCCGGGGCACCAAAAAGCAGAATCGCAGCGTGTCGTTGGTCGGACATGTTCAAACCAGGCCTGGAGATCGGCGGCCCCGTCCTGATACGGACGACGGGTCGTCAAGGTCCCTCAGCGAGACAAGAAGGCAACGACTTTTCCGACATCGACCGGCAGGCTGACGTCCTCGTAGGTCGGCAACGAGGTGACCGTGGCGGTCAGCGAGTCGGCGTCGAATTCGATCCAGTCGGCGTTGTTGGCGGCCCCTGAATCGATCAGCGTCTTGTAGAACACCTTGAGATTGGGGCGATTACGAACTGTGACCACGTCGCCGGCGTTGATGCGAATCGAGGGCACTGTCACGGTCGTGCCGTTGATCTGGAAATGGGCGTGAGCGGCGCCCTGGCGGGCCTGCGGGCGTGTCAGAGCCAACCCGGCGCGGCGGATGATGTTGTCGAGACGGCGTTCACAGAGCATCAGCAACTGTTCGCCGGTGTTGCCCTTCATCCGTTTGGCGGTCGCGAACAACTTGCGCAGTTGCCGTTCGCGGAGACCATAGTAGTACTTGATCTTCTGCTTTTCTCGAAGCGCGATCGCGTAGTTGGAGGGTTTGCGTCGCCGCTGCGACGCGCCCGGTGGGTAGTCACGCCGGTCGGCAGCGCGGATGGCCCCGGCACTCTCAAACACCATTGCACCCAGGCGGCGGTTCTTCCGCGCTTTTGGTCCGGTATACCGACCCATTCACTCTCTCCGCAACACATTCGCCGGCGGCGTTAAACCGCCTCAGGAAGCCCCGAATCTAGGTCGCGGGTGGGCCGAATGCAAGCCTCAGGTCGCCGGCAATGGTGCCGGACCTTCGTCGGCTTGAGCGGCTTCGGCGGCCGCTTCTGCTGCCGCGGCGCGTCCGTCGTCATCCACCATGATCGCATCGACGAACAACTTGGCGTTGGGCACGAATACCGTCCGGCCGTCGACCTCGAGTACCGTGTAACGCAGGTCGACGGACTTGACGACTCCCTCGAACTTCCCGACCGTGATGATGTCGTCTTGATCGAAAGGTTTGTAGATGATGACCATGATTCCCGACAGCAGATTGGAGATGGTGTCCTTCAACGCGAAACCGAGGGCAAAACCGGTCAATCCCAGGCCGGCGACCAGCGCGCCAATATCAATTCCAAGGGTCCCCAGTGCGGTGACAATCCCGAAGAGCATCATGCCGACCTTGATGCTGCGGCCCATGAAATTGGTCAATTCGGCATCGACATGATTGCTGTTGCCAATCCGCTGGGTGATTCGCATCAGGATCTTGCCACCCAGCCAGAAAAGGAACAGAACGGCGATGGCGGCCCCGAGCTTTGGGGCAAACGAAACGGCCATTTCCTGGATCTGGTTCCAGAGCCCTGTGACCTCTGCGGTAGCGGGCACCGGCGTCGCGGTGACCGGTGTGTCGGCATCCAGCAACATGGATCGATCTCCCGTCGCGTGAGTTGGATCAGTGGAATCGCCGGCAGGACGCGTGGATCAAGGGCGGCGACTATAGTCCGGAGCGGGAAGTGTGCAAACCTCAGCTTTGCACGCGGAGGTCCGTCGCGGCGTCAGCGCGTTCCGGCTGCCGCGTGGTCATGCAGCAAACGTCAACGAGGGGACGCCGCAGCAGGCATGACGCCCGATCCAGTCAGCGATAGAGCCGACGGCGCAGTTCCGAGAGCGGGTAGAAGGTGTCGCGCCAGCGGACACCTCCTTGTCGGAGAGTGATAACCATCGACCGAATGAAGGCGAAGAAGATTCCCGCGGAGGCAGGAACCAGGCACGGCGCCACCCGGACGCTGGCGCCGAAGAGCACCGCGCCACCGGCATAACAGAGGTGAGATGCGGCCAGGGCGGCCGCGAAGCCCCAGGTCGAGGGGCCGGAAACCAACACGAGAACACCCAGAGGGGCATAGAGGAAGAGAGCGGCGCTGGAGAGTGCCAGCAACGCACGCGATACCGAGTAGCCAAAGCCGGCGAAACCGTTTTTTTCCAGTCCGGTGATCGTCGACCAGGCCGACTCCTGCCATTTGACTTTCAGGTAGCTGCCGGCCAGCAACATGTCCGCGCGGCAGCCGTGCCGTTTCAACAGTTGGCCCAGTCTCAGGTCATCCGCCACCTCATAACGCAGCGGGAGATGTCCCCCGGCACTCTCGTAGGTTTTGCGCCTCACGAGGTTGAAGGCTCCGACGCCGACATAAATGTGCCGCGTCGGTAATCGTGTCAGCCACGATTGAGTGGCCGCGGCGAAAATCAGTGCGAAAAACGAAACCAGCGAACTTTCGGCGTAACTGCCGGTAAGCATCGAGGGAGCCAATGTCAGGTGGTCGAGTCTGTGGGAAAGAGCAAACGAGACAGCCACCCGGATCGTCTCGGGTCGATAGATGATGTCACCGTCGGTGAACAGGATCCACGATCCCCGGGCAGCCTGTGCTCCACACCACATCGCGTGGTTCTTGCCGAGCCAATCCGACGGCAATTCCGTGATGTGCAACGGGCGAATTCGCGGATCGGTAGTGGCGAGGGAATCTATGGCCGGTCCGGTTTCATCCGACGATCGATCGTTGATCGCGATCAGTTCCAGGTCAGGGTAGTCCGAGGCAAGCAACGACGAGAGGCAGTCGGCGATTTGCGGACCCTCGTCCTTGGCCGTGACGACAACCGAGACGCTCGGCCAGTGGTCAGGTTCAACAATCGCCGGCGCCAATCGCGGCAGACGGCGGCGCCACTGAACGACCAGCGGCAGCCCAACACCGAGCAGCCACATTCCGCAGAGGATCCAGCCAGAGACCAGCAGTACCTTGTCCATACTGGGGGATTGTAGCCGACCGGGGCTATACTGGGGCGACCATGGCCCGGCGGTAACGGAGTCTTCCGATGAAACAGGTGATAGCTTGCGTCACGACCACCCTGGCCTTGCTGGTGGCGGCCAGTTCACCGACAAAGGCGGCGGCCCCGGTTTCGCTGGTGTTTGATCTGCCCGCGGGTCTGCCCGGCAAGATCGTGTTTCCTTTGTCGTGTCGTGTCGTGGGGGCGCCGCAAAAGGGGGCGGTGCTCAGGTTTCAGCATGCGATGTTTGGGGCCCGACCGGTGGTGGTGCAGTGCCTTGCGGAGGGTCGGTCGGCCTGGGTACTGGCTGCAATTCGGGACGGAAGCCAGAAGTCGCGACGTGTGACTGTCGAGGCGATTGTGGTTGATGCCAGTGCCGGCGGTCCCGGTGTGACGTTCGTTTCTCGCACCGGGGGACTGGAATGCCGAGAGGGCGAGAAGCCGATCTTGTTTTACCGTCGTGAACCGCACTCGCTGGACGGCGGCAAGCACGTGGCGGCCAATTACATCCACCCGCTTTACGGGCTGGACCAAACGGTGCTGACACAGGATTTTCCTGACGATCACAAGCATCATCACGGCATCTTCTGGGCATGGCATCAACTGTGGGTCGGGACGACGAGGGCCGGCGATCCATGGATCAACAAGGACTTCCTGCCGGTGGTTCGCGAGGCGCGGATCGTGGAACGCGGGCCGGTGTTTGCCGAGCTGAAGACCGAAGTCGATTGGACGTCGCCGTTGATCGTGGGGCCTGATAAGCGATCGAAGCCGATCGTCGAAGAACAGGCGACGATTCGCGTGTTTCGAACCACGGCCGGCACACGGCACATTGATTTTCGACTGGAACTCAAGGCGGTGTTGAAGGGGGTTCGGATCGGTGGTTCCGAGAACGTGAAGGGCTACTCGGGATTCACGGTGCGGATGCGGCCGCCTGCCGGGATGGTGATTCACGATGCCGGAGGGCGCCTGGGTGGTGATCGGGTACAGACGGCAAGTCACTGGGCCGATATCAGTGGCCGGTTTGGCAAGAGTGACGCAATGACAGGGCTGAGTATTCTCTGCCATCCCAGCTATCCCGAATCGCCGCCACGATGGTTGCTGCGACATTACGGCATGCAGAACGTTGCCTGGCCTGGACGCGTCGCGGTGCCACTGCGGCGGGGACAAGCGGTTGTATTGCGGAACCGACTGATACTGCATCGCGGGGACTTTGCCGAGTCGAAAGCCGCCGTGCGACAACAGGGTTATCGCCTGCTCGATCGAGCGAATCGGGCAGCTCGGGGCGCGATTCGGTAGCCGGTTGCATGCCCGACTGTAACGATTGTGAGGAATGTGCCGGCAGCGTCGATTGGCGTTGCTGTTGCTGATTACTGCGGCAAAGCCGTGTAATTCCCGCGGTTGATCCAATCCGATCTGTTGCAATACGGGCAGTTCTCGATTTCCGTTGGAGCCAGGGACCCGGTTCCAACCGCTACCGGATCCTTGACTGCCCTCAAGGGACACCGGTGATGGCGCGTACTGCAAGGATTGCAATTCTGCTGGCCTTGCTGTGGCCGTATGGGACGGCGTGGACTCAGGACGACGCAACTCGGCCACCGGTGCTAGACCCCACCGACGTGATTGCCCCTTTTCCACGGCATCCTCTGAGCGGTCGGGCGGTTCTCTCTTCGACCAGGACCGAGATCCTTCGCGAACGCAACGGAAGTTCGGTGACCGTCATCAGCGGTAAGGCCTTGCGGCGTTCGGGAAAGGCATTGCTGCATGAAGCACTGCGAGGTGTTCCCGGACTGGACGTTGTCCGGGCCGGCGGACCAGGCCAGCAGACCTCGATCTTCATCCGCGGGACAGAGTCACGGCACACGAAGGTCCTGCTTGATGGGATTCCCCTGAATGATCCCAGCAGTCCGAGTCGGGCCTTCGATTTCTCCAATCTCGCGGTTGAGAACATCGAGCGAGTCGAGATTCTCCGCGGACCGCAAAGCACTCTGTACGGTTCTGATGCCATCGGGGGCGTCGTCAATATCGTGACCCGTCGAGGGCAGGGAGCGCCGAGATACCGTTTTCGAACTCTTGGCGGACGATATGGGACATTCCAGCAATCGGCCAGCGTTTCCGGCAGTACCGATCGCACGTATTACTCGCTGGGTGGCTCGTATCTGGAAAGCGATGGCTTTACGACCGCTGCGCCGCGGTTTGGCAATACCGAGAATGACGGGGTTCGCAACGGGAACCTCTCTGGGCGATTTGGCTGGCTACTCGATAAACAGAATGACATCGATGTCGTGTTTCGCTACACCGATGCAGAATCGCAGATCGATGGTTTTCTGTTTCCCATCGGTACGGTGGATGACCTGGCCAGAAAGTTGAAGAACGAGACGTTCGCGATGCGGACGCAGTTGCGAAGGGAAATGCTGGACGGGGCCATCGAGCAAAAGGTGGGATTCAGTTTCAGCAATTTCAACCGGCGGGATACAAGCCCCGGCCTCTTTGGGACTCCTGCGTTTGATGGCCAAACAATCAAATTCGACTGGCAGGCCAACCTCTTGCTCTACGAGTCGGAGCGGATCCGGAACGTGCTGACCACCGGTGTCGACCACCTCGACGAGGAGGGCGCATCGACGGGTTCTCCCAGGGAATCAATGTACGGGACAGGTGTTTTCGTGCAGGAGCAAGTTGTGCTCAATGGCAACTGGTCAAGCGTTGTCGGGGCCCGCTGGGACCGGTACAGCCGGGCCGGGGCGGCCAAGACCTATCGCGTGACCAGTCGTTACAGCTTCGAGGACAACGGGACCGCCCTCCACGCCAGCCTCGGCACGGGATTTCGGGCGCCGGCGATCAACGAGTTGTTTGACCCGAGTATTGGGAATGGGGATCTCCGTCCAGAGAAAAGTTTTGGCTGGGAGATCGGTCTCGAACAGAATCTGGGAGAAGGCGATCTTGTCGCCGATGTGACGTATTTTCGCAACGACCTCGATGACCTGATCGTCTTCGTCTTCGATGGTTCGGGACCGTTCTTTGGACATCTGTACAACGTCGAAAGCGCACTGACGACTGGCGTCGAGCTGAGCACAACCTACCGCGTCGGGAAATTCACGAACGCGAAATTCGGCTACACCTACACAGAGGCGAGAAATCGGACCACGGACAGTCGCTTGGTCCGTCGTCCAGCCAACAAGTTTCGTGTCGGCATGGATCACCGCTTCGAAGAGCGGGGAGTCGATGTGTCGTTGAATTATCAGTGGGTGGACCGACGCGATGATTTCGACATCAGCGGGGCGATCACCACGCTCGACGAGTACTCGCTACTGAATGCGACTGTGTCCTACGACTACAGTGACCGGGTGCAGTTGTTTGCGAGGCTCGACAACATCACCGATGAAAAATACGAGGAAGTCTGGGGTTTTGCATCAGCGAGGTTCGGGATTTATGCCGGGGCCACGATTCTGCTGGGAGGCGACGACTAGCGAGAGCGGCCGATAAACCGAAAGGGCTTAAGGACAGTGATTTCGACGGCCATCTCACCTCGGCGGGCCGGCCGAAATTTCCAGGCACGGGCCGCGACCAGAGCTGCCTGATCAAGATCGGAATGGCCACTACTTTTGTTGACGGTTGCCGAGGAGACGCGCCCGTCGCGGTCGACCCGAAGAGCGAGAATGACGACCCCTTGCCGCCTCTGGCTGATCGCACGTCGCGGATAGCGAGGTGAAGGGTTGTCGGGCAAGGCGACCGGCAGTTGCCGCGGGCCACCCGCCGATTGTTCGGAGGCTGGTTGTGCCAATTCGGAGGCTGGAGCGATCCGGCGAGACGCGGTGAGGGAGGAGTGCTGGCGACGATGGGTGACGCGGGCGCTGAAGGGCTCGGAAGGAAAGGCTGGGGCCTGGGAGACTTCAGTCATCCGGGGACGATGTGAGGTGTTAGGCTCGGAGGCTTGCCGTTCAGTAAGGTCTTCGTGATGCGGGCCTCGCGGGGAATGCGCCAGCCGTTGGCGTCTCGTTTGAACACGAGCTGCGGGGAGTGGCGTCGGGGATGTGACGGCGAATTGTCCGTTGAGATCGCGGGTCGTGGCCGGAAGGGAAGCCGGATTGGCCGGGGAGGTAGGTTGAAGAGTGGCTGGCTGGTGCGGCAGCGGGTCGAGATCGGGGAGAGAACCACGTTTCTGGGCAACGATGAGAGTTTGTCGTTCGGGAGCACGGTCTGGTTGGGGCTGGGATGTGGAGGCCGGCGTTCTGACAGGACGGACCGAAACCACCGGAAGCATGTCGAGTAGCTGTGACGAAAGGGCTGGTGTCGGGGCGGAGGGCGAGGAAGGCTGGAGGCGGACCGAAGTTCGCCCGGCGCGGACGTCTGCGGCAGGGGCAATGGTCGGGCGTGCAGAAACAGACAGCATCAGGCCGTGGGCCAGTGAACTGACCAGCAGCGTCAACAGCAGTGGGTCGCGAAGAAATAACACAGTGGATTGGATACCGGTCAGCGGGTGGACAATTACCGATTCGGCGGTTCAGAATAGCAGCCTCGCACCGTGGAGAGCCAGAATACGCCGTGCGATGGAAAGGTGTCAATTCGCGGCCGACGGAGCTCCGCGGATGCACCGAATTGTCTGTTTCCGGTAACCGATAGAGAGACGATACGACAAGGCATGTGGGGTCAGAGCGCACAGGAATTGTTTGAACGCGGTGGTCCGGTCATGTGGCCGTTGCTGGGATGTTCGATCCTGGCCGTGGCGATCATCGCCGAACGCATGTTCGTCTTCTGGCGCATGAGGGTGTCTTACGCTGGGTTGCTCGCTGAAATTCGCACCGCGGCCGAGAGAGATTCCCTCGACGAGTTCGAACGCTCTGTGCAATCGAGTCGGCGACCACTGCATCGTGTTGTGTCGGTGTATCTGGGGCACCGGGACAGTGAAAAGCGATTGCGCGAGCAATCAGTATTGCGCGAGGCATCCGAACAAGTCGCCCGGTATGACCGACGACTGAACTGGTTGGGGATCATTACACATGCCGCCCCCTTGTTGGGGTTGCTGGGTACCGTGGCGGGGCTGGTGGGTGCTTTTCATCAGATCGAGTTGAAAGGCGGCCAGGTCCAGCCGGGTGACCTGGCCAGCGGGATCTGGTCGGCGTTGTTGACGACCGTGTGCGGCTTGACGATCGCCCTGCCCTGCCTGACGGCCTATCACCTCTTGCAGGCTGTGGTCGGACGAGCGGCGTTGCAGATGCAGTGGGCAGCGTCACAACTTGAGGAATGGGTGGAGGCGATCGAATCGCCAGCGGGCGAGACTTTGCGGCGACACGATGACTCAGTCACTCCGGGACCGGAGGAGTAGTGTCGTGATGCAGGTGCCCCGCCGCCGGCAGGTGTCATTGAACATCGAGCTGAGCCCACTGATCGACTGTGTGTTCTTGCTGCTGATCTTCTTCATGCTCAGCTCGACCTTGTTGGCGCCGGCGATTGACCTGAAATTGCCGGAAGCTGGGTCGAGTGGTGCGGTGGTTGCTCCCGAAATTGTCGTGACGATTACCCGGCAACAGCGATGCCTGCTCAACGGAAGTGAGGTTTCTCTGCAGTCGCTTCGTGAGCGGCTCGGGCCACTATTGAGTCGGTCAAAGCGGAAAGTCGTGACATACCGTGGTGATGCCGGATCAACGCACGGGACATTTGTCCGTGTGCTCGACGCCGCACGAGCTGCCGGGGCCGACCACGTTGACGTGGCACACGATCTCGAAGAGGGCGACGGGCTCGGTCGCCGCTAACATCCTCGAGTCGTGCGGGCGGACAACGGCTTGAGCCGCGGCGCAACGAGCTTCACGACACCGTCGCGTTGCAGTGAATGGATCTTGGATAACGGTCGGTGTTCGCTTTTTGTGTGCGACTCGGGGATCTGCCAGACGAGTCTCACATGACGCCGACCGGCATGAGACGTAGCCGCTTTCCGGACGGATTGTTCGTCTCCACGGCACCCGATAGGATGATCTCGGTTCCGGTCCACTTATCCTCTGGAGAGGAGACCATGTCCCGAAAGTTCCAATTGCCGTCCGGATTTCGCCTGCCCGACGACTTTCGGGATGTACTGGCGATCGAGAACGCCGCCGAGCGGCTTGACGAGGCGATGGCGGTGGCCGAGAAGTCGGGCGACCTGGGGGTGGCCTTGTTACCCGTACCCGATCATGCCGCGATCTTCACCGATCCCCCGCACCTTGTGGCGGGCCCACTGAAAACGATCGGATATGAACTGGGCTGGGATTCCAGATGCTACCCGTCCCCGGTTGACGGTTGCGACTACATCAACGTCGCTGCGCGTCTGGACACCGACAGCGAGGCCTACAGCCGTGGTTGGTTTCGCTATGTCGCGATTGTGCATCCAGTTGACGAGGCTGCGCGGCAACAAATGCTCTCGCAGGGCTATGGCAACCCGTGTCTTCATCACGTGACGTTGGGGATTGTGCCTCCCGTGCGCGAAGCTGACGACGATCTTGTCTACGCCGGCCTGGTCGTCGAGTCGATGGTCGATACGCGGTCGCGGATGGCCGAAGTCATCGGTGAGAAACCCGGGACACTGATTTGTGCGTTACCCGAGAACGTGATCAATGATTCACGATTCTCGGAACTGTCGGCCAGGTGGGTGGAGGGACTCGAAGAGTCCGAGTTTCAGTTCGAGTCCATGCAGGGCGGGGGATTCCTGATTCAGTACTTCGTGCTCGCCGGTGGGCGGATCGAAGTGGCGCTGCGGTCGGGGACACGCCAGACGTTCAATCCTCGGAGTGTGAAGAAGATCTCGCGAGACGAGATCAGTACGTACCAGGGTGACGGAGTCGGTCATGCGGATTCGCACTGTTGAAACCCAGTTGCTCGAGATTCCATTGCAGCGGCCGGTGGTGTCGGGCATGTCCAGCGGTGACCGCGGGGCGGCCTTGACGGCGGTCTTGATGCCGATCGTGACGATCGTGACCGAGAGCGGCCTGGTGGGGCGTGGGTACGCCTGGACATTGGCCGGCGGTGGTCGGGCGATGCGGCAGCTTCTGTCCGAGGAGTTGGGGCCGGAGCTGGTGGGATCGGAGGCAAGCGATCACGAGAGCATCCTGCGGCAGTTGTATTGGAAGACCCAGGGGGTGGGGCGTCACGGCCTCGTGCCCCAGGCGATCTCGGCGATTGATCTCGCCCTGTGGGACCTCAAGGGGAAACGGGCCGAATTGCCATTGTGCCGACTGCTGGGTGGAATCCGTGATCGTGCGCCAGCCTACGGGTCAGATGGCGGATGGCTGAACATGAAGGTCGACGAAATGATCGCAGCGGCTCGAGAATATCTCGACCAGGGGATGCGGGGAGTCAAGTTGAAGGTCGGACACGACGACCCGCGAGTGGATATCGACCGTGTCACCCGGGTTCGCGAGGCACTTGGCCCGGAGACCTGGATCGCAGTCGATGCAAACCAGAGATGGGATCTGCCGCGAGCCACTATCGCGGGGCGGGCGTTTGAAGACCTCGGCTGTGCGTGGTTTGAAGAACCCATGCTGTGTGACGATTGGATCGGACACGCAAAATTGAGCCAACGGTTGGACATTCCCATCGCCCTCGGCGAAACGCTGGGTTCGCGATTCGAGATCCACAACTTCCTGGCGGCCGAGGCGGTTGAAATCGTGCAGCCGGACTTGACCCGAGTGGGTGGGGTGACGGAGTTCTTGAGGATTGCCGCGTTGTGCGAGGTGTACCGCCGCCCGGTTGAGCCTCACCTGATGATGGAGGCCGCCGTGCACCTGGCCTGCGGTGTTCCCGGCGTGGAAGGCCTGGAATACATGCCCTGGCTGACACCCGCGTTTGTCGCACCGCTCGGACTGGAGGACGGCTGTTTGTTGGCGCCTCAGGCGCCGGGTCTGGGGCTGGAGATCAGCGAGGCGTTGATGGAACGTTTTCGCGTCGCCTAGGGCGAGAGGAGAGAGTTGCGATGCCCGATTACGAGGCGGTCCTGCTGGTCGGTTTTGGCGGGCCGGAATCCCGTGATGATGTCCTGCCGTTCCTGGAGAACGTGACGCGAGGTCGCCGGGTACCCCGCGAACGACTCCTGGAAGTGGCCGAACATTATTATCGCTTCGGTGGAGTCAGCCCGCTCAACGATCAGGTTCGCGCCGTCAAGGCCTGCCTCGAAAACGATCTTGCAGATCGAGGAATCTCGCTGCCGGTCTACTGGGGAAATCGCAACTGGCACCCGCTGCTGGCGGATACGATGGCCGAAATGGCAGTCGCCGGTGTGAAGCGGGCGTTGGCGATTGTCCTGTCCGCCTACAGCTCCTATTCCAGTTGTCGACAGTACCTGGAAAACCTCGATGAGGCTCGCCGTGTTGTTGGCCGCAACGCACCACAAGTCGACAAGACACGGGCGTTCTTCAATCATCCAGGTTTTGTGGGCGCAAACGTGGATTGTCTCCGTGAGGAACTGAATGCTCTGGATGAAGATTCTCGTCGAAGAGTTCATGTTGCTTTCACGGCGCACAGCATTCCACGCGTCATGGCAGACGGGTGTTGTTATGAGGATCAGATCAATGAGACGAGTCGCCTTGTGGCCGAAGCGTGCGGAGTCGGTTCCAAGCGGTGGCAGGTTGTTTTTCAGAGCAGAAGCGGTCGGCCGCAGGACCCCTGGCTGGGACCGGACATCCTGGATCACTTGAGGTCGTTGGATGCGTCCGGTGAAGATGCGGTGATCGTTCACCCGATCGGGTTCCTGTCGGATCATCTCGAGGTGTTATTTGACCTTGATGTGGAAGCCGCTGGACTGGCCGGGGAGTTGCAGATGACTTTTCGGCGTGCGGCGACCGTCGGCGTGCACCCGGGGTTTGTTGGGATGTTGGGCCAACTCGTCGAGGAACGGTGCAACGATTCTGCCGAGCGACTGACCTGCGGTGAAATGGGCCCGGGCGACGATGTGTGTCCGATAGGCTGCTGCCCGTCGGGTCAGCCTGGAGAACGAACCGCAAAGCGGTGAAAAGTCGGCGCTGTTGCGATCGCCGGGTCGCTGGGCGCGTCCTCCGCGCGGCGGTCGCGACCAGAGTCGTTCGCGGTGCAATGCCGATGCGGTTGGGCTAACATCCAATCACGAATGGCTTCTTCACCATTGTGTCTGCTCGAGCGTTTTCTTCTGGTCACTCAATCATGACACGCAATGTCGGTATCGGCGTGATTGCCATGGGCTGGATGGGCATGACCCACAGCCGTGCGTATCAACAGATAGTTCACCGTTTCCCCCAATCGGATCTGACGCCGCGTTTGGTCATTTGTGCCGACAGCGAACCGAGCAGGACTGACGAGGCGGTGCAACGATTCGGTTTTGAGCGAACGACCAGCGACTGGCGAGCTGTTCTGGCCGACGCCGACGTGGAAGTGGTCAGCATCACCGCACCGAATGGATTGCACAGGGAAATGTGCCTGGCAGCATTCGATGCCGGGAAGCACGTGTTCTGTGAAAAACCGGTCGGAAGATGTCCCGCGGAGACGCTGGAGATCGCTGCAGCAGCCCGGGATTCTGGTGTCCACACGTTCACCGGGTTCTGTTACCGGTGGAGTCCGGTGGTTCAAGAACTCAAGAAACTCATCGAAGACGGTCGCCTGGGAGATTTGACGCATTACCGTGGCCGGTTCTTCTGTGGTTATGGGCACAATCCTTACCGCGTGCTCTCCTGGAGGTTCCAGAAGGAACATGCCGGCTTTGGTGTTCTGGGTGACCTGATGTCCCACACACTGGACATGGCGTTGATGCTGGCCGGACCGATATCGGAGGTGGTTTCCCAGCAGGAGACCTTCACTCCCCAGAGGCCATTGCCATCGTCGACGGGCACGCATTTCTCGGAACAGTCGGGAGGGCCCGTCGGCCCGGTCTCCAACGAGGACTACGTGGGAGCGATGGTCCGTTTTTCCGGAGGAGCCCGGGGAACACTCGAGGCGTGTCGCGTCATCGCGGGTTCCGATTGCGAGCATGCGTTTGAACTGAATGGAACACGTGGGGCAGCTCGATGGAATTTCGAACGGATGAATGAACTGGAGCTGTTCCTCGATGATGCACACCCCGACCAGCCCGGGTATGCCCGTTTGCAGACGCGGCCCCAGTACCCGCACCACGCAGATTTCAATCCCGGCGGCTCGGTTGGATTGGGATACGAAGATCTGATGACGATTGAGGTCCACGAGTTCTTGCGAGGTGTGGTCGAGGACCGGAGTGTCGAACCCGGGCTTGACCAGATGGCCCGGGTTGCTGCCGTCCAGGATGCGATGGCCCGGTCTTGGGAAAGTCGGACCTGGGAAGCGGTGGCCGCTGCCGTCGCGGAGTGAATCGCAAGAGATACAGCGTTGGTCGCCAGTGGTGCGGCCTCCGCATCTCGAAAGTAGAGAGGGTTTCAATGAGAGTGTTGCAATTCGAGATTCCCGGACAGGGTCGACGTGTCGGAGTCGTCGAGGAGGAACGGGTTCGTGATTTGACGGCGTTGAATGGTTCGATCGACCGTGTCTTCGCGGCGTTCGAGGCCGCGGTCGATGCCGGGCTGACGTTCGAGACGTTTCTGGAAGAGCTACTCGGCTCCGGCGATGCCCCCTCGCTGTGCTACGAAGAACTGCTGGCAGGACGAGCGGATTCGGGAACGCCTTTCTTGCATCCTCCGCTGGATCACGCCGACCCTCACTACGTACTCGTTTCCGGAACCGGCTTGACTCATACCGGCGGGATGAAATCACGCAACCAGATGCATACCCAGGCGGAAAGCGAAACGGCCTCGCGAACCGAGGAACCACAGACGGACTCCGCGAAGATGTTCGCGATGGGTCTGGCCGATGGCAAACCGACTGACGGACAAAGAGGTGCGATGCCCGAGTGGTTCTACAAGGGCAATGGGACCACGCTGAGGGGGTCGGGAGAAACGGTCGATCTGCCGGCGTTCGCGCTCGATGGGGGTGAGGAACCGGAACTGGTCGGTTGTTACATCATCGATCGCGACGCGGTGCCGCGCCGGTTGGGATTCGCCCTGGGGGTCGAATGGTCAGATCATGAAACCGAGCAGATCAATTATCTTTACCTGGCCCCTTCGAAACTTCGCACATGTGCCGTGGGGCCAGAACTGATAACCGACTGCGAGTTTTCAGAGGTGAATCTCGACTGTATGGTCCAGCGGCGGGGAGAGACGATCTACGAGAGTGGGCCGCTGAAGAGCGGTGAGGAATTCATGTGTCATTCACTGCAGAACTGCGAAGACCATCACTTCAAGTACCCGCAACACCGCGTGCCCGGCGATGTTCACCTTCACTTTTTCGGGACCAGCAAACTGAGTTACAGCACCCGCGACTGGAAGTACCAGGCAGGCGACGTGGTGACGGTCTCGGCGGAAGGCTTGTCGGCCGCTTTGACTGTCGTGGTTGCTGACGCCGCGACGGAGGCGGGACAACCGGTGAGGGTCTCGTCGGCCTGATCCCGACCATTGAAAGGCGTCTCAGGGCAACAGGATCCGGCCGCCCGAGGCGACCACGGTCTGGCCTGTCATGAAACTGGACCGATCACTCAACAGAAAGCAGATCACCTCGGCGAGTTCCTCGGGTTGGCCGATCCGGCCAAGGGGCGTGGCGTCAATCAACTGCTGCATCACCTCATCGGTTAGCACGTGGGCCATCTCGGTCTCGGTTAGCCCCGGAGCGACACAATTGACACGAACATGGGGCGCAAAGGCCTCGGAGCAGCAACGTGTCATCGCGATGACACCGGCCTTGGCCGTCGAGTAGTGGATCTGCATCTTGCGAGCAGCCAACGCGGCAATCGAGGAGACAAGGACGATGCGCCCGTCGCCTCGCTGAATCATCTCGTCCTTGACGGCAAACGTGGCCAGGAAGGCACCGTTGAGATTGACATCGATAGTTTCCTTGAACCGATCGTAATCCATCTCGCTGTGGTCAGCCGTGTTGCTAATCGCTCCGCAATGGGCCATCAAGCTGATGGGGCCCAGCACATTGCGGGTCGTTGCGACCATGCGATCAACCTGAGCAGGTTGGCTGACGTCGCATTGTACGGCAACAGCACGCCGGCCGAGTGACTCGATGTCAGCGACGGTCTCTTCGGCCGGACCGACACGCGAGCCATAACTGATGGCCACATCGGACCCCCCGGCGGCCAGTTGAAGCGCCGTCGCACGTCCGATACCCCGCGAACCCCCGGTCACCAGGGCGACACGTCCTTCGAATTCGCCACTCATAGAGTCTGTCTCTTCAAGGCTGGTTACGGCCGCGAGAACTTCTGGTCCCGGGCACACGTGGACCGCTGACGATGGGCTTCTGCCAGCCGGAGGTCAAGCCTGGCAAAGGGGTGAAAAAAAGAACGGGGGCCGGGCACTGCGTCCCGGCCCCCATCCTGCTGCTGCTACCGGCATTGGTCACTTGACCGGTGCCGGCGGCGGTGTGACCGGGCGAGCCTGGGGAACGATCAGGAAGGGCACCGGATTCGATACGGCGCCGTCGCCCCGCACGACAACGATCTCTGCATTGGCCTCGGCAGCCAATGGCAGCATCGGGAGCTTGATCTGAATTCCCAGGTCATACCAGCCGTGGATCTCGGCCTGCAACTCCAGTTTGTTGACATAGACGATCACCTCGCCGGGCTCGGGTCCGAATCCTTCACCGGCAATATTGACCGTCGTCCCTGGTGCAGCCGAAGTGACATTGGTGGAAAACGTTGCGGGATCGACAGGCAGCACGTCGCCGCGGGAAAGAACCACTCCATTGTTCTCTTCAAACGCCTCGTCAATGTCCCGATGGGAATCGACCAGGACGTGCAGGAAGGAAAATGGGGTTTGCCTGTCCTTGCTGTCGCGGGCCATCACGTTGGCTTCGTATGGCAGACGAATGTCGAGTGTCTGGATCTCGCCGGCGTCGATCTTGTCGACTTCCACGCCGGCCTGCGGAACGTTGGTCTGTGGTTCACGTGAGTTTGATGCGAGCAGCATGACGTTGAAGTCCTTGCGGATCTTCTTGTCGCTGTTGTTCCTGATCCAGACACGGAATCGCGAACCGAGTTGTTTCTCGGGGTGGCCCGCGTCCACGAAACGCACGGCCAGGAGTTGCAGGTCCATCCCCTTGTCGACCTTGACGGTCTCGACATTCACCCAGGTGCCGGAACTGACGATGGGAAGCGGTGTCCACACCGGGTAGCCCCAGGAGACCCAGGCGCGGGAAGGACTGTAGATCAACGGTCGACAGATCCTTGGCCGAGGATCCCATACGGGCAGGCAATGGTCCCACCAACTCCAGGCGACCCATGGTCCCCAGTGGGGTGTCCAGCAGTAGGATGGGTAGTAAGCAGGGCCGGCATACCAGCTTCCGAAGTGGATGCTGACGAACGAACTGTGGACGTGGCCGTGATGCAAACGCGACTGCCAGCCACCGTGGTGGGCCAGTGAACGCGAGAGGTTCATCCGCCGGGCGACATCACCGCGGCGAGACATCTCGAACTGGCGTCGAAAGCCCAGTTTGCGACCGACACGCGTTTCTGCGAGTCCCCGCAACTGCCCACTTTTCAGACGGTCGGGGAACCTGTTACGGCCGAGGGCGAGGGAACGCTTGGGATCCATTCCGCGGACCTTTCCGTTGCGATCGACCCGTTGCGGGCGCTTCCCCGCCGCGGTCTTGCCCCGGCCAAGCTGCAGGCCCGATGAACCAGCAGAGCTGGGGCGTTTGGAGCTGCCGGTGCGTCCCGAGGAGGTACCGCGTGAACGGGTCCTGGAAATGATGTTGCCACTTCTCGAAACCCCTCGGTCAGACGATCGCGAGGAGGACCCTTTTGCGCGACTGCCGACCGCGGACGGTGACGAACCGCTGGAGGGCTTCGAATTGGTGGGTCGGCTGTTGGGCTTGCTGCTTGTTGGTCGTGATCCGGACGAAGGACGCTGATTGCGAAGGTCTCGCTTGGATGAACGGGAAGGTGCCGCTGAGGATCGCGAGGTGGTGCTGGCGCCCGGAAGGCGGGGAGCCTTCGCCGAACCTCTGGAGACACCCGCAGGAGGCTTGCTCGACGATCGAGCGATGGGCCGCGGAGCCGTTGTCGGGCGGCTGGTAGCGCGGGACGACGAAGAAGTCCGGGCGGAAGAGCTGGTTGCGGAGCGACCGGGCACGCGGGAACCCGTTGAACGTGAAACGTTGCCACGGGGTATGGTGGGGCGCGCCGTCGAAGTTCGTGAACTGCTCGAGCGTGAAACAGGGGCGCGAGGAATGGTGGGCCGTGCAGTCGAGGCGCGTGAAGCGGTGGATCGCGAACTGGACGAGCGGGCACTGGGAGATCTCGAACTGGTGGATCGTGAGACGGGAGATCTCGAGCTGGACGAGCGTGCACTGGGAGATTTCGAACTGGCGGATCGTGAGACGGGAGATCTCGAGCTGGACGAGCGTGCACTGGGAGATCTCGAACTCGACGAGCGTGAGGTTGTGGCAGGACGTGAGGCGCTGCGAGAAGTGCTCCGTGTGGCCGAAGGACGGCTTGAACGGGATGCCGAGGAGGTGGATCGGGATCGGCCGGATGGCGGCTTCGCCGCCATTGCCGAGCTGGTCAAGAGAAAGCCCAGGCACAGGCAAGCCAGCGCCAGAATCTGCCGACGTCCAGGAGTACCGCCTTCTTCTGAGCGAACGCTTGCCCCGTGCAATGCTGATCGGCCTGGATTGCGGATCTCGAATCCGGAGGTCGTGTTGTATCCGTTCATCATCGCGTCCTTTCGCAAAACAGGCCCTACTTCTTTCAGACTGAAGGGTCAGAGTTGCGGAAATCGTACCGGTAATGACAGGATTCTCGACGAGTGACTATTGAAAGACATAACTGTGGCTATGTCAAGGGGTTGGGTTCTAGGGCCATGACCCGACCGTGGGTCACGAGTCGAGAAGGACCGGCGTAGAGTGTTGTCGAAAAGACGTCAGTTGTCGTGAAATGTCCTCATAATGATCGATGGAGCTCTGCCCACAGGAGTCCCCGAAGTCAGCGCAAGTGGATTTCGTCTTTGCGAGAATCCTTGGACCTGATACCCTCCGCTGGATTTTTCGGTGCCGTTGTGGCGAGGGGTCGGAATCATGAATGTGAGACATGCTGTTTTGCTGATGATGTGTTGCGG
>PBSL01000047.1 GCA_002726205.1 Planctomycetaceae bacterium | reverse complement strand
ATGACGGCGGAAGCGATGCCGGCGATGACGGGGGAAGTGATGCCGGCGATGACGGGGGAAGTGATGCCGGCGACGACGGCGGAAGCGACGACGGCGGAAGCAACGCGGGGTTCTAAGAGAAGGCCCGCGAATCGCTCGTGAAGCGGCCAATGGCTGGCGGGTGGATCATCGGAGGATCCCCGCCTGCTGTCGCCGCGGCTCTTCGCCAGCCGACAGACAGACCATCGTCTCGGGGATGGACCCCCGGCTTTGGGCTGTCAGAAGAGTTCCTGGATTGGTCGCCCCGTGCCGGCGATTCCAACGGGGCGTCCGCTGGCGTCCTCGTAGTGGGTTTCCAGCGAGATTCCCATCGCATGGTAAATCGTGGCCATGACGTCCAGCGGAATCGTTGGACGTTCCTGGACATCGCCGCCGTGCTTTTCGCTGGCACCGACGATCGTGCCACCGGCGAGGCCACCACCGCCGAGCATCACCGAAAAACAGCTTGACCAGTGATCGCGACCGGCGTGACCATTGATCAACGGGGTCCGCCCAAATTCTCCGGCACAGTAAACCAGCGTGTCATCGAGCATTCCGCGGGTGTCGAGATCCTCGAAGAGCGTCCCGATCGCGGCATCCAACGGAGGCAGGTGCTGCTCCAGGTTCTTGTGGACCTCGTTGTGATGATCCCAGTACCCGGTGTTGACGGTAACGACCCGGGCACCGGCCTCGACCAGTCGGCGAGCCAGCAACGCACTCTGTCCGTACTGGTGACGCCCGTAGCGATCTCGCAGCGCGTCAGGTTCGCGTTCCATCTCGAAGGCACGGCGGACGTCCTCACCGGCCACCATTTCCAGGGCCTGGGACTTGAAGGCATCCAGGCCGTCCATCACGCCCGAGCGGTCGATGTCACGCCGCAGGGTGTCGAACTTCGCGAGCAGGTCACGGCGGGTGCGGACACTCTTCAGGGCCAAACCGCCGGGCAATGCCAGGTTGGGCACCTTGAAGTCCTTGGCGTTGGGATCGGCGCCGACTTCGAAGGGGTCGTAGGACGCCCCCAGGAAAACGGATTTCTGATAGCCAAAGGCCTCGGCCTGTGGCACCGCGATGTAGGCGGGCATCCGCGGCGATCGTGAACCGAGTGCCTTGTTGATCACTGAACCGAACGAGGGATACTGGGCGGCGATCCTGGCCAGCGTCGGGCCGAAGTGCCCCGTCTGCATCCAGTGAGCCGACGGAGCATGGATCCCGTTCTCGTGGTGCACGCTGCGAACCAGCGACATCTTGTCGAGCACGGTCGCCTGCCGGGCAAACCGCTCGCCGAGAACCACGCCGGGGACCTTGGTCGCGATCGGGCGGTAGGGACCGCGGTATTCCGGTGGCGAATACGGTTTCAGGTCGTAGGTGTCCTGCTGGCTCATGCCACCGTGCGTCCAGAAGACGATCAGCGACTTGCCACGGTCGCGGGTCACGTCGGCAGCACCGGCCTCGTGCCGCAACAACGACGGCAATCCCAGTCCCAGCAGGGGCGCACCGATCTGCAGGAAATTGCGACGCGTGATCCCATCGCAGTTGCGGAATGTTCGACCAGCCAGAGTCAGCATCTATTTGCTCCTTCGCCACTCGATCCGTCGACGGTTGCCGTTGTTCTTCAGTCCTGGTCTATCCTGTTCGTCGTTACTACAGGCCCTAGTGGTTGAACAAAAATTCGTTGGTCGCCAGCAGGGCCCAGAGCAGTGACCGGTACCCCTCGGCCCGATCCTGCTCCGATTCCAGGTACTCTTTTGCCGTCTGCTCCTCGCGTGGTCGGGGCGGCCGAGCAAAGACCCGGACGAAGAGTTCCCGGATGTTCTGCGAATGCGCTTTCTTGTTCGACGCCAGCCGGACGGCGTAGCCGTTCTTGTCGGTCAACTTGCGCTGGATTTCCTTGGAACTGACCAGTTCCAGGGCCTGGGCCAACGCGGGATCGTCTGCCCGTTCGCACTCGCAGGCACTCGTCCGGGCCGGACGCCCGAAAACGTCCAGGAAATGAACCGCCACGTTCTCGTCGGGCAACTCGATCGCCCGCGTCCCCTCGGGAAACTTCCCGCCCCGGTCGCCGGGAAAAGAGGTCGGTACGTCCAGGACCTGGCTGATCCCATCCAGCAACACCTCGGCGGCGAGCCGCCGGGGATAGAACCGGGCGAAGAACTGCGTATCAAGGCCGTTGGAAGCGTTGGGCAGGCTGCTGAGCCGGTAGGCACGGCAGTTGACGATCTGACGAATCACGTGCTTGAGATCGAAACCACTTTCGATGAAATCTCGCGTCAACCACTCGAGCAGCTCGGGATTCGACGGCGGGTTGCTGGCGCGGGCATCGTCGATCGGGGGGATAATTCCACGGCCCAGGAAGTGCCCCCACATGCGGTTGACCAGCGTGCGTGCGAAGAAGGGATTCCCAGGACCCGACAGCCAGCCAACGAGCCGCTGCCGTGGATCGTCGAACGGCGTGAGGTCAAAATCGGGGCCACCCAGTGGACGCGGCGGGATGACCCGGCCGGTCCGGGGATGCTGGACCGCGCCGGTCGATTTCACGTAGATCACCTGATTGGTCGGTACCTCGGCGTCGGCGAACCCCCCCTTGCGTCCGACACGGGCAAACACGGCGGCCAGACCATAATAATCGGCCTGGCTCCACCGCTCGAACGGATGGTGATGGCACTGGGCACACTGAATCCTCACGCCCAGAAAGGCCTGGGCCACGCTCTCGACATAATCAACCGACGTTCGCACCTGCCGATACCAGACCGTCGGCGGATTCTCACGCTGGCTGCCAGTCGCCGTCAGGATCTCGGCCACGAACTGGTTGTACGGCTTGTTGGCCGCCAGCGAGTCGCGGATCCAGCCGGCGAACAGGGCCGTACCGGCCCGCTGTTTGCCGGTCGAATATCCCTTGCCGCGATTCTGCAGGATGTCGGCCCACTTCATCGCGAAGTAGGCTGCGTAGCCGGGGCGATCCAGCAACCGGTTGACCAACCGTGACCGCTTGTCCGGACGTCGATCGGCCAGGTACTCGCGGACCTCCTCGACCGTCGGTAACGTTCCGCAGATATCCAGTGTCAATCGCCGGATCAGTGTCGCATCATCCACCTCCGGCGAGGGCAAAATGCCCAGCCGTGACCAGCCGGCAACCAGGAAACGGTCCACCGGCGTGGAACCGGCGGCCGCGGGAACCGGCCGCGTGGTATCGCCAAAGGGGACCGCACCGTGGTAAACGGCCATCCGGCCGCCGTAACGGGCCAGCACGGCAAACAGCCCACCCTGCCCGGCCGACCGGACCTCGCCGGCACCGCCGACAGCGGCAATTCCGGGCTCATTGGACAAGTACAACGCCTGGCGGGTCACGTCGCGAAGGGTTCCGTTGGAAAACCTGGCAACCAGCTTCAACTGCTTGACCGACTTCTGTGCCAGCCGGCCGCGGACCGGCGTGATCTCGAGATCGACAAGCAGGGGATCGTCGGGTCGTGGCGCGTTGGCTCCCTGGCGGATCCAGTTGGCCAGGATCTGGTAGTCGATCGAATCCGGAGCGACCCGCCGGCCGCCGCCGTGCGGTACACGGCCAATAGCCTTTTGCAGCAACAGGCTGTTGCCGGGATCACCGGCAAAAACCCGACGCCCCCGGCCTTCCTTGACCAGGGACTGGTGGTCAAATTCCGGCACGAACCCCAGCAGCGAAAGCTTGAACCCGTTCTGCCCGGTCGACTTGCCGTGGCAGCCTCCGCTGTTGCAACCGAGCTTGGTCAACACCGGAACGACATCCGTCGTGAACGCGACCCGACCGGCGTCTCCAACCCCGTCCTCTCGCTCCTGGCCTGCGCCCATCTTTGCAGCCGACAGCAAAAGGGCCACCGCGACAATCGACGGAACGATTCGATTCCCTCGATCCGTCCAGGCGGTAAGGACTCGGTGCATGTTCATCCCATCAGCATACGCCAACGCGTTAGCCGACCCCAGTCCAAAGACCTACTCGCGGTTCCAACGGCCCGGATCAATTCCCGCTGCGACACGCGTCATGCCCGGTGGCTTGTTCCCAGCGGCAAAGTCCCAGTCGCGCCGGTTTCGCGAACCGAACAGCCGACGAACGTTCTCGGGCAATTCCGCGACCTGCTCCTCGGGCCACTCGTCGACCGGTTCGACCGGCCCCGCCCAACCGGGCCGATAGCTGATGGCCAGCATCTCCCGCGACCGATCTCCCACGTTGGGAAAATTGCCGTGGAAGACCAGGTGGTTGATCAACACGGCCGATCCGGCCCCGAGCGTGACCATCACCTCGTCGGGATGTTCCTCGTACCGCTTGTACGGGTTGGCATCGGCGTGGAACGAGAGGTGACTGCGGGGAACCACCCGAAACGGCGACACTTCGGGCGTGAGGTCATCGAGGTAATACAGCACGCGAATCAGCCGAGGACAACTGCCCTCGAATCCAAAAATCTTCGAGCCGTACGGTTGCCCGTCGGCGTGCAGGCTGATCCCCGGATGCCCGGGTTCACTGCGGGCGTAGGCGTAGTGCATCATGATCACGTCGTCCCCGAACATCTCTTCCAGGAACGCGATCGTCGGAGGATGCCCGAGCAGTTCGGTGAGTCGTCCCCCGGAAAACTCGATCTTGTTGCAGCCTCGCTGCCTTTCACTGTAATCAACCCCGAAGGTCTCAAGCTGCGACGTCTCGGCCTTCAGTGCTTTGACCTGGTCGGCATCGAGCAGATCCGGCAGCACGATATAGCCATCGACCTCCAATCGTTGAATCCGTTCACCCAGTGACAAGCGGGGCCAGTCGGTGGTATCGATGGTCGGCATAACGGGGGCTCACGGAAAAATTGAGGGATCAGAACCTTGGCCTACTTCTTCTCGCTGTGCTCTCCCCGCACGATGACCTGCTGCACCGCCAGTGGCGGTTCTTGGTCCGGGTCGATTCTCACGACGATCCGGTCACCCTTGCGGCAATCTGCCAGGCGGGCCGACCGGCGGTTTCGTTGCAGCGGGGTCTTGTCGGTCACGCGAAAATCCCGGTTCCCGCCGTCGCGAACGGCGATCGTCAATCGTCCCGACCCGACATCGACCCCGGCAATCCGTCCGAAGACGGCCGTCGCCGGGCCCTGACGTTCGGGCAGAGGAAAACGCGGCCGACCACCAAACCCTCGCCGTCGTTCGAAACCACGTTCGCCGGAACCGGGCCGGCCACCAAAGCCGGGACGGTCCCCGAACCTGGGACGGAAGGAAGACCCGGGCCGCTGGCCACGGCCGCCCCCGCGTCCGGCGAACTGGTCACGGCGACGCCCCGACGTGACCCGGCCCCCATCCCGGTCCGGCTGGAATGCCAGGGAATAGACCTGGGTGACCGGCTTGCACCAGCCCTGCTTGTCATGGCAGGCAAAGTACTTGACGACCAGCCGTAGCGGCTGCCTTGATTGACTCGTGTCCACCGCGACCAGTAACTCTCTCGGATCGATGTCGGCCGCCTCCTTGACCTTCGGCCCGGTCCATTCACCGGGAGTCACCCGGGAATCGAGTTCGGTTCCCTGGTCACCGCTGACGAACCGGATCCGGATCGGTTCGACCAGGTTGTTCCAGTGCACGTGGTAAAGCGGGTCCATCATGAATCGCAGGTACAGTTTTCCCTGGCCGCCCCTGAGCAGTTCTCCATCGGCCTCGGCTCGCAACTTGGCATAAAACGGATCGGCGTCTTTCTCACCGGAAAGTTGCGGCTTGATCATCACCGCCCTCAAGCCCTCGGGAATCTCGATCCGCTCGACCACTCCGCGAGCCGCAGCCCTGGGGGGAGCCTGGGTCTTCAGTTCCAGGCTTTCCGGATCGGTCGGTTTCTCGACTGGACCGACCAGCTCGACAAGATCCTTCCGCAGCACCTCTGGATCACTCCAGGACCGCTTGCGGACAACCCGTCCCCCGGGATCGATCACGAATTCACTGTTGGGAGCGTTGCCCAGGGCGTGCTTGATCCGGTTGTCCATGGCATCGCAAATCCAGGCGAACTGCGACCCCAGCGTCCGCTGGGCCTCGCCGACATGGGCCAACCGTTCCTTCAACGTGAACGGCCGCACGTAGCCATTATTCTCCGGATGCGCCAGTGCCTTGTAGATGTAGTAGAACTTCACGCCCCTGGGAGCGTAATCCCGCTGGATGGCCTCCAGACCGGAGACCTTGCGAAGAAACGGCGGTCAGGTCAGGCAGCCGAACACCAGCACGGTGTGCTGGCCACGGAGGCTGCGGAGATTCAAGCGAACCCCGTCGGCGGTGTACCCGGCCAGGTCGGGAAGCGGGTCACCGAGTTTCGGTGACGAGGCCTCGAAACGCCTCGTGAGTTGATTTCGGCGTGACTGCGACGAATCCTCCCGCTGTCGTCGGCGAGGCGAGGTGGAATCGTCGAGCCGTTGCTGCCCCATCGCCGGGGGAGCCGGGACGAGCAGGACCGCCGTTGCCAGCAGCATCTTCATGTTTCGCATTGCTTCGTCTCCGGGCGCCAGCGACTGGCCAACCATGGTTTTCCCGACTGTCCCTCCAACGGCATCCTAACGCGGACTGTGGTAATTTGTCACGATCAGCGACCGACGCTTCCCGGCCGCCGCGATGCGAACTTGTCATGCCCTCGCGATTGCGGTCTGCTGGGGTGGCGTTTTCTTTCCGGTGACGGCACGGCCGTTTCCGCCCCGACCAACCCGGCAACAACAAGTCATTTCGCGTGGTCTTCAGTTCACACCTTTTCGTGTTCTACTTCCTGCCGCTGGCACTGTTGCTGTACTTTGCCGCGCCGGCCCGGGCAAGACACCTGCTGCTGACGGTACTGAGCTACCTCTTTTATGGTTGGGCCAACCCGCTGTTCGTGGTCCTGATGGCCTTTTCGACGATCGTCGATTATGCCTGTGGCCGGCTGATCGCCCCCGGCCCGGCTGAGCGGGACGGCCGCCTCCCGCGACTGGTGCCCGAAACTCCTCGCAGCCGGTCCCAGCGAACCGCGCTGGTCATCTCGATCGTCACCAACCTCTCGCTGCTGGGATTCTTCAAGTACTTCCATTTCGGGGTCGACAGCTACAACGCCCTGGTCAACTCGGTCGGCGCTCCCGTCGCCCAATGGGACACCTTCTTCCGGATCACGCTGCCCCTGGGGATCAGCTTCTACACGTTCCAGTCGATGAGTTACACGATCGACGTCTACCGCGGCGAGGCCGCCGCGATCCGAAACCCGATCGATTTCGCCTGCTACGTCTCGATGTTCCCTCAACTGGTCGCCGGGCCGATCATCCGCTTCCAGGAGGTGGCCGATCAGCTCCAGCAGCGGGACCACACGCTCGAAAAATTCACCCGGGGCGTCGCTTTCTTCTGCCTGGGCCTGGCCAAGAAGATCCTGCTCGCCAATTCCTGCGGGCTGGTGGCCGACATCGTCTTCGACGCCGGCAGCCGGGGATGCCTGGAAGCCTGGGTCGGTGTCCTGGCCTACGCCTTCCAGATCTACTTCGACTTCAGCGGTTACAGCGACATGGCGATCGGCCTCGGCCTGATGCTGGGCTTTGCCTTCCCCAAGAACTTCGATTCTCCCTACCACGCCGCCTCGATCACCGAGTTCTGGCGACGCTGGCACCTCTCGCTGTCAACCTGGTTGCGCGACTACCTCTACATCGCCCTGGGCGGCAACCGGCGGGGACCGGTCCGAACCTACGCCAACCTGGCGATGGTCATGTTGCTGGGAGGACTCTGGCACGGTGCCGCCTGGAACTTCGTGGCCTGGGGGGCGTTGCACGGAGGGGCACTGGCCCTGGAACGACTGATCGGCAGGGACAGTCTCTACCGCCGCTGGCCGCGACCGGTGCGTGTCGCGATCACCTTCGTCATCGTCGGTATCGGCTGGGGCTTTTTTCGTGCCGAATCGATCACGGCCGCCGCCGCTTATCTCGGCGCCTTGATCGGCCTCGGCGATCCGGCAGCCGGCGCCATACTGCTGAAAGGGATGATCGCTCAACCGTGGCTCGTCGCCTGGATGCTCATCGCGGCCATCGTCACCTGGACGGCACCGCAGAGCTGGGACTGGACACGACGGATCACCGCACCGCGAGCCGCGGTGATCCTGGGGTTGTTCTGGATCTCGCTGCTCGTACTCACCACCCAGTCCTTCAACCCGTTCATCTACTTCATCTTCTAGATTCTCCCGCCCGATGGTCACAACCACCCGAGAACAGCAGGCCGTACGCGAGATCGGCACGACCGACGTCTCCCGCGGTGTCGCCCGGGCACTGTCGGTGGGATTCCTGTTGAGCCTGCTGGCGGTTCCGGCGATCCAGTGGGGTTCGGACCTGCGGGAATTCGTCAACGGCCGACGTGCGGCACCGTGGCCCACCGCCACCGAAATCGTCTCGGCTCCCTCGGTGGCGATCCGTACCTGGTCATCGGCCGAGGGCCACGCCGCTCGAAGGCTGTTCAAAGCCAATGCCCAGCTGCTCAACGAGATCCAGCGGTACGAGGAAGGGCTGGAAGATCTCGACGTGACCACAGGCTGGTTGCTGGGTCCCACCCGTGGCCTGCTGGCGCGGTGGTTCGGCTGGGGAACCGACGAGGCCTGGATCGGTCGCGACGGGTGGCTGTTCTACCGCCCCGATCTTGACTACGTCACCGGACCGGGCTTTCTGGCCCCACCGGTGCTGGTACGACGGTCCCATGGTGGAAGAGCGTTTTCTACCCAGCGGCATCCCGATCCCCGTCCGGCAATTCTCGACCTGGCCCGCCAACTTTCGCAACGCGGTATCGGCCTGGTGCTGGTCCCAACGCCGTCAAAAGCGATGGTCCATCCCGGCCGCTTCGGCTGGGACTCCGACAAGCTGCTCCACAACTCCTCGTTCCAAACGCTCTGCCGTGAATTGCGGGCGGCCGGAATCAGGGTGTTCGACCCCCTGGAACTGATGAGGGATCGAGCCCGACTGTCCGGAAAGAACCAGTTCCTTGCCGGCGACACCCACTGGCGGCCCGGGGCCATGCAACACGTTGCCGAGACACTCACACGGTTCCTCGTCGCACACGGCCACGCCAACCGTGCCGGATCTTCACCGGCCTGGAAACACGAAACCGTGAAGGTGACCAACCGGGGTGACCTTGTCGACATGCTCAGGCTCTCAGATCCCGGTTCGGTGTTTGCGGACGAGACCGTTGCCCTGCACCGCGTGCTCGAGACTGACGGGGGGGAATGGAAACCCGACACGGTCTCCGAGGTCCTGCTGCTCGGCGACAGCTATTCGAATATCTACTCGGCGGCACCGATGGGCTGGGGCTCGTCGGCCGGGCTGGCCGAACAGTTGGCCTGGCATTTGAACCAGCCGGTGGACCGTGTCGCCCGCAACGCCGACGGCGCCCATGCAACACGTCGCCAGTTGGCGCGGGAACTGGCCTCGGGCCGCGATCGGCTGGCAGGCAAACGGGTGGTCGTCTGGCAGTTTGCCGTCCGCGAATTGACTTCGGGTGATTGGCCGTTGATCGCTCTGGCGACTGCCGGGGCCCCATCCGCCCCGCCCGCTGCGGCCGGGGCGATCAGATTCCGCGGCACGGTCCTGGCCACATCGGGTGTCCCCGCTCCCGGGACCGTTCCCTACCGAAACGCGATCCTCTCGCTGCACGTCGTCGATGCCGACGGTCACCAGAGGATCGTGTTTTGCCTGGGAATGAAGGACAATCGCCTGCAAGCAGTTTCCCGGCTCGGGCCCGGAGACCTCTTGACCGCCAGGCTCGTCCCCTGGACAACCGTCCAACGACAATACGGGCGCCTGGTTCGAATCGAACTCGACGACCCGGATTTCCAGTTGATCGACCTGCCGACTTCCTGGGGAGAACTCGAGTGATCCGTTGCCGCGAACGCCTGGCCCGCTGCCTGCTGGTCGTTTCCATCGCCGCCACGCTCGGCCAGGGCGCGGTCCACGCGTCCGACCCACCGCCGAAAGCTCCGGCAGCAGAGGTCAACGGTTTCCTCGAATTCGCCCGGAACCGACTCGATCGTGCCACCGCCTTGAAACACTCCTACGTCACCGGGGTCGAGGGCTGGCTGTTTCTTGTACCCGAGTTACGAGCGATGACGGTCGGGCCGTTCTGGGGAAAACAGGCGGCAGCAGTCAGCCGGGCCAACAACAGGAAATACGCCGACCCGTTGGCAGCGATTGTCGATTTCGATCGCCAGTTGAAGGCCGCCGGGATCCAGCTGGTGGTGGTCCCGGTTCCGGCCAAAGCGTCCGTCTATCCCGAAAAACTCTCGCCCCTGGTCAAGATCGGTCGTGACAGATCACCGCCGCGGCTGGACCCCTACCACCGACAATTCCACCGGGTGTTGAAGCAACGCGGTGTTGGACTGCTGGACCTGCTGCCGGTGTTCCTGAAGCGAAGAGACGATCGCGCCGGCCCCCTGTATTGCCGGACCGATTCACATTGGTCGGGTCGCGGCGCGGCGATTGCCGCGGTGGCACTTCTCGACACACTCAAAAAGGCCCAATGGCGAAAGGGACTTGTCCGCTTCAAGTCGGCTGCCGAGACCCGACCGGTTACGATCACCGGTGACCTCGCCCGACGGCAGTCCCCCGACGACCCGGTCACCGAAACGCTGCCACTGACTTTCGCGGGTTCCTCCGGAAAGAACGGCAAACCACAACCCGTGCCCGTCTCCCGCAGCAGCCCGGTCCTGGTGATGGGCGACAGCCACACCCTGGTCTTTCACGATCCGGCGTTGTTCGCCCGGGGTGCCGGGTTCCCCGACCACGTCGCCGCGGGGTTGGGGATCCCGGTCGACCTTGTCGGTGTCCGCGGGTCGGGGGCCACGGCAACCCGGATCACGTTGCTCCGCCGCCGCGACAATCTCCAGGGAAAAAAACTCGTGATCTGGTGCTTCTCGATCCGGGAATACACCGAGAGTTTTTCAGGTTGGCGAAAAGTCCCGGTCATTCGCCGCCGCTGACCGCCCGCGGATCGCCGCTGCGGTTGAGCACGATCCGGCGAACATCCATCACCGCCACGCGAGCCTTGCTCCTGGGCCGGACCTCGAGTCGGTACAACCCCGGTCGCTCGATGGTCACGCCGCCGATCTCGCGGTCACGGAAGGCCTGAAACCCGCCGGTGTCCTCGACGGTGAATTCCCGGGTCTGTCCGGCCAGGCTCACCGCCACGCGACTGCCGCCGTGTCCCTTGCCGCACCCCTGGAACACGACGATCTCGTACCGCCCCGGCCGTTCGATGTACACCTGCCACCAGCACCAATCCTTGACGTTGACCCAGTAACCCAGCGTGTTCTTGTGTGGCGGGGGTTCGTACCGCAGCATCTTGCCGACCGGAACCGCGTCGTGTGCGGCCAGCACGATCGTCGACGACGCGGCCGTTTTCGCTGAAACCACCCGGGGCAACTTCGAAACCCATGGCCGGCCAACCGTGGCGACACGCACCCGGCGGGACCCGGCCGCCGAAGATTCGGGAAGAGGGATGTCCCAGCGGTTGACCTGGGAAACCAGCTTCAGTTTCTGCGGCTTCCCGGAGCGCGCTCCGGGATCAATCAACTCGACATGACGAACCGGGTTGTTCAATCGCGGCAGCTGCAGCACCTTGCCGGAAAATTCGGGGCCGACGACCAGTTCCACGCGATCGCGGCCCCGAAACACGTCGACTCCGGGAATCGACAGCCAGCGGGTCCAGCGGTGCAGTCCCGCCGGGTCTGGATCCCCCAGCGAATCGGCAAGAAACTCGTCGATGTCGTCGACCATCACGTCGAACCACGGGTGCTGGTTCCAGCAGCCGTGACGGCCCTGATGATAAACCCGGGCGATGCTGGCGACCTTGAGCCGGGCAAGTTTTTCGCGGGCGGGCACGTTGGCAGCCGGGCTGTCGAATTGACCACGCAGGAAGAACATCGGGGGTGTCGCAGCCGAGAAGTGCGTGAAGGGTGCCCCCAGCCGGTACAGCGCGGGCGCCTCGTCGACGGTCTTGCCAAACCACTTGTTGGCATTGGACGCATCGGGCTGTTCGCGGGACTTGCGGGCCACCGAACCGGTCGCCAGTTGCATTGGCCCGGCCAGGACCACCGCCGCCTGCAGTCGACTGGACCAGTCCGGATGCCCACCTCGTCCCTGCAACGATTTCACCTGAGCTGCTGCGGCCATCAACCCCACCAGATGCCCACCGGCCGATCCTCCCACCGCCCCGATGCGTTTCCGGTCCACCGCGAAGCGGGCCGCATTTGCCCTCAGCCAGCGCGTGGCCGCGTTGCAGTCATGGATGGCTGCCGGAAACCGTGCTTCACCGCCCAGGCGGTATCCCACCGCTGCGGCAACATATCCTCTCAGCGCCAGCGCCTTGGCCAGGGCATGAAACTTCTGCTTGTCACCCTTCAACCAGCCGCCCCCGTGGACAACGAGGATCCCCGGTCGCAAGCGGCCCGTCGGCGGAGGTTCAAACAGGTCCAGTGCCATCGAGCGATCGCCGTAGCGAGCATAGACCAGGTCGGTGTGGACCTTGATCGCCCGGTCACCCGAGACGGTTTCGGGGGTTGCCCGCCGAACCTGCACGCCTCGCGCCTTCAGCGCCTTGCGGATCGTGGCCGCCGCCGACGGGGCCGGCTTGTCGGCGGCCGGCAGCAGGAGCGGAACCATCACGACCGCAAGAAGCGGCAGCAGGAGCGGGACACGAGGCAACCGGTTGAACAGGCCAGGCATTCAGGGAACACTCCGGGAAGGGGTACTGACTGCAGGGCCGATCCTAGCGAGCCGGTTGGCAGGTGTGCCAGTCGTGCTGGACCTGTGGTATCATCTCCGCCTGGAACCCGATTCACCCGGAGTGTTGCAGATGACTGACGAATCCACCCGCCGTGATTTTCTGCAGGCCGGCGTCGCCGCCGGCGTGGCACTGGGACTGGGCGAGGAACTGCTGGGAAGCCAAAAGGACGACGGGGCCGGGTTGCCGACCCGACCGCTGGGAAAGACCGGCGAACGGGTGTCGATCCTCTGCCTGGGTGGCTGGCACATCGGCCAGGCCGGCAAGGACGATGGGGAACCGGTGGCGATCAAGCTGATGCACCAGGCGATCGACAAGGGCATGACATTTTTCGACAACGCCTGGGATTACCACGACGGGTACAGCGAGGAACTGATGGGCGACGCCATCAAGGACCGCCGTGACAAGGTCTTCCTGATGACGAAAAACTGTGAACGGGACTACAAGGGTTCGATCGCCAACCTCAACGACAGCCTGAAGCGGATGAAGACCGACCACATCGATCTCTGGCAATTCCACGAGATCAACTACGACAACGACCCGGCCTGGGTCTTTGAAAAAGGCGGCCTGAAGGCGGCCCTCGAGGCACAAAAAGCCGGCAAGGTCCGCTACATCGGATTCACCGGCCACAAGGATCCGCGGATCCACCTCAACATGCTCGGGCAGCCCTACAAGTGGGCCACCGCCCAGATGCCGATCAACATCTGCGACTACTTCTTCCGCAGTTTCCAGCGGACGGTGATCCCGGAATGCCTGAAGCGGGGTGTCGGGGTGATCGGGATGAAGAGCCTCGGGGGAAGCCCCGACGGCAAGAACGGGGCCATCCCGACAACGGGCATGGCCACCGCCGCCGAGTGCATCCGCTACTCGCTCTCGCAGCCGGTCTCCAGCCAGGTCGTGGGCATTCGCCTGCAGCGCGACCTCGACCAGGCCCTGAAGGTCGGTCGCGGCTTCCGGCCGGCCGGCAAGGACGAATTGCTCGCCCTGCGAAAGCAGGTCGAGCAGCACGCCGGCGATGGCCGCCACGAGCTCTTCAAGAGCACGCAGCATTTTGATGGGCCGCACCACCGGCTGCAGCACGGATTCACCGTCGAAGAGGCGGAGTAGCCGGCGTTTGCAACCGCATCGGCGATCGTCCAAGCTGACGACGTTTCCTCACCTGTTTCCGGAAGGAGCGTCGCCGTGTCAATTCGCCAGTTGGACCGCCGTGATTTTCTTGTTTCCGCCGCCACCGCCGCGGCCGGTGGCCTGGGCCTGTTGTCCGGCCCCGGCAGCCGGTTCGCCCTCGCCCGCGAAGAAGCCCGCAAGGCGAAACTGAAGGTCACCGACCTGAAGACGATCGTCGTCAATGCCGGTGGCAAGAACTACGTTTTCGTGAAGGTTGTGACCAACCGCGGGCTGGTCGGATTGGGCGAGGGCTCGATCACCAGCAAGGCCCGGACCGTCGAGCAGGCGATCCTGGAGCACCGCCGCTACCTGGTTGGACAGGACCCCACCGACATCGAAATGCACTGGCAGGCGATGTATCGCTGGCCGCGATGGCGAGGCGGCCCGATCCTCAACTCGGCCATCAGCGCCGTCGAAATCGCCCTCTGGGACATTCTCGGGCAGTCGGTTGGCCTGCCGGTCTGGAAACTCCTCGGCGGCCGTGCCCGGCACAAGATGCAGATGTATGTGCACGCCGGCGGAACAACACCCGAGGATTACGCGAAGAACTGGGCCCAGGCCAAGGCCGACGGCTGGGTCGCCGCCAAGGGCGGATTCCTCAGGCCACGCGGCCTGGTCGTCGATCCTTCCAGGGACGTCCGCGATGCGATTGCCCGGTTGAAGGCAGTTCGCGAAGCCGTGGGACCGGACTTCCGGATCCTGATCGACCTGCACGGATTTCCCACGCCGCCGATGGCCGTGGAATTCTGCGCCCGCGCCGAGCAGTACTCCCCCTACTTCGTCGAGGAGGCCACGCAGATCGAAGATGTCGACGAACTGGCACATCTGAGAAACAAGACGCGGGTCCCGCTGGCGACCGGCGAGCGGCTGTTCACCAAGTACGGCTTTGCACCGATCTGTTCACGGCACCTGGTGGATTACGTGCAACCCGACGTGGTTCACTGCGGTGGAATCCTCGAACTGAAGAAGATTGCCACGATCGCCGAGGCCTACCGAATCCAGACGGCCCCGCACAATCCGCAAAGTAGCGTCAGTACGCTGGCCTCGCTGCACGTCGATGTGACCACGCCGAACTTCGCGATCCAGGAAATCAGCCGGCCGCCGTCGCAGTTCTTCCAGGACCTGTTCCGCGGTGACGGGCCGCGGTTCAAGGATGGTTATGCGCTGATCCCGGGCAAGCCGGGCCTGGGTGTCACGCTCGACGAGAAGGTCGCCGCCAAGCGGCCCTATGTGCCGGCCAACCGGCCCCGGATGCGGTTCGGGGACGGAGCCGTCACCGACCACTAGAAATTCCCAAGGATTCCAGCTGCCGCGGCCGCCCGTTGCCGGATGAACTCCCGTCGACGGCGATCCGTGGGTGGTCGCCGTGGCGGGCGAGTTGGGTTAGTATGTTGTGACTGGTCGAGACGCACACGAAACAGGACAGGAGACCGACTGATGACCTCCACGCTGAATCGACGCACGTTCCTGGGAAGCACGGCCGCGGTGGCCGCCACGTCACTGGCCGGCACGGCTCGCGCCGCAGCCGCCAACGACAAGGTTGTCGTCGGCGTGATGGGCCTGAGCCGGGGCCGTAGCCTCTCGGTCAGTTTCTCCGGCCGTCCCAACGTCGAGGTCAAGTATGTCGCCGACGTCGACAGCAACCGGGCAAGCGCCTGTGCCAAGCTGGTTGCCGGCACCGGGGCCAAGGCACCGACTCCAGTTACCGACTTTCGCCGCATCCTCGATGACAAGTCGGTCGATGCACTCGTGTGTGCCGCACCCAACCACTGGCACGCCCCGGCGACAATCCTGGCCGTCAACGCGGGCAAGCACGTCTACTGCGAGAAGCCCTGCTGCCACAATCCGCAGGAGGGCGAGTGGATGGTCGAAGCGGCGCACAAGCACAAGCGGGCCGTCCAGGTCGGCACCCAGCGTCGCAGCGGGCCGCAGACGATCGATGCGATGCGAAAACTGCACGAGGGAGCCATCGGACGCGTCTACCTCGTCCGGGCTTACTACAACAGCGCCCGGGGATCGCTGGGCCACGGCAAACCCGCCGCCGTCCCCGGACATCTCAACTACGATCTCTGGCAAGGCCCCGCTCCGCGTCTCCCCTATCTCGACAACCGGGTGCACTACAACTGGCACTGGTTCTGGCACTGGGGCAACGGCGAACTGGGCAACAACGGTGTCCACACGCTGGACCTGTGCCGCTGGGGCCTGGGTGTCGATTTTCCGATCCGGGTCACCTCCAGCGGCGGCCGCTACCACTGGACCGATGACCAACAGACGCCCGACACCCACCAGGTGTCCTTCGAGTTCCCCGGCAAGCGGGCCATCACCTGGCAGGGACTCAGTTGCAATCGTCACCGGGACGGGTTCGTCGCCTTTTATGGCGACAAGGGTTCCCTGGAACTCGACGGCAACGGTGGGCACACCGTCTACGATGCGGCCGACAAGGTCATCGAGAAGGTGACCGGCAAGAGCCGCGGAGACATCGAGCACATCGACAACTTTACCGACGCGATCCGCAACGACGCGCCGGAGAAACTCAACTGCGAGATCACCGAGGGCCACAAGAGCACGCTGCTGTGCCACCTGGGCAACATCGCCCAGCGGACCAGCGGCGCGATCAACTGCCGGGCCAGCGACGGACACATCCTCGGCAATCCCAAGGCCGCCGCGTTGTGGGCCCGTGATTACGAGCCGGGATGGAAACCGATCGTCTAGCCGGCTCCGCTTGAGTGCCGGCCCGGCGACCAGACGTTTCCTCGCGCGAGGTGCACCCGCCATGGCTTACTGGATCAGCCCGTCGGACCTGACCTTCCTCTACGGTGGCTGTCCGCTGTGTTTCACGCTGAAGGTCCGACACGGGGTCACCCAGCCGTCGATCCCGATGCCGAGCATCTTCTCGTCGATCGCCGAAGCCCAGGAGACATTCTTCACCGGGAAACGGACCGAGGACGTGTTGCCGTCATTGCCACCGGGCGTGATCCGTTTTGGCGAAGAGAGAGTCCGCTCGGTGCCGTTGGAATTTCCCGGCAGCCCGACACCGCTGGTCATCAATGGCCGCTTCGACAGCCTTGTTGAACTCGATGACGGCAACTGGGTCCTGGTGGACTTCAAGACCGGACAGCCCGGCAAGGACAAGGCGACCATGTACAGCCGCCAGTTGCATGCCTACGTGAAGGCCATGGAGCAGGCGGCCGAAGGTTTCCCGAGCATCAAGCCGATCACGCGGATGGGACTGCTCTCTTTCGTTCCCGGGGACGTGCAGTTGGAATCACCCGATCGGCAACTGCTGGGCGGGTCGCTGGAGTGGACCGAGGTGGACCGCGACGACACGACATTCGATGCGTTCCTGGCCGAGGTCGCCGGGGTGCTCGACGGCGATCCCCCCGATCCAATCGAGGGCTGCCTGTGGTGCAGTTACCGTGGCGACATGCGACGTCTCGGCGGTTCCAGCTCATCGGCGGAAGAGGACGGCGGCGAGACAATCGACGTTCCCAACTGCCCCCGCTGCGATGGCCCCATGAAACTCCGCAAGGGCCAGTACGGCGCGTTTTTCGGCTGCCTGAAGTATCCTGAGTGCAAGGGAACCGTCGACGCAGGCGACCGCTGAACCCGGATCTCGACGCCACCCCCCCGGAGGTACCCGATGCGACCGACGCTTCCTCAGGCTCTGGCCACGCTCGTCGTACTGGCGTGTGCGGTACAGGCCGAACGCGCGGTGGCAGCCGATCCGGCCAAGCCGCCCGAGGAAATCCACTGGGCCTTCCGAAAACCGACACGTCCCACGCCGCCGGATCGCAAGTCGCTGAAGCCGACCGCGCGGGTGCGAAACCCCATCGACCAGTTTGTCCTGCAGCAACTCGGGGAAGCCGGCCTGGAGGCGGCCGGCGAAGCATCTCGCCGGACACTGGTCCGCCGAGCCTATTTCGACCTGATCGGCCTGCCTCCCTCGCCCGACCAGGTCGCCGCATTTCTCGATGACAAGTCAGCCGGCGCCTGGTCGCGACTGATCGACACGCTGTTGGACTCGAAGCACTACGGCGAGCGATGGGGCCGGCACTGGCTGGACGTCGCTCGCTACGCCGACAGCGGGGGTTACGAAACCGACATCTACTACCGCAATGCCTGGCGGTACCGGGATTACGTCGTCAACAGCTTCAACGACGACAAGCCCTATCACACCTTCGTCCAGGAACAGATCGCCGGTGACGAACTCTGGCCCGACAATCTCGACCTGGATCCTCGTCGCGTCTACATCGTCCCGGCCAAGAAGCGGCGTCACCTCGAGGCCCGTGTCGGGACCGGCTTCTTCAGCCTGGGTCCACGAGTCCACGAGTCCGGCCTTGACGCCCGACGACTGGCCTACGAGACCACCATCGACTGGGTCAACACGACCGCGTCGGCGTTCATGGGACTGACGCTGGGATGCGCCCGTTGTCACGAACACAAGTTCGACCCGTTCACCCAGGCCGATTACTTTGCCCTGCACGCCATCTTCGCCTCGGCCCGGGAAGTCGAGCTCCCGCTGTGGACGGCAATGGAAGAAGCCGACTGGCGGCAAGCGTACCCCAAGGTGGTTGCGGTCCAGGAGGCGACGAAGACCTACCGGCAGTTCGAAGCCCGGACCAAGGGCAAGCCGTTGACTCCCGAACAATCCGCCCGCAAGCAGACGCTGCTCACCGCCGTCGCCGAGTCGGTGCTCAAGTTGCCAGAACGTGCCGCCGGCCAGGCGGCCGTCGATTACGTCGGCCTGATGCACATCCCCACCGCCAGCGTGCTCGGCCGGCAGCATCCCGCGTTGATCCGGCCCGTCCATCTGCTCGAGCGAGGCGAACTGAACAAGCCGTTGCAACGGATGTCGCCGGCGCTGCCGGCATCCCTGGCCCAGGCCACCGGCACGCCCGCAGCGTTGCCCCAGCCCTTCGGAAGCCGTGCACAATTCGCCCTCTGGCTGACAAGACCCGACCATCCCCTGACAGCCCGCGTGATGGTCAACCGGATCTGGCAGTGGCACTTCGGCCGTGGCATCGTCGAGACACCCAACGATCTCGGCAAGATGGGCCAGCTGCCCTCGCATCCCGGCCTGCTTGACTGGCTTGCCACCGGCTTCGTCGCCGACGGCTGGAAGGTCAAGAACCTGCACCGCCTGATCATGAACTCGGCGACCTACCGGCAAACCAGCCGGTTTGCCACTGCCAAGCACCTGGCCGAGGATCCCGACAACCGGTTGCTGTGGCGATTCAGCCGGCGACGACTCGAGGCCGAAGCGCTGTGGGACGCGGTCCACGTGTCAGCGGGCACGTTGAACCCGGCGATGGGGGGTCCTCCGGTGGTGCCGCCGCTGGCGGCCGACGAGATCGCCTCGCTGCGGGAAAAATGGCACTGGGTCGTCTCGGCTGATCCGGCCCAGCACACCCGCCGCGGTCTCTACATCCTCGTGCGTCGCAACTTCAAGTTCCCGATGTTCGATGTCTTCGACACGCCGGTCACGTCGGTCAGTTGTCCGACCCGCGATGTGACCACCGTCGCCCCGCAGGCGCTGTGGGGACTCAACAACAAGTCCGTCTTCCGCCAGGCGATGCACCTGGCCGGCCGCGTGGCCAAGGAGGCCGGCGCCGACTCGAAGGCCCGCGTCGAGCGGCTCTGGCAAATCACCCTGGGCCGCCCGCCCCGGGCCGAGGAATCCGCCTCGGCCCTGAAGCTGCTCGAGGCCCTGGAACAGACCAAGGCCGGCCCCCTGGATGGCTCGCCCCCGGCACTGGCCGCCCTGCCGCCGGCCAAGGGGCATGCCCTCTCCAAACTCTGCCTGGCCGTTTTCAACCTCACCGAGTTTGCGTTCGCGGACTGACAAGCCAGGAAATCACAACAGGCCACCCGGTCATGACCATTTCTTCACGACGCGAGTTCCTCCAGACCGGTGGGCTGGGCTTTGGCGGCCTGGCCCTGGGGGAGCTGTTAAGAAACGAGGCCCGCGGCCAGGCGGCGTCGGCGGCCAATCCGTTGCTGGCCCGGTCGGCCCATCTGCCCGGGACCGCCAGGAATGTCATCTTCCTGTTCATGCAGGGGGGCCCCAGTCAACTGGAGACCTTTGACCCCAAGCCCGTCATGAAGAAGTTCGACGGGCAACTCCTTCCCAAGAGCCTGCAGGATTATGACCTGGCCCAGATCAACACCGCCGACGCGAAAGTGATGGCCCCGCGATTCCAGTTCAACAGGTGCGGCGAGAGTGGCCTGGAAATCTCCAGTATCTTCCCCCGCCTCTCCCGGCACGCCGACAAACTGGCAATCATTCGTTCACTGCACCACGACCTGTTCATTCACGGTTCGGCGATGATCATGATGCACTCGGGCACCCGCCTGCTGGGACACCCCAGTACCGGCGCCTGGGTCGTCTATGGCCTGGGAACCCAGAGCAACAGCCTGCCGGCCTACATCGCCATGACCGACGGCATTTTCCGCAACGGAGCTTCGATGTACAGCTCCGGGTTTCTGCCGGCCGTCTACCAGGGCACCGACATGCGGGCCCAGGGAACCCCGATCCAGAACCTGGCGCGTCACAAGAACATCGCTGCCGGCGAACAACGGATGCTGCTCGACCAGATCAACCGTTGGAATCGCCAACACCTTGCGACTCGCCCCGGCGACAGCCGCCTCGATGCCCGCATCGCCAACTACGAACTGGCCTTCCGGATGCAGACGGCGGCCCCGGAACTGATCGACCTCTCCCACGAAACCAAGGCCACCCGCGACCTGTACGGTATCGGGGCAGGACCGGCCGACCGCTTCGGCAAGATGTGCCTGATGGCCCGGCGGATGGTCGAGCGGGGTGTGCGTTACGTGCAACTGATCAGCGGTGGCTGGGATGCTCACGGTGACTGCCAGGGCAACCACACCAGCCAGGGAAAAAAGGTGGACCAACCGATTGCCGGGCTGATCAGCGACCTGGAACAACGCGGACTGCTCGAAAGCACCCTGCTGGTCTGGGTCGGCGAGTTCGGCCGCACCCCGATCATGCAGGGTTCCAACGGCCGCGATCATCACCCTTACGGTTTCAGTGCCTGGATGGCCGGGGGCGGCATTCGCGGCGGCAAGGCGATTGGTGCCACCGACGACTTCGGCTTCGCGGCAGTCGAAGACAAGGTCCACGTCAACGACCTGCACGCCTCGATGCTCGGACTGCTCGGCCTCGACCACGAGGAATTGACCTACTACTTCGAAGGCCGTTACCACCGGCTGACCGACGTCGGTGGCCAGAACAATCTCGCCGAGCGACTGGTGCAGGGATAGCCCATGCCTGCTTCTGGCACCATCACCGGCCTGGCCACACTGCTGCTGGCAGGTTGGCTGGCCACGACGACGTCGGCTGCCGATCCACCGCCCCCGCCGCTGCAGGTCTTCATCCTTGCCGGCCAGTCCAACATGCAGGGCCAGGGAGTCGTCGATCTCGATCATCCCAAGCACTACAACGGGGGGCGGGGCACGCTGCTGAAAGTGATCCAGGTCCCGGCCAACGCGAAACGGTACGCGCACGTTCGTACCGCCGGGGGAGACTGGGTCGTCCGTGATGACGTGTTCGTCCGTTTCCGGACCCGCGAGAAACTCAAGAGCGGCGGCCTCTCGATCGGGTTCGCCGGCTACCCCGGCAAGCACCACATCGGACCCGAATTCCAGTTCGGTCACGTCGTCGGTGACGCGATCCAGGCGCCGGTCCTGTTGATCAAGACCGCCTGGGGGGGCAAGAGCCTCCACCGGGACTTCCGTCCTCCCAGTGCCACCGGACCAACCGGGGCCTACTACCACCGGATGCTCTCCGAGGTTCACGCGGGACTGGCCCGCTTGCAGCAGGAACTGCCCAAGCCGTCGGCCGGAGGGTATCGCCTGGCGGGATTCGTCTGGTTCCAGGGCTGGAACGACATGTTCGACGGCAAGGCCCGCTCCGAGTACCAACAGAACCTCGTCCACCTGGTCAACGATGTTCGTCGCGACCTGAGATCACCAGGCCTGCCGGTTGTCATCGGAGAACTGGGCAACGGGGGACCGAAGGCTGGCAAGAACATGCTGGCAATCCGCGCCGCCCAGGCGGAGGCCGCCCGGCGGTCCGAGGGAGTGGCGTTCGTCTCGACCACCGCCTTCGCCCGACCCGCCCAGGACTCGCCCAACGTCGGACACGGACACCACTGGTTCGGTAACGCCGAAAGCTACTTCCTGATCGGCGACGCGCTGGGTCGTGGCATGCTGAAACTGCTGGCCAAGCCAACCCGGCGGTAAACCACGCCAATCCCGGGTCCTCGCGACTCGCCTGGAAACCAGGAACGTGACAACATGATTCGTCAACTGTGCAAGGCACTCACGATCGTCCTCACACCCATCGCCAGCGGCCTGCTGGGGCTGCTCTGTGGATACAACCTGCTTGTCATCGTCGGTGGTCTGCTCACGGCTCTTTCTCAACACGCCGTTTTCTTCTTTGTCGGAACGGTGCTGTCACTGTTGACGGTCTCAAAATTCCGCAAGCGACTGGTTTTCTTCACCACGTTTGAACACGAGTTGACACACAACATCTGGGCACTGCTGTTTTTCAGGAAACCGGTTGGTTTTCACGTGTACGCAAAAGGACACGGCAAGTTTACTCACAGGCCCGGGGGTACCTTCTCTGACCTGATGATCTGCCTGTCTCCCTATTTCTTCCCGACGGCCTGCTACCTGTGGTTGCCTTTCCATCTCATCTGCAAAGAAGAACTCCTGGGGACCTATTTTCTGGTCATGGGCATTTTCTTCGGGTACCAGATCATGAGCACAATTCATGAAACGGGGACTCACCAGACCGACATCACCGTCCACGGGACCCTCTACTCTTTCAGCATTTTCGTCCCCCTCCACATTGTCTTTCATGGAGTCATCCTCGCGCATCTGGCAGGGGGATGGACCGGGATCGCCAATTTCCTGATTCTCGATGCATTGAACAGCGGCAGGTCTCTACTTGCCTTGATGGGCTGGAACTGATCCCGGCAGCGGGTGTTTCAGACGAGGCCCTGGTTTTTTCCGTTACTCAAGGACTCCGACA
Organism: Planctomycetaceae bacterium; assembly: GCA_002726205.1. GTDB lineage: Bacteria > Planctomycetota > Planctomycetia > Planctomycetales > Planctomycetaceae. The sequence goes on along the minus strand of PBSL01000047.1, from coordinate 47,377 downwards.
GCATCATGATTCGCCCACTGCTCGCACTGACGATCTTCCTGGCCAGCGGCCAGGTACTGACCGCCGCCAGCCCCCTGGAACTGATCGACGCCTTCGCGATCGAGTTTGCCTCGAACCCTCAGATCTCCCCCGATGGCAAACGGGTCGTCTACACCCGCAACTCGATGGACATCATCGCCGATCGCGTCCGCGGACGACTGTGGACCATCGACGCCGACGGCAGCAACCACCGCCCGCTGCTGGATGATTCGGTCCGCGCCTCCGGAGCCCGCTGGTCCCGCGATGGCCAGCGATTGGCCTACAGTGTCAGCGGTGACTCCGGCAGCGAGTTGATCGTTCGCTGGGCGAGTACCGGGCAAACCGCCCGCATCGCTCAACTGGATCGCTCGCCGGGCAACCTCGCCTGGTCGCCCGACGGCAGCTGGTTGGCCTTCACGATGCTGGTCCCCTCGCCCCGCAAACCGTTTGTCACGCTGCCGGCGGCACCCAAGGGCGCCGACTGGGCCAAGCCGGCACGAGTGATCGACCGGGCTCGCTATCGCTCCGACGGTCAAGGCTACCTCGAACGGGGATTCTCGCACGTCTTTGTCATCCCCGCCGACGGCGGACGGCCCCGGCAGATCACCAGCGGCAACTACAACCACTCGGGTCAACTCGCCTGGACTGCCGACGGGAACCGCATCGTCTTCTCGGCCACCCGCCGCAAGGGCTGGGAACTGGAGACGCGGCGTTCAGATCTCTTCGCCGTCACGGTCGAGAACAGGGCGATCGCACAACTGACCAACCGTGAGGGTCCCGACCACGGTCCGACGGTTTCGCCGGACGGCAAGTGGGTGGCCTACCTCGGTTACCGGGACATCGGCAAGAGTTACCAGGACGACGAGTTGACCCTGTTCCGCCTCGACGACAAGCAGGCCGCCCCTCGCCGCCTGGCCGGATCACTCGACCGCAACCTCTGGAGTTGCACCTGGGCTGCCGACGGCACCGGACTGTTCGTGCAGTACGACGACCAGGGCGTGACCAGGGTCGGATTCGTGTCGTTGAAGGATCCGGAACGCATCGTGCCGGTTGCCAGCAACATTGGCGGGACCACGATCGGCCGCCCCTACGCCAGCGGCAGTTTCAGCGTCTCGAAGAATGGCACCCTCGCCTACACGCAAACGCGTCCCGAATATCCAGCCGACGTGGCAATCGCCCGGCGCGACAAGCCGGCCCGTCGCATCACCCGGCTCAACGACGACCTCTTCTCACAACGTCAACTCGGACACACCGAGTCGATCCGCTACAAGTCATCGTTCGACGGCCGGGAAATCCATGGCTGGGTCGTCACTCCTCCCGGCTTCGATGCCAAGAACCGCACCAAGACATCCAGCCGCCACCCGGTGATGCTCGAAATCCACGGCGGGCCGTTTGCCAACTACGGCGAGCGGTTCTCGTTCGAGGTCCAGCTCTACGCGGCTGCCGGCTACATCGTGCTCTACACCAATCCCCGGGGCAGCACCGGTTATGGAAAGAAATTCGCCGACCTGATCGACCACAACTACCCAAGCGAAGGCGACTTCCAGGACATGATGTCCGGCCTCGACACGCTGATCGAACGGGGCTGGGCTGATCCACAGCAACAATACATCACCGGTGGCAGCGGCGGTGGAATCCTCACCGCCTGGGTCGTCGGCAAGACCGGACGATTCCGGGCCGCGGTCGCCCAGAAACCAGTCATCAACTGGCACAGCTTCATCGGTGTCACCGACGCCTACCCCGGGATCGCCCGCTACTGGTTTCACCATCTGCCGTGGGAGGAACCCGAACGGTATCTGGCCCGTTCACCGATCTCGCTGGTCGGCAAGGTCACCACGCCCACGATGCTGCTGACCGGCGAAGACGACCACAGGACGCCGATCTCCGAATCCGAACAGTTCTACCAGGCCCTGAAACTGCGAGGCATCGACACGATGATGGTCCGCATTCCCGGGGCCGGTCACCGAATCGTTGCCCGCCCCAGCCGGCTGATGGTCAAGGTGGCCCATGTGTTGAAGTGGTTCGAGGTCCACCGCTAGGCAAGGCCGACACGGATTCACGATCGCCAACCCTACGAGACCACCTCGCCAATCACCCGCCCGGCGATGTCGGTCAGCCGAAAGTCCCGGCTGTTGCGACGGAACGTCAGCCGTTCGTGGTCCAGTCCCAACTGGTGCAGGATCGTGGCGTGCAGGTCATGGACACTGACGCGGTCGGTCACCGCGTTGAGTCCGATCTCGTCGGTCGCCCCGTGGCGGGCACCGCCCCGGATCCCACCGCCGGCCATCCAGGTCGTGAAAGCGTTGGGGTTGTGATCGCGACCGGTGCCTCCCTTCTGCACCAGCGGCAACCGCCCGAACTCACCGCAGCAAACGACCAACGTCGAGTCAAGCAGGCCTCTCTGCTTCAGATCGGTCAGCAACCCGCCAATCGGCCGATCGGTTTCGCCGCCGAACTGGCGATGGTTCTTGTCGAGATTGTTGTGACCGTCCCAGCAGTCGTCGTTGTTGAAGCCGCCACTGTAGAGCTGAACGAATCGCACGCCACGCTCGATCAACCGCCTGGCCATCAGCGCCTGCCGTGCGAAGTGGCCGCAACGCGGGTCATCCAGGCCGTAGAGTCTTTGCGTCGATTCGGTCTCGCCCGAGAGGTCAAGTGCTTCGGGCGCGGCCAGCTGCATCCGAAATGCCAGTTCGAAGCTGCGGATTCTCGCGTCCAGGTCGGAGCGTTCCGGCAACCGATCACGGTGACGCCGGTTCAGCCTCGCGATCAATTCCAGTTGCCGGCGTTGCATCCTGCCGGTCAGTTGATGGGGACGGCCAAGATTGGCGATCGGGGGACCCTGACTGTTGACCGCAGTACCCTGGAAGACACCCGGCAGAAAACCGGCTCCCCAGGCTGATGCCCGGGACTTTGGTGTCCCCCGTCCGCGCGAATCGTACATGACCATGAAACCCGGCAGGTTCCGGTTGTCGCTGCCCAGCCCGTAGGTCACCCAGGATCCCACGCAGGGGAAACCCATCCGAGCCTTGCCGGTATTCATCTGGAACTGGGCCGGCGAGTGATTGTTCTCATGAGCGAAACACGAGTACACGATTGCCATCTCGTCGACGTGGCGGGCCAGGTTCGGAAAAATTTCCGAGCACCACGTTCCCGAGTCACCGTACTGGCGAAACGAAAACGGGGACTTCATGATCGGCCCCCCACGGCCGGCAAAAAAACCCGTCGATTGGTCAAAACCCTCCAGTGTCTGCCCGTCGCGACGGGCCAGGGTCGGCTTGTAGTCCCAGGTGTCGACCTGGCTGGGCGCCCCGTGCATGAACAGCCAGATCACCGAGGTGGCTCTCGGGCTGTGGTGAGCCGGTCGCGGTGCCAGCGGCGATCTGGGATCGGGTGCGGCCACGACCCGATCGCTCAGCAGGTCCGCCAATGCCAGTGCACCACAACCGGCCCCTGCCCGCGAAAGGAAATCTCGCCGGGACGCGTAACTGGTATCGCGGTAATGAACTTCCGGTGCGGACATGCTGGGGGACTCTTCGGGTTTCCTGCCGATCACAACAGCAGGCTGTTACCGCCGGGACGCGGTCGGAAACATCGACAAACAGCTACTCGACATAGACGAACTCATTCAAACAAAACACCGCCTGGCACAAGTCGACCAGCGCCCGTTGCAGAGGATCGCCGGTCAGGTCGCTCTCGCCCCGCGGCGTCGACGCGTAAACCGCACGCTGCTCGTGCAGAAACACCAGGGCAGCGGCACGTTCCTCACCGGCCGCTTCCCGACCGAGTGCCAGCAGGAACACCCGGTTCACCAGGTTCGCCGGCGACGGTGCGGAAGTTCCGGTCATCAGTCGCCGTGCAAACGATGCCGCGGCCGACCGCACAAAAGTGCCGTTCATCAATGCCAGCGCCTGTGGCGAAACAATCGTCACCGGCCGCGTCGCCGTCCCCTGCAATGTGTCGGGAACATCGAAAAGCGTCAGCAGTGGATCAAGCCGACTGCGTTTGACGCGGAAGTAAACACTGCGGCGTGGCTGTTGTGTGTCGAGGGAGCCAGGACCGAACATCCGGGCATCGAAACGATCGCCCGCCGCAACCAGGCTGTCACGAATCGCCTCGGCCTCCAGCCTCCGCAACGGCCGCCCGCGAAACAGGCCGGCATCCCCCTCGACCCGTCCCACGTCCAGTACAGCCTGCCGGTACGCCTCGCTGCAGACTATCAGGCGATGGACCGGCTTCAATCGCCAGCCGGCGCGAATCAACTCCGTGGCCAACCAGTCCAGCAAGCCCGGATGGCTTGGCCGCTCTCCCCGCTCGCCGAAGTCGTTGGGCGTGGTGACCAGGCCGCGCCCGAAGTGATGCTGCCAGAGCCTGTTGACGATCACCCGGGCCAGCAACCGCCCGGCACCATTCTGCGAATCAGTGATCCATCGCGCCAGCCGACTGCGGCGATAGCTCGACTTGGCCGTTTCGACTTCTGGCCGCCGGTACGAGTCGTAGGTTCCGCCCTCGGCCGTCAACACGTCCAGGAACCCCGGACGGACCTGGTGGTCCTTGAGTCGAACGTCGCCACGCCTGAGGTACCAGGTGCTGGTGTAGAAGGCCGGACCCGGATTGTAGACCCGGGCCAGCGGTTTCAACCCCTCCCCGGCCACCAGGACCGGACGCACTCCCGCGGCCATCGTCGCTGCCGTCGAGAGCTTGACCTCGCCACGAATCGTCCGTTCAAACACGGCCAGGAAGCGATAGTACTCCTCCTGGCTGATCGGATCGTACTTGTGGTCGTGACACCGGGCGCAGCCGATTGAAAGTCCCAGCAGCGAACTGCCGACGGTCGAGGCCAGGTCGTCGAGTTCGTCGTAGCGTTCCTGCTCGACCCGCACGGCGGCGATGTCGGCATTCCGCACGCCGGCGGCCAGGAACCCTGTGGCCATCCGGGCCAGGGGATTTTCTCCGGCCAGTTCGTCACCGGCCAGTTGCCAGCCGACGAACCGATCAAATGGCATGTCATCGTTGAGTGCCCGGATCACGAAGTCGCGGTAGTGGTAGGCATTGAGATTGTCGAGGTCGTGTTCGAAGCCGTAGCTCTCGGCAAACCGGGCGACGTCCAACCAGTGCCGTCCCCAGCGTTCGCCCATATGGGGATTGGCCAGCAGGCGGTCGACCAATCGGGACCACGCACCCGGACGACGGTCGGCCAGAAAGGTGTCTCGTTGGCCGGGCATCGGTGGCAGCCCCAACAAGTCGAAACAGGCTCGACGCAACAGGACCTCATCGCTGGCACGTCCGGCCGGCTGCAGCCTGTTCCGCTCGATTCGGTGCAGGATGAACCGGTCCAGCGTGTTGGCCGGCCAGTCCGAGTTCGTCACGTCGGGAACGCTGAACCGCAGAGGCTGGAACGACCAGAACCCGACCGGCTCGCCGGCCGTCAGTGGAGCGGTGGCGACAAGCAGCAGGAGCGTGGTTCGGCAAACGGTCTTCACGTTCACGATCACTTCATCGGACGGACAGCCGGAAAACAGGCGGGATGTCAGGATGACACATCCCGCGGACTCGTTCCACGGCAGATGGGTTCGTTGTCTGCAACGCGGGGCTGACGCATAATCATCCGGTCCATCCCGAACCTCCCTGATTGCACGCCATGAAGATCACCCGCATCGAAGTTCGCACCGTGGCACCCCAGGTCCAACGGTTCACCTGGTCTTTCGACCTGCCCGAACAGTTCATGACCAACACGGTCGTGCGGATCGAAACCGATGCCGGCGTGGAGGGAATCGCGGGCGTCTCGAACTACACCTCCTACGACTTCGACCGTTACACGGCCGAAACGGTCCGCCACCTGGCACCGGTTCTGCTCGGCCGCGATCCCCGGGAACGGGACGAGTTGTATTACGATCTCCGCCCGCGGGTCTTCCCGCTCTCACCGGGCGCCCTGGCTGTGATCGACGTCGCCCTGTGGGATCTGGCGGGACGGATCCAGGAGAAGCCACTTCACGAGTTACTCGGGGCGACCCGAACGTCGATTCCTTCCTACGCCAGCACACCGTTGATGGACGACGTACCGGCCTACCTCGAACTGATCGGACAGCGACTCGAGATGGGTTTCACCGCGGTCAAGTTCCATTGCTGGTGCCTGCCCGAGAAGGACCTGGCGCTCTGCCGTGCCGCGAGGGAAGCGTTCCCCGATGTGGCCTTCATGCACGATGTCGAGAACAACTACTCGCACGAGGACGCCTTGCCGGTCGCCCACGAACTCGCCGGGTTGAACTTCGCCTGGTTCGAGGCCCCCTTCGCCGACTGGGACCTGGACGGCTACCGCGAACTTACCGCCCAGGTCGACGTGCCGATCATTCCCTCGGGCAACTGGCTGATGGACCTGCAGTCCTTCGGACACGCGGTGCGTTCGGGGGCCTGGTCGCGGGCCCGAACCGACATCACCTGCCTGGGCGGGCTGACCCCGGCGTGGCAGGCGTTGAAGTTGTGCGAGTCCGAGGGAATCAAGTGCGAGGTGCTGGGTTGGGGCAACACGTTGATCTCGGCAGCCAACCTCCACCTGATGCTGAGCAACGACTGCTGCAGCTACTTCGAACAATCGGTCCCCTACGAGCCCTACGAGTACGGGATGCTCGACGTGATCCGTACCGATCCCGATGGCAACGTCACCGCGCCGGATGGACCCGGACTGGGCGTCGGCGTGGACTGGGACGCGATGGATGCCGCGACCATTCACCGGTTGGTGTTTGACTGATGACACCGTGCATCCACCTGGCGGGCCCGAGAAACCCGTTGGTGGCTCACTTGCCGCTGATGTCAATGCAGGTGATCCGCTCGAGGTCCCGCACGTAGAGCTTGCCACCAGCCAGTGCCGGCGGTGTCCATGCCCGCTTGCTCGCCAATGCCTGGAACCTCCCCTTCTCGGTGTAGGCCTCCGGCTTCGCCTCGACCACGGCCATCTCACCTTTCTCACCCAGGACGAACAGGTGCCCCTGTGCAGAAATGACGGCCCCCTTGCCCACCGACCGGTTCGACCAGCGAACCTTCCCGGTGGCCAGTTCCTGGCACTTCAGCACCGAGTTGTCGAATCCGTAAAGGAAGCCGTCCAACAAAACACAGCTGTTGTAGTGATTCTTCATCTCCTTGTTCGTGTACAACGGCTTGCTGGCCACGGTGCCCGCGGCGGCTGTCAACCGGTACGCCGCACAACGGCCGGTATTGCGAGACGCGGAGACGTAGAGTGTCCGTGTTCGCGGTTCGAAGATCGGCGTGGCGATGTTCATGTTGTCGGTCGTCAGCCATTCGTGCCGCCAGTGCACGCGTCCATCGGACGGCGAGAGCCCAACCAGCGACCGCCCGCAGTAGACAACCAGGTGAGGCACCTTGCCATCCGGGCCGGGAAGATCGACGCGGATGGGCGCCGAGTATCCGGCCACGTCGTCGTGCGACTTCCAGATCACTTTCCCGTTGGTCTTGTCGAAAGCGACGATCGAGGCCGTCTTCGCTCCCACGTGGACGACCAGTTTCTTGCCGTCGACGAGCGGCGTCGTCGAGACGCCCCAGCGAATGTTCTTGCCACCGAAGTCCTTGATGATGTTCTTTTGCCAGAGAACCTTGCCGCTGTCCCTGGCGAGGCAGAGCAGGTCACCGCTGGCGCCGAGGGCATAGACCCGGTTCCCGTCGATCACCGGGGTTCCCCGCGGCCCATTGCCGTAGGAATTCTTGAAGGTGGTTCCCGAGTGAACTTTCCAGAGTGTCCCGCCGTCGCCGGTACCGAGACAATAGATGTACTCGGCGTCGGCCTCGGCTCCCATCGTGAACAGTCGGTCACCGACGACGGTCATCGACGAGTAGCCGACCGGCAGATCACGCTGCCAGAGACGGCGAGGTTTGCTCGCCCGCCAGTCGAGCATCAGTCCGGTTTCCCGGGAGATACCGTCACGGCGAGGCCCGCGCCAGTCGGACCAGTCCTCCCGGATCGGCGCCACCTTCTCGTCGGCGGCCGGCGTGACCGCGTCGGGCGAAAGGCCGGAAAGAACGAGCAGGCAGAAACCGGTAAGAAACAGCGGCGTCAGGATCTTCATGAGGCATCTCGCGAATTCGGGACCATGCACGGGGCTGGTCACATGGTAGCGGCTGCACCACCACCCTGCAGCAACTCCCCGGTCGCTCAACGGCGTCGGCCCCGACCTACAGGAGTTCGGGAATCACCTCGCCGCGTTCCAGCAATCGCCGCGTCCGCGTCGCCCCGGTGATCGGTGCCATGCGAGGGTCGATTCCGAGGTGATGATACATCGTGGCGACGATATCGTAGGGCCACAGCGGTCGCTCGTGAGGCACCTCGCCCTTGGCGTTTGACGAGCCGATGACCTGCCCATGGCGATAGTTGCCACCGGCGAGCAACGCCGACTGAACCGGAGCCCAGTGATCCCGGCCACCGTTCTCGTTGATCTTGGGCGTCCGACCGAACTCGCCCCAGACGACGACAAGCACCTTCTTGGCGAGTCCGCGTTCCTGGAGATCGTTGATCAGCGTGGTCACGGCCAGGTCCATCGGCGGGCTGGCCTTGTTGGTCGCCCACTCGAGGTTCTTGTGAAAATCCCAGCCGGAGCTGCTCAATCCCACCCCCGGGTCGATCAGCGTCACGAAGGTCACGCCACGCTCGACAAGTCGCCGGGCCAGTAGCGCCGACTGTCCCGCCCGGTGGTGGCCATAGCGATCACGGGTGGCTTTGTCTTCCTGTTCGAGATCGAAGGCCGCCCCGGTCTTCTCGCCGGCCACCAGATCGAAGGCACTCTCGTGAAAGGCCATCCACGATGCGGTCGCCGACGGATCCGACTGGCCGCGGATCCGCTCGAACCGTGCAAGCAATTTCCGCCGTTCGACGAATTTCTCTCGCGAGAGTCCGCCAATCGGAGCCAGGCTGCGAACGACGAAGTCCTTGTCCTTGGAAGGATCCTTGCCGTCACCGGTCCGCTTGGTGAGGATCTCCATCGGGTTGTATCGCGCCGGCAAATAGGCACCCCGGTGAGGGTACATGCGGTGGCCGCCCTGGTTGTCGAGCGGGTAACCGATGAACACGTAGGGCGGCATGCCGGGGTTGTTGGGACCGCGGACCAGCGAGATGAGCGAACCGCTGCAGGGATGGCTCGACTTCTTGAACGGGTTCACCCCGTTGGCCTTCGCGTCGTGGCCAGTCTGGCACCAGTGCATTCCGTGCTGGTGATCACTGTTGTCGTGGTGAACACTGCGGATCAGCGTCACCTTGTCCATCATTTTTGCATGCAACGGCAACGATTCGCAGATAAACGTGCCGGGAACATTCGTCGCGATCGGCCTGAACGGGCTGCGGATACCCAGCGGAGCGTCCGGCTTGGGATCGTAGGTCTCGAAATGACTGGCGGCCCCGTTGAGCCAGTACTGGATGACCGCGGTGTCCTTGGGAAAATCGTCGGCGGCCGGCAGCGCCGTCGGCATCGCCAGCTGGCCCAGCCCCAGGCCCAGGCCCGTCCCCAGGAAGGAACGTCGCCTGATCGACTGTCGAAATCCGCTGCAACCGGTGCCCATCATCGGATCTCCTCCCGAACCAATCGCTCCTCTCGAATCATTCTACCGCCACGATCGCCAGATTGTATCAGTGTCTCTTGATCTCTCCCATCCAAATCCAATCGATCAATTCAAGACCAACCGACTAGGCAAGGACCTCCTGGATCACCTTTCGGGGATTGACACCGGTCAGGCGTTGGTCGAGCCCCTCGTGAAGAAACGTCAGGTGATCGTGATCCAGTCCCAGCAGGTGCAGGATCGTGGCGTGCAGATCAGAGACGTGGAAACGCTTCTCGACGGCCTTGAAACCGGTTTCGTCGGTTGCCCCGATCGTCTGGCCTCCCTTCACGCCGCCTCCGGCCAGCCACATGCTGAATCCGTAGTGGTTATGGTCGCGACCGGGCTTGCCAACGCCCTCGCTGGTCGGTGTCCGACCGAACTCACCTCCCCAGATCAACAGCGTATCTTCCCACATGCCCTGCCGTTTCAGGTCGGCCATCAACGCGGCGATCGGCTGGTCGATCTCGAAACAATGACGTCCATGATTGTCGGGCACATCAACGTGGGCGTCCCACGAATCCCCACCACCGCCAGAATACAGCTGCACGAACCGCACTCCTCGCTCCAGCAGTCGACGCGTCAGCAGGCACTGACGCCCAAAATACTCGGTCCGCTTCTCGTTGAGCCCGTACATCTCGCGGATCGCATCCGGTTCGGACTCCACGTCGACCGCCTCGGTCGCCTCGGTCTGCATCCGGAAGGCCAGTTCGTAGGAAGCGATTCGGGCGGCAAGTTCGGAGTTGCCGCCACGTGACTGCAGATTCTCCCGGTTGAGCCGGCCGAGCAGGTCGAGGCTGCGTCGCTGGGTCTTGTCATCGATTCCCACGGGTGCCTTCAGGTTCAGCACCGGGGCCCCCTGGCTGCGAAACAGCGTCCCCTGGAACTGGGCCGGCATGAACCCGCTGCTCCACGCGCCGGCACCACCCCGTGGCCCGCCACGGTGATCGGTCATCACGACGTAGCTGGGCAGGTTCTCGTTGAGCGTGCCCAGTCCGTAACCGAGCCAACTGCCCAGGCTGGGACGGCCAAGCACGATGCTGCCGGAATTCATCTGCAGGATCCCGGGACTGTGCGTCGGCGTCTCGGCGTACATCGAGTTGAGCACGCACAGGTCGTCGGCAAACCTGGCCACGTGAGGGAACAGGCTGCTGATCTCCAGCCCGCTGTCACCGTGCTTGCGAAACGGGAAGACCGAGGGGGCCAGCTTGCCGATCGCCCGACCGTTGGAGCCGATCTGCAACCCCCCGTCGTAACTCTTCCCCGCGTACTTCGTCAGCGCCGGCTTGTGATCGAAGGTGTCGACCTGGCTGGGACCGCCGTTGAGAAAGAAGAAGACGACCTGCTTGGCCTTGGCCGGAAAATGTGCCGCTTTCTGACTCAACGCCGTCTGCGCCGCGGCCTCGCGGGTCAGCAGGTCCACCAGCGGCAGCGCCGCGAATCCTCCTCCCCATTGCCAGAGGAACTCGCGCCGCGTGTTACCGCAGGGCGTGTGATTGGCAAGAAATGTCGTCGTGTTGTTGTCCATGTCCATTCTGATCTTCGCGTCCCCGCCGGTTCACAGGATCGGCTAGTCGGTGTAGACAAATTCATTGAGATTGAGCAGCACGCGGCAGACCTGCACCAGCGCGAGGCGACGGGCCTGGGCGAGTGTGAGCGGTTCGGGGGGAGCCTGCGCGTCGGGCAGATCGTACTTCGCCGACAGATGACGCCACACGCTCGACAGGTCGACCGGAGACAATTCCCGGTTCCACACCAGCACTTCGGCCACCAGTCCGTTCCAGTACTCGCCCGCAAGTGTCCCCTGCCGGCCGATCGTCCAGGCGGTGTCGAGTCGCCGTGTGGCCAACGGCCCGCCCTGCCGCCCCAGTTCACGACCGTTCTGATAGACCCGGGCATCGTTCTTGCCGGAAACACCCGTCAGACTGAACGCGGTCGCGGGTTTCGAAAGCACCAGCTTGTCGGCCGGTGCGTAGGCGTCACTGAATCGAACCCGGCGGGCGTTGTTTGCAGCGGTCGAGGTTCCCAGGAACAACGATGAGGTGCTGTTGCCCTTGCCACCATCCCAGTTGCCGATCAGGTTGCGACTGCCGGCGGCACCGGTCGCGCGATCGGTGACCACCGCGATCATGGTGAATTGCTGGCCGGTAACCACCGGTCCGCTGAGCTGGAACCAGTCGCCGTCGGCATCGAACTCGACGGCCGCGCGTCCGCCGATGCCCTTGGCGATGATCTGCGGATCGCCCGCGGAATTTGCACGGAGCTTGCCAACCCGGCTTTCCCATCCCTTGATCGTGCCGTCCGGCCCGGCGACGACTCCCCGCGACGCGTCCAGCCACAGCGTCAACCCGTCACGAACGACCTCTCCCGAAACTTTCTGCTTCCGGTCCAGTCCAAACCGACGGCGATCCTCGGCCAGCACGTACCCGCTTTGTTCCTCCAGGAACTCAAGCAGGCTGGAACGTTCATCGGCGGTGGGGACACGGCCCAACGCCAGGCGAAACCCGCGTCGAAGCTGAGCACCGGAATCGTCCCCGACCTCGGCAATCAGGCGATCGGCGAAGTGCCCGGCCTGGCGGTTGACGAATTCGCCGTTGAACAGTTCCAGCGCCTGCGGCGCGACCGTCGTCACCTCACGTCGTTCGGCACTGCGGGCGGTGTCACAGAAATCGAGTGTTTCCAGGAACGGCACGACCAGGGTTCGTTTCAGGAACGAGTAGACCGTGCGGCGTGAGGCGTCGATTTCGTTGAACGGCTGCCAGACTCCGGCGGGGTTGTACCCGCTGCGCAGCGCGTCGCGGGGGATGTAGGGGTACATCGGCGGACCGTAGAGCCGATCGTTGAACCGACCGCTGACGGCAAGCATCACGTCGCGAATCGCCTCGACTTCCAGGCGACGGGTCGGAAAATGTGACAGCAGCAGGTTGTCGACATCCCGTTGCCTGTTGGCCGGGATGGCCCGCTTGCTGGTGGCATAGGTCCGGCTGGTCATGATCAGGCGGTGCAGTTGTTTGATCGAGTACCCGGCCTCGTCGCCGAACCACGTGGCCAGCCAGTCGAGCAATTCGGGATGGCTGGGCAAACTTCCGCGAACACCAAAATCGTTGGCCGAACGAACCAGCCCGCTGCCAAAGTGGTACTGCCAGATCCGGTTGACGATCACCCGTCGCGGCAGGGGGTTGTCCTCGGACATGATCCAGCGAGCCAGTGAAATCCGCCGGCGACTGGTGAACTTGTCGGCAGACTCGAACGTTGGCTGGGTCTCGACCAGCGACGCGGGAACGGCCGCGGGGACCTCGATCCCCGGCTGCGCCGGATTGCCGCGCCGCAGCACGCGTGTCCCGGGGGGTGTGGGCGAAGACTCAAAGAAGAAGTAACCCTGGGGCAGCGTCTTGGGGTCCTTGCCGGCCAGTTGGGCAGGCGGCACGGCCGCCCGAGACAACTCGGTCCGCCCCTTGTGCTCACGTTTCAGGCCCCGAACGATGGCGACCATCGAGTAATAATCGCGAGTCGTCAACGGATCGAACTTGTGGTCGTGACACCGCGCACAACCCATCGTCAGTCCCAGGAAGACCTGCGAGGTGGTGCTGACCATGTCATCGAGTTCGTTGTAGAGTTCCTCGACCACCTCGCTCGGCTGGACACTCGCTCCCCGCTCGGCATCCCAGGGACCCACACGATAAAAACCCGTTGCCAGGATGGTGTCGGTATTGGCGTCGGGCAGTTCGTCGCCGGCGAGTTGTTCGACCACGAAGCGATCGTATGGCAAGTCGGCGTTGAGCGACCGGACGACCCAGTCGCGGTACTTCCAGGCCAACGGTTTCACCCCGTCGACCTCATACCCGTTCGTGTCGGCATACCGGACCAGGTCCAGCCAATGGCGACCCCAGCGTTCGCCGTAGTGTGGATTGGCCAGCAGGCGGTCGACGACGCGGGCAAACGCGCCGGGCGAGTCATCGTCGACGAACGCATCGACATCCGAGGGGTCCGGTGGCAAACCGAGCAGGTCGATCCAGGCACGTCGAACCAGGTGTCGCGGTCGGGCCCGTGGAGAAGGCCTCATCCGCCGCTCCTCCAACTGCGCGAGAATGAAGGCGTCGATCGGGTTTTGCCCCCATTCGCTGTCCTTGACCGGCGGCACCGCCGGATGCGCGATCGGTCGCAGTGACCAGAGGCTGAGCCGGTCGGCCGTGTCATCGATTCCGTCCGGCCATGCCGCACCCCGGTCAATCCAGGACCGCAACACGGCCACCTCGTTGGCCCGCAGCGGCCGGCCACCATCCTTGGGAGGCATCCGGGTTCCCTCGGGACCTTTCCCGTTCACCAGCTGCACGAGCAGACTCGCCGCTGACTTTCGGGGAACGATCACCGGACCGTTGTCACCGCCTTTGATCGCCTGCGGCTTGCGATCCAGCCGCAGCCCTCCCTCCTGGTTGCCTGCCCCGTGGCACACGAAGCAATGGGCCTTGAGGATCGGCCGCACGTCACGAAGAAAATCAACCGACGGTTCGGCGGCAGCCGCAGACAAACCCGACGCGGACACGACCAACGCGGCGAGAAACATCAACCAGTTCGAAAGAGGTTTACCAGCCATCTGAAACCAAAAGTCCCGTTTCGATGCGGACCCGGACGATTGTAGCACGACCGTCCACGTCCCGTCCGGATCACTCTCCCCCGTCAAACACTTCGGTCCGAAAAATCTGCTCCTGCTTCTGGAGATACTCGTCACGGCTCAGCGCGGGGGTAAATTCCTCGAGCACACGGCGGCCCTCGCCGGCATCATCGGCCAGCAGATCGACGGCCATCATCGCCAGGGTCTTCGCCGGAGCAACGTAACCGCTGGTGGTATCGGAGATGTGCCAGGCGACGCTGTGAGGCTCCCCGCTGGCACCGGCCATCACCGGATGCACGACAGGCATCAACTGGCTGAGATCGCCGGCATCGGTCGAACCGCCGCCGTGCGGGTAATCGCGGAAGCCGTCGTCACCGAAGAGTGTTTCGGCATTTCGGCGGAAGAGGTCGCGGAGGTTCGGGTCGTTGTCGAGCGGCAGGTTGCCCGGCACCGTGTCAATCTCGACACGGCAGCCCATCGCCAGGGCTGCACCTTTCAGGCAGGAATCAACCCGCGCAGAAGCATCCTCGATCGCCTCGGCCGTCTTGGCCCGGACGTATGTCTCGAGACGGACCTCCGACGGGATCACGTTCACCAGGTCGCCCCCCTTGGTGATGATCGGATGGACCCGAACGCAATCCTGGTCGCGGAAGGTCTCGCGATGAGCGTTGATCCCCGAGAGGGCCAGTTGAGCCGCGTACAAGGCGTTGATCCCCTGCTCGGGGGCACCGCCGGCATGGGCCGCCTTGCCGTGAAACACGACGGTCTTGGCCAGGAAACCATTCGAGGAAACTCCCACGCCGTGGGTGCCATCGTCACGGCAGGGACTCTTGGTATGGATCATCACGGCCATGTCGACGTCATCGAAGTGTCCCAGCTTGATCAACTCCTGCTTGCCGCACAAAAACGATGTCTTGTTTTCTCGAACCAGACCCAGCCGGTAATCGATCTCGACGTACTCCTCGGCCGGAACCGCCAGGAAGACGACGTTGCCGGCAAGTTCCGAGGCAATCCCGGTGGAGGTCAGTCCGATGGCCGCCCCCATCAGGCCGGCAATCTGGGCATTGTGACCACAGGCATGGGCAGCCTGGGTCTCGGGGTTGGCCCGCGGATGACCGGGGACCTGCAGCGCATCAAGTTCCCCCATCAGCGCCACCGTCGGCCCCGGCCGACCGCCTCGCAGCACCGCCTTGACACCGGTCAACCCGAGTCCTGACTCGAATTCGAGATCGATGCCGGAGAAGATCTCCTGCACCTTCTCCGACGTGCGATGTTCCCGGAACCCCAGTTCGGGATCATCCATGATCGCCTCACCGACATCGATGATCCGGTCACAACACTCGTCGATGGCCAGGCAGACCTGTTCTTTCAGGGCGGGAGCGGTACTCACGAGAGCCTCCTGAATCCGGTGTTCGAGACGGCAGCCAAGACGCACGTGACAACGCGCCGGGAAAGATATTAGCATAGACGGCAGGTTGACTTCCTTGCCTGGGACCTTCGTTCCTCATGCTGACCGTCTTCGACACTCTCGGCGATCGACAAGGCAACTTCACTCGACGTGACCTGCTCAAGGCGGGTTTGCTGGGAGTGGGTGGGCTGACAGTGGCCGACCTGTTCGGAGCCCAGGCGACGGCAGCGACTCTGCCGTCGCGAGTCAAGCGGCCGGCAAGCAACTGCATCTTCATGTTCCTCAACGGGGGCCAGGCCCAGATCGACACGTTCGACATGAAGCCGGACGCCCCCGACGGGATCCGGGGTCCCTACCGGCCGATCGCGACACGGGTCGCCGGCACGCGGATCTGTGAGAAACTCCCGCGACTCGCCACGTTGACCGACAAGTACTCGATTCTCCGGTCCGCCTCGCACCCGCTCTCGGCCCACAACAGCAGCGCCGCCTACGTTCTCAGTGGACACACTCCCGGTACTGACGCCAGCATCCGGCCGACGCCGATGGACCATCCGACCTACGGCTCGGTACTCTCGCGAATCAAACCGGCCGCGGCCAGTCTGCCCAGCAGCGTGTTGACCCCCCGCTTGCTCTTTGACATGGGCTTCCCGACACCGAGTGCCGGTGGGGGCTGGCTGGGCCGTCGTCACGATCCGTTCCCGGTCGCCCGCAACCGGATGATGTCCAAGGCGCCCGCCTGGAACGGCAAGTTGCCCGGCCCCCGCTCGCTGGTGTTGCCTGCCGAGATTTCTCACGACCGACTGGCCTCGCGACGCCACCTGCTGGGAACACTTGATGCGGAGTTTTCCGCCGCCCGCGACGCGGCCGCAACCCGGACCCTGCAGGCGCACCAGGACAAGGCGCTCAACCTGATCCTCTCGCCGGAATGCCAGGCCGCCTTCGACCTGTCCCGGGAATCCGCGGCCACCCACGATCGCTACGGCCGTTTCGAGATGGGGCAGGTGCTGCTGCTGGCCCGGCGGTTGATCGAATCGGGAGTTCGGTTTGTCACCGCCAACGCCGTGTCGAACCCGAAGAACACGCGGCTCTCTTCGTTCCAGATCTGGGACACGCACTTCGACCATTTCCGGCTCTACAACGAAACGCTGCTGCCGGAATTCGACCAGGCGCTCTCGGCGTTGCTCGAGGATCTCGACAGCCGCGGTTTGCTCGACGAAACACTGGTGATCGTGATGGGCGAGATGGGGCGAACCCCCAAGATCAACAAGGCGAAAGACGGGGGTCGTGACCACTGGGGCCGCGCCTACTCGGTGCTGTGGGCCGGCGGAGGTGTCCGCGAGGGCCTTGTCCACGGGGCCACCGACAAGCACGCGGCCAGCGTGATCCACGCCAAGGTGTCGCCAGACGACATCGCTGCCACGCTTTACGAGGCTCTCGGTATTCCGCACGGCACGGTGATCAACGACATCGCCGGACGGCCTCGCCACATCACCGACGGCACCCCGATCGACGCCCTGCTGTCCTGAAACCGGGCGGACGGTTCATCGGCCGTGGTTCACGTCCGGCCAGCAATGACCGGCCGGGTCAAGCAGACGGCCGGGTGCAAAATACTCGGGTGGGTAATCGTCGGGTTCATCGTCGAGGCCGAGAATCCGGTTGACGATGCAGCGACCCCCGTTGAACGCCACGCCGCTTCCCGATCCGCACATGCCCCCGATGATCCAGCGACCCGCACCATCGATCGACCCGACGACTGGAAACTCGTCGGGCGTGTAGCCGACCGTCCCACTCCACTCGTTCTCCAGTTCCAGCTCGTAGGGACCGAAGTGGTCTCGCATTTCGGCGGCAGCGAACCGTGTCAGGAACCGCGAAGGAAGATTGCGTCCCGCCTGGTGATCTGGCACCCGCGATCCTCCCGAACCGAACAGCACGTCGCGGCCGTACCGACCGGCGAAGTACCAGGAGCCACTGATGCCGATATGAGGTTCCATCGACACGGGCCCTCCCTCGCCCGAAGCGGCCTGTTCCTGCATCGGCAGGATCACGTCCCGAAAACCGGTCTCGAGATTCGGTGTGTAGGACTCGGTGGCATAAACGACGTTGCGAGCCCGGATCACGCCGCGAGCCGTCTCGACGAGGTATCCCCTCTGCTGCTCGAGGACCCGGTCGACGCGTGTCCGCGTGTACAGCTCGACGTTGTCCGACGCCAGGGCCACGTCGAGCAGGCACCAGACCCACTTGGCCGGGTGCCAGCTGGCGGCCTGTCTCGAAAAACCCGCCGGCTGGGTGACCCGCATCCCCGACCGTTGCTTGACCTCGAAGGACTCGATCATCGTCCAGTCGTCACAGCCGGACTGCTCGGCCAGTTTCACCGACAGCCTCAACGCCTTCTGTTCATCGCTGGTCCGGGCCTGCACCCAACCGGCTCGCTGGTAATCACAACGGAATCCGTGTTCCTCGATCGTCTCGGCAATCAGGTCGGCATTGCGGTAAGCCGCCCGGCAATAGGCCATCGCGAACTGGCTGGCCAGTTGCTTGCGGGCGGAACTCTCCAGGTCCGGTCGCACCCGGGGCAGATGGTGACCGACGGTGTCACGGACCATCTTGAAATAACGTCCCATCACGACCAGCCCCTCGTTGCGGCCCGAGGCTCCGCTGGCGGGATCATCCATCTCGAGCACGACCAGGGACTGATCGCTCGAGGCCCGGCGGGCCCAGTGGTAGGCGACCGCGCCGCCGGTGAATCCGGCCCCGATCACCACCGTGTCGACTTCGCCGGGCAGGCGGGCCGCTCCGTCATCCCGCCAGGGATGCTCGGCCCAGCGATTCTCGTCCAGCAGCCACATCGGGGTCCGCGAAATCCGACCGCGGATGACCAGGCCACAAGTCCTCTGGGGCAAGTTGATGAACAACTGATAAATTCCCCAGCCAAGAAACCTGGCCCAGCGGACCGGCCACGGCAGGTGTCCCCACTGCAGTTGGACAAAGTGGCCGGCTGCCTGGAAGTCCTGCTTTCTCAGGCCGATCAACATCTCGATCACTTTTGCGATTCGCGTAATCACCGAGATGTTCGGTTCCGACAGGTAGCGATCCGCCTCCCGCCTGGGCACGTTGCTGTTCACGATGTCCTCTCTCCTGGTCCGAACCAGCCGATTGCCGTCAAGGCGCCCGCGGTCGACTATTCGCGCCCGGTGTGGCACCTCATGCAGGCAGCCGTCAACACCCGCGGGTTGATCCGGTGGTCGTCCTCGCGGTACGGCGACAATTCGCCGTGACACTGGCGGCAGTCGATCTTCTGCTCGAGCACCTTTGAGTGCACGCGTTCGAAATGCCAGAAACCCGGCCGCGATTCGACGATCTCCTCGGCCACGTCGTGGCAGTCGATGCAACGCTGTTCTGCAACCAGCCCGGCGGACCGCTTCCAGCCGCTGGCCGCCAGAATCGATCTGGCAGCCACCCTGCCGGTCACGACACAGGGTCCCAGGAAGGTCCCTTCCAACGCCGCCTTGCCGTTGATCAACGCCAGCCCGGTCAGTTCCCCGACGGCAAACAGCCCGGGAATCGGTCGTTTCCGCTTGTCGACCACACGGCACTTCAGATCAATCGCCACACCGCCCATGCTCTTGCGTGTCAGCGGGTAGGTCTTCATCGCGTAGTAGGGTGGCGTCTGGATCTTCACCGACGCCTTGTTGTTGAACTCGCTCTTGCCCGGCCCGAACCGCCCGAAGTCCTCATCCACGCCCCGCTCGATCATCGCGTTGTAGCGAGCAACCGTCTCGACCAGGTTTCGCGACGGCAGCCCCGAGAGCCTGGCCAGTTCCTCGATCGTGTCGGCCTGCTTGACCAGTTCGGGATTCTGCAGTACCAACCGGTCGACCTTCTCGGCGTCGGCCCAGTCTGAACCCGAGACACTAAATTCCTTCTTCGTCGCCTCGTCGAAGATCGTCCAGCAGGTGACCTGTTCCTGCGAAAGCAGGGCGGGCATCACATCCTTGGCCCAGCCATGGTCGTTGGCGAACCGTCGGCCCTGCCAGTTGACCAGAATGCCCCACATGTTCGCGGCGTTGAGTCCCTTGTTGCTGCCGGGATTCTGCGGGTCGGGCAGGCCGGAATAGTAGTTCCACTGGTAGTCCATCTTGACCAGGTCACCTCCGACCCGCTCGGCCATACGGTGCCCGAGCCCGACCGAATGGCGGCCCGAGCCGGCAAGGATCTTGCCGGGGAACTTGAACTCGGACGGCCAGAATTCCCGAACCATGGCCAGGTTGCTCTGGAATCCCCCCGTCGCCAGGACCACCGCGTCAGCCTCCAGTCTCCGGGCCCCCCCCTCACGAAGTTCGGTGACCCTCACACCAATGACGCGTTGATCTTCGATCAACAACGAATCGGCCCGGGTATTCCAGACAAATTCCACGTTGTCTCGTTCCAGGCACGCGCGGTAGACGGGTGTCACCAGCCCGATGCCACGGCCGGCCGGCTGGTGAAACCGCTTGACGGAGTTCCCCGGTGACGATTCGACACCGGTGAACTCGACGCCGAGGTCGATCAACCAGTCGTGGATCTCCGTCCGCGAGTGATCGACGTAATACCTGACCCACTCGCGATCGGCCCCCTCGCCCCACTCGATGAAGTCCTTGAAGGCCAGCTCCGGCGTGTCCTGCAACCCCTCGGCCTCCTGCACGGGTGTCCCGATGATCGACAACCCGCCCTGCGACATCACCGCGTGACCGCCATAGACGCTCGACATGTCGACGACCGTGACTTCGGCTCCGCCTTCGGCCAGCTCCAGGGCGGCCGAGAGCCCCGAGAGCCCGGCACCGACGACAACGACACGCGGCCCGACCTTTTCCGGAGTGACCTCGTTGCCGACACCGCGGAACAGGCCAACCCCGATCACCAGCAACAAGACGGCAACCAACAGGACAACGACAGGATCTTGTCGGGACTTCATCGGTTGGAAACCTGCTTCAACCGTTTCAACCGGACATCACGAAACTCGATCTCCATCGGTGGCCCTCCGTGCAGTTGCAGGCCGATGATACCGCGGGCAATCCGCTTCGACGCCTGATTGTCGACGACCTCCGAAGCCACTCGCCCGTTGATCTTGAAGAACATCCGGAAGCCCTTCACGACCACGTGGACATCGTTCCAGCCACGTCGCCTGACGTGGCGGGCCTCGAGCGCCTGCTTGAGGCTCGTCACTGTCTTGTTTCCATCAGCGGCGATCACCACGCGGTGACCACGCTTGACCAGGTACGAACCACGAGGGTAACCGTGAAAGTCCCACGAACCCAGCACCTCCGGTCCGATGCCGACATGGCCAAAGTCGGCGTGGTAGCCGCTGACCTTGTGTGTCTTCGAGATGCCCAGCAGGCCACGGATGTGGATACCCGAGTTCCCCTTGGTGCGAAAGCGGTAGCCGAGCTTCAACTCGTAGTCACCCAGGTTCTTATCGTGAAAGATCAGATCCGACCCCTTGCCGTCGGTCTTGCCGACCAGCAGACCATCGCGAACCGACCAGTGACCCTGCTTCGCCTTCGGAATCACGTTCCAGCCCTTCAATGTCTTCCCGTCGAAGATCGGCTCGAACCCGTCAGCCGCCAGGACGGCGCCTGGAATCGGCAGGCCCATCGCCATCCACAGCACCAGCGTTCTCATGTTGACTCCTCGACCATCTCTGCAGGTGTTCACTTCTTGCCGAACCGGTACACCGACCGGGCCGTCTTTCCCAGGATCCATCGCTTGTCCTCGGCGGAAAAGAACGGCACCAGGTCCTTCATGATCAGCAGCTCGTAGAAATTCGCATAGATCATCCGTCGCGGACCAAAGGTGTCGTAGACCTTCCGCAGGTACGGCCACATGTCACGGAACGGGATTTTCTGCTGCGAGGGATTGTGCAGCGACGTGCGGATGTAGACGTTGGGCAGTTTTTCAAGAGCCAGAATCTGGTCGATGCCCTCGCTGTCGGGCCTGGTGATGTCGATCATCGCGAAGTGGTCGATCACGATCTTGACGCCGGGGAATCGCCGGGCCATGTCGGCAACCTGGCCGATCTGGTGCGGGGCCAGGAAGATGTTGAAGACGGCTCCGAGTTGCTCGGCCTTCTTCCACAGCGGATAGCTGACCGGGTCATTCATCCAGACCCGATCACGGTCGTAGATCGGACTCAACCGCAGTCCCACCAGCGCGTCCCGCTTCATCAGCCGTTCGAGTCTTCCAGGATTCTCGGGATCACCGGGGCGGTGCAACCGGTGGCCGACCAGCAAGCCGATCGCCGCAAGCTTGTCCGGATGCGTCTTCACGCAATGACTCGAATACGAGTTGTCGGTGCCGTAATAACAGACGTGACTGATGACGGTCCGGGCAATGCCGTGTACCTTCATCTCGGCCAGCAAATGTGCCATCGAGTAATTGCGATTCGGCTCGCTGTTGGGGCAGTTGGAGATCTTCGGGTTGATCGGAAACGTCTTGTCGTTGATCACCCAGGCGTGCTCGGCCCCGTTGACGATTTCGATGGCCGGTTCCCCGGCGGCCTCGACCGGTTCGGGAGCGACCGCCGTCACGCCGGCGGCTGCCAATCCGCCGGCCGCCAGACGTCCCAGACAGCTGCGTCGATCGATCCCGTTCATGGCTTCAACGGCAACAGTTCGACCTTGCGGAACTCGACCGGGTGACTCTCGGACTGTAACGAGATGTACCCGCCGTCAAGCAGCTTGGGTTGCCCCTTGAGCAACTTCTGGGCGTCCTTGTCGTTCTCGTCCAGCTGGGGTTTGGTGTACTCGATCACCGTCTGGCCGTCGATCTTGTGCCGGATCGCCTTGTTGCCATGGACCTCGACTTCGACCTTGACCCACTGGTCACCCCGGTAGGTCTTCGAGGACGAGTTGGTGCAGTGTCGCTTGAGCAGCTTGCCCTTGAAAACAACGTGTGTGCCGGGCGTGCAGAGATTGGCGGTGGGCCGTTTGCCCTGATCGCGGCCACCAAGCAATTGGACCTCGATCGAAACCGGGAAGTTCTGGTTCTTGCCCATCGACTGAGGCGACTGGCAGTGCAGCATGATGCCGCTGTTGCGGAAGGCCCAGCCCGGCCCCCCGGGGACCTGCTTGCCCAGGAACCGGTACTCGCAGCGGATGATGTAATGCGAGAACGGCTTCTCGTAGAACACGTGGCCGAACTTCGCGCCGAACTTGGTGTACTTGTCGTAACCGACCTTCATCACGCCGTCTTCCACGCGAAAGGTGTTACCAAAGTTTTCACCAAGGTCGTGCCCCTTGATCTTGACCTTCCACCCGGAGAGATCCTTGCCGTTGAACAACTGGATCCATTTCCCCTCGGGAGATTTCTCGCCGGCAAAGCCCAGCGACGCCAGCAGGGGAACCGCGAGAAAAATACGAAACAGGGAACCACGCATGGGGAGAATCTCCGGAAAACGAGGCAATGTCGAATGGACGTGTCATTGTGCCCACTGTTGACGCCGCTTGAAAGCGACCGGCGACGCTTCAGCAATCTCAGGGGGCAAACTTCCGCAGCGAACGCCCCTTGCCCGGCATCGACGCCAGGGCCCGGGCCAGGCGGGAATGTGCCGCGGCGGCCTCGGAATCCGCCGACGGATCGGTGATCGGATGTGGCGCGGGAACGTCGGCAGCCACGTCCAGGAAACGGCCATCTCCGTAGAGCTTGAACCGGGTGTCGCGAACGAATCTCCGTGGCGCGTTCGACAACCCGGTCATCAACTTGACCTGGCTCGGCGTGCACAGTGGCTGCGAATAGCAGTAACGAAACATCATGCCACGGCGTGCCAGCCGGTCGATGTGCGGCGTCTTGTACTGCCGGCTGCCGTAGCAGCCGAAACACTCGTAGCCGACATCATCGGCCATGACCAGGATCACGTTGGGACGGACGGATTTCCCCGCACCGCGTTTTCCAGGCAATCCCACCAGCTCCAGGTAGGCCTTCGCGTACCGTCGTCCCAGCACGCGGTACGACGCGGAATCGAAGTGGACCTTGTCTCCCTTGTGGGCCAGCCCCCGGGCCGACACAAAGGCGGTGTGTTTCACGTCACTCGATAATCGCCGATGGACCGCGTCGACGCGGATCTTCGCCTCGCTCCAGGGTCGCTCGGGCCAGCGACCCATCTGGCCGGCCAGGAATGGCACGACGGGAGCCTTGAGGTCCTTGCGGAAGCGGGTGACCAGCGCGTGGAGTTTCTTCTTGTAGACTGCGGCGAGTTTCGGATTGGAGTCCGATTCTCCCTGGTGCCAGAGAATGCCTTTCAGCGTTCCGTGCTTCAACGCCGCCCGGGCCCGCTTGATCGCATCGTCCCACGGATGTGTCTTGGTCGAGGCGTGAAAACCACCCGGCTCCCAGCTGGCGATCGGTGACCCGCCCACTGCACACGGGATCAACCCGATTGTCGCCTTGGGCGTGGCGGCCAGGACCACCGCGGCAAACGAACGCCCCACGCCGACACCGACGATCGAGGGCTTGTCGAAATGCAGCGGGTCAACGGCGGGCACCCACCGCTGATCCCTGGAAAAGGCCAGCACCCCGGGAATCGGTTTCCTGTCGGTGGCGGCCACGCGTCCACGACCCGCCATGTTCGACTGGCCCACCAGCAGGTAAAGATGGAAGTTCTCCTTCGACGGAAGGTCGCCCTCACCCCAGGCCATGGCGGCTGCCGGCAAGGTCAGGAGCAGCCAGAAAACCAGGGCCGGAAAAGCGGACCCGAAACAACCGGGGCTGCCGGGACATCGACTCGTCATCGTGGACTCCGAATGAGCTGCCCTGGAAACGTGAACCGTCCCCTCCCGGCCCCCCGGACCCGATGGACGTCGTCGCCTCGGCCTAGCGTCGGCCTCTTTCATAGTGATCGAACCAGTGTTCCTGGTAATTCAGGAACTTCCTGATCGACTCGATATGCTTGGCGTCGGTCACCTCGCTGCGGCTGACCATCTTTCCATCCGCCCCGTAGACGATGTAGGCCGGCTTGCGATCCCCCTTGCCGCTCTCGACGACGAATCGCGTGCCGTGGAAGTACTCCTTGGCCAATTCGACTGACTCGAGAAAGGCTTCGAGGTTCTTCGTGTCCTGCTTGGTGTAGAAATCCTTGTGGTCCTTCCGAACTCTCTTGGATTGCTTGAGGATCGACTTGATGATCTTCTTTTTCGACACGTTCTTGACCAACAACGTCGTGTCGGTCCGCTTCACGCGACCGACAATCGCCTTGTAGAAGTCATCCTCCTCGAGTTGCTGTGCGAGGCCGGTGAATCCGCCCTCCAGCAGAAACATCGTGCGATGCGTTTGGGTTCCGAGTTTCGTGTAGAGAATCCCCTCGGCCGGTCCGACAACCGCCAGTTCGTCGGCCTCGACGGACGGAGTACACAGGCCGACCAAGAATATCACCAGGCAAGCGACCGGGGTGAACAACGGGCGGCGAGATTGAATGGCAAGCGACATGATCCGGGCCTTTGATAACATGTGGCGGAACCGGGCTGAATTCGGAATGGTATTCTAGGCAATTTACCGTGGCAAATGCCACGAGACGTGCATCGCCGGATCGGGAGGCGTTAGAATGCCCTCGTGCGCCGGGATTGAACCGGTCCGCCCCGTGATTTTCCTCGAGATCTCCTTGATGAATAACCTCTACAGACTGCTGTTGCTGCTGGTCGGCCTGGTCAACACGGCGACCGCGCGACCCAACATCGTCTTCATCTATACCGACGACCAGGCACCGCGCGCGGTCAACGCGGCCGGAGACAAGCGGTTCATCACTCCCAACATCGACCGGATCTTTCACGAAGGCGCGCACCTGACCAACGCGTTTGTCACGACCCCGGTCTGCAGCCCCAGCCGCGCCGGGCTGATCGCCAGCCGCTACAGCAGCGAAATCAACATCACCGACTGGATCAATCCACGGGCCGAAAAGACCCTGGGCCTGGCCGTCGCAACCCCGACCTGGCCGCAGCACCTCGTCCAGGCCGGCTACAAAACGGCGCTGGTGGGCAAGTGGCACCTGGGCACCCAGGACCGCTTTCACCCCACCCGGTTCGGCTACCAGCAGTTCATGGGCATCCGCACCGGCGGTTGTCCTCCGAAAAACGCCCGCCTGGAACAACTCGACGGGGTAACCCGCAAGTTCGACGGCTACACGTGCGACATCTTCACCGACCACGTTCTCGACTTCATCCGCCAGGAACGCAAGCACGCGTTCGCCGTCTCGCTGCACTTTCGCGCCCCGCACGCCGCCTGGCTGCCCGTCCGCCCCGAGGACTGGGCACCATTCAAGGATCTCGATCCCATGATCCCCAAGACCATCTACGACGACATCAACGTTGCGCTGGTCAAGAAGCGAACCCGCGAATACCTGGCGGCGGTCAAGAGTGTCGATCGCAACGTGGGACGGGTGCTGGGGCTGCTCGAGGAACTGAAACTCGTCGAGAACACGATCGTCATCTTCACCAGCGACCACGGTTACAACCTGGGCGACCACGGCGTGTGGTTCAAGGGCAACGCCCACTGGGTCCGCAAGCCGTTGCCGCCGAAGCGGTGGAAGCAGATCCCGGCATTGCGACGGCCCAACCTGTGGGACACCAGCCTGAGGGTCCCGGCAGCTGTTCGCTGGCCCGGCGTGATCAAGCCGGGCACGAAGATCACCCAGACCATCACCAACCTCGACTGGTTCCCCACGCTGCTGGCGATGGCCGGGGTCGCGCTCCCGAAAAACACCGGCGTCCGCGGACGTGATTTCACGCCACTGCTGCAAGGCAAACGTATTCCCTGGGACAACGATCTCTACGCCGAGTACAGCATGCACC
The DNA here is from genome assembly GCA_002726205.1 of Planctomycetaceae bacterium. GTDB lineage: Bacteria > Planctomycetota > Planctomycetia > Planctomycetales > Planctomycetaceae. The sequence goes on along the minus strand of PBSL01000047.1, from coordinate 20,928 downwards.
ATGGGGCCACCACCCACATGCGGGCCTGGCGGACACCCGAGTGGAAGTACATGCGGGACTTTGCCCACGCTGGCCGCGAGGAACTTTACGACCTGAAGAACGACCCCGATGAATTCCACAACCTGGCCACCAGCACCGCCGCCCGGCACGTCGCGGCCAAGGCCGACCTGGCCCGACGGATCCTGCAGCAGATGACCGCGCTCAAGGACCCGGTGTTGCCATCTCGCTGAAACGGATCAGCGATCGTGCCGTTTCTCGAAACGGAAGGCAGCGACCAGGAACCAGCCGACGACCACCGCCGCCAGCAGGCAGATGCCCTGCACGACCAGCGGCTGGTCGGCGAAGGTGAAGATGGCCTGGGTCGAACGCGAGTCAAACTCGGTCCAGGTCGTGACGGGGCTGGAATTCATCGGCACTGGCTCCGTGACAACAGGTTCTCTCGCGCTTTCACCGGTCTTTCTCCGCAGGACCGGCTGCCGACCGATCACCGGCCGGAACGACTCCCTCGATTCCCAGTTCGGCCACGTCCAATCCGGCCAGTTCGGTCTCCCGCGAGACCCTCAATGTGCCGAACCGGTCCAGCAGCAGGCTGAGCAGGTAGCCGGGGACGAAGCCGACGCCAACCATCACGGCCATGCCGATCAACTGACCGGTCAACGAAGTGAAATTGCCGTGCTGGGGATAACCCGAAGCAAACAAGCCCATCGCCAGCATCGACCACAGCCCGGCCCCCCCGTGAACGGCAATCGCCCCGACGGCGTCATCGATCCCGCGTCGTTCGAGTTGATTGCCGACCCAGACGGCCAGCGCTCCGCCAGCAAATCCGATCAGGTAGCCCAGTGCGGGGTGGTAGACATCGACGCCGGAGGCAATCGAGATCATGCCGGCCAGTCCGCCGCTGATCGTCCAGTAGGGATCACCCCTGGAGACAATGAAGGCGCCCATCGCGCCACCGGCAAACCCCATCGTCACGGTGAAGGCCAGCGAACCCAGCGTCATCGGAGTCAGGTAGATGCTCCGCCAGGGTTCCGGATCAGCGCCCGGGGCGGCAACCTGGAACACGGCGCAGGCGGCATAGAAGGCATAAAATCCGGTGAAAATCAGCATCAGCCCCAGCATGGTCATCGGCAGGTTGTGAGGCATGATCTGCCGGGGCCGCCCCTGTTCGTCGTACTTCCCGATCCTGGGCCCCAGGTTCAACAGCACGCCCAGCGTGAAGGCGGCCGCCACGGTGTGCACGCAGCCGCCGGCACCCCAGTCATGAAAGCCGAACTTCTTGTAGAGCCACGCTTCGCCACTCCATCCCCAGGCCGCCGCCAGGATCCAGACCATCGAGCCCAGCACCGTGGCCAGTAGCAGGTAGGCCCCCAGCCGGATCCGCTCGATCACTGCCCCCGACATGATCGAGGCCGTCGTGAAACTGAACAGCAGGAAGGCGAACCAGAAGACGCCGGTAATGTTGTCCTGGAGGTTGGGGCCCATTTGCTGGCTCCAGGGCAGTGCCGCGCCAGCCGCCTCGCTCGACACGGGCACCAGCCCGGACGGGAACGCGTAGTAGATCCACCAGCCGAACAGGAAGAACGTGGGCGTGACGACCGCACAGGTCAGCAGGTTCTTCATCATCGTCATCAGGACGTTCTTCTGACGAGTCACACCCGCCTCGTAGATCATGAAGCCGGCGTGGATCAACCACATCAACACGCCGGTCCAGAAATAGAACGTCTCGATCGTCTTCTCGGCGAAGAGCCTGGCATCACCTTCCACGCGTCACGCTCCTGGATCGCTCCACAGTCCGCCGGAAACTCGCCTGACAAGACTACCCGCCGAGCGCCACGATCGGAAGCCGCGACAGGTCAGAGATTGGCTGCCACGGGCTTGTGCCAGTCGGCCCGGTCGATTCGTTTCAAATCGCCTTTTGTGTCCATTCCCTCGTAGAACGACAGCCAGCCACGCAGCCATCGGGGCGTTCGCGCAGTGCCGAACCTCCTCGCCGCCGGTTCCCCATCTTGTTTGCCGGAGAAATGTCCGATAATATCAGTGGTGGCCGATACATAAGACCCCAGCGGGATCGCCCTCGATGAAGAGCCTTCCGATCGTCTCGCACCCCCGATTGACGCGGCGGACCGCATTGCAGGCCGGTTCGGTGGGCCTGCTCGGGCTGGGCATGAACCACGTCGACGACCTGCGGCTCCACGCTGCCGAGCAGGCTGGTGACACGACCACGGCGCGGGCCAAGTCGGTGATCTTCGTCTTTCTTTCGGGCGGACTGACGCAGCACGAGAGCTTCGATCCAAAACCCGAGGCTCCCAAGGGAATTCGTGGTGAGTTCAACCCGATCTCCACGGCAACGCCGGGCATCCAGATCTGCGAACACCTGCCGATGCTGGCACAGCGAAGCAACAAGTGGGCCATCCTCCGCTCGCTGACGACCCCCTACAACGGCCACTCCTCGGGACACATGGCGCTGCTCTCGGGCCGTACGCCAATGCCGCGCACGTTCAACGGCAGCAAGCCGATGCCCGAGGACTGGCCCTCGATCGCTGCGATCGTCGGAGACGTCACCACTCGGCGCAACAACAACCTGCCGCCGGCCATCGTGCTGCCCGAGCGAATCATTCACCGGACGACTCGTGTCATCCCCGGGCAGTTTGCCGGAGAAATGGGCAGCCGTCGGGATCCGTGGTTCATCGAGGCCTCCCCGTTCAACGCCACGTCTTACGGTGCCTACCCCGACTACGAGTTCCACTTCACTCGTGGCCGCCAGCAAACCAAGTCACTGAACTTCCAGGCCCCCAATCTCAGCCTGCCCCAGGGCCTGTCTCAGCACCGGTTGGGAGAGCGGACCAACCTGTTGCAACTGATCGAATCCCAGCGACGGGATCTGGACCGTCACGCATCAACGAAGAATTTCAGTCGTTCACGGCAGGGAGCCATTTCGCTGCTGACCGACAAGTCGGTCCAGGAGGCCTTCGACGTCACGCGGGCACCCGAGAAGTTGCAGTTGAAGTACGGCAAGAACGCCTTCGGTTGGTCGCTGTTGATGGCCAAGCGGCTGGTCGAGACTGGCGTCAACCTGGTCCAGGTCAACCTGGGTAACAACGAGACCTGGGACACGCACGACAATGCCTTCCCGCTGTTGAAGGACTGCCTGTTGCCCCCGACCGACCGGGGCATTTCGGCGTTGCTCGATGACCTCGAAGAGAGTGGCCTGCTCGACGAGACCCTGATCGTGATGCTCGGCGAAATGGGCCGGACTCCCAAGATCAACACCAAGCTGCCCGGCCGTGACCACTGGGGCGCGGTGCAATCGGCTTTCTTCGCCGGCGGCGGCATCAAGGGAGGCACCGTGGTGGGCAGTTCAGACGAGATCGCCGGCCACCCGGCCTCCTCGGCCCAGCGGCCCGAGAACGTCGCCGCCACGATCTATGATTCGCTCGGCCTGCCCGACACGACGGCGTGGAAGGACGAGTTGAACCGACCGCATCGCATCTACTACGGCGAACCGATCTACGAATTGCTGTAGTCCCCCGGCTCACTTCGCCCGGCACCCGGTCGCCTGCAGGCACCGCCCCCGCAATCGCCGGAAGAAGGTCTCGATCTCGGCAACCGCCCCTGCACAGCCGCGATTGGTGGCGACGACCACGTCGAGGCGTTCCCTGAGGCAGTCCATCGCGTTTTCGACCCGCCAGCGGTCATCCTGCTCGACCGAATGACACAACGTGTCGTAATAGCGTTGGATCGACTCGCCCCACCCCTCACACGGTTCCGCGGTCTCCAGTTCCCGTTGCAGGCAGATCAACCGAATCCCGATGTCGGCGACCAGGAAGGCCGTGGCAAGAGACCTCGAGAGGTCCAGAACAGTCGCTGCCGACGGTCCTGGTCCCCATGTGATCCCATCCGATGCCAGGGCATCGCCGTTCTCGTCGTCAAATACCCAGTCGCTGGTATCTTCCTCGGCCGAAACGGTCACATCACCGCGTGACTCCAACGCCTCCTCGAACTCCAATGACCAGTCCATTCTGACATTCCCTTGCCGTCCCGACATCCGCCCCCTCCCGGGGTCAGGCTGCGGCAGTCTGTTCCTGTCACTCGGTCTGCGGACGACTGACCGTGGCCCGGCTCCTCCTGAGCTTCGTGGTAAGAATTGCCGCTGTGTTGACCATTGAAGCGTTCCCCGGGTCACCAAAGTCAACGGCAAACAAGACCAGGCCTGTGGAATTCCCGGCCGGAACGATCAGTTGCCCGAGCGGAGTACCGAGTCGATCGTCCGGTAGGCTTCTTCCCGCATCTCCGGGGGAAAATCGTGCCCGCAATCCGGGTGACGAATCACCAGTCGTTTCTTGGCTCCCAGGAGCCGGTAGATCGGACGGGCCGCTTTTGCACAGCGATCGACGCTCTGGTGACGAAAGTTCCCGTCTCCCAGAGGCGAGTTCACGAACAATGGTCGAGGCGCCAGCGCGCCGAGCAGTTCCTGGAAGTCGTAGGGGATCGTCTTGAGCTTGCCGCGATAGTCGGAGAGCCGGGGCATGTAGCGAATCTGGCACCAGCCCTTGCCGAAGTACCAGACCCGTTCGGCGCCGCCGTAGTAATCCTGGTAGGAGTCGAATCCACAACTGCTGGCCACGACCGTGATCCGCTTGTCGAGAACCGCGGTGTAGATCGCGTTGTGTCCACCCAGGGAATGGCCGATGGCTCCAAACCCCCTGCGGGCATCGACGAGGTCAAGCGAGGTCAGTAGATCGAGTCCACGCGAGTTGTCCCAGATGGCCTTCATCGTGCCGCTGATGAAACCCTGGCCACCGAGGTTGGGGTAATACGCGGCCAGGTGCGGATACGAGGGCGACAGTGTGACATAGCCCCGCTCGGCCAGCTCCTTCCCATAAGCCCGGCCCTTGCGGCCTCCCAGGCCCATGACCACCTTGTGCCCATGGGTACTGTCGGTCGGATGCAGGCAGAGCACGGCCGCGGCCTTGCGTTTCCCCGCCAGAACGTCCTTGGGAATACACAGGTAGGCGGGGGTCGGAATGTCCCCGTCGCTTTGATAAGTGATCAGTTGCCGCCGGAACGCCCCCGCGTCGACGTCCTCGATGACTTTCAGATCCAGCCGACCGCGTCGATCGTTGCCGGGAAACGGTCCCATCACCGCCCGCATCCCGGCAATGATCTCGGCACGACGCTTCTCCCAGTCGGCGGCGGTCTTGACTGGGTGGACTGTTTTCCCGGCATCGCGAAACAGCAACAGGTTGTCGGGATCGAGCCGCTGCCTGTCGGCCGCGTCACCGATCCGAACAGTCAACAGGCAGGAGACCAATACGAGGCCGGCCAGCGGGATCCGGGTCGCAAAGCGTGTCATCGGGATTCTCTCTTCTTGGTTGTCGGAATCAGGAATCGTCTCCGCGAATCACCTTCCAGAACGTCGGCGGTGATGGGGGTTGAGGCATCCGCTTCAATCCGGGCAGCAGGCTCAGTGCCAACGAGAATACCAGAGAACTCGCGAAACCGACGACAAAGACCCACATCGAGAACCACTCGGCGAAGGCGTCCGAAAAGGTGAACAGCACCGTCAACGTGGCGCCAGCGAAGGTCCCGAAGAAGACCCCCGTCGGTGTTGCCCACGGAATGAACAGGCCCAGCACGAACACCGCCAGCAACGGGGCGGCGAAGGCCCCGACGGTCTTCTTGGCCACGGTAAACACATCGCCCAACTCCCCGACAAAACAGGCCAGCACGATGGAAATCACGCCGATGACAACCACCATCGCCCGCGCCGTCAACATCTCGCCGGCCTGAGTCCTGGGTCGCCAACCGGGTCGCAACCGGTCACGAAAATCAACGATCAATGCGGTGGTGATCGAGTGGATCCCCGAATCGATGCTCGACATCGTCGCGGCCATCAGTGCCGCCACCAGCAGGCCGACCACCCCGGGTGGAAACCTCAATCGTACGAACTGCGACATCGCCTGGTCGCTCAGGCCCAGGGCAACCACGTCGGAGTGCAATTGCCGGGGACGGGACTCGTAGTACGCGGTGACCTCGTCCCGGCCCGCCCCTCCCGCGGTCGCCTCGACACGATCCCGAACCTCCCGGACGGTCTCGCTCCCCGATTCCCGGATCGTGTCGCCGACCACCCCGGCCAGTTCGGCGGGATGGTGATGAAAGTAGGCGAACAGGCCCATCCCGATCGCCAGCAGGCCGGGCACCACGATCAGTGTCGCCAGTTGCGCGATCACGAACCCGACCTGTGATGTCCGGGTGTCCCGGGCGGCAATGAAACGCTGGACGGCCACCTGGTCGGCTCCGTAGGCCGACAGCCCCTCCAGGAAACTGCCGACCAGGATCGCGATCGTCCCGAACTGGATCGTCGGATCCAGCCGGAAATCAAACAGCATCCGCTCGCGATCCTGGAAATAGGTATCGACGATCCGGGTGACCCCGCCCTCGGTTCCGGCGACAAGCAACCCGGCGGCAAACAGGATCGTGCCGAAGAAGACAAAGAACTGGATCACGTCGGTCCACATCACGGCGCGGAGACCACCAAACATCGTGTAGACGACGGCAACGGTTCCCAGGCCCACGATCACCGCGTACTGGTTCAAACCCGAAATTCCCGAGATCGCCACCGAGGCCGCAAAGGTCGCTGCGGCCATCCAGCCGATCCGCAGGATCACGAACAGCCCGCTGGCCAGGCAGCGCACGGCAACGTGGAACCTGTGCTCGAGGTACTCGTAGGCGGTATCACAGTTCAGCCGCGAATAGACGGGAATGAAAACCCAGACCACCAGCGGAATGGTGGACCAGAACGCCACCACGGCCATCAGGATCCGCAGGCTGCTGCCGTAGGCCGTCGACGGAAACATCACGAAGCTGTTGGCCGAAAACAGCGTGGCCATCACGCTGAGTCCCACCGTGATCCGGCCCATCGACCGCCCTGCCGTCAGGAACTCGTCCCGGCTTGATTGACGGCGCAACGCCAACCCCAGGCCCAGCGACACGACGAGATACCCCGCCACGATCGCCATGTCGATCCCGTGCAGTGACCCGCTCATCACCTCACACCCGATCGGCCACGTTGGGCGTCCCACAGTCGATCAGCATCTGCCGGGTCGTCTCGCGAAACCGCTCGCGGACGTCACGGGTCGGCGGGCGGCAACGGCTGGAATCCAGCCCCACCAGTTCCATGCAAAGCTTGTCGAGATAGCCGTCACCGCTGGTGAATTTCTCCATCTCGGCCCACAGGCGGTAATAGGGTGCAACGACCTCCATCAATCCGTGGTGTGCCTCGGAGTAGGAACCCGCTTCAAGCAGTCCCCACAACCCCACACCCCACTCGGGCCAGTGGTTGCAGATATGCAGCTCGATCGAACGGGCGCCGAGCATGTGGCTGGTGACGAATTTCAGCTGGTTGTCGATGATCGCCACCTGCCCGGCAAACTCCTCGACAACCCGCTCGAACCCGAAAAAGTCATTCCCGGGGCTGCTCCATTTCAGCCCTGCCATGTTCGGCAGCTCGATCAATCGCTCGACCATGCCATGCGAAACCCCCATGCTGGTCCAGTAGGTGTTGTAGACAATCAGCCCGATCTCCGGAGCCGCCTGCGACGCCGCCTGGATGTACTCGAAGAAGTCATCCTCGGTGTGCGAGAAATAAAACGGCGGCGAGACCTGGATGTAATCGGCTCCCATCGCCTGGGCGGCCCGGGCCAGTTCCACCAGTTCGGCTGTGCTGGTCGTCTGGGCTCCGACGGTCACCGGAATCCGCCCGGCAGCCGCCTCGACAACCGTCCGAGCCACCTCCAACCGTTCGGCAATCGTCATCGTCGAAAAATCACCGGCACCGCCACCCGAGAGGATGATGCCGGTGCCTTCCTGCAATCCTCCCGCCAGCAGGAACTCGACGTGCCGGCCAATCCCGGGCAGGTTCACCGCAAGATCGTCGTCCTCGAAAAGCGTGGGAATCGTGACATAGCATCCCTGCAGCCGCTGCCGAAGTTGCTGTTGATCCATCGTGCGGGTCCATCGGGTTGGGAAACCAGCAGTCTATCACCACCACCTCGCCGAAAGCAGGCGACCGGCGGATCCGGCCCGATCGGAAACACCGGTCCGCGTTCCAGGCGGACACAAGCTGACACGATCGGGGACCCGATGTTATAATCAACTCCCATGCACGATCCCGTTCACAGCCACGACCATGCCTTCACCGGGTTGAACCCACGGGTCCGCGAGGGCCTGGTGATCAACAACCGCCGCAGCATGCTGAAAGCGTCGCTGGCAGGCATGGCCGGCCTGAGCCTGCCGGGGCTGCTGCAGTCCCGCGCCGAGGCCGTGGAAAACGGACAGGCGATTGGCACGGGCAAGAGCGTGATCCTGCTGTGGATGGCCGGTGGCCCCAGCCATATCGACACCTGGGATCCCAAGCCCGATCGGCCCTTCAACAATCGCGGCCCTTTCGGGGTGACCCAGACGGCGCAGCCGGGCGTGATCATCTGTGAGCACCTGCCCAAGCAGGCCGCGATGCTCGACAAGTTCACGATCATCCGCTCGGTTGACCCAAAGAAAAGCAGCCACGAACCGAACATGGTCTTGCAGACGGGCAACCGGGCAGCGGCCCCACGGACCAACCCCAAGGGACGTCTCTACCCGGCCATCGGCTCGGTGGTCTCGAAATTCCACGGTCCCAACCACCCCAGCATGCCGGCCTATGCGACCTTCATGCGATCCCGCTCGCACCTGGCCTTCGCCGGTTACCTGGGCAAGCAATACGACCCGTTCGTCGCCAACCTCGCCACCCGTCTGCCCGTCTACACGAAGGTCGGCGTCGACACCGGACAGGTCAGCGGGGCCAACCTGCTGCAGATCCCCACCGGGCTGACGTCCGACCGGCTCAGAAACCGGCAGTCGCTGGCCGACCAGTTCGACCGGCTCCGTCGCGACCTCGACCAATCGGGATCGATGAACGCCCTGGACGCGTACCAGCAAAAAGCCGTCGAGATGGTGCTGGGCCAGCGGGCCCGCAAGGCACTTGATATCAACCTCGAACCCGAGAAGGTTCGCCAGCGCTTTGGCAAGCATCTCTGGTGCCAGCAAACGCTGCTGGCGCGACGGTTGATCCAGGCCGGTGTCAGTTTCGTCACGCTCGACCTCAGCTACCACACCGCCTCGGGCACCTGGGACACTCACGGTGACAACATCCCGCCCTACGGCGGAATCTCCAAGGGACTCGGTCCCCTGCTGCCGCTGTTTGATCACCTGATCACCACCCTCGTCGGTGATCTCGATGACCATGGCCTGCTCGAGGACTGCCTGGTGATCGCGATGGGCGAGTTCGGTCGAACGCCCAACATGGGAACCCAGGGAAGCACCGACGGACGCAATCACTACACCTCGATCAGCAGCCTGTCGATGGCCGGCGGAGGCCTCGAACACGGCCAGGTCATCGGTGCCAGCGAACACGACGGCGGACACATCAAGGAACGCCCGGTGACCCCCGGCGACCTGGCCGCAACAATCTACAGGCACATGCAGGTGCCACTCGACACCACCTACCTGGACAACCGTGGCCGGCCCAACAACATCGTCATCGACGGGGAGCCGATCCGCGAGTTGTTCTAAGAACTGCCGTCACCGATTTTTCCGCCCACCCGGATCGAAATAACCCCAGAAACAGCCGCGGCGTGCCGCCAACCCTCACGCCAACCGCGTCTTCGTGATAGAAAGGCTGGCCGAATACCGATACTATTCTTTACAGTTCGGCGGTTCGGGTTGAAGTCGTTTCCTCGTCAGGACATCGGAACATGCTCAACATTCTCGGTTCCTCGTCTCGCAACCGCGATAATTTCTGCGACGGCGTTTCACGCCGCGGTTTCCTGAAGATCGGCGGCATGGCCTGTGGAGGCCTGTCACTGGCCCAGATGCTCGAGGCCGACGCCCAGGCCGGAACCGGTTCCAACCACCGGGCGATCATCAACATCTACATGCCCGGTGGACCGTCTCACATCGATCTGTGGGACCTGAAACCCGAAGCGCCAAAAGAAATCCGTGGAGATTTTCGGCCGATCGCCACCAACGTCCCGGGAATCGAGATCTGCGAGTTGTTTCCTCGCGTGGCGCAGATGATGGACAAGTTCATCCCCGTCCGTTCGATCTGCGACGCCGACGGTCGCCACGATGCCTTCCAGTGCATGACCGGCTGGCGCAAGGGAGGACTGCAACCCCGCGAAGGTCGCCCCAACTTCGGCGCCTGGATCTCGCGTGCCCAGGGCCGGGTCAACGAATCGGTTCCTCCCAACGTATCGCTGACCTACCCGACCGGCCATCGCGAGTGGGGTGAAACCCAGCACGGCGGCTTCCTGGGTGTCGCCAACGCCCCCTTCAGACTGGTCGAGAAACAGCCAGGCAAGAAGTCCGACAACATGGTCCTGAAGGGCATCTCGCTGGAACGTCTGCGAGATCGCGAGGGACTGAGATCGTCCTTCGACCGCTTCCGCCGGGACGTGGACTCCAGCGGGCTGATCGAGACCATGGATGCCTACCACCGACAGGCCCTGGGAATCCTGACCACCTCGACACTCGCCGATGCCCTGGATCTCAGCAAGGAAGACCCGCGGGTCCTGGCCCGTTACGGGACCAACAACAAGTCCTACCAGCGGGACGGAGCACCCAAGATGGTGCAGAACTTCTGCATCGCCCGTCGATTGATTGAAGCCGGCGCCCGGGTGATCTCGATGAACTACAGCCGCTGGGACTGGCACGGTTCCGACGGACTGAACTTCCCGCGCAGCCGCCAGGAATTCCCATTGCTCGACCAGGGACTCAGTGCCCTGGTCACTGACCTGCACGAACGTGGTCTCGACCGAGACGTTTCGATCGTGCTCTGGGGAGAATTCGGGCGAACACCGAAGATCAACAAGAACAACAGCCGCGATCACTGGCCACGCGTTTCCTGTGCCATGCTTGCCGGAGGCGACATGGCGACCGGCCAGGTCATCGGATCGACCAATCGCAAGGGAGAGCACGCGGTCGACCGGCCCGTGAAGTTCCAGGAAGTCTTTGCCACGCTCTACAAGAACGTCGGCATCGACTCGACCTCGGTTCGCTTCTTCGATGCCTCCGGGATTCCGCAGTACATGGTCACTCCCGGCATCGAGCCGATCCACGAGGTCGCCTGAATCGAGGCGGATCGCCATGGCGGGATTTTCGGTGCGGGCCGAACAGATCGACCTGCCGCGAGGAGCCTACCACAAGGCCCCGCGAACCTGCGTGACCTGGAACGACCGAACCGTCCTGGGCTTCAGCCAGAACGACCACCGCGCCTACCTGTTTCCCGTCTGCACGCCGGCGGGGTTGCCGGTGACGACCGAGACGCCCACAGATCACCCGCACCACAACTCGGTCTGGATCGGAGCCGATCACGTCACCGCGCTGCTGCCGTTCGCTGAGAATCTCTACGAGGAAGCCACCTACAGTTTCTACATCAACGAGACGTTCCAGGGCCGGGCCCCCGGCCGTATCATCTCTCGCTCGATCCAGCACGCTGAACCGGCCGCGAATCACCTGCAACTGGTCCAGACCATCGACTGGATCGGCCCGGTCGAGTGGGGCGCGGCGGACGGCCGGGTGATCGCCGAAGAAACTCGGACCGTCGATATTTGCCCCGCTGAAGACGGCCACACGATTGACCTGCATTCACAGCTTGCCCCGACGCAGTGGGACCTGCGGATCGGACCGACCCGTCATGCCTACTTCGGTGTTCGCGTGATCGAGCCGCTGCGACCGGGATCGGGTGGATCGGTGGTCGACTCGGAAGGCCGAACCGGAACCAGCGCGATCCGGGGACAGACAGGACACTGGATCCACCTGACCGGCGAAGCCCTTGCCGACCACCACGCCGGCCTGGTCATCTGCCGGGACGCCGCGACGGCAAGCCAACCCTGGAGTCTCCACGACTGGGGAACCGTCGACGTCAACCCGCTGGGACAACAGGCCCACCTGCTCGAGGCCGGAGAAACACTCGCCTGTCGCTTGCGGCTGATCGCGCATGACGGCACGCTGACTCCCGAACAGGCCGAGCAACGCTGCCGGGAGTTCCTCGACGGCTGAGCCCCGCCACACCCCGATTCGATCGCACACCCTGGAAGGAAATCCCATGCCTCGACAGCCCTGCTTGACAGTCCTGATCGGGCTGACCGTGTTGCTGGGCAGCAGCACCCACGTCCTGGCCAGGTCCCAGGGCAAGCCGATGACGATTCCCCTGTGGCCAAGCGGGGTCCCCGACGACAACGGGCTTTCGGGCAAGGAGAAGGCCGGCGGTTGCATCGGGAACATCTCGAAACCGTCGCTGACCATCTACCTGCCCGAAAAGGACCGGGCGACCGGGGCCGCGGTGGTGGTCACCCCGGGGGGAGGCTACGGCGTGGTCTGCATGGAAACCGAGGGAAAGCAGATCGCCGATATCCTGCTGCCCCACGGAATCGCCGCGATTGTCGTCAAGTACCGCCTGCCCAACGGTCATCACCTGATTCCGGCCAACGACGCCCGCCGTGCCATCCGCACCGTCCGACACAACGCCACGACGTGGAACATCGATCCCAGGCGCGTTGGCGTCTGGGGATTTTCGGCCGGTGGCCACCTGGCCAGCACCGTTTCAACCGTCTTCGATGCGGGGAAACCCGCTGCCAGTGATCCCGTAGAACGCCAGTCCTCTCGTCCAAACTTCTCGATCCTCTTCTACCCGGTGATCACGATGGCTGCCGGCGTCACCCACGGTGGTTCACGACACAACCTGCTCGGCGCGTCACCGAATGACTCGCTGGTCAAGCGGTATTCCAACGAGACCCGGGTCACCAGACAGACGCCGCCGACGTTCATGCTGCACTGCGCCGACGATCGCGCGGTGCCGGTCGAAAACAGCCTGCGGTATTACCGCCAACTGGTGGCCCACAATGTCCGCTGCCAACTGTTGCTGTTTGAATCCGGAAGCCACGGACCGGGAGCCTTCCGGAAAAACCCGTCCTGGTTGCCAGCCTTCGAGGCCTGGTTGAAGACCCGAGGCGCCCTGTAGACAGATTCCGGCAGGGCGACTGCCTTACCCGGCCTGTGCTGCCGCATCATCGAACAACGCACGAATCGGCGCGCCGTCGGCCAACCGCCAGGGGCGACCGGTGCGGTCGTGGATCATCCGCCGCGGGTCGATGCCGAACCGCCAGTAGATCGTGGCGGCCAGGTTGGCCGGTGTCACCGGCAAATCGGCCGGGTAGGCGCCCGACTCGTCACTGGCGCCGTAGTAGGTTCCGCCACGGACACCACCACCGGCCAGCAGGACCGAGTAGCAGTCGGGCCAGTGGTCGCGGCCCGCGCTGGCGTTGATCTTCGGGGTTCGGCCGAATTCCCCCATCGCCACCACCAGGGTCGTCTCGAGTAGGCCCCGGTCGTCGAGGTCCTCGATCAGAGCCGATAACGCCTGGTCGGCCTGGGGCAGCAGGTACTTCTTGTTCTGGTTGAAATTGTCGCGGTGCGAGTCCCAGTTCTGGCCCTGCTGCAGGAAGTCATAAACATTGACGAACGGCACGCCCGCTTCGACCAGCCGCCGGGCCAGCAACAGGTTCTGGCCTCGCATGTTGCGACCGTAACCCTTCTCGGCCCCGTTGCCTCCTCCACGGGGAATCTCCTTCATCATCCCGTATCGCTCGCGCAACGCCTTGGGCTCGCTGTCGATATCCAACGCGCGGGAGACCATCGGCGACCCGATCAACTCGTAGGCCCGCTCGTAGAACGACCGCAACTCAGTCATCGCCGGGGTGATGGCCGCTGCCGACAAACCCGAGTCGATCTGGTCGAGCAGGCCACGGCGGCCGGCCAGCCGACCCGACGTCAGCGTCTCGGGCGATTTCAACGCCTCGTTGCGATAGGTCAAGGTCTTCGGATCGCCGGTAATCTGAAACGGGTCGAAGGCCTTGCCCAGGAACCCCCCACCCTGGCACGGCGTCGGCACGACGTTGTGAAAGACCCACGGCAACGCCGCGTGGGGAATGTCGATGTCGCGGTGCTGGTTGAAGTGGTTGACCACCGCGCCGTAGCAGGGGAAGAACTGGTCCATCACCGCGAATTCCTCGCGGTCTCCCATCGGTCCCTGCCGCCCGGTCAACGACTCGGTCGAGGCCGAATCGTGCAGCCGGTTGGTGTGGTGCATGCTGCGAATCACCGCACAGCGGTCCATCACCCTGGCCATCTGTGGCAGGTGCTCGGAGACGGGCATCCCGGGAACATTCGAGGGCACCGGGCGAAATTCTCCCCGGATCGCCATCGGCCCCTCGGGCTTCATGTCGTAGGTGTCCAGGTGGCTGGACCCACCGTAATAGAAGACGATGATGCACGAACGGATTGCCGGCCGGTCCCGCCCGACAAGTTCGCCGGCCTGCAACAACCCACCCAGCGACAGCCCCAGCCCGCCGGCGGCCAATGACGACATCGCCTGGCGTCGGCCGATTCGCGAACTCGACGAGCTGATAATCACCGGAGAGATTCCTCGGTTCGAGTCGACCCGGAAGGAGCTTCGTCCAACAGTATATCACGACTCCGCGAGCACAGGATCCCCGCAAGAGCATTCCCGGACCACTAGCCCAACAACTCCGGCCTCAGGCTGCCGGTGCCGGCGATCGGGTGCGGTTGCCCGTTGCGATCGGGCATCGTCATTCGCGGGTCGTAACCCAGCAGGTGGTAGAGCGTGGCCTGCATGTCCTTGGGCGAGATCGGTGTCTCGCGGACGTCACCGCCATCGGGCGTGGTCCGGCCGACGACCCGGCCGGCCGGCGTACCACCGCCGGCCACGACCGCCGTGTAGGCCCGCGACCAGTGGTCGCGACCGCCGCCGGGCTTGGAGTTGATCTTGGGAGTCCGCCCGTGCTCGCTCATCCACATCACCAGCGTCTCGTCGAGCAGCCCCCGCGACGACATGTCCTCGATCAGCGCCGAATAGGCCAGGTCGAAACCGGGCAACAGCAGTTCCTTGAGCCGGGGATAGTGGTACTGGTGAGTATCCCACGCGCCGTTGCCGAACTGGCCGAAGCAATCCCACAACACGGTGACGAACCGTGCTCCCGATTCGATCAACCGTCGCGCCGCCAGGCAGGTCTGGCCGAACAGCGTCATGCCGTAACGCTCGCGCATGGCCGGTGACTCGCGGCCGATATCCAGCGCCTCGCGGACCCGGCCCGATGTCAGCAGCGACATCGCCATTTCACGCTGCCGACCCATCGCCTGGACCGCCAGGCTGTTGTCCAGGTCACGGCGTTCCCGCTCGAACTGCTCGAGCAACGACCGTCGCAGATTCAAGCGGTCAATCGACAGGTCCCCGGACAACCGCGCTGCCGGGGCCATGTGGAACCGCCCCCCGGACGTGGTGCCACCGTAGGGATTACGATACCGCGTCTTCTGACCCACCGTGCTCCTGGGAGCAACATGCAGTCCCGGGCCGTCGAAGTCGGTCCAGACCGGGTCGAAACGGCTGTTGAGAAACCCCGAGAAAACACCGGCGTTGACCAGCGGATTGTCGGTCTTGGAGTTGAGCAGCCAGGGCAAACCGATATTGCCCGGCATGCCCTCGGGGGGACGAATCCCTCGCTGGCCGTCGAGATATTCGACGACCGAACCGACGTAGGGCCAGTGCTTCAGGTCCCGGGCCTTTGTCTCGAGTGCCGGGGTGTAGGTGGGGATCCCCGTCACCGCGTAGGCCACGCCGTGGACCGGGAAGGAATGAGTCAACGAACGGGCCACGGTGACCTTGTCCATCACGCCGGCCACGCGCGGCAGCAGTTCGCAGACCCGCAGGCCGGGTACGTTCGACTCGATCGATCCCAGTTCACCCCGGATCTCGACGGGCGCCTCGGGTTTTGGATCGAAGGTCTCGTGCGTGGGAGGCGAGCCGTAGGGGAACAGCAGGATGCACGATTTGGCCGCACCCGATCCGGCCGACCCCGTCCCGGCAGCCAGCACGTCGGCCAGTCCCACGCCCAGGGGACCCAACGCGCCGATCTGCAACAGGTCGCGACGGCTGATGCCGTCGCAAAGCGTTCGCCGATTTCCCTGGATTCCCAGCATCGTCATTCCACAACCGAACGCGATTGCCAACAGGCCCGCAGACAGCAGGCATTGTCGTCGGCTACCCAGCCGACGGCAAGCTTGTCTTCCGACGGTGATCTGCCGAGCCGCCGGTGAATTACCGAAGCATGATGCACGACGGACTCGGCATTCCGATCGGCTCGCCAACCGCCTCCAGGCCACCGTTTTTCCGATCGATCCGAAACAGGACGACGTTCTGTCCCGGCATGTTGGCGCACAACAGCAGCCGCCCGTCGGGAGTGATCGCCAGGTTCTGTGGCCCCTTGCCCCGGCTGGGGATGATTGCCAGTCGCTTCAATCGCCCATCGTCACCGATCCGGTACGAGGCCAGGCTGTCGTGGCCCCGGTTCGTGCCGTAGAGAAAACGGCCGTTGGGAGTGATCTTCAGGTCGGCACAGTAACTGGTCCCCTCGAAATCCTCGGGTAAGGTCGAGATCGTCTGCCGTTCGATCAGCAGGCCCTTGTTCTTGTCATAGCCAAATACGGTCACCGAGTTGGCCAGTTCGTTGATCACGTAAACCCATCGTCCGCTCGGATGGAAGGTCAGATGCCGGGGTCCCGCCCCGGGAGGCGTGCGGACAAAAGCCTGCCGCGCCGGGGTGATGGTCGACTTGTCGGCATCAAGGCGATAGCTGACCACGCGATCCAGCCCGAGATCGGCGGAGAGGATGAAGCGATTGTCCGGGCTGATGACGATGCAGTGGGCGTGTGGTCCTTTCTGTCGAGAGGGAACAACGCTGGCGCTTTCGTGTTGCACGAACGATGCGGCCTTGCCCAGCGAGCCATCCCTGCCGACGGGCAACGAGGCGACACTTCCCGTCGAGTAGTTGGCGACGACGACGGTCCGGCCATCGCGGGCCACGTCGAGATAACAGGCCGACGAACCCAGGGCCGACTGCCGGTTGATCAACGACATCCGCCCGGTCCTTCCCTCCAACCGGTAGGCCGCAATCTGCTCGTGCTCCTTGCCCCCGAACTGGGCGGCGTGAATCGAGTACAGGTAATTGCGATCCGGAGACAGGGCCAGGAAGAACGGATGCTCGACATCGGTCGTGCGATGGACGAGCTTCATCGAGGCCTGCTTTGTGTCGAGCTGAAAGGCGTGGATTGCCCCCTCGTCTCCCTTGGCGAATGCCGAGATGAACACGAGCTGTTGATCTTCACCAGCTGACGGACTCGCCAACACGCTGCAGAACAGTCCCAGTGCCACCGGCCACGGGCTTCGCCATCGGTCGTTCATCTCGTGCTCCTGTTTTCATCGGCAGCGGTCGAATCGGACCGCCAACACCAGTCCGGATTGTCTATCGGCAGACCAGCCTACCACAGAACCCGACGCCGGCCGGGATTTCCGTATCCACCGAAACAACCGGGCCCTCCAACCGGATGATTTCGTCGAACGTCACGAGTCCAGTTCACCGGGCACCAGGAACCCGTCGTGGTCGACGTCGAGATCCTCAAAGTCATTTTCCAGGAACCCCGGTATCTCACCACGATCCAGCTTGCCGTCCTGATTGCGGTCGTGATCGGAAAACTTGAAATCCCGCGGCAGGAAGCGAACCCGGGCACGCAGAACTCTTAACACGGCGTACTCGAGGCCGGCTGCCGCGAGGTCCAACTCCGAACCCTGCTTCTCGACGACCACCGCCACACCGATTCCCTTGAGCAACTCGCCGCCACCACCCTGCTGATCCTTCAGCAGCCTGCTGACCTTCAGTTCCAGCGGTCCGGCGTTGAATGGCGGTTCGAATTGCGTTGACGCCAGTTCGGCGATCTTGCCGACATCGCGGGTGAGGTCGGTGAACCGAAAGATCACCAGTCGGGCTCGGAAGTGACGACTCCAGGCTGCGGCAGTCCGCTTGTCGGCAGCGGCGGCCACGCCGACCTGAAACGTGTAACGACCGGGTCGCTGGTTGTAGATTTCCTGGGCCAGCATCACCGTCTGGCCCGGCCTGATCACCCCGGTGGCCGGACGATCCGCCAGCCCGAAACCGAGTTGTGCCTCGTACCGTTCTCCGCCGCGCTGATCACGCCCGACAAGAGTCGAGACCCGGCCCGCCACGCCAAACGCCGTTGGTTGGTCGGGGTCCCAGGCGGGACGTGCCGACCAGAACTCGGCCTCGCCGAAACGGTCCCGGATGACACGACCGCGGTCAAAGTCGCCGTTGCTGAGTGGGCCGCGGTTGAAGTCAGGCAACCCGGCAACGAATCCGCCGGCAGCCGTTCGCGCATCCGTCGTCGGTCCCGAGCCGAACACCCCGGTCACAACCTGGCCGGTGCTGATCTTGAAGGGAAGACCGGTGACCTCGATATGTGTCTGGGGATCGATTCCCAGCAGGTGAAAGATCGTGGCCGACAGGTCCTCGGGACGGATGCGACGATCGATCGGGAGAGATCCGTTGCGATCGCTGGCACCGATCACCTGGCCGGTACCGATTCCGGCTCCGGCCAACACGCCACTCATCACCGGTCCCCAGTGATCGCGCCCCCCGTTGCCGTTGATCTTGGGCGTGCGACCGAAGTCGCCGAGAACCACGACCAGCGTTTCCGCGAGCAGGCCACGGCGACCGAGATCGTCGATGAACGTCGAAAACCCCAGGTCAAACGGCGGGCAAAGCGTGTCGCGACAGCGTCCCATGTTGTCGAAATGCGTGTCCCAAACGGGATTCCCCACCGACAGGTCGCCCGGCTCGCGCGGCCAGTTGACCTGCACGCAGCGGACCCCGGATTCGATCAGTCGCCGAGCCAGCAGCAGGCTTTGCCCGAACTTGTTGCGGCCATAAAGATCTCGCAGCGAGTCCTGTTCGCGATCGAGATCGAAGGCCGCTCGTGCCGGCCCCGACATCAACACGTCAAACGCCTGCCGCACGTGGCGGGAAAACGTCGCCGCGGCCGGTCCCAGTTGCCTGGCGTCGAAGCGGTTGCCGAGTTCGCGCAGCAGCGAACGACGTTCGGCCAGACGGGTACTGGTCACTTCGTTGACCAGTCCGAGGATGTCGGTCTCGTAACCTGGACGTGACGGATCACACTCGAAGGCCTGCGGATCCCAGCCACGCCCCATGAAACCGCCGTCCTGGCCGGCAAACAGGTAGCCTGGATTGTTCAGGATCAGTTCGGGGAGTATGACCGAGGAAAACGGCGAGTTGAGGCTGGGCCGAAGCTTGCCGACGACGGCGGCGATCGAAGGCCAGTCGATCAGGCGATTCGCAGCGCGATCGGTCTTGCCCAGCGGCAACCCCCCACGGACCTTGTTCGTCCCCGTGTAATAGTAGTAGGCGCTGCTGCCGTGCGTGTTGTCATCGGTGGCCAGTGACCGCACGGTGCACAGGCGATCGGCGATCCTCGCGATGCGGGGAAGGAGTTCGCAGAACTGGATGCCCGGGACATTGGTGCTGATGGGCTTGAACGGCCCGCGCAACTCGACGGCGGCTTCGGGTTTTGGATCGAACGTCTCGTGCTGTGGATGACCACCGGAGAGGAAAACGAAAATACAGGACTTGGCGCGACCGAAGAAAGGACCGTTGTTCTGACCATCTCGAGCCAGGATCGGACGATCCGGCACCATCGACAGCGAAGCGGCAAGCCCCAGGCCACCGGATCGCAACCATTCGCGACGAGTCGACTCTCTCGTTGCCAGGGATTGGCCGTCGCGACTGGAGAGCATGACTGGATTCCCGTACGCACCGACGACGACTCGCGGGGCAGACCTGGCACGTTCGTCGGCCCACCACAGTTCACCACAACAGTTCCACGATAACGTCGTCTGCCGGCACAGGAAAGAACCCGAGCGAAAGGCCGTTGGCGGAATCGCGTCGTTGCTTGCCCGGTTGATGTACCCAACGGCCCCTCGGACGCAATGCTCGTCCGTTCACAGTCTTGTTTCACATGGTAGAATCGTCGCCCTGTCCCCACCCCTGGTCGCCGTTGTTTCATCATGGAGATTCCATCATGCCCCAGTTGAGCTACTCCACGGCGGGGTTTGGCAGCCTGGATCTCGGCCCGGCCCTGGACCACATCGCCGCCGCGGGTTTTCGCTGCGTGGAACTTGCCTGTGACCGGCACGTCGCGGGGGATCACCCAAGCCAAATGGCGACACGGGTCCGTCGCCAGTTGGAAGAACGCGAGATGATGGCCACGACCGTTCACGGACCGGCTCGCCGGAACGTCCTGGGCGCAGTGACCGAAGAGTGGCGCAGCGCGAGCATCCCGGTCCTGGCCGACGCACTGCGGATGACCGGAGAGATCGGCGCCAGGGGGATGGTCATCCATGGCATCCCGAACCCGATGTTCTTGCCCGAGGATCGCGATCCCAGGTCGTTGTACGAGACAATGGTCGATGCAATGCGCCGATCGGTCGAGGACCTGGTACCGGTGGCCGCTGAGGCGGGTGTGAGGATGCTGCTGGAAAACCTGCCCTACAACCGGGATCTTCGGGCCGAGGGAAAAGAGGGCGACTACCCGTTGATGCGGATGAGCGATCTCCGCGAGTTCGTTGATCCGTTCCCCTCCGAGCAGGTCGCATTGATCGTCGACGTGGGACATGCCTGGACCGACGGGTCGGATCCCGCTTCCGAGATCCGCATTGCCGGCGACCGGCTTTGGGGAACGCATCTCCAGGACGTCGATCACGACGATCCGCAGGACGATCACTGGGCGCCGCTGCAAGGTGGCCTGGACTGGCCGTCGATCTTCGAGGCACTTGCAGAAGTCGACTATCCCGGGACCTACACGTTCGAGGTCATCAGGCCACGAAACGATGAAAGTGCCGAGGAGCTGGCGCTAATGACGGCAGCCACAGCGTCCACATGGGGCCTGTTT
>PBSL01000046.1 GCA_002726205.1 Planctomycetaceae bacterium | reverse complement strand
TGTCTCTGGTGTAGGTGACAAAGACCCTGTCGGTCGAAACAACAGGACCGGAGTAACTCGGAGGCAGTTCGACGCGCCAGCGTTGCGTCAGGTGCGGGCCTTGAAGCCGGTCCGGCCACGAGCCACTGCTCACGCTGCCATCCCGGTTCGGTCCGCGCCACTGCGGCCAGGACGGGCCATCAGCGGCCCAGAGCAGCCCGCCATTCCCCCAGATCAACACCACGCCGGCCAACAGTACCGACATCGCCAACCGTACAATCGCCATCTCCGCTCTCCTGGCTGGTTCCCGGCAACATCACCGGGCCTGATTCTGATCGGTTCAGCCGGTGACGGCCAGCCTCATGGGCTTGTCACCGCAGATCCCGACAGAAATCACCATCGATCGGGTTTCCTACCGGAGCAGACCCGCCAGGTCGAACAACTGCAGGGCAGGACGGAAGGTTGAGACGGGAACCTGCCATCAGCTTCCCTGCCAACTGAAACGCCGTGTCGCTTCAATTCCACTGGTCCTGGGGCAAACGCGTACATCCAACTCGTAGCAGGGGTCGGTCGTGGAAAGATCCCTGTCCACTGTCACGTGAACGACGTCACCCCGGACCAGGGCAAGCGGTTCCTCGAAGAGCTTCAGATAGGGCGTCGACCAGTTCGTTCGTTGCTGCAGGCTGTTGATCACGTTCTCCTGGTCGACATGAATCTCGACAAAAAGCAACAGGCCGTCAAAGTCGCCGTCCCTGGAAATCACCAGCTCCAACTCCCGTCGATCGACCAGCGGCATTTCCTCGCAGAACACCGTCCTCTCGAACTCGACCGGCGACCCGAGAATATTCGACTCGGGGAAATTGTAGACCTTGTACAGGTCGGGCTGCCGAAACGAAAACAGTGACTGGCTCATGGCACTGATCACTGCATCAAGTGGCCCCAGTTTCAGCGGTTGCACCGGGCAGACAAAGGTCGAGCACTCGCGAGGAATAAAATCGGCGTTCTGCTTGAGAAATCTCTTCTTGGCATCATTCACGACCAGGGTCATGCCCTCGGCACTGCCAACCGATCCGACGATTTCATGGATCAGCACGTCACATTTTTCTGCTAGTTCGACATCGGTCGAGAAGCCCGGCACGAGCTGAATTCTTGACTCCAGGCTTGCGTGCCTGACCCTGTCTTGGGCACTGCGAAAACTCTCGGTGTTCTCTTCAATGGCAAACACCTTCTCTGCGCCAGCGGCAACACACATCTCGGCCAGGAACGCAAACGCCCCGGTCCCGATGTCGACAACACTTCTTCCGGCGACCGTTCCTGCAATGGCCTTTTCATAGGCGGCATTTCGCACGGTATCGTTGCGGAGTATCTGGTAGGTCCCCCGCGTGTACCACTGGTTCATTGCACGATTATCCATCTGCGTTCGCCGCATGCAGAGGATGATCCCGCGTCCCTGGACGAAACGAAAAACGGCCCCTTTCAGGAGGTCCAGTAACTGATGGATCATTGGCAGGAACACAGCCTGGAAACCGGTGATCTCAACCCGCAGCCCCGGCGTTGATCCCTTCGGCGAGCAACGCGGTGTCTTTGCTGATCACTTCGCAGAAGTCCCCGAGTGGGAGATCGTTGGGATCGGTGCCGAAAGGATTCTCGATCTCCACGCCCGCCTCTTCGATGCCCAGCAGGGCGAAAGCGACAAAAAACAGAGCCGGAATCGACCACCACCCCAGGAAATCAAGAAGAACCAGCGGCAAGGTCGCCAGGTAGACAATAAGCAGTTGCCGGATCTGCACCACGTAGGCAAACGGCATCGGCGTGTTCCGAATTCTCTCGCAGGTCGCCTGGTGGTCGATCAACTGCCCGATCCAGAGATCCAGCGATCGGGCCAGAGGAGGGGAAAGCCCGTCGTCGAGTTTTTTCCGGACCCAGAAGGTGAGGTGCCTGGTGATGGTCGCCGGTGAATTCGAAGATCCAGAAGCCTCTTTCATGACTTCCCGGTCCAGGTCCCCTGCAAACGAGGCAAGATCGTCGCTTCCCTGGAGTCGATCCTTGAGGGCATACGCGTACGCGGTCACCAACGGAACCAGGTCCTCCGCCGTTCCCGCGAACGCAACCGCGGAACGGACCAGGTTCTGGGACGCGCTGGTGACACCCTCCCAGGCTTTCCGACCTTCCCAAAACCGGTCATAGGAAGCGTTCGTCCGGAAGACCAGCAGAAGTCCGAGAGCGATCCCCACCAGCGAGTGCGTGATCGGATTGAGCTTCAGTTCCGTTTCTGTCAAATGGAGCGAGACTACGATCACAGACGAGAAAGCGGTAAAAAGGAAGACGCGAACGATCACTCGCGGAAGAACGGTGCCCGTTACAGAAAAGGCAATCGAACTCCAGTTCTGGTTTCGGTGTCGGATCATTCTCACTATCCCGATCAAGGATTCTCTTGTCCCGAAGGCCATCCTGGCAGCGTTCCTCGCATGACAGGCGGTTTTCGGTCCGGCAGCGCGTGCATTCTATGAACATCCCGCATCGAACGCATAGGTTTGATAACAGTTTGTGACAGGACCACCAGCCCGACCGCGACCAGGTCGGCAAAGGTGGTGGCGCGGCAACAGCAGCATCCGGGCAGGTAAACTGCCAGCTCCATAACAGAGGAAGAAGATGCCAGAATGGCGGCGGTTGAGTACGAGTGGTCTGGTGTTTCTGATGAGGTTGAATCGCATGAGACAGTTACTTGTTCGAGTGATCCTGTTGGGCGTGGTACAGGGCGGGCTGGCCGGGTTGTCGGTTGCCGCACCGGTTGTCCCGACCGGTGCGGGTGGTTGGAAGATCGACGTCGACATCCTGCACGCTACCGGCTACGGGGACCGCTACGAGAGTTACAGCAAGGGGCATGTCCACGTCGACCAACGAGACAGGCTGTGGCTGCCCGTGTCGGTGTATTTCCCCGACGACGAGGCGAACACCGATGCCTACCAGCCGCTGGTGACCCGCATCATGCTCATCTCCGATGACAAGGGACTGACCTGGAAGACGACCGATCGCAAGTCACCGGCTCCAGGCCACAACCGTGTCACACTCGCCGACGGAACACTCGTCGAACTGGGATCCAGCGGCTGGATCCGCTATCCGCGAACCCAGATCAAGCGACTCCAGAAACAGGGCTACTACGTCTGGGACCTGGGAAAAAACAACGACTACTGTGCCATCATTTACGACCTCTGGCAGAAAACCTCGACCGACAGTGGCAAGACCTGGCAGAAGCGCTGGATCCACAAGCAATTGCCGTTCTTCGCACATTTCGTCGCCCGGGGTCCCCTGCGGTTACTGGATGACGGAACGTTGATCTTCCTGGGCTATGGCTATGGCAAGCAAGGACGGAAGTACAATGCCGATCCCAAGAGCATCATGTGGGAGAACGGTCGCAGTCATGTTTACTGCGTGCGATCGACCGACGCCGGGAAGACATGGAAGGCGGTCCGCGCGGCCGACGGCAAGTTGTCGCTCTCCGAGCACGGCTTCAGCGAAACGTTTCCCATCATCGACGGGGATGGCCGGATCTTCCTGATGCTGCGGACCGGGCTGGGCAGGCCCGCCTTCGTGGTCTCATCTGCCGACGGAGGCCAGACCTGGTTGAAGGCCAAGCAAACCCCGATTCCCGCCAAGCATCCCCTGCCACTGCGATTACGCGACGGGACGGTGGTCTGTTCCTACCAGCGACGGACGGCCCCGCCATTTGGCGTACGTGCCCGTTTCACCTCCGATCTCGGCAAGACCTGGAGCAAGGAGATTGTACTGCGAGACGATGTGCCGATCTCCAACGCGTTGGCCGAGCCCAACACGGTGCAGTTTTCCGACGGGACGTTGTTCACCGCATTCCAGGC
Organism: Planctomycetaceae bacterium; assembly: GCA_002726205.1. Taxonomy (GTDB): domain Bacteria; phylum Planctomycetota; class Planctomycetia; order Planctomycetales; family Planctomycetaceae. Next base: position 18,599 of record PBSL01000046.1, on the reverse strand, counting down.
CTTGAAGATCGATGACCGGGGCCGACCGCGGCCGTTCATCGGAGGCTGCCGCTGGTCACCAAACTTCCGCCGGCCCTACGTTGTCAAACTGAAGATTCCCAAGCGAACCAGGAAGTTCAATTCGAAGCGGGCCAACCCCTAGAAGACGGCAACCCTCCAGATCCACACCACGCCGGCCGTTTCCGTGCCGCGTGACGCTAAGTCGGCCAATCGGTTGAAGTCAGTAGAGTCGGGACGACAGGATTTGAACCTGCGACCTCTTGACCCCCAGTCAAGCGCGCTACCAGGCTGCGCCACGTCCCGCAAAGGCCATCATTTTACGGACTCGGGATGCCCTTGCAAAGGCGGGGCGGGCGACGCGGTTTGTCTTCGCCGGCGACGCTGATCCGCCAGGCGGCGGTCGCCCTGCTCGAGCCGCTGCTCGGCACGCCACTCCTCGGGCGTCATCTTCAGCTGTTGCTCGAACTGCCACCGCTGGTAGAGCCAGTCCAGGCCGCCGACGACCAGCAGCCCCGCCGCGATCCCGCCAACCAACTGCAGCCCCTGACGCGACAACAGCGACAGCACCTCCCGGGCAGTCGCCCCTGTTCCCGGCGCGTGTTGCCACAGCAGCGGCCAGTGGTCTGCGACATACCAGCCACCCAGCCCGACGATGATCGCCAGTTGTCCCACCGCCGAGACCAGGCGGACAAGGCCACCACCACCGAAGAGCCGGCCCAGCCCGGCCGACGGATCGAGCCGTTCCCACCGCGGAGCCGCCACACCCGGAGCCCAGAGCCATCCGGTCTGCAGCATCGAAATCAGCAGGACGGCCAACGCCGCCACCAGCAACAACGGCAACACCGCCAGCAGTGTCTCCTCCATCAGGCCACCAGCCAGCCGCAGCGCCTCGGATCCGGTGACCACGCCCCGGCGACCGGGCTGTGCCAGGCTGTTCCGCATCATCGCGGCCAGCGCGTCGATCACGTGAGACAATGCCCACGACGCCGCCACCACGACCACCAGCAACTGACCCGCCGTTCGCAACAGGCGACTCTGGGCCACCTGCCCCTGTTCGCGTGCCTCGCGGCGGCGGCGGGGACTGGCCGGCATCGTGCGGTTGTCGTTGTCGGCCATCGCCGTCTACCTCGCCCCCGCACCGACCAGGGTTGTACTCACCTCGCGCAACACGCCAGGAACCGCATCCACCACGACCCGTCCAGCACCGGTCACCGCCACGCCCAGGACCAGCAGGCTGACCAGCACCCGTGCCGGCATCGCCACCACCAGCAGGTTTGTCTCGGGCAACACGCGGCCCAACACGCCCGTCAGAATCGTGACCAGCGACATCAATGCCAGCACCGGTGCGGCCACCTGCACGGTCAGCACCAGCGACTGGTGCACCAGCCGCACGGCCAGCTCACCGGCTCCGGCCAGCACCCGGCTATCAGCGGCTATCCCCGCCTGCCCCAGCGGAATCGAATCGATCGATCCCAGCAGGCTCTCGACCATCAACAGGTGTCCGTTGATCGGCGCCATCACGAACAACACCGCCACCGCCGTCCAGGCCAACAACCGTGTTCCCGCCGCGCCGTCATCACCACCGCCGGGATCCAGGACACCGGCAAGCCCCCAACCGGCCTGGCGATCAATGATCTCACCGGCACCGCGCAGCCCCGCCAGGACGACCACAACGCCCAACCCCATCAGGCCGCCGATCGCCGCCTCGATCACCGCCAGGCCAAACCAGGTGGCCGGATCGTCGATCGCAACCCCCGGCAACCGATCCTCGGCCCCGCACAACACCGGCAACGTGACCAGCGACAGCACCGCCACGCCCGCCAGCCGCATGCGTGCCGTCAACACCCCGCTCTTCCAGCCCGGCAAGACACAGACCATGCCCGCCATGCGGGCCACGACCAGCAGCAACAGCCCGGAAAGTCCCAGCAGACCTTCGGATCTCGCTCCGATCAGGTCGCTGACCCCGTCGAGGAATCCGTCGTAGGCTGGTGACATCTGTAGGGATCCTCGACCGGAGCCGATCAGAGCATCGACGGAATCCGCTCGAACAGGTCGGCCGAATATCCGGCCAGCCGATCGAGCATCCAGGGCAGCAGGAACAACAACGACACGACGACGGCAATCAACCGAACCACGAACCCCACCGACTGGTCCTGGACCTGCGTGGCTGCCTGCAGAAGTCCCACGACCAGCCCCACGACCAGGACAATCAACAACAGCGGGCCCACGGTTTCCAGGCCCAGTGTCACCGCCTGTCGCGCCGCGTCGACCAGGATGTCTGTTGTCACCAGAAACTCCTCCGCCGGACTAGCCGGCGACCGGCACCGTGCGAACACTCTCGAGCAACATCCCGACGGTCAGGAACCAGCCGTCGATCATCACGAACAACAGCAGTTTCAACGGCAGCGAGACCAGCACCGGCGGAAGCATCATCATCCCGGTGCTGACCAACAATGACGAAACCACCATGTCGATCACGACAAACGGCAGGAAGACCAGGAAGCCGATCGTGAAGGCAATTTTCAGTTCACTGAGCAGGTAGGAGGGCAGCAATACGCTGACGGGAACCTCGTCGAATGTCGTCGGTTCGACCCACGATGCCGCCGCCGGGCTGCCGGCCGCGGGTCGCTGGTAGTCGAGCAACAGGAAGACCGCATCGATATTCTCCGACGACTGGATCTGAACGCTCATGAATCGGCGAATCGGTTCCAGGGTCGCCGTCACCGAATCCTCCAGCGACGGACGGGACTCCGGACTGGTCGCCTCGGTGTAGGGCGCCACGCCCTCGTCCCACGCCTGCTGCCAGACCGGGGCCATGACCGTCACCGTCAGAAACAGGCACAGGGCGGCCAGGACCTGGTTGGACAACAACTGCCCGGCACCCATCGCCTGCCGTAAGAGTCCCAGCACCACCAGGAATCGCACGTAGCAGGTGGTCATCGCCAGCACACTCGGTACCAGGCTGAGCACCGTCACCAGCAGCGCCAGGCGGACCGTCGTCGTCACTTTTTCCGGTGCCAGCGCCTCCTCGACCCCCGGCAACAGCGACTCGGCCTCTCGAGGAGCCTCCAGGGCAGCCCCGGGATCGATCGCCGGCCCGTCGGCCGACAACGTGCCGCCGCCGCAGACAATTGCCGCGACGACCAGGCACAACAGCGACACGCTTCGTGCCACGGACCTAGGCATGAACCGACTCCGTCACCATCGGCCCGGTTTTCGTGGACCCGCCATGGAGAGATTGGGCAGCCTCCCCAGTGCCGACCCGCTGACGTCGCGGTCGACAGAGGTCGACGAGCAGATTCACCTCGTCGGGATCCGAGATTTCTGCCAGCGTCGACAGGGGCCCCGAACCGTCGGTCGAGAGCACCAGCACCCGCGGGCCACACCGCACCAGTTGAATCGAATGATGACCGTCGAGCCGGGTCCGGCCCAGCACCTCGATCACCTCGCCGGGCAATCCGCCGGCAAACATTCCCCGGCGGCGTCCCAACAGCCGCGCCACGACAAACAGGCCCAGGCAGACCACGCCCAGGATCACGGCCGTCTTCCAGATCGACGACGTTAGCCCCGCCACCGGACGACGGGCCGTTGAAACTGACGGGCGACGCAGCGGCATGCCGGTATCAGCGGTCGCGGTCGAGTCGCCCGCGGTTGACGACCGTCGCGTGGTCCGGGATCCCGGTTCGGCTGACCCGGCAACCGGGTTCAGCGAGAGTGTGGGCAGGCGGGTTGAAGGAGGAACGAGCAGGTCGTCGTCGGCCTGGCCGATCACCGGAAACAACACCGGCACGCCCAGGGCACAGACGAGCAGCAGCACGCGGTTCGCCCCCCGGCGAAACCGTGATTCAGACATGGAAACAGGCCTTCCCGACAGGCGGTCCAGGAGATGAGGAGCCCCGGGGGGCTCGGGGAGTGAGTCGTGGGATACTGAGGAGAGAGGGTGAGAGAGATTCAGGGGGAAGTCAGCTTGTCCTGGGCGTGACCCAGCAATTCGACAATCCGAACGGCGAGTTGTTCGTCGAGAACGAGCAATTCGCCGCGTGCGACCAACCGACCGGCAACGAGAATATCAACCGGATCGTCGGCATGACGGTCCAGCGTGACGACACTGCCGGCATCGAGTTGATCAGCCATTTCGATGGCCAACTCGGCCGACCCGAGTTCAATGGAAACGGGGAGTTCGACATCCTGGATGTCGTGAGTGGAGAGAGCAGGATTGGACACGACGCGGCCTCCGGCAGCTTCGCGGGGCCGTTATATAGGTCGAGCCGTCAATCGGGTCAAGATAGAGCTTGTTCTCGATCGATTCGCCGTTCGCTTCTCCGCAATTGCAGCCGATCGATCATCTCGACCTCGCGATGGGCAGTTTCGAGATTCGCACGGGCCAGGGCCATCACGTCGGCCACCAGGTCGCGTTTGCGGAAAAGTGACCGCTTGGCCTCCCGGATCTCCTCACGGGTCCGGCGACAGGCGGCCAAACGTCCGACGACCAACTTCCCGGTCCCGGTGGCCTGTCGTTGAACCTCGAAAACACGTCGGGTCATCTGCAGCAATTCGTCACTCCGGCTCTGCAACCCCGCATCGCATTGCCGAACGGCCGCGAGTTGCTGACGACAGACGTCGAGGCGTTGTTGCCGAAGGGCCACCAGGACATTCAGTCGTGACGGGTTCATGGTCTTCCCACGGTTCTTTCGGCGAGAGAACTCCTCAGGCCGCCATCCTCGGTCGCGGCAGCGGAGGATCGGGTGCTGGTCCGGCCGCAGCAGATTCGCCCTGGGTTTCGAGTGTTGCGACGAGTTGCCCCAGGACATCAAGGGTATCGGTCATCGACGTTTTCTCGTCGGGCGGTTGTTGCAGGAAACCGGCGATCGGCCGTTCGTGCAGCAGCGCAGCATCGACGAGCGGGTTGGCTCCGGGCTGGTAGGCTCCGACGCTGACAAGATCCTCGGCATCACGGCGGGCGGCGATCACCTTGCGGAGCCGGTCGGCGAGGTCGCGGTGCTTGTCATCGACCAGGTCGTTCATTGACCGGCTGATGCTGCCCAGGACATCGATTGCCGGCCAGTGCGCCCGCTCGGCGAGTTCCCGCGAGAGAACCAGGTGACCGTCGAGGATGGCTCGAACGCTTTCGGCCACCGGGTCATTGTCGTCCTCTCCTTCCACCAGGACCGTGTAGAATCCGGTGATGCTCCCCTCGGCAGTCCTGCCGCTTCGTTCCAGCAACCGGGGCAGTGCGGCAAAGACACTTGGCGGATAACCTCGCGCGGCCGGGGGTTCTCCGGCCGCCAGTCCGATCTCGCGACCGGCGGCCGCGACCCTCGACACGCTGTCGAGCAACAACAGCACATCGCGGCCTCGATCCCGGAAGAACTCGGCCACGGCCGCTCCCAGAAACGCCGCCCGTTGGCGCAACAACGCCGACTCGTCACTCGTGGCTGCCACGACCACGCAACGCTTCAGCCCTTCGGGTCCGAGATCGCGCTCCAGGAACTCGCGGACCTCGCGTCCTCGCTCACCGACAAGCACGACCACGTTGACATCCGCCGTGCTCGAACGTGCCAGTTGCCCCAGCAGCGTGCTCTTGCCGAGTCCACTGCCGGCCAGGATGCCCAGCCTCTGTCCCTGTCCGCACGTCATCAGGCCATCGATTGCCCGGATCCCGGTTTCCAGCGGGGTCTGGATCGGTGGCCGTTCCAGTGGTGGCATGGGAATCGAGTGCAACGGGACACGTTCGACCAGTTGAGGATCGGGGCCTCCGTCGATCGTTCGCCCCCGACCGTCGATCACACGGCCCAGCAGCGACTCGCCGACGCGAACCGCCGGTGCGGTCCTGACCAGCTCGACATCATCACCCCGCGAAATGCCGGTCAGATCGGTGTAGGGCAGCACCAGGCTCTCGTCACCGGCAAACCCGATCACTTCGGCATCGACCACCGATCCATCGCCGGGCCGGATGCGGCAGATGGCTCCCAGTGGAGCCGGAAAGTCAGCCACGGCAGCAGCCAGGCCCACGATCCGTCGAACACGACCGGAAAGACCGAAGGGAACAACCTGGCGGACATGATCTTCAAGTGACTCGTACCGCGTCATGCCACGTCGTCCGTATCGAGCAGTTCGGCGGCAATGCGATCCAGCAACGTCGGTAAGCGGGCGTCGATCCGACCATCAGTGGTCTGGACAAAACAGCCGCCCCGCTGGATCGTCTCGTCAGCAACGAAACAATCCGCGTCGATGGTCGAAAGTCCTGACGCACCCGCCAGTTCGGAATGCGACTGCAACAGTTGCAGATCCGCCGGGTGCAACCGCACCTCGATGCATTCACTTCCGGCCGAGAGTTGCAGGGCCGTGGCAACCATCGGGACAGCGTCCTCGGGCCGGACCTCTAACGTCCGGCGAAGCAGTTTGTCGGCAATGGCAATCGAGAGCTTGACGGCCGTCGCCTGCCACCGTGCAACCGACGTTTCGGCCAGAGCCTCGAGACCCTGCTCGGCCTTCCGCAGTACCGAAAGAAGTTCTCCCACACGTTCGTCGGCCAACACACTCGCCCGCTTTTCGATCTCGACGTCGAGGTCTCCCGCGGCACGGTCCCAGCCATCCTGGCGGGCACGATCGTAGGTCTGCTGGCGGGTCGACTCCGCCTCGACCTCGGCCGCCTCGACCATTTTCGTGGCTTCACACCTGGCATCAGCCAACAGCTGATCGTATTTTTCCCGAAGATCGCGAAACTGGAACACCTGCCCCGCCCGGTCCTCGCCGGGGTGTTCGAGTTGATTGACTTTCAGCAGGCGTGTTTGCCCGGACATGCTTCAGACTCCTTCCCCGGGCGCGGATACCTGGTTGGCGGCCAGGTGCCGGCGGGCCTGCTTGAGAATCTCGCGTTGCGATCTTTCGATGTCCGAGAGCCTGACAGGGCCCTGCCGGTCGATATCGCGTTTCAGCTCCAGCGAGGCCACCCGAGGCAAGCAATCCAGGATCCGCTCGCGGACCTCCAGAGCGGCCCCTGCCAGGGCCAGGCAAAACGATCGTGGTCCCAGCCGGTCAAACACCCCACGAACAACGCTCGCCTCCAGGTTGCCCATGTCAGCGAATTCCGACAAGACACCCTCCACCGCCTGCAACAAGGCCACGTCGCTGCCCGACCAGCCACCGGTTGATGGCTCCACACGCTCACCAGGCGACGAAACGGTTGTTCCTGTCACATTCGACTCGGCATTCCACCAGCGGTCTTTCAGGGTCTCGGCCAGGTCGTCCAACACGTCGGCGTGCGGGGTTCCCACGCTGTTCAACCGGTCCTCAAGATCCTCACGAAGTTCGGATACAAGATTGTCGAGAACTTCTTCCTGAAAACTCGTGGGCAATTCGGCCAGCACGATCGCCGCAGCCTGGGGATGATCGTCCTGCAGCCACCCGGCCAGCAGCCCGGGATCAACATCGACCAGGAATGCCAGGGGACTCTCGCTGCCCCGATCGTCTGGTCCGGCTTCCGATCCAACCGTGACGGTCTCCTCGGCCTCGTCAACCACGGCCGCCGTGGATTCACCCGGTTCATCGACGGTTTCCTCATCGGTGACCGGTGGACCTGTCCCTGCCCAACGCCCGTTTTCAGGAACCGGAACTTCCACCCGTGACGGGCGTGTCCACTGGGCCAACAGTCCGCCGACCAATATCAGCACGATGACCGCCGCGATGATTGCCAGGGGAAATCCCCACGAAATCCCGGAGGCTTCCGAAGAGGCCGACGGCGGGACCACCGCTTCGGGTTGTTGACCACGAACGACCGGAACAGGCCCAGCTCTCGAATCCACCTCGGTCAATGCCGACTGGTTGAAGATCACCACATCCTCTGCCACAAGATCCGGAACTCCCCCGGCAACAACCTGCCTGAGAGTTTCGAGCTGGGTGTCGATCAGCTGCACGCCGGTCGCGGGCCGAATCCCAATCGTCGCCGTCACACGGCGTCGGCGAGACGGAAAGCTCCGCGGTGATCGGGAACGAGCCAGTAGCACCTGGACCTCGGCGATTTCCGGAACCGCCAGCAGCAACCGGCGAATTTCCTTGCGAAGCGCGATTTCCCGAGCCTGGTCGTACTGGGCCGCCGTGGGAAAGGGGCCGAGTTGTCCAACCTGTTTCTCCCAGTCGGTTGTCCAACGATCATCTCCGGCGGTCAACCGACGCAGGACTTCGTTGGCCTGGTCAACCTGGCCGGTCGGCACTTGCAGGACTTCGTTCTCGAAGCGGTAGCGGCGAATTCCGGCCGTTTCGAGAGCTGCGGTGACCCTCTGCCGTTCCTTGGCACCAAGCGGTTTCGGGTTGCTTTCGCCTTGTTCGGCCCCGGGATCACGCGGTCCTGAAAGAGAAACCTCGAGGCTGATCCAGGAATCGGCCGAGTCGCGATCGAGAATCGACCAGACCGACACGGTGATCACGGCGATCGCCAGGCCGGTGACCAGCAGTCGGGGAGATGCAGTCAGGCCCTGCAGAAGCCCCTGGAACTGACGGGTTCTTTGGCCGAAGCGATCCATGCACGAAAGGGCGACCGGACTCCGTGCGAGACACGGAGCCCGAGGGCCTGGGAATGGTGGCGAGTTGGGGAAACCGGGCTGTGAGCGTCGGGACGGGATCGTCCGTCAGCCCCGGTGAGAGACGGCGGGATTGATAGCCCGTGGGGCTTCCCACTGTCAACCCGGTTTGCCCGCCGGCCGCGGGAGGCCGGCCTCGCCTGCTATCGTCCGCGTCCGAAGGGCAGCAGCGATTTCAGGTACTGCATCGCCCGCGTTCCACCACGGCCGGTCTCAACAGCCGACAGGTCCCGTTGTCGCAGATCCGTCACCGGCGTCACGGCCGAGGCTTTCTTGACAGCTGAGCCGGTGGCCGGCTGTTCTTCATAGCCGGGCTTCGACGGCGTCTTGGGCACACACGATGCGGCCGGACGCGCACAACTGCCGTCGGTGACGCGGACAACGTCGTAGCCGCAGGCCGACAGACCCTCGCGAGCCTCGCGGCGTACGGCCGGATCACAATCAGCCAGCGCCACCCGCAGAGAAGCCACGACTTCCTTGACAGCACAATTCGGGTTTCGACGGACCTGGTCACCGATCTCGTCAGCCGCCTTGCTCCGGACCGTCTCATCCGCATCATTGAGTGCGTAGATGAAGGCCACCAGAATCTCGGGGTTCTGCATGCAGTTGTACCTGTCACCCAGCGAGTGAATCGCCGCCCGACGGTCGCGTGCATAACAGCCAGTCTGTGACTGGAAGATCAGTCCGGCGATCACGTAGGCCGCCGATCGCTCGGCCGCGGCCGCCTTTGCAGCTGCGGTGTCGCACTCGGCCACCGGCTTGGCCGGCTTGGCACAACCGGATGGGGGCAACTGCAGGGGCTTGGCCACTTTTCTCTGGTAGGTGTGAATCGACGTCCGACAGGGTTGCTTGAGCACCTGGCGAGGTTGGTCCCCGCTCGGTCCACAAGAACCGGGCTGATCCGATCCCTGGCGGGCACTCTTGTGGGTTCCCAGCCAGGACAACAGGTCCAGGTCAAAGACACCGGCCTGTGCAGACCCCGTCGACAGTGAAATTACGATCACCACCAGCATGCGAAACATCGACTTCATCGAACCGCCCCTCTCCTGGGTTTTCGCCGCCACGCCCCCTGACGCAGCACGACCGAACTGGTTCGAGTTATCGACGCAACATGAACAACCGCTTGAAAGCTCGCAGCCGGAACACAGGTTGTGACGGTTAGGACCATCTGTAGGGGTTGCCGTCAGTCCGGTTGTACCGGTTATTCCAGTTCGAGCAGGTATTGTCCGTAACCATTGCTCTTCATTGGTTCGGCCAGTTGCCTGAGCTGGTCGGTGTCGATCCACCCCATCCGCCAGGCAATCTCCTCGGGGCAGGCAATCTTCAGTCCCTGCCGTGACTCGAGCATGCTGACGAACAGGCCGGCCTCGAGCAGAGATTCGTGGGTGCCGGTGTCCAACCAGGCGGTTCCCCGTCCAAGCGTTTCCACCTGCAACTGGCCGCGTTCGAGATAAACGCGGTTCAGGTCGGTGATTTCGAGTTCCCCGCGAGGCGACGGCGAGAGTTCCCGGGCGATCTCGACCACCTGTTCGTCATAGAAATACAAGCCTGTCACCGCGTAGTTGGACCGGGGCTGCTCGGGTTTCTCCTCGATGCTCGTCGCCCGCCCCTGCTCATCGAGCGTGACGACACCGTACCGCTGAGGGTCGCGGACGTGGTAGGCGAAGACGGTGGCCCCACAAGCCTGTGCCGTGGCTCGCTGGAGGTTTCTGCCGAGGTTCTGGCCGTAGAAAATGTTGTCACCCAGGACCAGGCACGACGGTCCTCCGGCCACGAAATCGGCCCCGATCAGAAACGCCTGCGCCAACCCGCCCGGTTCAGGCTGCTCGGCATACTCGATCGCCAGCCCCCACTGCTGTCCATCGCCCAGCAGCGCCCGGTAACGTGGCAGGTCCTCGGGCGTGCTGATCAGCAACACGTCCCGCAGACCCGCCAGCATCAGCGTGGCCAGGGGGTAATAGACCATCGGCTTGTCGTAGACGGGCAACAGCTGCTTGCTGACGACCCGGGTGGCCGGATACAGCCGCGTTCCCGCGCCGCCGGCCAGGATGATTCCTTTTCGACTGGCTGTTTCGCTCATTCGTCGATCACTTCCTGCCGCCCGGCGTAGTACTCGCGATACCAGTCAACGAATCGCGCGACACCGTCCTCGATCGATGTCCGCGGACGAAAGCCGGTGTCGCGTTCCAGCGATTCAATGTCCGCGTGGGTCTCGGGGACATCGCCGGGCTGCATCGGCAGCATGGTTTTTTCGGCAGCGATCCCCAGGCACGACTCGATCGTCTCGATCAGGTGCATCAACTCGACGGGCTCGTTGTTCCCGATGTTGTAGACCCGGTAGGGGGCATCCGACGTGGCCGGGTCGGGCGCGATGGCCGACCAGTCGGGATTGACCGAGGCGGTTCGATCCATTGCCCGGATCACCCCCTCGACGATGTCATCGATGTAGGTAAAATCGCGTCGCATCTGCCCGTTGTTGAACACGTTGATCGGCCGTCCGGCCAGGATAGCCTCGGTGAACAAGAACAGTGCCATGTCGGGACGGCCCCAGGGTCCGTAAACGGTAAAGAACCGCAGCCCGGTCGTGGGGAGCTTGAAGAGGTGACTGTAGGTGTGAGCCATCAGTTCGTTGGCCTTCTTCGTCGCCGCGTAGAGACTGATCGGGTGGTCGACATTGTGGTGGACCGAAAACGGCACGGATCGATTGGAACCGTAAACCGAACTCGACGAGGCATAAACGAGGTGTGCCACGCGGTTGTGACGGCAGCCCTCCAGGACATTCGTGAAGCCCACCAGGTTGCTGTCGATGTAGGCGTGCGGGTTCTCCAGCGAGTATCTCACGCCGGCCTGTGCTGCCAGGTGGACCACGCGATCGAATTCTCCTTCTGCAAACAACTCCTCCATCGCGGCCCGGTCGGACACGTCGATCCGTTGAAACGAGAAACCGTCTCGCGACTGCAACCGGGACAACCGATCCTCTTTCAGACGCACGTCGTAATAGGCGTTCAGAGAGTCGATCCCCACGACCTGGTCGCCCCGGTCGAGCAGCCGGCCGGCCAGATGAAACCCGATGAAACCGGCCGCTCCGGTGATCAGGATCCTGCTCATTCCTGCCCCCCGGCGGCCGCCCGAAAGGCCTCGACCGTCCGCGCCAACCCGGTTTCCAGATCGGTGGTCGGCTGCCAGCCCAGTTGGCTTGTTGCACGCGTGATGTCGGGGCACCGGCGCTTCGGATCATCCTCGGGCAACTCCACGTGGACGATCTCCGATTCCGAACCGGTCAATCGCCTGATCGTCTCGGCCGCCTCGCCGATGGTCACCTCGGCCGGATTGCCGAGGTTGATCGGACCGGTCTCCTGGCCGTCCATCATCCGGATCAGCCCGTCAATCAGATCGGCGACGTAGCAGAACGAACGGGTCTGCTGACCGTCCCCGTAGATCGTCAACGGTTCGCCGGCCAGCGCCTGGCGGATGAAGTTCGAGATGACTCGCCCGTCGTGGGGGTCCATTCGCGGCCCGTAGGTGTTGAAGATCCGCACGATCCGGATCTCCAGCCCGTGCACCGTGTGGTAATTCATGCACAGCGACTCGGCCACGCGTTTGCCCTCGTCGTAACAACTGCGTGGACCCAGCGGGTTGACGTGGCCCCAGTAGTCTTCGGTCTGAGGGTGCACCTGGGGATCGCCGTAGACCTCCGACGTCGACGCCTGCAGGATCCGGGCCTGGCACTTCTTGGCCAGGCCCAGCATGTTGACCATGCCGACGGTCGAGGTCTTGATCGTCTTGATCGAGTTGAACTGGTAGGCAACCGGAGACGCGGGACAGGCCAGGTTGTAGACCTGTTCGGCCTCGAGAAACAGCGGTGAGACGATGTCGTGACGGACCAGGTCGAATCGCGGGTGTTCGACCAGATGCGCGATATTTTCCTCGCGGCCGGTGAAGAAATTGTCGACGCAGATCACCTCGTCACCCCCTTCGACCAGGCGATCACAGAGGTGACTGCCCAGGAAGCCGGCACCACCGGTCACGAGAATCACGGTCATCGTCGAGGCCGATCGGGCACGAGGAAAAACGACGGGCGACAGGCCCGACTGTAGGCCAAACGCCGCAAACGTGGCAAGACGCAACCCGGCCACCGAAAATGCGATCGGACCCGTCTCAGGACATCGATTCGGCAAACCAGGCCGCGGTCTGCTCGAGCCCCTCACGCAGCGACACGGCAGGCTTCCAGCCAAGCACGTCGGCAGCCAGTCCCGGATCGAGCAGGCTGTGACGGATGTCGCCCGGGCGGGCCGGTTCCCACCGGGGTCCCTCGACAGTCCCTGCTCCACAAACCGCCGTCAGTTCGGTCGCCAGTCGGTTGATCTCAATCGACGCCCCGCAACTGATGTTGGCCACAAGGCACTCGCCGGCCGCGGCCTGTTGCAGTGCAGCAACATTGGCCCGGGCCACGTCGGTGACAAAAACAAGATCGCGGGTCTGTCGTCCGTCACCGAAGATCGTCAATGGTGTTCCGGTGGCGAGATCCCTGCAGAAGGCCGCCACGACGCCGGCCTCGCCTTCCAGGCTCTGCCGCGGTCCGTAGACATTGCTGTACCGCAGCGACACCGCGGCGATGCCCAGTTCCCTGGCAGCCCAGCGCAGGTACAACTCGCCCATCCACTTGCCGATGCCGTAAGGAGAAATCGGGGTCGCGGGTGTCGTTTCATCGGCCGCCACCGAGGTCTCGCCGTAGAGGGCTCCTCCCGACGAGGCGAACACGAACCGGTCGACTCCCACCCGGTGGGCCTGTTCGATCACGTTGAGCATTCCCAGGATGTTGACCTCGGCATCGGCGGCCGGTTCGCGGACCGAGCGACTGACCGAAACCTGCGCGGCGTGGTGGCTGACCGCCTCGGGTCGAACCGTTTCGAAGGCCTCGCCGAGGGCTGCCGCGTCGCGAATGTCGACCCGGTGCAGGGGGACATCCGTGGGCAGGTACTTGAGCGAACCGCTGCGGAGATCATCGACCACGTGCGGGTCGTGACCGGCGTCGCGCAACGCCTCGACGACATGACTGCCGATGAACCCCGCCCCACCTGTCACTAACACTCGCATGCGCGTCTCCCGGCCTTCTAGGGTAGACTGCGTCTCGTCCCGACGACAACAACACCGACACAACACGCATCACGAGATGATCACATGCCCGATCTTCGCTCATCATGCCGCCGATACGGTTTGCCGGTCCTGCCGCTGTTTGCACTGTTGCTGACCTGGCCCAAGCCAGGCGTCGCGGCCGAGCCGGCCAGCATCACGGCCACCTTCTCGATCGTCGCCGTCGATCCACAGACAGGAGACTGCGGAGCGGCGGTGGCCAGCAAGTACCCGGCCGTCGGCAAGGTGGTTCCCTATGTTCGTGCCGGTGTCGGCGCGTTCTGCACACAGCACTATCACCACCCCCCGTGGGGTTCCAGGGCATTGGACCTGCTCGCCGAAGGACTCGCACCCGAGACGGTGCTGTCACGTTTGCTGGTCGATGATCCTCGCCGTGAACTCCGGCAACTGGCGATCATCGATCTGACCGGCCGGGTCGCCAACCACAACCCCTCGGCGGCCCCCAAACGCAGCCGCTACTGGGGATCTCAGTCGGGTCGCTATTACTCGTGCCAGGGCAACACGCTGGCCGGCCGACGGGTGATCAGCGAAATGGCCCGTGCCTACGAGGAAACCAGGGGAAGCCTGGCCGACCGGTTGATGGCCGCACTGGTGGCCGGTGACTGCGCCGGCGGAGATCACCGTGGACGACTCGCCGCGGGGATCAAGGTCGCCCGTCGCGGCAAGCCGGGAACGTGGTTCCAACTGCACGTCGACAAGAGCGACGACGCCGTCGCCGATCTGTTGAAGAAATATGTCACCTCCAGGCACCCGGCCAAGGGAGCCTGGAAAGGGGGTCGGCCACCGTTTGCCGATCCCTGCCCGAAGCGAAAGATCCCGGCAGCCAAAACGCCTGTTGAACAGGCGACACCGCGTCGGTAGGCTGGCGGCCCCCTCGATTGCAGGAGACAGGAGGGGTTCGCTGGCTACAGCAGGGATGCCGATGAAATCCAACCGAGATTTCCTGGACTGGGGTCGTCCCGCACTTCCTGGAGCGGTCACCTGGCTGTGCGACCATTACAGCCGCGACGGTGTGCTCGATCTCTCGGGAATACTGCTGGTCCTGCCCGGTGCTCGTGCCGGACGGCGACTGCTTGAATTGCTCGTCGACCACACCGGCGACGCGTCGCTGCGGCTGGTCCCACCCACCACGCTCACCGTCGGTGCTCTCCCCGAACAACTCTACACCTCGAAGAGACCCTTTGCCGACGAACTGGTACAGCGATGTGCCTGGGTTGCCGGGTTGAAGGACACTCCGTCCAAGGAACTCGACGAGATCATCGGGCACCGCCCCGACGACGGGGACTCGGCAAGCTGGATCGAACTCGCCGATCTCCTGAAACGGCAACACGGCGAACTGGCAGGCGACGGTATTGATTTCTCTCACGTCGCACAAAGCGAGATACTCGACGAGATTCCCAGCGAACGGCGCCGCTGGGAAATTCTCCACGGCATCCAGTGCCGTTACCTCGACACGCTGCAAGACCTCGCGCTGTGGGATCGCCAGACCGCCCGACTGGTGGCGATCGAACAAGACGAGTGCGAAGCGACCCACGACATCGTGCTTGTCGGCACCGTCGACATCAATCACACGATGCGGCGGATGCTCGAATCCGACGGTGTCGCTGAACGTGTCACCGCGTTGGTGTACGCGGCCGATTCGCTGGCGGATCGCTTCGACCAACTGGGGTGCCTTCTTCCCGAACAGTGGCGTCAGCCGGCGCTGCCGCCTGGAGACGGCGAGGTGCAAGTTGCTGACCGGCCCGACGACCAGGCCACGGCGGTGGCGGCGTGGTTGTCACAACTGCCTGGTTCCTGGCGGGGCGACGACCTGACGATCGGCATCGCCGACGAATCACTGGTCTCGACCATGGCCAGGCAGATGGCCGACTGCCGGGTCACAACCCGCTGGGTGCACGAGGCGGCCCTGCCCGACACCCGCCCCTGGCGTCTGCTCGAAGCGGTGTCCGGATGCCTCGAGAACCTCGAGGAGACACAAGACGAGAACGGGACGGCCATGGCCACGGTCGCATATGACCCGCTGGCTGCTCTCTGGAGACATCCCGACATCGATGCCTGGCTGAGATCCAGGACCGAATCGGATCCGGTCGCGGTCCTGGATTCCTACCGGGGCAAGCACCTGATCACACGACTGGAACTGACATCGCTCGACCCCGCCGCTGAGAATCCCTCACAACCCACGCCTTCGCTCGCCCTGGAACAGACCGGTGAGCTGTTGCAGCCGCTGGCTGTTGGCTCCCGGCCACTGCCGGAATGGGTCCAGCCGATCAGTTCGCTGCTGGCGACGGTCTACCAGGACCAGACCGCAGATCGCGACGATCGCAACGGGCACGTGCTGTTGTCGGCGGCGCGACACATCCACAAGGCGGTGACCACCCTGGGCGAGGTTCCCGGGGAGGTGGCGCTGGAGGTCAGCGGGATCGACGCGATCCGGTTGGTGCTTGAAACCGCGGCCAGCGAGACAATCGCCAGCGTGGCCGATCCCGAGGCGGTCGAGATGGTCGGCTGGCTCGAACTGCCCCTCGATGATGCCCCGATCCTGGCCGTCATCGGCGTCAACGAGGGACACGTCCCCTCCTCATCAACCTCCGACCTGTTTCTCCCTGACCGCCTTCGACAACGACTGGGGATCCTCGATAACACCCGGCGGATCGCCCGAGACGCCTACGCCGTGTCGGCGATGGTCGCTTCACGGGAGCACCTGCTGCTGGTCGGCGGCCGCCAATCCGAGTCGCGGGATCCCCTGCGGCCCAGCCGGTTGCTGCTGTCCACCGACGGCGACGACCAACCGTCGCGTGTCCTGTCGCTGCTTGATCCGGTCTCGACGAAACGAACCGCTCGTTTGCCCGGAATGTTCTCCGGAGAAGCTAACGAATCCTCGTTCCTCGTCCCAGAACCCACGGCCACCGGATTGTCGCAAATCAGTGCGACGGCCTTCAGCGACTACCTGGAGTGCCCCTACCGCTTCTACCTGAAACACGTACTCCGACTGAAGACAATCGAAGACCAGTCCGGCGAACTGTCATCCCCGGACTTCGGCAACCTCGCCCACGACGCGCTCAAGGAATTCGGCAAGTCCGAACTGGCCGACTCGACCGACATCGACGCCATCGCCGAGTTTCTGCGGTCGGCCGCCTGGAAATGGGTCGGCATCCGACACGGACGTCATCGACCCGAGGCCGTCGAGGTGCAGATGGCCCAGCTGGTCAACCGCCTCAACGCGATGGCCGAGTGGCAGGTCCGATCGGTCAACCAGGGTTGGCGGATCAAACACGCCGAAGAGGCGATCACGGCCGGCCAGGTGGTCCTCGACACTCCGGCGGGACCGCTCTCGATCACCGGCCGCATCGACCGCATCGACCGCAACGAAGCGACTGACCAGTGGCGGGTGATCGACTACAAGACCAGCAACAAGGCCATTCGGCCCGAAAGCAATCACCGCAGAGGAAGCGGCAAGCAAAAGACCTGGAAGAGTCTTCAACTGCCCCTGTATCTCCGGCTCGCCCGCGACGCCCTGGGCATCGAGGGCGAGGTCCAACTGGGGTACCTGGCCCTGCCGGCCAGCACCGAAGACACCGATTTTCTCGAGGCGGGCTGGTCCGAGGAACAACTGGCCGAGGCCGACGCAGTGGTGGCCGACGTGGCCGAGAAGATCGTGAGAGGTGACTACACGCGGATCACTGAAAAACGAGTGCCGTTCGCCGAGAGCCTGGCTGCCATCTGTCAGGACAAGCTGTCACACGAACCACGACACGGGCACTGGAGCCGGTCATGAGTGGCCTGCCGATCAACGAACGCGTGCTGATCCGCGCCTCGGCCGGTACCGGCAAGACCTACCAGTTGACCAACCGGTACATCTCGAGGCTGCTCCACGGTGTTCCGCCCTCCGAGATGCTGGCGGTGACCTTCACCCGCAACGCCGCCGCCGAAATCCTCGATCGCGTCCTGGTCCGGCTCGCCCGGGCCGCCGATGACCCGGAGGAAACCCGTCAACTCGCCGAAGCGACCGGAGAAACCGATCTCGAACCCGGTCGCTGCCGCCAGGTGCTCGCCGGAGTGATCGACTCGCTTCAGCAACTGCGGGTCAGCACGCTCGACAGCTACTTCAACCGGGTCGCCTCCAGCTTCTCACTGGAACTCGAACTCCCGGTGCCGTGGCGAATGATCGACGACATCGAGACAGACCAACTCAAACGCGAAGCGATCCGACGTGTCGTTCACCGGGGAGACCAGACCGTGCTGCGACGACTGGTCAACCTGCTGTCCGGATCCGATGCCACCCGCTCGGTCGAAGACACGCTCCTGAATGTCGTCACCGACCTCCACCGGACATTCCGCGAGACCAGCAGAAACGAGGACAGTGCCCAGGCCTGGAAATGGCTGGATCGGCCCAAACGGCCTGGTCGATCCGAGATCGACCAGGCTGTTGCCGTGATGCAGAACGCGGCATTGCCCGAAGGCAGCCCCTGGAACAGGGCCCACCAAAAAGCCATCGCCGATGTCGGTGCCATGGCCTGGGAGGACCTGGTCAAGAGGGGCCTGGGACTGAAGATCGTCAGCGGAACAGTCGACGAAGCCGAGGTCCCACCCGAAGTGATTGCCGCCTACCAGCATGCCTTCGGTGTGCTGCGAGCCGACGAGTCCAACAGGCTGGCCGATCAGACCGCCGCCATCTACGACGTGCTGGAGATGTTCGATGTCGAATTCACCGATTTGAAGCACGAACTGCGTTGTGTCGAGTTTGAGGACATCACCCAGCAACTCTCGGTGACGGCACTCAGAGAAGACTCCCAACGCCTGGCCCACAGGCTCAACGCAGATGTTGATCACCTGCTGCTCGACGAATTCCAGGACACCTCTCCCCTG
>PBSL01000045.1 GCA_002726205.1 Planctomycetaceae bacterium | reverse complement strand
CGATGACCGGCGAGGTAACGATCACGGCCTCACCAGCCGTGGTGCCGGGCGAGTACCAGATCCGGGTTGGAGTTCGCACGTCGGGAACCACCGGCCTCGACAACTACGGCACCCCCACGATCGACTCGCAGTTGGTCGATGTCACCATCGGCGTGGTCACCATCGACGCCAACGATCATTCCAGTGGCAACCAGGCCGGCAACGGTTCGGCCGACACGCTGACGGTGATCCTCAATGGCACCAATCTGGAGATCTCGGTCAACGGGGAACTCGTGAGATCGATCGACGAATCCCTGGTGCACGCGATCGACCTGGTCGGTTCCGACGATGACGACACGTTCGTCATCGACTGCTCCAACGGGTTCGTCGAGCCGACCGGTGGCATCGTGATCCGCGGTGGCGGAGAACAAACCGCCGGTGATTCGCTCGTGCTGCAGGGCGGCTCCGTCGCATCGGTGACTCATCGTTTCGAGAGCAGTTCGTCGGGCTCAGTTCAAATCGAAACCAACCCCTCGATCGTCTACTCCGAGCTCGAACCCATCTCGGATTCACTGGGAACGACTGACCGGATCTTTGAGTTTGGTGACGGGGCCGACGCAATCACTCTTGGTGATGACGAAAACAACATCAACGGGATTTCCCGGATTTCCAGCATCGCTTCCAGCGAGACCGTCGACTTCCAGAACCCCACCGGAAGCCTCATCGTGCGGACCGGTGGCGGCAACGACGTGGTCACGGCGTCCGATCTCGACCCGTTCGGCAGCCCGGCACTGAGCATTGACGTCGAGGCCGGCGACGACTCGGTTGATGCCTCGGCCCTGACCGTCCCGATCACGCTCTCGGGTGGTTCGGGAGACGATTCGCTGACCGGCGGCAGCCAGGACGACAAGCTCAACGGACAATCCGGCGACGATGTCCTCCAGGGAAGCGCTGGTGCCGATTGGCTGTTTGGCGGTGCCGGAAAAGATCAACTCGACGGCGACTCCGGCAACGATCGCCTGTGGGGCCAGGGTTACAGCGAGGATGTCCTGATCAGCAGTTCGGGAGCGGATTCCCTCAGTGGCGGCGAGGGCGTCGATCGGCTGTCCGTCAGCAGCGACTCCAATATCGCTCTGACCGACACCCAGTTGACAGTTGGCGGAGAGACCCATCTGCTCGCCGACGTTGAACAGGCCGAACTGAGCGGAGGACCCGCTGCCAACACCCTGGATGCGGCGGCCTTCGCCGGGGATACCACGCTTTCCGGCGGCGGTGGTGCTGACACGATTTCCGGAAGCCTCGGCATCACGCTGCTCCAGGCCTCGCGTGACGAGGACCTGACCCTGACCGACACCAGCCTGGCCGGCTCCGACACCGTGACAATTTCAGACATCGATCGGGCTCGCCTGATTGGCGGTCCCAGCGCCAACGCGTTGGATGTTTCGGCATTCTCCGGCCCAGCCACGCTGCGTGGATCGGCCGGCAACGACACGATCACCGGCGGCGAGTCCGACGACCTGATCATCGGCGGAACCGGCAGCGACGTGATCGAGGGGCGTGGTGGCGATGACGACATCCGCGCCGGCAGTGGCGACGACACGATCGACGGTGGCAATGGCAATGACTCGATCCGGGCAGCCGCCGGGCATGACTCAGTGCGCGGCAGCGACGGTGATGACACGCTCAACGGCGCCAACGGACGGGATACGCTTGAAGGTGGCACCGGCAACGACGCGTTGAGCGGCCTGGCCGGAGCTGACTATCTCAACGGAGGTGATGGAACCGACACGCTGATTGCCGGGGCCAACCACGACAAGCTCTTCGGCGGCTCCGAAGCCGATATCCTGATCGGCGGTGACGGCAACGACACCCTGCATGGGCAGGGGGGGCCCGATACGGTGGCCGGCAACGACGGCAGCGACGACTTCGCAGACCTGGTTGCTGGCGAGGCCGACGAGACCTTCAGCTTCTACAACGGCTGGATCGATCGCATCTAGACGATCGCCGGGTTTCGTCGCGCCGGACCCGTGAAACCGCCGGATCGTTGGCAGGCCAGATCACTCGGTGGATGGATCGGCCTCGGTGGGTGGATCGGCCTCGGTGGGTGGATCGACGGGTTGCCCCTGGCGAGCCATCTCAATTTTTTTCTGGTACTGATCCCATGAATGTGACAGCGATTCGAGAAACCGGGTCACGTTTGGTGCGGCCAGGTAGACCCGCGCCGCGACAGCCGACCGCGGAAAGAACGTGGTGATGAAGTCAAACGAGAACTCGGTACCCGTGTGCCCCACCATGACGGCATTGGCATAGGTCCCGCTGATCGTCTCGTCGGCTAGCCGCAGATCATCGTAGAGTTCCCGCGGCGTCGGCTGGGGTGGGGGTGTGACCTGGTCGAGCGGTCTTGGGGCCGGTGGCACCGGGCCGAACCGCGTCTCGTAATTTCCCAGGTTCTCGCGGATTGCGCCGATCATCCGGGGCACGACCGGAGGTGGCAGCACGATTCGTGCGGCCACCTGCTGCGGTCGTGTCATCCTCAGCAGAAAATCCAGGATGAACTCATGGGGACCGTTGAGAACCACGGCCCCGGTGCTGAAGACTCCCTGAGCGACATGGTCGGGAACCAGCGCGCTGACCTGCTGGTGCTGAACCTCCTGGCTTTTCGGCGCATCGTCATCGGCGCCCGAATCACCCGGAGGTTCACCAGAAACAGCGTCGTCGCTCATCACGACCACCGCCTGTCTGCCTCGACGGCGAGAATCAACCCTGGGGACGCACTCGCCGACGCACGTCGGTCTCCACCACGCCGAAGGTCTGCTCGTGACGCTGCAACGTCGCCGACAGCAGTCCCAGCATCCTCTTGGCGGTGATGTGATTCATGATCACCCGCTGCGAGAGATTGACGGTGACCTCGCCGCTGGCGAACGGTGTCGGGTTCAGTCCCAGATCAAGAATCAACTCCTCGGGGGTACTGGAGACACGACAGAAATTCGCATATCCGGCAGTGACTTCCTCATCGTTGATCGTGATCTGCTGTTGGATTTGTCCTGGCTGAGCCTGTGGTGCACCTTCAGCAGCACCTTCAGCAGCAGCCTCAGGAGCAACCTCAGCAGCAACCTCAGCAGCAACCTCGGTGGTTTCTTCTTTCGCTGCCGCTTCGGCGGCGGCGTCGTCGGTCTTTTTCTTCGCCACTTTCTTTCTCCGTGTGTTTCACTATCCGCGTGAGTTCCAAAGTGCCAATCCGGCACTGCGCCCAACCCTACTCGGCATGAAAACCAGAAGCAATACATGATTTCACTCCTGATTACGGTTGCGGACAGCGAATTCCCGACAACAAGCCCACAATCCTCGATCTCCCGCGTCCATCTTGGCCGCAGGATGTTTAGTGCCTAAGATACCGGCCCCCAGAAGATCAACTGCCACCACCGGACGGTCGACACACTCCATGCAAGCACTCAACCCTGCCACCTGGTGGTCTCAGGTTCATGTCGTCCGCTGGCAACGGATCGCCCGCCAGGTTGATGCCCGGTCTACCGAGTGGGAGCAGCTCGCTGACGACGAGATTCTGCGAATCAGCCGCGAGCTCGGCTGGCAGGCCAAGAGCGGCACGAGCCTGAAGAAGCTGATGCCGGCTGCCTTTGGCCTGGCCCGCGAGGCCGCGCGACGGACGACGGGGATGACTCCTTTTCCGGTGCAGTTGATGGGTGGCATGGCCCTGTTCGAGGGCGGCATCGCCGAGATGCAGACCGGAGAAGGCAAGACCCTGACCGCGGTATTGTCGGCCTACCTCAGGGCATTGGCCGGCAAAGGTTGCCACATCGTCACGGTCAACGACTACCTTGCCGGGCGAGACGCCGAGGAAATGGGGACGATCTACAACGCCCTGGGCATGACGGTCGGCTGCATCCAGACGCCGATGGAGACTGACGAACGCCGGGAGGCCTATGCCTGCGACGTGACCTACGGCACGGCCAAGGAGATGGGTTTCGATTTCCTCCGTGATCAACTTCGTCGCGGCATCGCCCGTAGCGGTGTCGATCGGCACGGTCTGCTGCAGGCCGAGGCGGGCGTGGCGCCGGCGGAATCTCCGGTCCAACGGGGCCACCATTTCGCACTCGTCGACGAAGCCGACAGCATCCTGATCGACGAGGCCCGCACACCGTTGATCATCGGCATGACACAGCCCAACGATCCGGGCAGTGTCAGCCTGTTCCGCTGGTGCCAGCGGATGGCCCCTCGACTGCAACAGGATGTCGATTACATCTACGAACCGCAGCGACGCACCGCGTACCTGACCGACGCGGGTTGCCGTCACATCGTCCTGTCCAGCAAGCCCTCGTTGATCAGTTCGATCGACAGCGAACGCATCTACCGGCACATCGAACAGGCGATGACCGCACGGCTGGCCTACCACAAGGACCGCGACTACGTGATCGTCGAGGACGAGGTCGTGATTGTCGATGAATCGACCGGTCGAATCATGGACGGTCGCAAGTGGCAGGACGGGTTGCACCAGTCGATCGAGGCGAAAGAACAGGTGCCGATCACGGCCACCTCCGGCGAAGCCGCCCGGGTCACGATCCAGAACTTCTTCCAGCGGTACTCGCACCTGGCCGGCATGACCGGAACCGCCGTCCAGGCGGCTCGCGAAATGAAAAAGACCTACGGGATGTCGGTGCATGTGATTCCCACGCATCGCCCGTGCATTCGCACCGGCAACGCACCGGCGGTCTATCGCACAATAGAAGCCAAGCAGGATGCGATCGTCGAGGAAATCTCCAGGCAGGTGGAAGCCAACCGGGCCGTCCTGGTCGGCACACCCTCGGTCGAAGCCTCCGAAGCACTCGGGCAAAGGCTCGTCGACCGTGGCATCGCTCACCAGATTCTCAACGCCACCCGCCACGACCACGAGGCCCAGGTCGTGGCCGACGCCGGCCACAGCCGCAAGGTCACCGTCGCCACGAACATGGCCGGGCGGGGAACTGACATCAAGCCCACCAAGGAACTCGTCGACGCCGGTGGACTGCACGTGATCGCCACGGAAATGCACAGTTCCGCCCGAATCGACCGGCAGTTGATCGGCCGGGCCGCCCGCCAGGGCGATCCGGGCAGCTACCAGTTCTTCCTGTCTCTGGAAGACGAACTGCTGAGATGCCGCGAAGACGATCTGCTCGAACGAATCCGTGAACAGGCACGGCCTGCTGAGGATGGGTCGCTGGCGCTCAGTTGGCTCTCCTTCTTCCGGCGGACCCAGAACACACTCGAACGGCAGCACCGCAAGCAACGCCGCGAGTTGCTCAAACACGAGAAACAGCGCAACGACACGTACAAACGGATGGGCCTGGATCCCTGCCTGGAGTTGACCGAGGGTTAGCCACGTGCCCCGGCAGCGTGGCAGTCGAGACTACAACCAGAACCGTTTGCGGATGAACTCGACCACGTCACCAAAAAGGACGTAGAAGATGCTCCGCTGCCCGCAATGAACCCGGGCACTGACCTCGGCACCGATCCGCTGCGTCGGCAGTGGCCCCGCATTGGAATCGGGCCTGACGTGAAGTTCCACCACGCTCACACCACTCGCATCGGCATCGGCACGGGTCGAGATCTTCGTTAGCCGCCCCTGGTAGTTCTGTTCCGTCGCGGTAGCCAGCACGAACTCGACCCGCAAGCCCCGGGGGTCCTCGATACCGCGATCCTGCCGTTCCTGCTGGTGCCGCAGGATGTGCCCCATCCGGTGCTCCTCGACCTGCAATTCCAACCGCCATTCCTGCCCGACATCCATCAGTTCCAGCAGTTTCTCACCTCGGTTGACCGGCCTGTTGATCAGTTTCTGACGGATCTGGAACGTGGCGATCACCCCGTCACGCGCCGCCTTGATCGTCAGCTCGTCTTGCTGATCCTGCAGGATCCTGCGACGCTTGGAGAGAGATTTCAGCTGGATCCTCGCCTCGCGAATTCGCCCGCTGAGCTCGATCACGTTTTCGTCGTCGCCGGCTTCGACGGCCCGGTCGTACTGGGCCTGCAGGGTCGTGATCAACTCGCGGTTGTTCTGGAGTTCTCCCAGAACGATCTCCACCTGTGCATCCAGTTCGAGGTTCTGGAGAACGACCAGGACATCGCCGGTCTTGATCTCCTGGCCACCAACCACCCGGACGTCCACGACCTTGCCATTGCCCGGAGCAAAGAGATCCTGCTGGACGACCGGCATCAGCTGCCCGGTCGCCTCGACACGATAATCCCACGGCACCAGCGCCATCACCAGGCCCACCACGACCAACGCCGCCACGACCAGCCCGGCCTTCCAGCGATTGCGACCCTGGAGCCAGGCGAAGGTGTGTCCGAGAAACCTCCAGAGTTTCATTCCGAACAACCGCTCGTGCCGCATCGCGTTGGCCAGGGCACTCTCGGCATGATCCTTGACGACCTCGATCCGTTCGGCCAACCCACCCTTCACGCGGCTCTCGGCGACCTGCTCGATCACCAGCGCACCGACAACCCGTCTCGGTTGCTCGACCTCGCGAGGACCATGAGCTCCCTCGCCCAGGTCCACGAGTGGTTCGGGTTCATACAGCGGCACCACCTGGACCATCCGCGAGCCACTCTCCTGGATGTACTCGGCCAGAGGTTCCTCGATCTGGGGCGGCAGTTCGTCGAGCTTCCCCGCATAGGTCAGTGGCTCGCGCATCGCCACCACCCGGCCGGTCAACTTCCGCATCGCCCGGACGAGATTGGCTCGCTGATTGACTGCTGTTTGTCCACTGATGGCCTTGATGTCGGTCCGTGGTCCGACCTGCACCGCGACACTCAGCCGATCGCAACCCAACAGCAAGCGGGCATCGTTGGCGCAGATCGAAGCGACCTCAGTCGGATCGAGACTGCGATGCAATTGCAGGCTGAACTGCTCGAACGTCTCGGAGAACTTCGAACGCTCAACCGGCACCTGGTCCGTCTCGTCCTGCCGTTCGAGGTGACGGCAGGCGTGACCACACATCTGTTCCACGAACTGCAGGAACCCGGGCCGGGCCTGCGAGGGAGTGTCGAGTCGCTGAAAAATCTCGACCACGCCGACACACTCCTGGTCGCGTTGCAGCGCACCAAGAATGATCAGGTCCTGTGTCGGTAACTCGACATCGTTGTCATCGTCGGGACTGTGCGTGCATGCCTGGCCGTTGGCGAGAACGTCCTGCAACAATCGCTGGTTCTGCTGCGACGCGCGGGGATTGTCGTGGAAACCGGTCGAATCGAGTTGGTGGTCGGCAATCAGTCGCAGCTGACTGCTGCCGTTGCGAACCCAGACCGCACCGGCACGGGCACCCACCGCACCAACAACGCGTTGCAGAAACTGGCCGAAAAACTCCTCCGACGCCATCCGCTGCTGCGACATCTCCTCGATCTCGCGAGCCAGCCGGATGATCCGTTGCCGGACTTCGTCGACATTTCCACTGGACATCGGCACACAAGATGATGGGGTCGAAGGGCCGCTCGCAGCGTGGTTCCTGCATCCAAGTCCACCACGGCGCGTATTCTAGTGTCATTGCACGACTTGGGGAAAGATCGGAGTTCACCCCGGCTCGACACTCTCGCCTGTCAGACGAGAGAAACCTGTCAAGATTTTCCGGTTGTGACGC
Source organism: Planctomycetaceae bacterium (assembly GCA_002726205.1). Lineage (GTDB taxonomy): Bacteria > Planctomycetota > Planctomycetia > Planctomycetales > Planctomycetaceae. Next base: position 52,618 of record PBSL01000045.1, on the reverse strand, counting down.
CGATAAGGACTGTAACGATTCTGTCGATTCCCGTGGAGACGGTCCATTTGGACGGGCCGTTGCCGCCGGGTACCTGTCCCCGTTGCGCCGGCACCCCATGACACGTTTTCTGCCACTCACCGGACTCTTGGTCGTACCACTGTTGGTGGTACTGAGCGGATGTCTGTCAGGCCCCAGGGAACTGGTCTACCTCGACGAGGCCGATCTGACCCACTACCGTGATGTCGCCACACGAATCGTCGACCTCGACGAGGAACAACCGCGGCCCGCACGGCCCGAACTGGCCCGCGAACCCCGGCGATTGAGCAGCCGTGAACAGGACGAGATCTGGGATCTCAAGCTCCAGGATCTCCTCAACATCGCGTTGAAGAACAGCGAGATCATTCGCGACAGCGGGACGTTTCTTTCGCCGAGCAACCGCTTGTTGGCAAACCCCGAGTTCACGGCATCGGTCTTTAACCCGGCCATCCAGGAAAGCAACGTCCAGTTCGGACAACGTGGCATCGACGCCGCCTCGGCCGATTTTGATGCACTCTTCTCCAGTTCGATGACCTGGACCGGCAGCCAGACGGTGCAGCGGACTCCCAACCTCGGCCTCGGGGCCGGCGATGTTCTCGACGAGGACGGCGGTCGATTCCGGTCGTCGATCTCCAAGATCACCGGCCAGGGCTCACAGTTCACCGTCAGCCACAACTGGGACTACTCACAGAGCAACCTGCCAACGAACATGTTTCCGTCGAGCTTCTTTGGAACGGCGGCGGCACCGACCCTGGGCCTGCAATTCCGGCATCCCCTTCTGGCCGGAGCCGGCACCGAATACACGCGAGTCGCAGGACCACGTCTGGGCCGCTTCGGAGGCGCGACCTCAATCGTCGGGGTCAACCAGGGCGTGATCATCGCCCGGATCAACAGCGACATCACGTTGAATGATTTCGAGTCCGCCGTCCGCAATCTCGTCAAGGACACCGAGGATCTCTACTGGGACCTGCACCTGGCCTACCGCGTCTACCACAGCCAGAAGGTGGCCCTGGACAGTTCCGAACAGACCTGGCGAATGGTCGATGGCGACCCCCGGCGGACCGCCGCCGAAAAAGCCCAGGCGCGGGACAACTTCTTCGAGATCAAGACCGGGGCACAGGGGGCCCGGGCCGATCTCTACGCGACCGAGGCCCGGTTGCGACGCCTGGTCGGGCTTCCGGTCAACGACGGACGAATCATCCGACCGGCCGACGAACCGGTCACCGCCCAGTACAGTCCCGACTGGAAGAGCAGCCTGGTGGATGCCCTGACGCGTCGCGTCGAACTCCGCCGTCAGAAATGGTCGATCAAGAGCCTGCAACTGCAGCTCTCGGCCGCCAGCAGCCTGACCAAGCCCCAGCTCGACGTCGTGGCCGGCTACAACGTCAACGGGTTTGGTGATGACTTGTTCGGATCGTCAAACCGCCCCCATCGCAATGCCTACGGGAGCCTGACCAGCGGGAACTTCTCCAACTGGGAGGCTGGAATTCAGTTCAGTGTCCCGATCGGTTACCGGACCGCCCAGGCCCAGGTCCGCAACCTGGAACTGCGGTTGGCCAAGTCCCGCGCGGCATTGGAGGCCCAGGAGGTGGAGATCAGCCACGAACTGGCCGCCGCCTTCCAGGCCCTCGACCGGGCCTATCTCACTGCCCAGACCAGTTTCAATCGCCGCATCGCCGCCGCCGAGCGCGTGCGGTTGTACCAGGCCGAGTACGACGTTGGACGCTCGACACTCGATCTCCTGCTGCGGGCCCAGGTCAGCCTGGCCCAGGCCGAGATCTCCTATTTTCAGAGCCTGGTCGGTTACAACAAGTCGATCGCCGAACTCGAGTACCGCAAGGGAACCTCGCTCGGCCACAACAACGTGCATCTGGCCGAAGGACCGTGGGACAGCCAGGCCGCCTACCGTGGTGCACTTCGCCGGGCCGAAGCCCGCAGCCACGCGGTCCGTTCCCAGTTGATGCGGACCGAACCCGAATCATTCGTCGAACCGTTCGAACAGGCCGTGCCGTCGGAATTGCCGCAGGCGGCCAGAGAGCGATCGGCCCAACCTCCCGCGACCCCGCAGGAACCGGAACCCCCGGCCACGGTCCCAGATCCATGACCAGATCCATGACCAGTCGATCCGGTCCAGCAGCCTCTAGGGCTGTGCCTTCAGGTCAACCACGTCGCGGCGAAAACCGTCGATCCGATTCTTCTGCAGCCTGACATCGCGGGCCTGCTTTCCGATCCGCACACCGATCCGCTCCATCGGCTTGCGGGTCTCACGGATCTCGTTGTCATCGAGCGTCACGTCCCGGGTCCGTCCTTTCACGTCCACGCCGACACCATCACCACCGCCGCTGTCGATGATCTTGTTGCCTTGCAGGGTGTTGCGGTTGGGCCAGAAGTCCTTGCCCCGGGCGTCATCGCGGAACAGAACACCCACCTTGCCGCTCTGCAGGATCTGGTTGAGTCGAATCAGGTTGTCGGTATCGCAGTGGCCGATCGAGATCCCGTAGCTGCGGTTGCCCTCGATGTGGTTGTTCTCAGCCAACCCGTACTTGATCCCCCAACAGAAGAACACGCCGATGTCGTTGCCGACGACCCGGTTATTGCGCATCAACGGCCGCTGGGACCCACTGCCGGGGTGCAGGCCAAGATCGGCGTTGTCGTGTGAATGACAGTTCTCGACGACAACATCGTGGCAGATCTGCCAGCTGATCCCGTCCCCGTTGTAGTTTCGCGCCTCGACCCCGGTCATGTGGATCCGGTTGCAATCCTGCAGAAAGATGCAGCCGCCGTAGTTGCCGTTGAGGTTGGCATTGTTCTTGCGGTTTCCATCCAACGTGATGTTCTTGATCGCGATGTCGTGGACGTGATCGCCGCTCAGCAGTGGAAACAGTGTCGAGAGCGTCGGTTTGCCCGAGATCCAGAAGTTCTTGCGGAGGGCGCGGTCGAGCTTGAAGCGGTTGCCCTTGCGTGCAACCAGGGTTCGTTTCAGAACGTCGGTGGCGTTGTTGCTGGGGTTCCTGGTCTTGAGCACGACACCGTCGCCGACACGCAACCTGCGGGCATCCTTCACGGTGATCTCCTGGTCGTACCAGTCGCTGTCGTCGGAAAGCGCGACGTCGTGCGAGGGTCCCTTCAGCAACACCGAGTCGGTTCCGCTGCCGAGAATGCGAATCCCGGTGCGGAGGTAAACGGAGTTCCTCAGGGTGTAGGTGCCCGGCAACACCTTCACCGTTCCGCCACCGAAGCGGCTGATGTAGTCGACGGCCGCCTGCAGGACCTTCTCGTTGCTGCCCACCAGGTCCGCCTTTTTCGGACCGACGGTGATCGTCAGCCGCTCGTCCCATTTCGGATCGTTCGCGTCATCACCGGACCTCGCCCGACGCTGGGTCACCGGCGGCAAGCCCTCGCGACGCGGTGCCGCGGCAGCGGCACCCATCCCGGCCAGCACAGCAGTGGCACTCGAAACGAACTGGCGACGTGACAACGCGTGATGGCCCATGACTGATTCTCACAACGAACTCGTGGTTGACACTCGATCCGGCCGGTGACCCGACGACGGCACGCTCATTATGCAGTAGAGAATCAGGGACGGTCAAACGGCAGGTCAAACAGCCCCCGCCCTTCGATCACGACCAGTTCGCGATCGAGTTGCACGTTCGAGAACTTCTGCGGCCGACCCCGGGGCCACTTGACCTCCAGCCCTTCAATCCGCTCGTGTTCCCCCAGTCCCAGCAGCAACCGCCGGTCGTTGCTGGCGTGGTAGCCGTCACCGGCGGTCAATTGGTGAAACCACGTCTTCCCGCCGGCCCTTACAATTACCCGTGTCCCGATCGCGTCCCGGTGAGTCGTCGTTCCCACCAGTCGCAAAACCAGCCAGTGCCCGCAACGCCTGGTGGTGTTGGTCAACAGGACGGCCGGCACATCGACGGCGGTAATCACCGCGTCGGGGCGACCGTCGCGATTCCAGTCGACCCGGGCGAGTCCTCGACCGAGGTATCGTTCCGAGAAGTGCGGGCCGAGATCCTCGGCGGCACCGAGATCAAATCGGCCGTCGCCACGATTGCGATAGTACTGTGCCGCCATCCGGTAGGGTCGCCCCTCCCTGGTGTAATCGTCGACATGACCGTTGGTGACGATCAGGTCAAGGTCCCCATCGAGATCGGCGTCGAGAAACTGGGTCCCAAACCCCAACGTGCTGCGACTGCTGACGGCCAACCCCGCCTGCCGGGTCATGTCGTTGAAACGCCCCTGCCCGAGGCCAGCGTAGAACGTGTTGCTCTCGTCGAGAAAATTGGTGACGAACAGGTCAAGCCGGCCGTCGCCGTCGGCATCACCGGCGGCCACGCCCATCGACCCCTCGGCGCGACCGTTGCCGTTGAGCCCCGCCCCGGCCGCCAACCCGTTCTCGTCGAGCAGCATCGAGCCGGCCGATGAATCCACAGCGTGTCGATACAGGAAATTCGCCCGGGTGTCGTTGGCCACGAAGACGCCCAGGCGGCCCGACTCTCCACCAAGATCGGCCACCACCAGCCCCAGCCCCTTGCCCCCGGCGGCCACGACACCCGCCCCGCGTGTCACGTCGTCGAAGGTGCCGTCGCCCCGTCCCTGGTAAATCCGGTCGGCCGCGGCAGAAAACTGGAACGGCTGGCACATGCGGGCCCGTCCGTCGGGATGACGGCACAGGCGTGTGAAGACATCGCTGCCGGAGAGGTAGTTGACCACGTAGAGATCGGCCACGCCGTCGGCATTGATGTCGGCAATCGTGCTGCTGGTTGTCCAGCGGTCGCCGGCCACGCCGACCACGTCGGTCACGTCGGAAAACGTACCGTCCCCGTTGTTGCGGAACACCTGGTTGGCACCGATGTTGCCCACGTGCAGATCGGGCCAGCCATCACCGTCGAGGTCCCCGACGGCCACACCCTGGCCGAACCCGGTTGCCGACAACCCCGCCAGCCTGGTGACGTCCTCGAACCGCCCATCCCCGCGGTTGCGGTACAGCCGGTCGACGTGTTCGGTCGATCCGCGATCCACCGGCCAGTCGGTTCCCTGGGTGAAATATAGGTCCGGCCAGCCGTCGCGGTCGAAGTCGAGCACCGCAACGCCGCCACCGGTGAACTCGAACATCTGCTGCCCGGGCCGGGCCGGGTCGCCTCCGTTGACGTACTGCATCGTGACTCCTGCCGTGGCCGCGTCGTCGCGGAAACTCGCCAGGACTTCCTTTGCGGCGATCGGCGGCGGATCGACCGCCACCGAAACGTCGGGCCACGTGCCGCGCGGCAACCCCGCCAGGTCGATTCTGCCTGCCGGATTCTCTGCGGGCAGGGTCAACAATGCTGACTGTTGGCGGTTCACCACCTCGGCCAGTTCCCGCTGCAGGTCATCCACCCATGCGGGCGGATTCTGCCGTCGCGCTGTGGCGCGAACCCATCCCCAGGCCTCCCACGCTCTCCCCATCCGACGCAACAGCAGGACCTTGCGATGGACCAGTACGACCGGCCCGTGTTCACCCCCACCGGCCAGTTGATCGTTGAGCGACTTCAACTCCTGAAGTTGGCGGGTCCGCAACCGAAACGCTTCGGCCATCTCCGTCCGTCCCAGGTGCTGCAGCAGCTCGGCCAAGCGGTAGTTGGCCGCCCGGTGATCGGGATCGATTCTCAGTGCCTCCCAGTAACACCGTGCGGCGGCCCGCCCCGAGCCGGGCCGCCCGTGGAATTCACCGCGAATCGCCCACACCTCCGGATCCGCGTCCGCGGCGTCCGACAACCCGCGGTGCCAGGCGGGCAGTTCCGCGATCCGATCGGCCTCCAGCAGCGCCCGTCCCAGCACCGCTTCGGCAACCGGCAGATCATCGCGGACCTCCAGGGCCTTCCGTGACAACGTGATCGCCTCGTCAAATCGGTGCGTCCGCAACGCCTCGACCGCCAACCCCAGCAACGGCACCGGATCGTCGGGGTGCTGCTGGTGGCACAGCTGCATCAGGTCGGTCTCGTAGCGTGCCCCACCGCCGGCGTCGAGCATGTTCAATTCGTCGACGGTGACATCACCCGCCTCAACCCGCTTCAGGATCCAGGGAACGGCCTCGCGCCGGCGACCACTGATCCCCAGCAACACCGCCAGCCCGCGACCGGCCACCGCGTGTTCCGGATCGACAGCCAGTGCCTGGCGGTAACGGCTCTCGGCCGCATCAGCCCTGTGCAGGAATTGCAACAGCAGTGCCGCGGCAGCCGCATGACCATCGGCAGCACCGGCCGGGAGCGGTTGGTCAACGGGAATGCGATCGTAGAACCGCAGGGCCCCCTCGTAGTCTCTCTGCCGCTCGGCTGCCCGGCCGGCCAACAACCAGCCGCGGGTCTGTCGAGGGGCCCGCCGGCCGGCCCGACTGGCCAGTCGTTGGGCGACCTCGAATTCCCCCCGCGTCATCGCCGCCGAGGCCGACTCGAGCAACTCCTCGACACCGGGTTGCGACCACCACCAGCCACCCAGCCCAACGCCGATCAGGACCAGAAACCCAATCCAGTGATCCCGGGCACGGAACCCGACACCAGGCCGCCGGCCCGGGGAGGACAGGTTCGGATGCTCGGCCGCTGGTTCCATTACCGGCTATCCTCACCACGACTCATTCCCGGCCCTCGGGCTCCTCGATCTCCACCAGTTTACCGGAGGCAATCGGACCGGGCACCACCTGTGACGTACCCGCTGGCCAGGCCACCTCGATCTTCTCGACCGACCCGGATTTTCCCAGACCGAAATAAAGCGGCAATCGGCTCTGGGAAAGATACCCGCTCTGACCGTCGTGGGCCTGCACGTACCGCCGGCCCCCGGCGTGTACGGTCACGCGGGCCCCGAGTCCGTCACGGTTGGAGTCGGAACCGATCAGGCGGACCTTGATGAACCGTACGGTGGTCCGCTCGGCAAGATCGCTGACAAGCACCATCGGTTCGGTATTGAAGTCAGCGGTCACGATGTCCAGGTCGCCGTCACCGTCGAGGTCCAGGATCACGCTCGAACGGCTGCCCAGGCTGCCGTACATCGTGTACACACCCTCGCGCCCCTCGCAGAACTCGTGGTCGCTGTCACGGCCCGAGGCGTCGAGCTGGTGCCAGGGCACCGCGGTTCGCCCGTCCCGGCGAGGTTCCACTCCCAGCACGAACTCGCTGAGCCGGAACGTCTTGCCGGCGTCGTTGAGCAGCACGTGGTTGGGGTGATACCGCCAGGGAAAGTTCATGCTCGAGGTGATGAACACGTCCTGGAAGCCGTCGGCATTCAGGTCACCGACGGACAACCCCCAGGGCCAGTAGGTCTCGGCACCGATCGTGTCGGAGACCTCGACGAACCGATCCGGGCCGGTTCGTCGAAAGAAACTGTTGCCGAACAGGCTGCTGCCCTCGGTCTTGAGAATGCTGTCGGCAAACGGTTTGGGTGATTTTTTCTGTTCCTCGGCCACGACCACGTCGTCTCGCAAAAACTCGACGTGATCGCCGCCCATGTCCGAGTGCATATCGGTGATGTAGATGTCGAGTTTCCCGTCGTTGTCGAAATCAAAGACCTTGATTCCCATCGCGCCCCACGAGGTCCTGGGAAACAGATCGCGGCTTCGCTTGCGGAACGACTGGCCCTTGACGTTCTCGTAATACTCATCGTTGCCCTGCATGTTCAACACATAGAGGTCGATCCACCCGTCGTCATTGGCATCGATCGGGCTGGCCGCCCCGGTCCAGCTCTCGTCGATCAACCCCGTCGACTCGGTGACATCGACAAACCGGTTGCCTCCCTCGTTGCGGAACAACAGGCTCCGCTCGGTCCGGCTGATGTGAAGGTGCCCGGCGAACGCATCTTCCATTCCGTCATGGAACTCGAATCGCGGCTCGCCGTTGCCCTGCCGGCCCGGGCCCGCGGCGGTTTCCCGACCGGCATCGGTCGCGTCGTTTTCGACCGGGCGCAGCCGGTCACGGGTGTACTGGCCGACGTTGGTCAGGAACAGGTCGAGCCGTCCGTCGCGGTTGTAGTCGAAGAAGATTGCCGAGGAAGAATGTCCCTTGTGTCCCAGTCCCGAGCCGGCCGAGATGTCGATGAAATGTCCCTGCCCGTCATTCTCGAACAGCCTGTTGCCGGTGCGGATATTGGTGACATACAGGTCCGCGTCACCGTCGTTGTCGATATCGGCAAACGATGCGGTCACACCAATCGACCACTTCAGCCCCACTCCCGCGGCCTCGGTGATGTCCTCGAATTTTCCCGCGCCCAGGTTGCGGTAGAGACGATTGCTGCCAACCTGGTTGGAGAAGAACAGGTCGGGTCGTCCGTCGCCGTCGACATCGGCCACGGCCAACCCGTTGCCGTGGTCGTAATGGACAGCCTTGTAGGTTCGCCCGGCGTCATCGACGACGCGGTGTCGAAACGCGATGCCGCTTTCGGGCTGCCGATCGGTGAACGAGAACCCGTGGAAGACCTTCCAGTCCTTCGCGGCCTTGCGTTGATCGTCTCCGCGGGACTCGAGCCAATCCGGCGAGATGATCTGCGGGGGAATCGAGACACGTTCGTTGAGTACCTGCTCGATTCCGGCAAGCAACCGCCTGGACCCGGTGTCCTTCAACCCGCTGAAAACGCCCCGCAGTTGACCCCGGTGATCGACCAGCGCCACGCGGGCGCTGTGGAGAATCGGTTGATCCTCGGCCACAACCTCCACCGGCAAGCGGAAACCGTCGGTGATCAGTGAGAAAATCTCGGCCTTCTTGCCGGTCAGAAAACTCCAGCCCGCCAGGTCGGCCCCGTAGTTGTCGGCGTACCTTGTCAGCGCCTCGGGAGTGTCGTTCTTCGGATCGACCGAGATGCTGACGATCCGGACCTTGTCCCAGAGAAAGTGCTTTGGCCCACCGCGTTCCTCGGAACCGTGCTGCGTCGCGATCCGTTTCTTGAGGAGCTTCTGGAACGCGACCATTCGCCGCGTCTGTTGCGGACAGGTCAACGGACAGCGAGTGAAAATGAAATTGGCAACGAAGGGTTGGCCGATGAGCTCACGACTGCCGAATTCCCTGCCGGCCTGGTCAATCAGCCGGAATTCCGGCAACTCAAAATCCAGCGGCAGCAGCGGCGGCTCGGCCCGGGTCGTGGCCACATCGGGGTCGGTTGTCGATCCGGAACCGGGATTTGTCGGGTCATCATCCGGACAGCCACAAAGCAGCATCAGCACCGTCGCCGCAAGAACCGGCAAGCCGCATCGGGTCAATGACATGAATCGTCTTCTCGTGCGCCGGGAGACGTCGCCGTTTCGTTGCGACAGGGTGGATCCTGTCGTCACTACCGTTCCAACCACCGACTTGAACCGCTGACCGGAACGCTGTCAACGTTGCTTGGACCGTGTGGGCACCAGATTCTCGGCCGCCCGATACCCGACGTCGGAGTAGTCTGGACAGCGAGGATGAAACTTCTCGTCGAACTGCGGGTCCGGCGCGTCCAGCCTGTTTGAACCGGCGTCGATGGTCCCCCGCAAGTCGACCGTCGCGCCGCCGAACAGGCAGCCGGCAACGTTTTTCGCGTCAAGAATATCCAACTCGTAGCGTCCCTGCGGGGCCTTCCCCCCGCCAAGCGTGTTGTGCCAGAAGATCGAGTCGGTGTAGGAGTTGCCCTGCCCCTTGTCGTCGATCCCGTTCCAGTTGCCCGTCAGGGTACAGCGGGTCATCTGGACCCGCGACCCGGGGAAAACCGTCAACGCCCCGGACCCGTGTTCGGCGTTGTACAACTTGCCCGGCGGACTGACGGTGTCCTCGCCGGTGTTGGCCACGTTACCAACGAACAGGCAGTTGGTGATCTCGGCACGACTCCCTGGCAAGACATCGATCGCCGACCCGGTCACCTGGCAGCGGTTCTCGCGAAAAATCGAATCCCGAATCCGCACCGCATCCTGTTGAAATCCCAGGTGCTGGATCGAAAGACCCGCCCCGCAGGGACTGGCCACATTTCCGGTAACGACGACCCGTTCGATCCGCGGATAGCTTCGGCCGAAGACCTTGATCCCACCCCCATCGCAATAAAAGAACAGCAAGTTCTGCTTTCCCAACCGGGGCCGGTTGGGCTCGATCGGTCCGGGATCATCCGAGCGTGTCTGAAAACGATTGGCGCCGGTGATCGTGAATCCCCGCAGGACGGTGCGGGCACTGATTCCGTCACCGAAATAGACGACGTGATTGACGATCGCTGGAAAGCTCTCCTCAGCGGCAGCGGCCAGTTCCGGATTCTCCGCGGTCAAAACGACCCGTCCCAGCGCCTCGAGCGTGATCCCGTCGTGACGGCGGTTCAACCAGACCAGCGCCTGGGCTGGACGGCTGGGACGATAGGTGCCCGCGTGAACAACCACCCGTTTGCTGGTCGCGTTGGCCGCGGCTCGATCCAGCGCCGCCTGGATCGACTCGCCCGGATAAACGTGCCAGGCCCCGTCCGCAGCCGGACCGGCCGACGTCCCCCCGCAACCAGCCAGGCAGGCTGCCAGCAGGCCCCATGTCAACACGGCCCGTCGCAGGACCGAAACAGGCCAAACCACGGTCATGGCGTCAACGTCGTCAACCAGTTCTGGAATGCACCCGGGTCCTCGACACGCACCTGTCCCATTTCGTCGTCGTGAGAAAACCGGACCGCACACATCGGGTCCGACAGCAACCGGTAGACACCGTTTCGCTGTGCCTCCAGCCTCAGCGTGTGCACCAGTTCCGGAACGGCGATCTCCTCGAGTTGCAGCCCCGGCAGCGACAGCGTGTAGATGTAATCGGTGCTCGTCAGTTGCAGATCGACCACCTGTCCCTGCGGCAGATGGAGGTGGCGGGAACTGACCAGGTCGTCACTGGTCCCGAACCGGCCATCCTGTCCCGGAAATCGAAAGCTCCACTGGAAACGGCTCCCGGTGACCGCCACCGCACCGACCCGTTTCCCGGTCGTTGACTCGGGCCAGGCCACCGGGATGGGCCGCTGAGAGTCACAAGCGGCGATGATTACCGACAGGACCGGGACGAAACACGCCAGCATCAACCACCGGCCTGTCGGTGATGTAATCGGGTCGTCGATGCGAGTTGCCGGGCGATCCATGCACCGATCATAGGCAACATCTTCGGGCGGTGACCAGAGCCTGCTGCCGGTGTGACCAACCCGACCGGTTCTCCGGCAAGTCACACCAAACGAATCCGACCGTGCGGTTTGACAGGCTTCCCCGCCCAACCGACAATCGACAATCGGTTGACGCTTTATTGCTGATCTGCCGGACAAGACCCGGCGAGTTCTCGCAAGGAACAACACGATGAAACTGCCCACGCGAACCGCTCTCCTGTCCGCCTGCCTGCTGCCCCTGCTCGCGTCGTCACTCGTGGCGGCCGACTGGCCGACCTGGCGACACGATCCGGGCCGTTCGGCTGCCAGCCCCGAGAGCCTGCCCGAGGGCCTGCAACTGTCCTGGAGCCGCCAGCTGCCCGTTCCGCAGCCGGCCTGGCCCGAGGATCCTCGGATCGGCTTCGACCTGGTTCCCGAGCCGGTCGTTGTCGGCCGAACGCTGTTCATCGGTTCGACCCGCAACGACAGTCTCACCGCTTACGACACGCGAACCGGCAAGCAGAAGTGGCGATTCTTTGCCGACGGACCGGTTCGATTTGCCCCGATCGTGGCCGACGGCCTGGTCGTGTTCGGCGCCGATGACGGTTCCGTCTACAGTCTCGACGCCTCGACGGGTCGGTTGAAGTGGAAGTTCCGCGCTGCCCCGGCCGACCGCAAGGTCCTGGGTAATGACCGCCTGATCTCGGTCTGGCCGGTCCGTGGCGGACCTGTTCTCGATGGCAAACTGGTTCGATTTGTCGCCGGTGTCTGGCCCTTCGAGGGCGCTTTCCTGTACACACTCGACCTCCACACCGGTCGGCCACCGGCCGAACGTTCCGCTCCGACCGCGCTGCATGCCATCCATACACTCAAGGATCTCACCCCGCAGGGATACCTGGCCCTGACCGGGTCACGGTTGTACATCCCCTGTGGTCGCGCGGTGGCGGCCTGCCTGGACCTGAAAACCAACCAGTTCCTCTCGCACACCTACAGCACCTCCGCGTCGACGAATTACCACGTCGTCGCCCAGGGCCGCTGGCTGTTTCATGGATCGATCAATTTCGACACCTCGACCAAGACGACCGTTCCCGGCAGCGGTCGAACGCCCGTCGTCACCGCGACCTCGGCCGTCTTCGGAGAAGGGGGACAGGTCGTCTCCTATGATCTCGAGCACCCGACCTCCGTCACCAGCAAGGATCGCCGGGGCAAGACCAGTACCCGGACCGTACTGCCCAAGACCTGGACAGTGGCCAACGCCACCGTACAGGACGTCCCCAAGGGTGGCGCGTACAAGAAGTTCCTGGCTGCAAATCCGCTGGTCATCGATATCAGGGCCGGTGACCGCCTGTACGGCCACCAGGGATCGCTGCTGTTTGCCGTCGATCCGCCGACCGGAACCGCGAAGACCGGCTCGGTCAAATGGAAGACCACCCTGGCCGACACACCCGGTTCGCTGATCGCCGCCGACAGCCGCCTGTTCGTCACAACCCGCAAGGGGCAGCTCTTCTGCTTCTCCGCCAAGAAGGGTTCCGGCAAACCGGCTGAACCGGTCGCCAAACAGTCCGCCCCGCTTGTGCCGACGGCCGATCGCATCCTGAAGGCCGCTGGGACCAGCACCGGTTTCGGACTGGTCCTGGGAATCGGCGATGGCGGGATGATCGAATCGCTGGCCAGGCACAGCCAGTTGAGACTGATCTGTGTCGATCCGGATGCGACCCGCGTCGAGGCCCTGCGACGACGGCTCGACCGGGCCGGCCTCTACGGTCACCGGGTCAGCGCGTTCGCCGCCGATCCGCTGATCGCTGGATTGCCTCCCTACATCGCCAACCTTGTTACCAGCGAGTCGCTTGACTGGGTCGGCGACCCCGTCAAGAACTCCCAGTGGATCCGTCTCGTCTTTGGCTGCCTGAGACCCTACGGGGGGACCGCGGCGTTGACGATCCCCGAAAAAGCCGCCGGGTCGTTCGCCAGCCAGGTCGCTGCGCTGAAGCTTCCCAAGGCCCAGGCCGAGGTCACCGACGGGCTGGCGGTGATCCGCCGCCCGGGATCGCTGCCAGGTGCCGCCGACTGGACGCACGAATACGGCGACCCGACCAACTCGTTGATGTCGCAGGACCAGCTGGTCCGTGCCCCGCTGGGTGTCCTCTGGTTCGGCGGACCGGCATCCGACGGCAGCCTGTTCTACAACCGGCACTTCTGGGGCCCGAGCATGGCGGTGATCGACGGACGGATGATCCTGCAGGGGCCCGGCAAGTTGACCGCGGTCGATGTCTACACCGGGCGGATCCTCTGGCAGGTCCCGCTGGTCGACAAGGAGATCTACCGTGCCGGTCGCCGGGGTAACGACTTCGAGAAGGTCCTGGCCGGGTTCCACTTCCTGGCCATTCGCGACGGAATCTACCTTGTCCACAACCAACGCGTCCTGCGGATCGATCCGGCCACCGGCAAGCAGGTCTCGGCATTTTCCCTCGCGAATCCGGCCGACACCTGGGGCCGGATCCGTGTCCAGGGTGACCTGCTGATTGCGACAATCCACCGCAAGTTGGGCAAGCGGGGCGTCGTCCCGGCCGAGATCCAGGTCCGGAACCGGAATTCCGGCAAGCTGGTCTGGAAACATACGGCCGAAATGACCATTCCGCTCGTAGCCGTCAGTGACCAGACGCTGTACTGCCTGGATGGCATTTTCGACAGCCTCTTCAAGGACTGGGCACGCCGGGGACTGGTCCCCAAGTCCGACCCGGTTCGTTATCTGAAGGCCTTCGACCTGAAGACCGGTCGGCCGCAGTGGAAGTATACGACCGACCTGGTCGTGACCTGGATGAACTACTCGAGAGAACACGACGTGCTGATGGCGTCGAACAAGAAGGGTATGGTCGCCTACCGGGGCAAGGATGGCGGCGAGCTGTGGAGAAAATACAGCGAGGGGAAGGGATTCCAGGGCCATCCCGAGAGTTACTGGGACCGGGTGATTGTCGCGGGCAACCGCGTGATCGATCAGAGGGGCCCGGGCAAAGCCTATGACATCCTCACCGGCGAGCCGGCGATGCGAATCGATCCGATCACCGGCAAGAAGGTGCCCTGGGAATTCACCAAGGCCGGTCACCACTGCAACTACGCAATCGCCAGCCCTCACCTGGTCACCTTCCGGGCCGCCTCGGCCGGATTCACCGACGTCGCCAGCGGAAACACGGCCAGGCTGCAGGGGTTCCGCTCCGGTTGCCGCAACAGCCTGATCCCGGCCAACGGCGTGCTGAACGCACCCAACTTCGCCCACGGTTGCGTCTGCGGCTACTCGCTGTTCACCTCGCTGGCCTTCACCCACATGCCACGGGCCGAGATGTGGAGCTACAGCGCGTTGAAGGCTCCCGAATCGACCGTCAAGCGATTGGGCATCAACCTGGGAGCCCCCGGCGACCGACTCGACAAACAGGGCACCCTCTGGCTCGACTTCCCCAGCATCGGCGGCAAGTCGCCCGACGTCCGGGTGACGGTCAAGGGCAAGACTCGCACCTTCCGCCAGCACTCGTCACTGGTAAAAGCCACCAACCACGACTGGGTCGCCGCCTCGGGTCTCTCGGGACTGGAAACGCTTGCCATCCGGCTCGACAAGACCGCCAAGACCGCTCGCACCTACACCGTGCGACTGCACTTCTGTGAACCCGACAACCTGAAACCGGGCCAGCGGGTCTTTGACGTTCGCCTGGGCGGCAAGCCGGTTCTCGAGGAATTCGACGTGATCGCCACCAGCGGTGGACGCCGCAAGGCGGTGGTCCGCGAGTTCAAGGGAGTGGGGGCAACCACCGAGTTGACGATCAGCCTGTTGGCCCGAACCGGCACACCGATTCTCAACGGAGTCGAGATCGTGGCCGAGAACTGACGCCACACGCGTTGCTGGTTCCGACCGGGCTCTTCCGGCAACGAGAGGCCGCCCCGGCATCTCTCCCGTACCAATTTCTGCAAATCACCGTCATCCGATCATGAATCGAGTCACCTGCCCCGTCCTCTCCGTACCGGCGACCCTGGTCGCCCTGCTCTTTTTCGGCCACGTCCCGGCGTCGTCCGCCCAGGGACTCGTCTACCCGTTGGATGTCGCCGTGGCCCCTGACGGCAAGACACTGTTTCTGGCCGATCGCAAGTTGCCGGGACTCTGGAAGGCATCGGGTTCCTCGCTGGAGGTCTTTTTCCCGGCCAAGAAAAAGTTCCGGACGCCGCTCAACGCGGTCCGCTGCATTGCCTCGGACGGAAAAGGTGGACTGCTGGCCGGCGATTCGGGGACCCGCGAGGTCTACCACTTCACCGCCGACGGCAAGTCAACGGCATTGACCAAGGGTGGGATCGGCATTGCCATGGGAATCGCGGTCAATGCCAAGGGGACGATTTTCGTCAGCGATCTCGAACTGCAGCGGATCTGGACCGTGCCAGCCGCCGGCGGTGATCCGAAGGAATTTGCCGTACTGCCGGCCCCGCGGGGAATGACCTTCGACAAGACCGGTCAGCTCTGGGTCGTCTCGGGAGGCTCCCGCAACCAGCTGGTCCGGATCGGCCCCGATGCCAAGATCACGCCGGTCATCAAGAAACGCACGTTCATCTATCCCCATGATGTCGCCGTCGCGGCCGATGGAACGGCCTACGTCAGCGACGGCTACGCCGACTGCATCTGGAAGATCACCTCCGATGGCAAGGCCAGCAAGTGGGTTAGTGGCAAGCCACTGGACAACCCCGTCGGACTCGACTGGCAGGGCACCACCCTGCTTGTGGTTGACTCGCGGGCCAGGCAGGTCTTCGCGATCACGCCGGATGGAAAACTGTCTCCGGTGAAACTGGTGAAGAAATAGCGATTGGGGGTTCGAGGAGTCGCGGGGACTTTTCAACGACCCTCGCAGTTCTCCGGGGTCATTCCGGCTTGTCCCAGCCCCGATTTGCCGATTTTTTTCTCACTTGTTGACCACGGTGAAAACCCGGCGCTATACTTAAATGGGGACTGGATACCGGTTTCGCCGTGTGCGATCGACCCTGGTTGCCCTCCACTTCTCCTGCCGGATTCCACGCAATGTGGCGACAACTGCTCGATCCGACTGACCGTACTCGACTGGGGGAACTTGCCTGGGTCGTGCTGGCGGTCGTGCTGTGGCTGGGGTTGGGACCCGCGGCAACAGCCTGGGCCAGTTGTGGCGACTATCTCCATCGCAGCCACGCCAAGATCAACACTCCTGGCACGCCAGATGGACGTTCAGCTTCGGATCCCACCCAAACCAGCATTCCCGCTCCCGCCGCTCCCTGCTCGCACGGTCGCTGCCGGCAATCGCCAAGCCCGTCACCGGCCCCGCGGATCCCGCCAACAGGCCCGTCAGCCGACGACGTGCTGACTGCAGACCCGGCCTGCGAGATTCCGGACAACCGATCGCCGGCAGGGATCGAGCGAGGGACCCACGACCGGGCGGTCGCCGGTCACAGCAACCGGATCGACCGCCCCCCCCGGGGCTGATTCTCTTTCGACGTGGTGCGACCCGGCCGTCACCAACATCCGGGCGCTGTTCTTCTGCCACCGTCGTGCGCTCCGGATTCCTCGTCGAGAGGTCTCCGCTCGCGCTCCGGCCTCGTCCGATCGTCCTGGTCACCGGCTCGAACTTCAACGGACCCGGCCGGGCAATCCCTGGAACCTTTCCCGATGTCCGAACACGAACGACTCCCCGAAATTCCATCAGCCGATTCTCCGACTGCAACAAGCGATTCGGACCAGCCACGCCGGATGTACGTCCGCGCGGTAACCCCGGGTCTGCGCAAGCTGCTGTGGATCGTCTTCGTCCTGGTGGCGCTGTTATCCGCCAACGCCGCCTATCTCTCGGCAATCACCGCAATGCAGTGGCTGACCGACGAGGTCTACCAAACGCACTTCTACTTCCTGATGCTGCTGGGGCACATCGTCGTCGGCCTGCTGCTCGTCGGTCCGCTGGTCATCTTTGGTTGCCTGCATATCCGCAACGCCCACGACCGTCGCAACCGCCGGGCCGTGCGAGTTGGCCTCGTGCTGTTTGCTGTATCGATCGCCGTCCTGGTCACGGGATTCCTGCTGGTTCGAATCGAGGGCGTCATCGACCTGAAGCACCCCGCCGGACGCGAGACCGTCTACTGGCTGCATGTCGTGCTGCCGTTGGTTGCCGGCTGGCTGTACTGGCTGCATCGCCTGGCCGGTCCACGGATCAAGTGGCGGATTGGTGGCCGTTTTGCCGCGGTCGCCGGTGCGGCCGTCGTCGCGATGGTCGTCATGCACTCCCAGGATCCACGGGCCTGGAACGTGGTGGGATCACCGGAGGGCGTGAAATACTTTGAACCGTCGCTGGCTCGGACCACCACCGGCAAGTTCATCCCGCGACAGGCGTTGATGATGGACGACTACTGCAGGAAATGTCACCCCGATATCCACTCGGCCTGGTCCGACAGCGTTCACCGGATCAGTTCGTTCAACAACCCCGCCTACCTGCCCAGCGTCCGTGAAACCCGGCAGGTCGCCATGCGACACGACGGCAACGTCCGCGCGTCGCGTTGGTGTGCTGGTTGCCACGACCCGGTCCCGTTCTTCAGCGGGGCCTTCGACCAGTCCAACTACGACGACGTCAACGATCCCACCGCCCACGCGGGAATCACCTGCACCGTCTGCCACGCGATCACGCACATCAACAGCACACGAGGCAACTCCGACTACACGATCGAGGAACCCCTGCACTACCCGTTCGCCACCAGCGACAACGCCATCCTGCAGTGGATCAACAACCAGCTGGTAAAAGCCAAGCCCGACTTCCACAAGAAGACCTTCCTGAAACCCCTGCACAAGACAACCGAGTTCTGCAGTGTCTGTCACAAGGTGCACCTGCCGCTGGCACTGAATCGGTTCAAGCAGATCAACGACCAGCCGTACCAAAAAAGTTTCATTCGTGGTCAGAATCACTACGACACCTTCCTGCTCTCCGGACTCGGACATGGTGCCCAGAGTTTCTACTTCCCGCCCAAGACCGAAAAGAACTGCAACCGCTGCCACATGCCACTGGTCGAGTCGACCGATTTCGGTGCCAGACCGTTTGGGGATTCCACGGCGCTGACGGTCCACGACCACCTGTTCCCGGGCGCCAACACGGGAATCGCCTGGTTCCGTGATCGGCCCGAGACAATCCGCGCACAGCAGAAATTTCTCGAGGGCACGATGCGGCTCGACCTCTTTGCACTCCGCGAGAACGCTTCGCTGTCCGGAACACTCCACGCACCGCTGAGACCCACGGTGCCGACGCTCACCCCCGGCCGCTCGTACCTGCTCGACGCGGTCATCCGCACCGTCAAGCTCGGCCATCTCTTTACCCAGGGCACTGTCGATTCCAACGAAGTCTGGCTGACGGTGACAGTCCGTTCGGGCGACCGCGTCATCGGAGCCAACGGTACACTCGACGAACATCGTGAGGTCGATCCCTGGGCGCATTTCGTCAATGTTTTCCTGCTCGATGTCAACGGCCACCGGATTGACCGTCGCAATCCTCAGGACATCTTCACTCCGCTCTACAACCACCAGATTCCACCCGGCGCCGCCCAGACGGTGCACTACCAGCTCGTGTTGCCCAAGACCCTCGACGGACCGATCACCGTCGAGATCCAGCTCAACTACCGCAAGTTCGACAAGCAGTACACCGACTTCATCGCCCGCAGCCACAAGAAGGGCGATCGGCCGATCCGGGGCCTCGATTCGGCAACCGGCCGACTCCGCAACGACCTGCCGATCACCGTGCTGGCGGTCGATTCGGTGACGTTTCCGGTCGAAGGCAGCGAAACGGAAACCGCCAACGCCGACTCGACAATCCCACCCTGGACCCGCTGGAACGACTATGGGATCGGCCTGTTCCTGAAGGGCAAAAGTGAACTCAGGCAGGCGGCGGCCGCCTTTGCCGAGGTCGAGAAACTGGGGCGCTGTGACGGCCCCTTGAACCTCGCCCGGGTCCTCTTCCGCGAGGGCCGACTGACCGAGGCGGCCGCGGCCCTGGCGCGGGCCTCGGAAATCACCGAACCGGCGGCACCCCCCTGGACAATCGCCTGGCTCTCCGGACTGGTCGCCCGGGATCTCAACCAGCTGGAAAAGGCCGAGCAGAATTTCCGCAGCGTGCTCGAGGACCAGACCCCCGAGATGCTCCGGAGAGGATTCGATTTCAGCAAGGACTTCCGCATCATCAACCTGCTTGGCCAGACCTACTTCGATCGGGCCCGGAGATTGCGGACCGCCGAGGTCGCCCCGCAGCGACGGGCGTTTCTCGAGAAAGCCATCGAGACATTCCAGCAGACCCTGGCGCTCGACTCGGAGAACGTCACCGCTCACTACAACCTGCAGCAGCTGTACCAGGAGCTGGGTGACCTGAAGCAGGCGGGCCAACATGCCCAACTGCACGCCCGATTCAAACCCGACGACAACGCCCGGGACCGCGCCGTGGGACTGGCCAAGAGCCGCTACCCGGCGGCCAACGCCGCGGCCGAGGAACCGGTGTTCTACTCGCTGCATCGAGCAGGAACTCCCGGGCTGCCGATCGCAGACCCGACCGGAGCAGGCGCTGACAAGACGACCGAGAGCGGAGAAGACCAATGAACGATTTGCCCGTCGATGCCGGATCGCGAGTTGAGCCGGTCACCGATCCCGAAGAGACTCTCGATTACGACATGGACACCGAAGAACGTGACGACGCGGTGATCGGTACCGCGTTGATCCGGTCACTGGTCGTGTTCGTGGCGATCGGGCTGATCGTTGGCGGTGGCCTGCTGGCACGGTACCTGGTTCGCAGCGATCCGGTCATCACGACCGAACGGGCTCCGCTGCAGGTGCCCGTCGTGCCCGCGCGACCGGAGGCAAGAATTCCGCAGATCCCGTTCACCGACATCACGCAGGCAGCCGGCATCGATTTCGTCCACGAGAACGGCGCCTATGGCCGAAAACTACTGCCCGAGACGATGGGCGGCGGCTGCGCGTTCCTGGACATCGAGGGTGATGGCGACCAGGACCTGCTGCTGGTCAACTCGAACCGCTGGGACTGGGATCCTCGTCTCAAACCGCCCCCGGCGGCCACACTCGCTCTCCTGGCCAACGACGGACGAGGCGGTTTCACCGATGTCACCGCGGCCTGGGGCCTGGAGGTTTCGTTGTACGGCATGGGAGCCGCCGTCGGCGACTACGACAACGATGGACGGGTGGACCTGTTCGTCAGTGCCGTGGGCACCAACCGCCTGTTCCGCAACACGGGTCAGGAATTCGAAGACGTGACAGCCAAGGCAGGAGTGGCCGGTGGTGACCAACAGTGGAGTTCCAGTTGTGGCTTCTTTGACGCCGACAACGACGGTGACCTCGACCTGTTCGTCTGCAACTACGTGCGTTGGAACAAGGACTTCGACCTCGCCCAGAACTTCACGCTCGACGGCAAGCGGCGAGCCTACGGCCGTCCCCAGGACTTCGAGGGCAATTTTCCCTACCTTTACCGCAACAACGGCAACGGAACCTTCAGCGACGTCTCGGCTTCCGCCGGCGTCCAGGTCAAGCACAGCAGTTCCCAGGCGCCCCTGGCCAAGTCGCTGGGTGTGGCCTTCGCCGACCTCAACGCCGACGGTCACATCGACCTGGTCGTCGCCAACGACACGGTCCGCAACTTCCTGTTCCTGGGCAAGGGTGACGGCACGTTTGACGAGCAAGGCCGCAGGGCGGGCATCGCCTTCGACAGCAACGGCAACGCCCGCGGGGCAATGGGTATCGATGTCAGCCGCTTCCGCAACACCGACGAACTGGGAATTGCCATCGGGAACTTCGCCAACGAGACGACGGCGTTGTACGTGAGACGACCGCTGTCGGATCAACTGCCGCAGTTCCAGGACGAGGCGGTCGCCAACGGCATCGCCCCGCCAACCCGACCCGAGCTGACCTTCGGTGTTTTCTTCTTCGATGCCGACCTGGATGGCCGACTCGACCTCTTTGCCGCCAACGGGCACCTCGAAGATGACATCAACCTCGTCCAGCCCAGCCAGTTTTACGAGCAACCTCCGCAACTGTTGTGGAACTGCGGGCCCGAATTCGAGAACGAGTTCGTGGCCCTGGACGCCAGGCAGTGCGGCAGCGACTTCGCCAGGCGAATGGTCGGGCGAGGTGCCAGCCATGCCGACATCGACGGCGACGGAGATCTCGATCTGCTGATCACATCAACCGGCGGGGCACCCCGCCTGCTCCGCAACGACCAGAATCTCGACCACCACTGGCTGCGTGTCCGGCTTACCGGACGGCAGGTCAACCGCAGCGCCATCGGCAGTTGGATCGACGTGCACCGGGGAGACCAGGTTGTCAGCCAGCAGGTGATGCCCACCCGCAGCTATCTCTCGCAGGTCGAACTGCCCGTCACCTTCGGCCTCGGCAAGGCCGAAACCGTCGACAAGCTCGTTGTTCGCTGGTCGGATGGCACGACCCAGACGATTCTCACGCCGGCGATTGACCGCCTGCACGAAATCACCCAGCCCCAGAAAACACCGCCGGAAACCGGGAGGAAATAAGACCATGGCACGAATCGCGTGGACCGAGGACAACCAGGCCGACGGTGAACTGGCCGAGATCTACTCGGCCTGGAAAGACGAGAACCCGGACCGGGACCAGATGCCGGAGATCCTGAAATGCTTCTCCGCCCGTCCGGATTTTCTCGCCCAGGTCATGCAGGCCTCCTACGGCCTGCACTTCACCGACGGACATCTCGACCGGCGGCAAAAAGAGGCGATTGCCACCTATGTCTCGGCGTTGAACCAGTGTGAATACTGAACTGACGGCCACGCATTCTTCCTGCAGTTGCAGGATGAGGACAGTTCGGTCGTCGCGGCTCTCCAGCAGGGCAACCTCGACAGCGACAAGCTCAACAAGCCTGAACGCGTCTTGCTGGAATTCGTGAAGCAGCTGACGCTGGCACCGGCCGAGACGACCGACGAGGATGTGGCCGGGCTGCGAAAGGCCGGCTGGAGCGATCCACAGATCGCCGAGGCGGTTTACGTGACGGCGTTGTTTGCGTTCTTCAACCGTGTTGCCGATGCGTTCGGCCTGAAGAGCTCCAGCCACCGGGAACTGCAGATCCCGCCGGCACGGTTTCGGCCCGGGTCCGACGAGTGACAATCCGGAAACTCGACCCGCAGCGCGACTACAGCAGCTCGCGAATTGGCTCGCCATCGGCCAGTACAGGCACCGGGCGACCGCTGTTGTCGTAATAGACGTGCTTGGTGTTGATCCCGAAGCGATGGTAGACCGTCGACAGCAGGCAGTTGCTGTTCATCACCCGGGAAGCGGGATCCTCGCCCCGGGCGTTGGTCGAGCCGACAACCTGGCCCATCTTCAGACCGCCGCCGGAAAGAAAGATGCTCATCGACCGGGACCAGTGATCGCGACCGGGCCGCTTGGTCTTCTTGTCCTGGTGACCAATCTTTGGCGTACGACCGAACTCGCCACAGAAGATGAACAGGACCCGCTCGTTGAGCCCTCTCTGGTAGAGATCCTCGATCAGCGCCGGCACCGCCTGGTCAAAGACCGGCATCCGCTCCCCGTAGGCCTTGAAGACATCCGCGTTGACGCTGTGGTCGTCCCAGTTGCTGGTCCGGCCGGTTTCCTTCTTGAGACGGAACGTGGCCTGCATCTGGACAAAGCGGACGCCGTGTTCCACCAACCGCCTGGACAACAACAGGCTGCGGCCCCAGTGCGTCTTGCCGTAGCGTCGCCGGGTGGCTTCGGACTCCTTGTTCAGATTGAAGGCCTGGGCCGTCCGTGGACTGGTCAGCATATCCAGTGCCCGCCGACGGAACTTGTCCAGGGCATTCATCGAGCCCGATCGGTCGAGTTCACGACGGAAGACATCAAACTCCGACAGCAGGGAATTTCGTTTCTTCAGTGCCTTCAGGGCATCGTTGCGAGCAGCCAGTTCACCGTCCTTGGCCCCGAACAGCGGTACCGGGTCGTATCGGTTCGCTCCGCTGGAGGTGATCGACTTGGAGTTGGGCATGAAGGCCGAGTGAGCGGCTCCCAGGTAGGCCGGTCCTCCGCCGTAGAACTTGGTGTTGGCAACAAACAGGGGGATGTCCTTCACCTGGTGTTCCAACTGCTTGGCCACGACCGATCCCAGTTCCGGAAATTCGGCATCGGCCGGGTTGGCCGCCTTGGGCGTGTAGCCGCTGAGGAACCGGCAGGTGCCGCCCGAGTGCTCGTTACGATTGTGAAACAGGCTGCGGACGATCGAAAACTTGTCGGCCATCGACGACAACCGCGGCAACAACTCGCAGATATCCATGCCGGGAACGTTCGTCGTGATCGGCTGGAACTCCCCGCGGTACTCCAGTGGAGCCTCGGGTTTCAGGTCGAAGGTCTCGAGATGGCTTGGCCCGCCGTTGGCCCAGAAGAGGATGACGGAAAACTTCTCGTCAAGTGCCTTACCAACCGCCTCGGCCGCCAACAAACCGGCCAGGTCTGGATCGAGACCGCTCGAAAGCGCTCCCAGGCTCAGGCCACCGATCTTCAGGAAGCTGCGTCGATCGATCGGCCCGGGACAGTGCGGCGTGGAATGGTTCATGCTTGGATCCTGGCACATCGCCGGGGTGGTCGGCGACACCTAGTGATTGTACAGGAATTCCTTGGTATTGATCAGCGCCCACAGCAGATTGCCGTAGGCAGTCTTGGGATCGGTTTCAGAGCCGATGTACTTGACTGCTTTTTCGATCTCGACGGCCGTCGCCGGTCGGGACAGCGCGAGCAGGAACAGGCGACCGACACGGGTGGCGTGATCGCCGGAGGCCGTCGCCAGGCGGGTGGCGGTTCCCTTGGCGTCAAAGACCTTTCCCAGCAGGAAACTGTCGTTGAGAGTGAACAGGGATTGCGAGAGGCTCGGAGCTGACGTCCGTTCACACTCGCAGGCACTCTCTCGAGGTGGTCGGCCAAAAAGCGTCAGGAACCTGTTCGAATAGTTCTCGTCGGGCAATTGCATCGCCCGGGTGCCCTGGGGCAGGCCGCTGTAACCGGTCGGTCGATCGGTCACCATGTCGATTGCATCAAGCAGGACCTCGGCGGAAAGCCGCTGAGGATAAAACCGTGAATGGCCCTGGGTCTCGTCGAGGTTATCGGCATTGGCCGTCGAAACGAGTTGGTAGGTGGTGCTGGTCGTGATCCGCCGGAGGACTCGCCGCATGTCGAAACCACTGCTGATGAAGTCGCGGGCCAGCGCGTTCAGCAGGGGAGGATTGGTGGCCGGGTTGGTCATCCGCAGATCGTCGATCGGTTCAACCAGTCCGCGACCAAAACAGTGTGCCCACATCCGATTGACAAACGCGTGGGCAAAGTAGGGGTTCTGCGGACCCGCCATCCAATCGACAAGCTTGTGGCGTGGATCGGCGTAAGAAGGCACGTCGATGTCGGCACCTCCCAGCCCGTGGGGCTTGACGATCTCGCCGGTCACCGGGTGCTTGACACTGCCGGTGGCCTTGATGAACACGGTTTCGTTCGCCCGACGCTCGGCAACCCCCGTCCCTCCCTGCCGGCCAACCCGCGTGAAGAACGCCGCGAGGCCGAAGTAATCCCGCTGCGTGAAGTTCTCGAAAGGGTGATGATGGCAACGGGCACAACCAATACGCAAACCGAGAAAGACCTGGGCGCTATCGTCAACATAGCGATCCAGGTAACGGACCTCTGAATACCATTGCGCCGGCGGCGAAACGCTGACATTGCCGGTCGCTGTCAGGATCGCTCGCACGAACCTGTCGTAAGGCATCCCCGTAGCCAGCGCATTGCGAATCCAACGGTGAAACGCGATCGTCCCGGGAATCCGGTCCTTCTGGCCTCGACGCTTGTTCCGCAGCAGGTCCGACCATTTCTGCGCGAACGTGTCGGCGTAATCCGCCGAAGCCAACAACTTCTCGACCCGTCGACTGCGTTTGTCCGTGCCGGACTCGGACAGGAACGCCGTCAGTTCATCCGGTCGGGGAATCCGACCGGCCAGGTGCAGCGTGACACGCCTGAGGAAGGTGGCGTCGTCGCAGACCGGCGATGGCGCGACACCCAAAGCCCGCAGTTTCTTCTCGACGTGCCCATCGACCAGATTGGCCAACGGAAACGGCGGCCACTTTGCCCGGGGTTGTCCCAACGGAACCGTCAGTCGCGCCGTGGCCACCTGCCCCTGCAACAGGGCGATCACCGCGGTTTCACCGGTCCGATCGCCGGCAGCCACCAACCCCTCGCCGTCGACCTCGACCAGGCTGGAATCATTTGTCCTGAGTTCCACGAAGCGGGTCACATCGCGAGTCGAGGCGTCGTCGTAGCGAGCCGTCACCGTCAGTTGCTGTCGCCGTTGCGACTCCAGCGTGGAATTTCCCGGGTAAATCTCGATTCCCACCAGCCGCCGGGCAGCAGAATCTCCCCAGCGAGTCCCCCCGGCCACCCATCGCCGCAACAGGCGATACTCGTCGGAATCCAGCCTCAGCCGCCGACCACCTCCATGGGGCATCGCCATCGTCGGCTTCCGCAACAACAGCGACTGACCGGGAGCGGACGCAAAGATCCGCCGACCCCGTCCTCCCTGTGTGATCCACTCGTGATCCCAGTCGGGATGGTTCCCAAACAGGCTCAGCCGAAAACCTCCCCGGCCGGTCGTCTTGCCATGACAACTCCCAGTGTTGCAGCCCAGGCGGGTCAACCACGGGTTGATGTCGTTGGTGAAATCAATCCGACGATATGTCTCTCCTTCAACAACCTCGACAACCGACTCGACGTGCACAGCACCGACATCAACGCGTACCCGGGCGGTTCCACTGCGTCGCGACGTCAATTTTCCATCGGAACTGATCGTGATCACGCCGGCCGGCCGGACCGAGTACTTCGCGACACGCCCCACATCGAGCAGTGTCTTGTCGGACCGATGACCGGTGACGATCAACTGTTGCCGCTCGTTATGACCATGCAACCGCACGGCACGGGGAAAAACCGACACGGATTCAAGACCGGCCAGTTCCGCCGGCGAAGGCTCGTCACCGCGCGTACCGTCGGCAAGCAGCACCATCAGCAATGGTGCGATCAACCAGCAGGAACCTCGAAACCCAGCCATCCATGCACTTTCGCCGCTGGACCGGTTTGCCGCAAGGCGACTGCGCCGATCTCCTCACCGAACCGGCCTCACAAGACCGATCTTCGGGAATAATACTCACTTACGTAATATTATCGAAAATCACGGGAACTGATGACCGGGCGTCAACGTCAGACCAATAGGGTTTTTTCTGCGCGGGCCTAATACCAATGAATGACCACACCTCAGATCACGTCCATGATGAACGTTGCTCCGCCTATCTGGACGGTGAATTGAATCCGAAGGAGATCGAGGAATTCGAGAGGCTTCTCGAGTCGTCGGAAGCAACCCGGTGTGCGCTGGACGATCTGCGGGCCGTCTCGGCCTGCCTGTCGGACCTTCCGGCCACCCCCGCATCGCTGGACCTGCGATCGCGCGTCCTTTCCGCACAACCGGTCCAGCAACCGCCACCCCGATCGGCCACCGGCCGGCGATTCCGTTCAACCGCGATGATTGCAACGATCGTGGCCCTGATGGTTCTCGTCGTCGTGGCGGTTCTCCCGAGGGCAACTGACCTGCTGGACAACTCGGCTGATCACGGCCGTGACCTGGCGATGGTGACTGGTGAACAAGAAATCCCAGCAGCTGCTGTGGCCGACCAGGAATTCCTCGGCGGCATCACGCCCGATGAACCCACCCTGAGATCGGCCGCATCGACCGAGGACGGACGCGAGTTGGTTTTCAACAAGCAAATCGACGACGCCCGGGTCGGCCAGATCTTCTCCGCGATAGACACCTCCGACGACCAGGCCGTTGTCATTCGCCTGACCGTGGTCGATGTCGAACAGGGTCTGAATTCTCTCCGCCTGCTGTTACAGAAGCACAAGATCCCTCGAGCCGACATCAAGGCAAAGGCGGGTACCGCTGGGGCCGACAAGCGGTGGCGTGTGGCTCCTGGACAACTGGTCAGCGTGGTCGTCAAGGCGTCGAAACAGCAAGTTTCCCAGGCAATGGCAAACCTGCATCGGGAGGTGCACGCCCAGATGGAAATTCCCGGGATACTGCATGTTGCAGCCCTGGAAACCGCGCCGGGCGGACGACAGGTCCTCGATCAACTGCAGTCCTACGGCGGCCTGCCGGGCAAGGACAAGGAACTGTCACGCGATCGCAAGCCACGAGCCGCTGCGGCAACGGCGCGAAAATCTCCCCGGAACCTCGCAAAGCCCACCGCCGGGATTCCCCGATCGTCGCTGGCCTCGGCTCAGATCCGTCTTGATCTGCCGGCCGACATGCTCCACAAGATCCAGAAACCGGCGGGTATTGCTAAGGAACGTCAACGCAACCTCGGGTCCCCGGCGGGAGGCGAACCACTGAAAGACCGCCGCTTGCAGGTGATCTTCGTGCTGGTGGCCCCCGACCCGCCACCGAAGGATGCTCGACCGGGTTCCGACGGCGCGGCCTGATTCAGTCGTCGAAGGGAATCGGCCACATCAGACCCGCGGTGAAGCCACCATCAACGCGGACAACCTGTCCGGTCATGAAGGCTGAGGCGTCGGCAGCCAGAAACACGGTTGCCCCGACCAGGTCTTCGACTTCCCCAAGCCGCCCCAGCGGCGTGTTCGACAATCCCCACTCCTGCATCGTCGGGTCTGACCACAACTTGCGGGTCAGATCGGTCAGGATGAAACCCGGCGCGATCGTGTTGACCCGCACACCATGTTCACCCCACTCGGTTGCCAGAGACCGTGTCATCATCACCAACCCTGCCTTGCTCATCGCGTAGGGTGCCACGCCCTTCAACGGCGCATAGGTATTCAACGAATCGATGTTGATGATGCTGCCCGAGCCCTGCGCGATCATTTGTCGACCAACCGCCTGGGCCAGCAAGAACGCCCCCTTGAGATTGATGTCGAGAATGTAGTCGTAATCTTCCTCGCTCACCGTTTCGACCCGCATTCGACGATTGACCCCGGCAACGTTCAGCAGCGCATCGACACGTCCAAACTCGTCGATCACCTGCTCGACCAGCCGCGTGATATCATCCGGTCGAGCGACATCACAGACGACGCCTTGCACGACCACCCCGGCCATGGCCGAGATCTCTGACACCGTTGCCTCAAGCGTGTCACTGTCCCGGCCGGTCACAATCACCGGTGCACCACGGGTGGCAAAACCGGCGGCAAGAGCCTTGCCGATACCCCGGCTGCCTCCCGAGACAATCGTGACCCGATCGGCAATCTCAAAGAGTGGGTCGGGTAGCGCTGAATCCTGCATCTGATCGTTCTCACGAAAACAAGAAGACGTGTTTTTGACCTGGTCCCATCGACGACGGTATGCTGCGGTTGCTGGCGTGGTCAAGCAGCCAGTCCCGTGGGTAGGAGACCCTCGACATGCGATTGACGTGTTGGTTGCAGATCCTGAAACACCGTCGACAATGGCCTCCCGGCAGGCCGACTGCAAACTGGGCCAACGTCGTCGCCTTCGGCCGCCCGAGATCCGATGGACGATCGTCATCGCGGCGGCTTCGCCAATTCGCCCCCTGGCGGCACCGGCTGCCGACAAGACGACCCGTCGGCAACGGGCGCGGTGTCAGCGTTCAACCGCTGACCTGAGCGGCCGCGCTAGTCCTTGGGTACGTAGGGCAGCAGGCCCATGAAGCGTGCTCGCATCACGGCCCGTCGGACGGCTCGCTGGTACTTGGCACAGCAGCCCGTGCGACGGCGAGACAACATCTGCCCGTTGCGGTTGACCATCGATCTCAGAAGTTTGACGTCCTTGAAATCGACATAGATCGGCCGCGGCGGATTGTCGCACCCGCTGGGACAGAACCGGCAATTGATCTTTCGCTGCTGCCGGGCCTTGCGTTTTCGGGCCTTGCGAATGTCGGCGCGGCTGTGTCGTTGTGCCATGTCGTAGGATCCTCATTACATGCCAGTCGTGGATCGACCCCGAGGTCGACGCAACCCGTCTTGCCGGTACCACGTGATTCCGGAGCGGCTTGCGAACTGAGTGAATCCACCATTATGCGGATCGGCGTCCGAGCTTTCAACCATCCTCGAGAGTGTCCGGCGACCGGCGGTGCAAGGCATCGACCGACGGACCTTCCGCTTCTCTTCCCCGCGACGACAGCCAGGTTCGTGCAATCAGGGCACCGATCAACACGCCGCAGCCGGCCCCGCCGAGGTCGGCAAACCAGTCTTTCCACTCGGCGGTGCGGTGCAGGACCGGAATCATCTGCAACAGTTCATCGATGGTTGCGTAGACTGCAGCCACCCCCCAGGCGACCAGGCCCGTCCAACGACTGATCGAACCAGGCAGCGAGATCGCCGGAACCAGCAGCGTCGCAAGCCCGAGGTAGGCAAGAAAATGCAGCCAGGTGTCCGAAACGTCGCGCGGCACAACCACCGGCGGGTTGGGCAGGTGCGTCGCAACAAACAGCCCAGCCCAGTACAGGCCCAGTGCCGTACGGACCAACCCGGCGACCAGTCGCGGGCTTGATCGGTGTTCAGCCGACATCACTCGCCCCGCTAGACCGTTTCGGACAGGTGCGGACAACCGGGGTCATTCCCCGGTGTCGTAAGGCATCTCGAGACGGAACTCGGGGCGACTTTCCAGGAATGCCGCCACGCGGTCAGTCCGTCCAATCGCCTCGGGCAGAAAGTCCAGTGCCTGCTGCAGCCGTTCGTTGGGCTCGGCACAACTGAATCTCAGAAATCCTGCCCCCGCGTCCCCAAAGCACTCACCCCCCAGGCAGGCAACGCCAAAATCGTCGTCGGCTCCCTCGAGCAGGTACAGTGCCAGTCCGTGGCTGGTGATCTCCAACCGGTTGCAGATTCCCGCGACGTTGGGAAAGACATAGAACGTCGCCGTCGGATCCAGCGAGTGGATGCCCTCGATCGCGTTGAGTCCCTCGGTCAACAACACGACCTTTTCGCGAAAATTGGCCATCACGCGATCACGTTCCTCGTGGTCCCTGGAAAGCGCGGCGGCCCCGGCAAGTTGCACCAGGGGAGGGGTGCAGGAAAGCGACGTGTTGATCATCTTGCCGATCGCATCGGCAGTCGACTCCGAAGCCACCGCAAATCCCAGCCGCCAACCGCTCATGCTGTAGGACTTGCTGAAAGTGTAGGCCGCCACACACTGGTCCATCATGCCGGCCTGTTCGAGCAGCGAATGGTGCCGGCCCTCCCAGACCATGTGACAATACGGTTCATCACTGAAAACCGCGATCTCCTGGCCGCGAACCACATCGGCGATCGCCTGCAGATCGGCCTCGGTCGTGACACCCCCGGTGGGATTGTGCGGGGAATTCAGGAAGATCGCCTTCGGTTGCGGATCGTCGGCGAGGAACCGTTCGATGGCTTCAGCTTCCGGCCGAAACCCGTTGGACTGCCGCAACGGCGTCAGAACCGCGCGGGCCCCCCGTCGCTCGATGTTTGGAATGTAGGTCGGGAAAAACGGGCTGAAGACCAACACCCCGTCACCTGGATCCAGAAAGGCCTCGCAGAAAAACTGCTCGAAAACCTTCGCCCCCGGCCCCGCCACGATGTTCTCTGCCGACGCCGGGATGTTGAACTCGTCGGAGACAAACCGCGCCGCCGCCGCGCGGAACTCGGGGATGCCCGGTGAGGGACAATAGTGTGACTGGTTGTCTTCGATCGCCAACACACCGGCCGACTTGGCCGAGGCGGTGGTGTCAAACGGACTGTCACCGATCTCCAGTTCAACGACGTCCTTGCCCTGGGCCTTCAGTTGCTTGGCAACCGCGAGAACCGTGAAGGCAGTTTCAACCGAGAGAGTTCTGGCAAATTGGCTCAACGCAACGGACACGTGGATGTCTCCCGTCTCTTGTGGGTCTGTTCGACCGGGCTATTTCGTCGAAATCGCCTGGGCCAGCGGGCGCAGGACCTGCTCGATCACGAATGCGTCCAGAAGTTCTTCACATTGCTCACGTAATGACACCAGTGTTTCTTCAAACGAGGCATCGGCTTCCAGGCTGCCGTACTGGCGAACGGTGAAATAAACACTGATCAACTCCTCGGGAAAATCGCCCCGGCGAACCTGGTAGGCGTTTGTCCTGGTTTCGATCATCAACCGGGCCTGCCGGCGGCACGATTCCTCCAGCCCCAACGTGATCGACGGCTCGAAACTCAACACCTCCGTCCCGGGCATCTCCAGCAGCCCGTCCATCGCACTCGATGTCCCCAATGCCTCGGCCACCAGGGCGTCGTGATTGCCGCTGTAGGTGAAGTCGAAGCCCATCATGTAATCGAGTGCTTCGCAGTCGAGAGGGCTGACCGAGAGCATGTAGGGCACCTGCTGCAAGACCAGCCGGTGTTGTTCGAGTGCCTCGTCGAGATCGGTCGGGTTGACGAAACCACTGTTGATCCGCCGGGCCTCGATCGACAACCACCGCTGGTGGCCCTGGTCCTTGTCTTCCTCGAGCACGAGATCTCCATTGTCTCGCGTATAAAAGTTCCTCATCGTGGGATAGGACTTCTGCAATCGCTCAAAGAAACCAAGAATCGTCTCCCGGTTTGTCGGAAGAGCCATCTCGGTACTGAGATTCATGTTGCTGTAGCAGTCGTCCGCCAATGCGCTGTAGGCGTTCATGGTCGAGAGAACCTCGAGAAGAAGAACCGCAGCACTGAATCGCCACGAGCCGAACGTGTTCCATTGCCGCGATCGGTCTATTGTATAGCTCGCGACCGAGACGGTCAAAGACGTCCGAGATTCCGAAGACCGCAGCCATGAGCAAGTTGATCCTGTCACTTTTCCCGACATCGCTTGGCTGGTTCGGACTCCTCGGTGACGGTGTGTCGGTGCACCGTGTCGAGATCGGGCATCGATCGGCTGCGTCTCTTCACCGACGGGTCGCCGGGCGGTACGCGGAAAAATCCGACTGGTGTCCCGCATTGCGGTCGCGACTCGAAGACTATGCCGCCGGTGACCGAATCGACTTCAGCGACGTGACCGTGGTCTTGCCACCGCTGACCGACTTCCAGTTTCGCGTGATGGATCATGTCCGCCAGATCGGCTACGGTCGGACCGAAAGCTATGGAGAAGTCGCCACCGGGGTGGGATCGCCTGGGGCGGCGCGTGCCGTCGGCAGCGTGATGGCCAACAACCCCGTCCCGATCCTGGTCCCCTGCCACCGGGTGATCGCCGCGACGGGCCGCCTGGGAGGATTCTCGGCCCCGCAGGGCACGCGACTGAAGGCCCGGATGCTGGCACTGGAGGCGAGCGACTCGTAGACGGCCGCTCCCGAACAGGAGTCTCTTGGCGAGTATCGACCGGGACGGGTACAATCGGGTTTGGCCTGTTTTGTTTTTCACCGTGTCATTCCGGCACGCCCCAGGCGGCCGGTCGAGATGCTCTGACCATGACCACACAGTCGGTTCGCCCTGATGCCAGCGAGTTGGTGTTTCACCTGTTCGGGCGGTCGGTGCATCCGGAACTGCTGGCGGTGCGTGCCGAGACCGAAGTCTGGCACGAGGACTATTCGGCCTCGATCCACATCTGCGACGCCGGTCACATGGTTTCGTTGCGGTGTCGCAACGAAACGGTGACCGAGGTGACTGCGGCCCGCCAGCAACTCCTGCCACAGAAACGCCAGTTACTCGAAAAAAAGATCCGTGGCAGTCGAAACGAGACGTTCCAGTTCGACAACGGGGTCCGATACTACGTCAGCTACCAACTCGAACAACTCGACCAGGAGGTGTTCCTCAACGTCCACGAGGAACTGGCCCGCGACAGTCTCACGGCCGCGGTCGCCTTTGCCTTTCCAGGCACCGGCCGATTCGACCCGGCAGCACTCTCGGTCATCACCACCGACAACTGGCCTGGCAGCCTGTTGGTCCAGGCCTTCCACACGTTTCCGGAAAACTGTGCGGTGGTGAAGACCCAGTCGCTGTTTGAACTGTAGCGCAGCGGCGATTCGCGTTCCCGGTCGCCGCTAATCCTGGCTCTGCAGGTCGAAGACCATCAGGTTCTCGACATCCTTGACCAGCAGTTTCGATCCGACGAGTGCCGGATGGGCCCAGGTGGACTTTTCGGAAACCCGGTAACGGGCTTTCTCGTCGTATCCGTCTCCAGCGGCGGCAACGACAAGCAGTTCGCCGGCGGTTGTCTGCACGAGCAGGACCTTGCCGGCCGCGATGATTGCCGCGTTCTCGGCCAGGCGACCGGGCGTGGTCCACAGCACCTTGCCGGTGGCCGGATCGGCGCAGAACAACTGGCCCCGGCGTTTCTGTGTCATCCCGAACAACCGTCCCTCCACAAGTACCGGGCTGCTCATGTACATCGGAATGTCGCGGTTGGACCAGCGGGTCTTTGCCCGCAACCGGCTGTCACGGCTCCGGATTTCCAACGCGACCGTCGGTTCGTTGTAGCCCGAGAGAATCACGAGGGCGTCGGACACGATCGGTGTGACGCTGTTCTGGTCGAACTGCGTGGTGAAGGGAACGCGCCACAGCACAGTCCCCTTCACGGGATCGACCCCGACATGGAATTTCTGTGACTGCGTGATCAACTGCCGTCGCCCGGCCAACGTCGTGAGAATCGGCGACGCGTACGCCGGACCATCCTCGCTCCATTTCCAGGCCACACGTCCCGACGCCAGCTCGAAGGCCATCAGTGCACCGTCGTCGTGGCCACCAACGTGGACGATCACTCGACCGTCAACGACGATCGGCGAGGCGGCATGACCATACAGCGGCGCCGTCTGCTGATGTTCCGAGGAAAACTCGCGAGACCACACCTTCGCTCCATTGGTCGTATCCCAGCAGCAGAGGATCCCGCTGATCCCGAAGGTGACCAGGCGATTGCCCTCGACCACCGGTGTCGACTTGGGACCCTTGCCGTGCTCACGCGCCACCGACTGCAACTTGTAGGGAGCCCGGTAATCGCTCTTCCACAGCTCGCGTCCCGATGCCAGTTCGAACCCTCGAACGACCTCACGGTTGCCCTCGCGAGCCAGGCTGAAAACGCGACCGGACCGCACGACCGGCGAGGCGTGTCCTTGACCGACCCGCCGTTGCCAGACGCGAGCGAGACTCGCGGGCCATTTCCCCGGGACATTCGCCGCATCCGCAATCCCGTCTCGAAGTGTTCCTCGCCACTGGATCCAGTCGGCCGCCGACAGCCGCGGCAAACTCGAAACAAACAACAACGAGGAACACGCCAGGCAGAGACGAAGGAACATCAAGGGAACTCCTGTGGACCTCGAGCAGTGTACCAGCGACGTGGAGGTGGACGAAGGCAGGAGGAACACCCGCCGCCTGGTCGCTCGTCAGGCACTCCCCACCGGCGAACCGACGAGCAAGTCATAGGCCACATGGGCCCCGACGGCGATCCCGAAACCACGCACAAGAAACAGCCCGGCAAAGACCGACCCGGCCAGCACACGAAACGTGAACACCTGCCAGCCGAACGACTCGCTGCCCCCGACATGATGGGCAGCGGCGAACACCAGGCTGGTCACCACGATCGCTCCGACGATCGAAACGGTCGATGTCAGGCCCAGAGCCCGCAGGACGACCCAACTCAGCGGCAACAGGCACAGCCGAAAAAGCACCTCCTCGTAGACACCCGCCCCGACAAAACCAAGCAACCGCGCCGCCGCTGCTTCGGTCGACGACAACGCCATCGACGATTGCCAGACGCCCATCGTCCACCATTGCAGCCGCGCCACCCCAAACAACAGCACGGCAAACAACACGCTTTCCCCGGACATCCCCAGCAGCGTTTCGACCCGTACCTGCCAAGGGTCACGAGTCGCCAGATGCCAGGCGATCAACCCAAGCACGACCAGACCGGGCAACAGAAACGCGTGGTCGAAGCCCAGTCGCAACAACCCGCCCCGCATCCACAGATCCGCCAGGTTGCGGACCTCGCCCGGCCAGATCCGCCCCAGTTCACTTGTCCCCAGTTCGTAGAGGATCAGCCAGGGGAACAGGAAGACCAGCGCGGCCAGCGGACGACGGGCGCGTACCCAGTAGTCACCGGTCGGCCAGCAGATTCCTGCCCGCACGCAGCCACCCCGTTCGACCACTGTCTGCGAACGTCGTCGTCTTGACCCCACCGCGACGCCCGTCCTGCTGTTGCCACCCTGCAGTTTCTCTTATCGGCCACGGGACAGACGGAGATTGAGCCCGGTCCGGCTCTGCTTGAACCCGACCCCGGCGACGCGTCACAATGCACGGCCCGCCCTAGCCCGTCGGACCAACCAGAATCAGTCGCTCGACTCTTGCCGCAGGACGACCATGCCGATTCCAATTCGCCGCTGCATCTTCTCGTCACTGCCGATCGTGGTATTTCTCTTGCTCCGGGTGGCACCACTGGCCGCCGCGGCGAAGATCAACCGAACCGCTGCGGTCCCAGCTGCCCTCGAACAGGAACTGGAGTTGCAGGCCGGCGAAACGATTTCTCTGAGCGCCCGGATCAACCAGCCCTCGACCCTGCCTGCCAACGGCCGCTTGGCGGCAAGCTGGACACTGATCCGGACCGACACACCCGACCTCGTGCCCCGCCCTCCCCGCAACCAGACCACCCGACCGAAAAACGCCCTGGGCCTCTCCGCCGTCCCCACGCCCAACTGGTCGAAACTGCTGCACGCGCTCGACCCCGACGTCTTTCTCGTCTACCGCGCCCCGGTGACGGGAACCTACCGGTTGCGTGTTGCTCCCCAGGAGAGTGACGTCACACTCTTTGATGGACCGCGATGGCGCGAGACGGGCAAGGTAACGGCCAGCCAACCGGTGCCCCGCCGGGTGGCCTGGCCCCGGGGCCACTCGGTCGACGTGTCGATTGCAATCGATCCCGTTGATGCACGGCCGGCCGGCGGCCGGCTGTTCATCGAGGCCGAACCCAACGACTCGCCCGAGCAGGCTCAGCCGCTGGCACTGAAAAACACGAACGAGGACTACACCCTGCAGATCATCGGCGGTGCCGACGACATCGAGTACTTCGACAATGGCCGTGTCGGCTCGAGCGGTGATGACTGGTTTCGTCTCGAGTTTACCGGCAGCGTGCCGCGGCTGCTGACCGCCTGTCTGTCGATTCCCGACCAACAGGTTGCCGCCCGAATCCGTTGTTACACGTTGCCGTCAAAATCGGCGACAGCCCGGCCGGGATCGTTGTTACCACTGGCCGGCGAATACACCGAAGGAAAAAATTCCAACGAACGAGTTCACCAGCAGCAACAACAACACCGGATCGCAATCAACCGGACGCTGAAACCCGGCCAGGTCTATTTCCTGCGGGTCGAGAGCAACACCCCCGGATATGACCTCGAACTGCGGATTGTCCGGCCGGCACCATTCGACGACCCTCGCCAGGCCGTTCGTCACGGGTTGTACGATCACATCGGCCAGGTTGACAGCTGGCTGACAAACCGGCCGCGGGGGGCCAGCGTCGAACGGCGGATCCGTGACAGTGGCAACCTGCTGGGGACCCAGTGCATGAGTTGCCACACGCAAAGCGGCGTCTGGGGTCCAGCGGTTCCACTGACCCTGGGGTACCGTGTCCGCAACATCCAGTTGCTGCGGAACATGGTCAACACCTGCTACCAGTCGATGCGACCAACCAACAAGCTGATCGATGCGGCCAACAACACGAGCCTGGCCCCCCTGGACCTGGGAGACGGTCCGGCGGGGACGCGGGTGACCGGGCATGCGGTTGTCTCGATCGAACGCTTTCGCAAGCCCAGGACCCTGCAGGGGCACCAGGCCATCCGGGCGGCCAATTTCATCCTGCAGTCGGGGGACCCCGG
The DNA here is from genome assembly GCA_002726205.1 of Planctomycetaceae bacterium. Classification (GTDB taxonomy): domain Bacteria; phylum Planctomycetota; class Planctomycetia; order Planctomycetales; family Planctomycetaceae. The sequence goes on along the minus strand of PBSL01000045.1, from coordinate 15,685 downwards.
AGGTATCAACGCGGCGGGACCGGGAGCCAACGTCGGCAAGGGCGTGGTGTTCAATTACACCGGCGAAGTCCTCTTCGAGGCCTGGCGGGCCACCGGCGACCCGAAGTACTTCCGGGGTATGGAGGACAAGGCCCGGCGGATTCTCGACGTCCGACCGGTCTACACCGACGACATGGGCCACCGGGTCGAGTTCCTGAAACGGTATTTCCCGCCCGACTATCCGGCCACCGCCGCCAGGGTGGCAGCCGAGGAGAAAAACGAGTCCCGGGCAACGTCGCGCGTTCCCTACAAGGGACACGTGACAACACCAGAAGAAGCCAACAAGCTGGCCAAACGAATCAAGACCCAGGTTGCCGCCGACCTCCAACGCCTGCGGCAAACCCAAAACGCCGACGGCACCTGGGGGTTCGACCCGGGCAAGAGCAGCGATGGGGGAAAGACCTGGCAGGCCCCTGCAAAGAACGCCCCCGAACCCTCGCCCACGGCACTGGCCCTGATTGCCTTCCAGGCCGCTGGCCGCGGTCCCGATGACCCCACGGTCAAGAAGGGCATCCAGGGCCTGCTGGGACTGCAGCATCCCAGCGGCTACTGGAAGGGCAAGTCACAGACGGGTTTCGTTTCGACCGGCTACAGCCTGCACGCGCTCGCAAGGCTGTTCCCGGTCAAACCGTCCCGGGCAACGGCCAAGCAGTTCCAGGCTCCGGCCAACGAGACACTGGCTGCGACGATTGCCCGTGCCCGTGATCTCTCGCTGACCGAGGATCCTCGACTGGTGCCGTTGATGGTCCCGCTGGCCGGGCACGCGAGTCCACTGGTGCGGTACCAGGCCATGATCGGCCTGGGCGCGACTCCGGATGACGCCGGCATCGCTCCGTTGGTTTCCGGGCTGGGTGATCCCGTCAAGGCGGTCCGCGAGGCCGCTCACTGGGGACTGCGACAATTGATGATCGACAACCGTGGCTGGGCTGCAATCCAGAAAGCCGCCCGATCAAGTAACGATCGAACCCGCGCGGCGCTGGCCCAGGCACTGGTCATGCGGGTTGATGGCGTCCTGCCCGGAATCGGGATCGCCTGGGACAAACTGACCGGACTGCTGAGCACGATGATGCTCGATGACAAGCACCCGGCTGTCAGGGCCTGGGCGACCCGGGCCAGTTGGAACTGGTGGGTCTGGAATCCCCCGGTGCGTGCCGAACTCAACAAGGCCTGGGTCCAGAGGCTCAGCCGACCCGAACCCAACCGGCTGGCCGAGAACGGCATTCGTTACCAGGGGCAGGCCCTGTTCATCGCCAACGGGCACAAGGCCAACGGCAGCAAGCAGCACCAGTACACCCAGCTCGGCGAGTTGTTCGCCGATCTCGACAATGCCCTTCGCGAAGCAACCAGCAAGGACCCACCACTGGCTCGACGCCTTGCCCGCCGCCTGGTCACCATTGCCGCCACCTTCTACAACACTTCCGGTGGCGACGGGGGTTCCGGGCAGATGGGCTACGTCACACCGGGATCGGGCGAACTGGTGGGCCGGGCCGTGATCACCTACTTCGGACACGTCGATCCGAAGCGACGCAGGGATCTCGCCGGTGACGCCCTGGTCCCGATCCAGATCGGGCTTGAGGGTGCCGCCAACGTGCCCTTCCAACCGCTGCAACAGCAGTTGATCCAGTACTCACTGGAAGGTCCCGAATCGCTGCGTGCCATCGCGGCCAACAGCATTTCCGATCCACGATCCGCCAAGTTCGTGGCCGTCCCGGAACTGGTCGAACCGCTGCTGACCCAGGTGCGACGGGGTGCCAACGAGCCGCCGCGACGGGCCCAGCTCTCCGACCCGGTCCTGAAACTTTTTGGTCGGGTCAAGTGGATCATTCCCGAGAACAAGGACCAGCAACGCGAGATTCTCGGGTACCTGGTTCCGAAGTTCCCCACCTTCCACCCGGCAGCCGACATCAAGAAGAACCCCGAGGCGGCTCGACGTGCCGAGCTGACTCGACAGATGAATGCCCAGTGGTACCTCGCCAAGGGTCTTGGCGACGCCATCGGCAACAACCCCGATCTGCACATCGACATGACACTGGAGTTCCTGCCGAAGTCCTTCAAGAACCCGTTGGCCGCGAGATTCTGGCTGCCCAGTGTCACGTGGATCCTGACCCACAAGACCCGATTGCCCGAGGTCCAGGTCAAGAAGGGCCAGTTGCCCCCGCTGGATCCCTATGCCGCCCACCGGACCCGTGCCCTGCGATTGTTCGTCGATCAACTCAAGGCGTCGGCCGACCCACGAACGCGCGAACAGGCCGTGACGGTGGCCCAGGCCACGGCCCTGCGACGCAACCCCGAAGTACTCAACGCGCTGGAGACGATGTTGAAGTTCGAGAAGCGGAAGAACGTCATCAAGACCGCACGCAACGTTCTCTCGACGAACCGCAAGAACTTCCTCAACGAACTCACGGCGGCCGTGACCGCTGAAAAACCTCAACGACAGCCGGTCGGCCCTGACGGCAAACCGAAACTCGAGTCACTGTTCATCACCGACTTCCAGTATTTTCGCGACTACGTCACACCCGAAATGAACCGGGTGCTGCGTGGTGACCAGCGGAGTTGTTACGCCTGTCACGGCGTTCCCGGCCGTGTCCCGTCGTTGACACTCAACCGGCCCGACGATGCCGGTTACCTGCCGGTGGCCAAGCTGCTGGCCAACTATCGACTGTTGCAGGCCCGCGTCGACCTGGGCAACATCGAGAAGAGCAAGCTGCTGAGAAAACCACTGAACGTCCAAAGCGGCAAGGAGGACGGCCACCAGGGAGGACGCCGTTACCAGCCGATGGATCCCGGCTACCAGATTCTCCGTCGCTGGGTGCTCAACCAGAAAAAACACGCCGCGAAATTCGGGATCGAGGATACCTCAACAACGACCGCCCCTTGACCGTGGTTCCGACGCCCTCCTAGAATCGGGTTTCGGCTTCGCACACAAGAATCAGGGTCTCCACGGGTTGCCGCCCATGTCACGCGTCGTTCAACAGTCGTCGTTCTGCTTCACGCTGCTGCCGATCAGCTGCGGCTGTTGATGGGTCGATGGCCCGGGCCATCGACCACGCGTCCTCTTCTCCGCAACCCCGCGGGATTCGGCTCCGGCCGGTCCCTTGCTGCGAATCTTCCGCGTCCCCCGAATCATCCACAACCGTGGAGATTCTCTTTCCGAGATCCTGCCATGGCCGATTATTCACAGAAAGACCGGCTCTCGAAACTGACCGAACAGGTCGTTTCGACCTACACCGAAATTGGAACGATCAATCACCTGGGACATTCCCCGCTGCCTCACATGGACGCGATCGTCAAGGTCACCCACGACCTGATGGAGATCATCTACCCGGGTTACCAGAGATGGCAGAAGTTGCACATGGGCAACGTGGCCTACCATGTCAGCGACCTGATCGACGGCCTCCGCGTCGAACTCACCCAGCAAATTGCCCGGGCTCTGCGGCACGAGCAGGTTCTTGCCAACGGCACCACGTCGTCGGAGAACGTGTCGTCGAAGGACTCTCTTGACGAATTCGAGGAACCCGGCCAGCAACGTGCCATCGCCCTGCTCGACTCACTGCCCCGGCTGCGTGAACTGCTGGCCCAGGATGTCCAGGCCGCCTACGAAGGAGATCCCGCCGCGAAAGGACTCGACGAGATCATCCTCTGTTACCCGGGCCTGCAGGCGATCACAGTCCACCGTTTGGCCCACGAACTCTACCGGCTCGATGTTCCGTTCATTCCCAGGATGATGGCCGAGTGGTCTCACAATCGTACCGGGATCGACATCCACCCCGGTGCCCAGATCGGACCATCGTTCTTCATTGATCACGGCACCGGCGTCGTCATCGGCGAAACCACCGAGATCGCCTCGAACGTGAAGCTCTACCAGGGGGTCACGCTCGGAGCCCTGTCATTTCCCAAGGACAACCAGGGCAACCTGGTTCGCAATCAGAAGCGGCATCCGACGATCGAGGAAGGCGTCGTGATCTATGCCAACGCAACGGTGCTCGGAGGTGACACGGTCGTCGGTGCCCACTCGGTGATCGGCGCCAGCGTGTCGTTGATGCAGAGCGTGCCCGCCAACACGATGGTCACGATCGAAAAGCCCCAGCTGAAATTCCGCGAGGCGCTCTAGGCGCTGGCTCGCAGGCTCTCACCATCGAGTTGTTGACCGGCAAGGCGATTGACCAGCAGCTCCAGCTGGGCTGACAGCCGATCCTGTCCCTCCAGAAGGCTTGCAATCACCTCGGAGTACTCCAACTCCCGGGCGTCCATTCGACGAACCAGTTCTTCCAGTCGTGCCGCCAGTGCCTGGTCGTCGCCGGGAACCACCGTGGCCTGTTCGGCCACGACCGAATCCCCGTAGATCCTCCCGAGCGACGCTTCCAGCAGTGTCGTCGCACCACGTCGTGCCGCCGTGACGTGCCGGCTCACCAACTCCAGGTCGGCCTCCAGCCGATCAATCAGCTCCGCGGCCGTCAACGACGTTGCCTCAACCAAATCGCTCTCCATCGAACACGGCGCCTTCCAGGTGAACACGAAGCCGCCGATGCCGATCGTGTCGCCGTCGGCCAGTCTCGCCGTTTCACGGTCCTCACCGTTGATCAACAAGGGCGGATCAGCCGCCACGGCCTCGACCCACGCCTTCCCACCATCGATGTGAAGCTGGCTGTGAACGGCCGGTACCGTGTCACCACCCAGCCGCAAGTCACACTCGGGCGCCGACCCAATCACGAAACGGTTGCCGGAGATCGGGCGAAAAGAATGCTCGCTCCGACCACGGCAAATCTCCAGGCCCACTGCACTGCGGTGGCTGCCCACAGGATCGCTGGAAGGCTGAGTTGTCATCAACGGATTCGCTCCTGGTCGACGAATTTCCGGTCGTCACTGCAGCCCGAGATCCAACACCCGGACCACCTCGTCTCTTGGTTCGTCACGTTCCACACTGCCGCATTAGCCGATCACCAGTGGTCCTGCCGGAGAATCCGGCAGAGTGGGAGATGGGCAAACAGGGAAACCTGTAGCGGTTACGGAATCCGATCGGTTGGCTGTTCGATCGAGGGTTCGGAGGATAAATTATCGACACGCCTTTCTACCGACAGCTCACACCCTTGAGACGACAGGTCGTTCCATGCCCGATGCCCTTCCCGCCACGAGCGATGTTGTTGTGATCGGCGGGGGAGTTGCCGGGCTGAGTGCGGCGATGCAATTGTCGCAGCGGGGCAGCAGCGTAACCGTCCTGGAACGGGAACGGCTGGGCAACGGTTCGACCGGCCGGGCGGCCGGCCTGCTGGGACAACTGCGTGGAACCTCGGCAGCCACGCGAATGCTGATGGACGGCGTGAAGATCGTCGGCGAACTCGAAGAGCGGGCGGAGGTCAAGATCTTCGTTCAGACCGGTTCACTCCGCGTCGCCTCGACCGACGAACGGGCACGGGAAATCTCGGACCTGGTCACCATGGGACAGGAGATCGGATTTGCGATCGAGCATCTGCCGATTGACGAGGTGGCCGGCCTGTTGCCCTACATGCGGACCGACGACCTGGTCGACGCGTGTTACTGCCCGACCGACGGGCACCTGCAGCCGGCCGAACTGGTAACGGCCTACCTGAAGATCGGCCGCGACAATGGTGTCGAGTACCGATCTGGTTGCCCGGTGCGTGGACTCGACATCGTTGCCGGCCGTTTGCGTGGTGTCAAAACCGATCAGGGCACGATCGAGACGGCCACGGTGATCAACGCGGCCGGACCATGGTCCTACCTGGTTGCCGATCTTGCCGAGTCGCCGCTCCAGACCGCCGCACTCGGACATGTCTACCTGACGACCCGGCCCGACGACAATCAACCCGTCGATCGGCACAGCCCGGCAATCCGGGACCGTCACCTGCGAATCTACTCACGTCCGGAATCCGGCGGGCTGATCGTTGGCATGTATGGCACCGAGGCGGTTCAACACGACATGGGATCACTGCCCGACGATTTCGACATGTCGGCATTGACCGTTCGTGCCGACGATCTGCACGTGGCCCTGTTGATCGATGCCACCCGTCGCCGCTTCCCCTGGATCGATGAGCGGACGCCGCTGACGATCACCCGTGGCATCATGACCTTCACGCCCGACGGCAAGCCGTTTTGTGGTCGACATCCCGAGATCGAGGGGCTGTTCCACTGTTCGGGTTTCTGTGGCCATGGAATTGTCCAGAGCCCGGCGATCGGGGTCATCATGGCCGATCTCGTTCTCGACGGCGTCACCGACTATGACATCGAGGCCATCCAAGCGGACCGGTTCTTCGAACATCCCGAATTGCAGGCACGCCCCGGGATCGAAACAGCCTGTTACCAGATGCATGCCGAGTATTATGGACGGATCGAGGGTGCCCACGGTGCCGGGTCAGAAAACACTCCCGGGAACGATCTCTCCTCATGAGCTTCCTCATCCTGGTGCCGACCAAACGCGTCCCCGACACCGACGGTGTGATTCGCATTCGCGACGATGGACTCGATGTCGACACCACCCACCTGTCGTTCGTAATCAACCCGTTCGATGCCATCGCCGTGGAAGAGGCGTTGAGAATCGGTGAACGGCAAGACGATGTCGAGGTGGTCGTGGCCGGGATCGGCGGCGAGGCCTACGAGGACGAATTGCGGACGGCACTGGCGATGGGTGCCGATCGTGCGGTCCGGGTCGCCACCGGCGAACCGCTGGACCCCTGGAACGTCGCCCGCGTCCTGGCCACACTCGTCGATCGGCTCGAGCCACGGATGGTCCTGATGGGCAAGCAGGCCGTCGATGACGACGCGGCCCAGGTCGGCCAGTTCCTTGCCGCGCTGCTGGATTGGCCCCAGGCGACCTTTGCTTCAGAGATCAACGACGATTCCCTGGGTGCTGTTGTTTCACGCGAGACCGACCACGGAATCGAGACGGTTCGCGTCGATTGGCCCGCGGTGATCACCGCGGATCTCAGGCTCAACGAGCCTCGCTATGCCTCGCTGCCGGGGATCCTCGCCGCCCGCAAGAAACCGATCGAGCAGCTGACCTTGGCCGAACTCGAGATCGAGATCGAGCCGCGGGTGGAACTGCTGGGCCTGGAAGCTGTTTCATCCGGCCGCACATGCACGATTGTCGACAATGTCGATCAACTGCTTACCCACCTGCGCGATGATGAAGAAATTCTCTGACCGCCACGAGGTCCCTTGATGCACATCCTGGTCGTTGCCGAACACGACGGTCATCGCCTGCGACCCGGCTGTCTCACAGCACTGGGATGCGCGAATTCACTCGTTCGTGATCCCGACGACCGCGTGGAGTGCCTCGTCCTCGGTCATCACATCGACAACGTGGCCGAGGATGCGGCCCGCTTTGTCCCCGTTCTCAGCGCCGACGGACCGTCACTGCACAATCCCGTCGCCGATCGTTACGCCCGCCAGATCGCCGATGTCGTCGTGACCTCGGCTGCCGACGTGTTGTTGGCCGCATCCTCGACCTTCGCCCGTGATATCGTCAGCCGTGCCGCCGGATTGCTCGGCGGCGCGATGGCCAGTGACGTCACCGCTGTCCAGTACGACGGAGACCGCCTGGTCCTGCAACGGCCGATGTTCGCCGGAGCGGTCACCGCACGGATCCTCCTGCACGGACAGCCGCAGATCATCACGGTGCGACCGACCGCCTTCGAGCCTGCCGATGAGGCCGGGGCGGCCTGTCCGATCACGCCGGTGGCGGTTCGCGATGAAGCACTTCCCAACGGGATAACCTTCGAGCGGCTGGATTCGCGATCGAGCCACCGTCCGGATGTCACCGAGGCCCGCATCGTGGTTTCCGGTGGACGGGGAATTCGCTCGGCGGATGATTTTGAGAACCTTGTCGGAGGTGTGGCTGATTGCCTCGAGGGAGCCACGGGCAGTTCCCGTGCCCTGGTCGATGCGGGCATCACGCCCAACGAACTGCAGGTTGGCCAGACGGGCAAGGTGGTCGCGCCGGAACTTTACATCGCCATGGGTATCTCCGGGGCCGTGCAACATCTTGCCGGGATGAAGAACTCGCGAGTGATCGTCGCCATCAACACCGATCCCGATGCCCCGATTTTTGAGGTCGCCGACTATGGACTCGTCGGCGATGCTTACGAGGTGGCCCCCCAGTTGATTGACCGGCTTCATGCCAGCTGACAACCTTTCACGCGAGATCTTCGGCAACATCGGCCAGGAGTCGAAGCTGGCCTTCTACGCACTGGCCATGCTCGCACTGCTGATCGGTGCCCGGGGACTGGCCCGGATGATCGGCCGCTGGAACCGCGGTCAACCGTCGACCGCCAAGAACCGCTGGGCGGGGATCCCCGGACGTCTGTTCGCCTTCGCCTTTCACCGCCACTCGACCTGGTTTTCTCTGCATGACACCCGGCCGGCGGCCAGCTGGGCTCACCGGTTGCTGTTCTGGGGATTCTGCCTGCTGACACTGGGTACGATCCTGATCGCAATCGAACACGTGGCGGCACTGGTCCTGGGACGTGCTGCTACCGACCCGGTCTTTCACAAGGGCCTGTATTTCGCCGTCTACGAACTGGTACTCGACGCCGCCGGCCTGGCCCTGCTGGCCGGCGGTGCCTGGTTCCTGGTGCGGCGACTCTCGGACCGTTCCTCGATCGCCCGTGAGCCGGCCGACCTGATCGTGCTCACGGGACTGCTGTTACTGGGCGTGACCGGATACGTGGTCGAAGGCCTGCGGATCATCGAGGCCCAGACAGCGCAACCCTGGTTCTCCTTCGTCGGAGCGGCGGTCGCGGGTGGCCTGGAAGGGGTGGGAGTGACACCGGCCATCGCGGCAACCGCACACCGTGTCAGCTGGTGGCTGCACGCGGTGGTCGCCCTGGGCCTGCTGGCGGCGGTTCCTTACACGAGGTTGAGACACGTCGTGGCCGGCTCGGTGTTGCTGGCCACCGCCGACAGCCAACAACTGGGCACGATGACGCTCGTGTCGATCGAGGAAGTGGAAGCCAGCGGAAAATTCGGCATCGGCGAGGTCACCGATCTCCCACGGCGACAGCTGATCCAGCTCGACGCCTGTGTCTCATGTGGCCGCTGCCAGGACGAATGCCCCGCCCACGCTGCCGGCAAGCCGCTCTCACCTCGCAATGTCGTCCAGTCCCTGGCAGGACAGCTGCAGGACCTGGTCGCCGGTCCTGCCGACGGAGACACGCCGCCGCTGCACGGTGAGGTGATTTCCGCGGACACGCTCTGGGCCTGTACGACCTGTTCGGCCTGTGTCGAGGTCTGTCCACTGGGCGTCGACCCGCTGACGCTGATCACCGGAATGCGCCGCCACCTGGTGGGCAGTGGCAACATCCGTGGCCCTGCTGCCGCGGCACTGCAGAAACTGTCCCGCTCGGGAAACCCCTGGGGCCTGCCCGCCGAGCAACGCTTTGACTGGGCCGAGGGCCTGCAGGTGCCCACGGTCGAGGACACACCGGATTTCGAGATCCTCTACTGGGTCGGCTGTGCAGCGGCCTATGACCGGCAGTCCCGGCAGACCGCCCGGGCGATGGTCCGCCTGTTGCAGACCGCGAAAGTCAATTTCGCCGTACTGGGGAACCAGGAGCGCTGCACGGGAGAATCGGCGCGACGCATGGGAGAAGAGTTCGTCTTCGCCGAACTGGCGGCAACCAACGTCGAGACCTTCAAGCGACACGGCGTGACCCGCATCCTCACGCATTGCCCCCACTGCCTCAACAGCCTCCGTCACGATTACCCCCAGGCCGGGGGTCAGTTCGACGTCATCCATCACAGCCAGTACCTGGCCGAACTGGTCTCGGCAGGACGGTTGACCTTCCCCGGTTCCCAAACCGACTCACACACCGGGTCGGTGACATTTCACGACCCCTGTTACCTGGCACGCGTCAACGGAATCGTCGACTCGCCGCGCGAGCTGCTTTCACACGCCGGGGCCCAATTGACCGAGATGCCCCGGCACGGTTGCCGCACGGCCTGCTGCGGAGGCGGTGGGGGACGAATGTGGCTCGACGACACACAAGATGAACGGATCGGACAGGATCGTGTTGATGAAGTTCTGCAGACGGCAACCGAGACCGTGGTTGTCTCTTGCCCGTTCTGCCGGACAATGATCGGTGACGGCATCGCAGCGCGAGGTGCCAAGCCGTTGGTGAAAGACCTGGCCGAAGTGATGGTCGCCACCCTGGACGAGACCGACTGAATGGCCAACGATCCGATTCAACCTGCCCGGCCACCCGGCCCCGTGACCCGGTGGCTCGCGTCCGCCCCGGTTCCGCTGTTCACGCTGGTGGTGATCTTCGCGTCGTTCTCGACCTACTTCTGCATGTACGCCTTCCGCAAGCCGTTTTCCGCGGCGAGTTACCAGGGGCTGAAGTTCCTGGGCGGTGATGTCGACTTGAAAACGGCTTTCATCGTCAGCCAGATCATCGGCTATGCGCTCTCGAAGGTCATCGGTATCAAGGTCTGTCCCGAGATCGGCCGCAAAAAACGGGCACTGGGACTGGTGCTGATGATTCTCCTGGCCGAGTTGTCACTGCTGCTGTTTGCGATCTTGCCCAACGATCTGAAGGTCGTGGCCATCTTCTTCAACGGCCTGCCGCTGGGCATGGTCTGGGGGCTGGTCGTCTTGTATCTCGAGGGGCGCAGGACATCCGAAATGCTGCTGGCAGGCCTGAGTTGTGCGTACATCGTCGCCAGCGGAGCCGTCAAGGACATCGGTCTCTGGTTGATGTCGGCCTTTCCGATCGACGAGTTCTGGATGCCCTGTGTCACGGGACTGTGTTTCCTGCCCCTTTTCGTGGGATCGGTCTGGCTTCTCAACCAGCTTCCCCAACCCGACGCCGACGACATCGCGGCTCGCGTCGAACGAACAACGATGGGCGGATCACAACGTTGGCAGTTCTTCCGGCAGTTTCTGCCCGAGATGCTCCTGCTTTCGACGGTCTACTTTTTCCTGACGGCCTACCGGGATTTTCGAGACAACTTCGGCAAGGAACTCTTCGAGAGCCTGGGTTACGGGGAAACGCCGGCCATTTTCACGCGGAGTGAACTCTGGGTGGCTTTTGGAGTGATGGCAGCCCTGGCCGGGCTGAACCTGATCCGGGACAACCGCCGGGGACTTTACGGTGCCTTCGTGATCATGACCTTTGGCGTGCTTCTGCTGGGCATCGGCACGATCCTCTGGGAACTCGAACTTGTCAGCGGACTGACCTGGATGATCCTGACCGGGCTGGGTGCCTACCTGACGTACGTCCCCTTCGGGTCAGTGCTGTTTGATCGCCTGATCGCTTCAACCCGCCCGGTGGGCACGGCGGTGTTCGCCGTCTACGTGGCCGATGCCGTTGGCTACAGTGGCGCCATCAGTGTGCTGCTGGGCAAGGACCTGCTGGCCAGCGACACGTCCCACATCGATTTCTTCCGCGACCTGACCTACTTCATGTCAGTCCTGGGCGTGGTCTTGCTGGTCCTGGCCTGTGCCTGCCTGATGAAGCGGCACACCCACTACCCGACCGAGTCCGAGCCCCCCAGATATCCTCCAACCGACGCGAACAATCAGGTCATGAGCGAGTCCAGCTGATGCCAGGCATCTCCCCCCACGAACACGACCACATCATGGAACTGGTCGCACGCCGCCAGCCCGGCCATGGGCTGCCGACGGAGTTCTACGTGGACGAGCTGGTCTACCAGGCCGAGCTCGAACGGATCTGGCGGCGCGGCTGGCTGTTTGCCGGTCACACCTGCCAGGTTCCCCAACCCGGTGACTACTTCACCCTGGATGTCGGCAGCGACCCCCTGATCGTCATTCGTGACGACGAGGGCTCGATCCGGGCGCTGCACAACGTCTGTCGCCACCGGGGAGCCGAGCTCTGCACCGCCGCATCAGGCCGGATCGGCCGCTTCATTTGTCCCTACCACCAATGGGCCTACGCCCGCGACGGCAGCCTGCAGTCCTGCCGCGGGATGCAGGCAGACCTCGACACGAGTGACCTGGGCCTGCACGGTGTCCACGTACAGGTTCTCGAGGGCCTGGTCTTCATCTCGCTGGCCGAGGAACCGCCGGCATTTGATCTCGCCGCCGCGCTGATCGGGCCGGCTGCCCGGCCCCAGGGCTTCGAACAGGCCCGGGTCGCAAAGATCGTGGATTACGACGTGGCGGCCAACTGGAAGATCGTCTGGGAGAACAACCGCGAGTGCTACCACTGCAACGTGAATCATCCCCAGTACATCCAGGCCAACTTCGACCACTACAACGCCGATGACACGACACCGCAGACCCAGGCCGCCATCGACGCCGCGTCCGCTCGCAGCCAGGAGAAGTGGGCCGCCAGTGGCCTGGCGGTCACTCACACCCGGACAGGCATGACATCGTTCCCCGCCTGTGGCCCCGACGGCTGGTTCTCGGCCAACCGCACTCCGCTGGTCGACGGTTACCTCAGCGAGACGATGGACGGTTGCCAGGTCGCCCCGTTGATGGGCGACTACAGTGATCCCGACGTGGGCACCTTGAGGATGCGGACGATGCCCAACTTCTGGAACCACTCCAGCTGCGATCACGGTGTCAGCACGCGGCTGCTGCCGGCCGGGATCGGCCGGACCAGGGTCCAGGTCACCTGGCTGGTCGCCGGGGACGCCGAGGAAGACCGCGACTACCGGCTCGATGAGATCATGCCTTTCTGGCAACTGACCTCCGAGCAGGACTGGACGATATGCGAGAGCGTCCAGCGCGGAGTTGGTTCGAGCCGTTACACTCCCGGACCGTTCTCAACGTACAAGGAATACAACGTCGACGCGCTGGTCAACTGGTACCTCGAACAAGTGGGTTCTCAGCCGTGACAGAAACCCAGCGGGCCGAGATCGTCGTTGTCGGCGGCGGTGCCGTCGGATGTGCAGTCGCCTACAGCCTGGCCGCCGCCGGCTACGACGATGTCTTGCTGCTCGAAAAAGAGCCGACGCTCGCCGCGGTCACGACCTCGCAAGCCGCCGGCCTGGTCGGCCAGGTCCGCAACTCGCTGGACCGCACGCGACTGGCGATGTGGTCGGTCGAAACCTTCTCGGAACTCGAGACCGCCGAGGGCGCGACTCCCGGCTGGCGGCAGGTGGGATCGTTGCGACTGGCCCTGTGCGATGAACGCGTCGACGAGTTTCGCCGGATGCAGGCGGTGGCTGACGAGGCCGGCCTGGAAACCCGCTTCCTGGACAACGACGAAGCCCAGTCGTTCTGGCCGACGCTCAGGTTTGACAGTGTCCAGGCGGTGTTGTGGTGTCCCAGCGACGGTTACCTGCAACCCAGTGACCTGGCGATGGCCTATGTGGCCCACGCGCGTCGACGGGGCGTGAGGTTTCAAACGGATACGACGGTCCGCGAGATCGATGTCGATGCCGGTCGGGTCATCGGCGTCAACACCGACCGGGGACGGATTTCCTGTAACATGGTGATCAACGCCGCCGGCGCCCACGCGTGGCACCTGGCTCTGGCCGCCGGCCTGGAACTGCCGATTGTCCCGGTCCGCCACGAGTTCTTCGTGACCGTCGCGGCCGAAGGGCTGCGATCTGACCTACCGGTTCTGCGTATTCCCGACGCCACGCTGTATCTACGTGCCGAAACCGATGCGCTGCTGTGCGGGGGGTGGGAACCACAGAGCCTGTCCCTGGACCCGCGAGACTATGATGTCGATCAACCGTCCCCTCCGGTCGCCAGCGACTGGGACGTGCTGGCGGCCTTCGCCGAGCAACTGGCTCCGCAGTTTCCCCAGGTCGCCGATCTTGGCATTCGCAGCGTGTTTCGCGGCTGGCCAACCTTTACACCGGACGGTCGGTTCATCATCGGCGAGAGTTCACGCGTCCGGGGCTTCGTGATGGCCGGCGGCTGCAATGCCCACGGCGTCTCGGGATCGGCCGGCATCGGACGTCACGTCGTCGAATCGTTGGGCGAAGACCCCTCGGACTACGTTGAGAGCCTCAGCCCCGACCGCTTCAGCGAATCCGACTGGGACTGGGCCACGGCCACCGTGCAGGCCCGCCGCATCTACGAGCACTACTACGCCATCGACCACTAGATCATCCGCAGCGGTCACGGGCCAGGTTTCCGACCCACTCCCTGGACCACTCGCAGAAGAGGGTCCCGGTGCACCTGCGAGGAAACCAGGCCTGATGCGATCAAACCAGGATCAGACCGAATCGACCCAATCGTAAATCGCGACGAATGTCTCATCGATTTCATCGACACTCGCGACGACCTTGTCGACTCCATCATTCCCGGCAACCGTGTCACTGTTGCCCTGGCCGTTGACGGTGTCGTCGCCAGTTCCACCCAGGACGACATCGGACCCACTGCCACCCAGCACCGTGTCGTTACCGGAGAAACCGAGCAGGATGTCATCGCCACGGTTCCCGTTGATGTGATCGTTTCCGGAACCGCCATCGACAGCATCGTCGCCGTCACCACCCTCGATGTGGTCATTGCCACCCAGCCCAAGCAGCGTGTCCACTCCCTCTTTGCCGAGAATCCTGTCGTTCTGTTCAGTTCCCACGATGGAATCGGCTCCAGCAAGGCCAGCCAGGGTGACCGGGCCAGAGAAGGTCCTGGCATCGATGACATTGGCCGATGCTCCACCACGAATATTCGCCCGATTGATATTGCTGAGCGTGTTCGTCGTCGAACCGTAGGTCAAACTGGTGTCGGAAAGAACGAAATCAAGGTCGCCACTGGCAAAAACGCTGTCGACTCCGTCGCCGCCGTCAAGAACATTCGTTGTTCCTCCATGACCCCGAAGCGTGTCGTTTCCAGCTTCACCCTGCAGATCATCGTCACCACCGCCACCCTTCAAGACATCGTCACCAGATCCACCGAGGATCGAGTCGTCTCCACCGTGGCCAATGACGAGGTCTGCACCTTCTCCGCCTCGCAACACGTCGGCAGCACTACCACCGTCAAGCACATCGTCTCCGTCGCCCCCGTCAATCGTTACCGGCGTGGTGACGAGGCTCGCATCGATCGTGTCGTTCCCCGCCCCACCATCCACGTCGAATGTCCCCAGGGCATCCACCGCGTAACTGAAGCCAGCAGTGGTCAGGCCTCCGGTCGATATGGTGATTTCGTCATCGCTGGCCGAAAACTGCATCATGTGCGATGCGACGTCCGACAGGCCGGTCATGTCGATCGTCTCGACAGACCCGAACGTGATATCAACATCATCAACTCCGATTGTCCCGTCAGCCGTGGCGGTAAGATCCAGATCCACTGACGAGGCGGATTCGGTCTCATCGAGTCCAATCGACAGGGTGTCTGCTCCGCTGTCACCCAGGAACGACACCGTGCTGACCGAGCCGGCAGCTGCAAGCGTGATGACCAACTGATCGTCCTCACCACTCCTTCCCACCACCTCAATCTCGTCGGTGACGGCCGCCAAACGGCTCGGCAGAAGATCCACACCCTGGTCATCTGTCGTCCTGAGTACATCGCCGTCGCGGATAACGCGGACGGTACCGTTGGCTGCTGAAAAGACCGAACCGTCGATGAACAACAGAGAGCTGTCGATGAACAATTCGTCGAGGGTGGCATCCGTACCCGCGTTCCCCACCGGATCGGTCGCCGTCATCGAAACATCGTATGTCCCCTCGGCCAACGCGGTCAGCGTGCCGTCGGCAAGCGTCCAGGTCCCGTCACCGT
>PBSL01000044.1 GCA_002726205.1 Planctomycetaceae bacterium | reverse complement strand
TCGCCGGTTACGACCCGATCGTTGTCGACTCGTTCCAGAAAAAGTACGGCCAGGACATGCGGCGGCGACATATCACCCGCGACCGCCTGGTCCACGAGCACCTCTCGCAATACCTCCGCCAATTTCTCGTGGATCTGCGAAAGGAGATCGGCACCAGGATCACGATTGCCATTCGCTGTGACGGCCCCGACAAGTTTGGATTCAAGGGCCAGGCATGGATTCGCGAGGGGCTGGTCAACGACATCTTCAACAGTGGTTCCGGTGGCAGTACTCCCCGTTCTTCGATCCACGCGTCGATTGCAGCGGCCGGTGATCGGGGCCGGGTGTTCACCGTGGCGCAGGCGAATTCGGATGTGAATCCGCAGAAAGTGACACAACCGCGTAAAGGCTATCTTTCCCCGGACAGCCTCTCGGCGCTGGCTCGCCATTACAGCGGCCGTGGCATCAGTGGCATGGGGATCTATGAATCATCCATTTCCGTTCGCTTTCCCCGGATCCGTCGAGCAATTCGCGCGGCCGGCTGGGCATTCGATCCCGGCAGAAAAAACGGCTCGCCGAAAAAATGACCCCCGGCGTTTTCGCACAACCTCCTCTTGAGAACCTGCCGCACCTGAGGCACGATAGACACTGCGGCGTTCATTGACGTCCTTACCCCGGGACCGACGATGACGTCTCGTCCCGCCGATCACGTCGGGATTGGCCAACCGGGTACTGAGCCCGCTCGTGCAAGCGAAACAACGATGCTCTCAATCTTCGATCACCAGCGAACGACAGATCGCCGCGCGATGATGATGGCTGGTGGTCTGGCACTGGGTGGTCTATCGCTCGCGGACTTGCTTGGCACGCAGGCCATCGCCGGCAGCCGTGACAAACCTGTCAGGACCGGCAAGTCGGTTGTATTCTTGCTGCAGCACGGAGGACCGACTCAGTTCGAGACCTTCGATCCGAAACTCGATGTCCCCGACCGTATCCGTACCGTCGGTGGCGTCGTACAGACCAGCATTCCCGGCGTCACATTCGGGTCAACCATGAGCCGGCTGGCAAAGTGGGCGCACCGGATGGCGATTGTGCGGTCGTATACGACCGGCAGCGCGGGGCACAGTCTCCGGCCGTTGATCGGCAACGCGTCACGCAAGGCCAATATCGGAACGCTGTTTTCGCGATTGGCCGGAGCGAACGATCCCAGGACCGGTTTGCCCTCGAACGTGACTTTGTTTCCGAACACGATTGAGTCTCGGGCACTGGGTCCTGACGAACGGTTCGGCAAGTTCAGCCAGACAGGCGAGATCAACAGTGCGTATGCGCCGTTCACTCCAGGTGGCGGTTCGACACTTCAAGAGAATATGAAACTGAGATTGCCGGCCAAACGCTTCGACGATCGTGCGGCTTTGTTGAAATCACTTGATGGCC
Organism: Planctomycetaceae bacterium; assembly: GCA_002726205.1. Classification (GTDB taxonomy): domain Bacteria; phylum Planctomycetota; class Planctomycetia; order Planctomycetales; family Planctomycetaceae. Next base: position 22,218 of record PBSL01000044.1, on the reverse strand, counting down.
TTCGACGGGATATCGAGCAGAGCGGGGCCGCCGAAGGCTTTGACAAATATCGCCAACAGGCTTTCGAGATCGTGCTCCGTGGTGTTGCCGACGCATTTGACCTGTCGAAAGAAGACCCGCGGACGATTGCAAGGTATGACACCGCTCGCTTCGTAGATGAAGACCGCTACAGCGACGTCAGCAATGGCGGGTCGGCTCGCCGTTGGTATCAAAACAACGCGCAGACACTCGGCAAAGAGTTGCTGCTGGCTCGCCGCTTGTGCGAGGCAGGCTGCGGTTTCGTCACTGTCGCAACGAGGTTCGCGTGGGACATGCACGCCGACCGGAACAACCTTGGCGTGACCCGCGGCATGGAAGCCGTCGGACGGCCATTCGACCACGCCGTTTCGGCCTTCATCCAGGACTGCGAAGAGCGAGGGTTGAGCGACGACATTCTGCTGGTCTGCGTTGGCGAAATGGGTCGAACCCCGCGCATCAACAAGAACGGTGGCCGGGATCACTGGGCCCGCCTGGCCCCGCTGATGCTCTACGGCGGCGGCATCACCGATGGGCAGATCATCGGCCAGTCCACCCGCGACGGTGGGGAACCGCTGGCTGATCGAACCGATTCCGACAATCTGGTTGCCACGATCCTGCACACGCTGCTGGACATCTCCGAGATACGACTGAGATCGGAACTCCCGACCAACCTCGTCGACTTCGCATCATCCGGGACGCCGATTCGTCAGTTGACTTAGGCACCGGGTTTCTGACCGCTGCTGGGCGGCTCACACATCCACTGAAAGAGTCCGTTCCGAAAGTCGATTGACATGAAAAACGCGGTTGCAGTTCTGGTGAGTGTCTCGCAACTGTTGATTGCCGGTTCGGCCCATGCCCAGGTGACAACGTCGCAGAAAGACCTTGTGGCGCTGTGGGACTTCGCTGCCGGAAAAGGGGCGACACTCAGGGATGTCAGTGGACACGGTCACGATGGCCAGATCGTGGGGGCCGAGTGGATTGCGGGAAGTTGGGGACGGGGACTGAGATTTCGGCGATCCCGACGGAACCGTGTGAAGGTTGAAGACGCTCCGGGACTGCATCTCCAGCCACCGTATTCGATGGGAGTGTGGTTTCGAACAACCAGTTCCCGTAACAACGCGCTTTACCTGATCAAGAATGGTGGGCCATTTACCGGTTGTGGCATCTACTACTACGGGGATTCGCGGGCGATGTACGTCGACGCGAAAGGCACCGACAAGAAGCTCTATCACATTGGTGGCAGTTCCCAGGCTTTTCTCGATGGAAGATGGCACCACGTTGTGTCGACCTGTGGTTCCGGCAAGCAACGGCTGTTTGTCGACGGAAAGGTGTTTGTGGAAAGAACAGTTCCGGTGGACCTGGTACTCGACTACAGCGGCACCAGCGGCATTCACCTGGGCCACTGGCAGGGCAACGGATACCTGGATGGCACGATGGGCAAAGCCTACCTCCTCAACAGGGCTCTGACACCCGAGGAAGTGCGGGCGGTGTTTGATGCCGAACAAGAGGCTTTCAATGACCGGGTGACAATCCGTCGAACGGCCAGGCGGCCCCGGATCGACGGGCGGATTGATGACGACTGCTGGAAGGGCCAGGCGACACTGGATCACTTCACGAAGGTCGATTACGACTCCAGCCCGGCCGAGAAACCGACGACAGTCCACCTGAGTTTTGATGACGACAATCTCTATGTTGCGGCGAGGTGTGACGATCCCGACGGGTCCACAATCACCGCCAGCCCGCGCAAGCGCGATGACCCACGAGTGATCGAAGACGATCGTCTCGAGTTATTCCTCTCGACCCGCAACGGTTGCTACCATCACCTGACGCTGACGGCGGCCAACGTGTTGCGGGACCGCAAATGTGATTTCGAGATTGAACGAAACGGATATGCTCCCGGCGGATTCTCGAAATTCCACGCCGACACCTCCTGGGACTGCGCGAGGATTCAGACCGCGGTCCAAAAGCGTGACGGCGGCTGGTTGGCCGAGATGGCGATCCCCTTGTCGGAGTTGGGTGATGTGAAGGAGGGGGCAGGCTGGCGAGTGAACGTGGCCCGTTTTCACCGGCAGGCAAAAGAAACCAGTTCCTTTTCCCCGTTGTTTGAACGGCTTGATCAGCCGGCGTTGTTTTCTTCGTTGAGATTTGCAGGCGCGACGGCGGTACTGGAACGGGCGACGAAGAAGCCTGTCTCGGTCGACATGACCCCCCGGGCAAAAACCAACTACGACATCGGCTCGGATGCGAAACCCATTGTCTTTGCCAACAGTTATCTCGCACGAGGCTCCTACACGACGTTGCCGGATTCGGGTGACAATCACCGGACACTCAGGCTCTCTGCATCACTCGGCGAGTTTGAACCCGCCACGTTTTCCGTGCGGGCCACCGCACGAGAACTCCACAATGTTCGCGTGGAAGTCGTTGCTGATCTCAAGACTGACCGTGGTGATGTGATTCCTGCCGGTGAGATCGAAATTCGAACTGTCGAGTTATGGAGACGGCAACTCAACACGCGACAACACATGTACATGGAGCGTTTTCTCGAGAAGCAGACGGCGCTCGAGATTGCCCGTCACACCACCCGACGGTTCTGGCTCACCGTGCATGTCCCGGAACGAGCCCGGGCAGGACTCTACCGGACTCGTCTTGAGATCACCGCAGGTGGGGCACCGATCAGCAACCTCGATGTTCAGTTGCAGGTGCTGCCATTTCGCCTGCAGCAGGCCGCGGGCATGGGGTACTTCATGTATCTGCCGACGTGGGGAATTCCACCCCGTCTCCGCACGAAGGCGTACCTGAAGAAGATCTTTCTGGACATGCGGCGGCACGGAATGACGACCGCCACCCTGTATCCCTATGGCCTGCCGTTTGAGAGTGTGATGGATGTTCTGCGGGACAGCCGACTCATGACGTCGGGGGTCCCGGCCATCTGGTTGGGAGCGGACGCCGTTGGACCGGATAGATGGAAAGCGGTACTCGACCAGGCCCGGGACAAGAAGTGGCCCGAGTTGGCACTCTATCTCCAGGATGAGCCCGGGGACCAGGAGAGGATCGACAATGCCAAGCGGCTGTTCACCCTGCTGAACCAGTTCCGGCAACAGTATCCCGAACACCGCAACGTGAGGGCGACGACCGCGATCGGATCGACAGGAATCAAGGCACTCGGATCGCAATACGACATCTGGATTGCCGGTGCAGGATTCGACGAGGCGTTGGTCAAGAAGTCCAAGAGGATGGGCAAACTGCTGTGGTCTTACGACTGCAACCTGTCACCTGTTGATGCGGAAAGCGCCCGGTTCTATTTTGGCATGTGGTGCTGGAAAACCGGTATCAAGGGAAGCGCGTTGTGGGCCTACGCTGATCCTGGCAGTACGAGTGACGCCGCCTGGAACGCGGTGCTCAAGGATGTCGTCAACACCGAACTACACTATTCGTTCGTCCGGCCGACACCCGTTGATCTGGTACCGACAATTGGATGGGAGGCGGTTCGCGAGGGAATTGACGACCACCGTTACTTGACCACCCTCTCGAACCTGATCGATCGCGCGGCGGAAAAGGGGCTGTCCGAGGACGCACGCCGCGGGCAACGTGTCATGCTGGAATTGACCGACAAGATCGACACGAATGGTCATCGTGCAAGAAACCAGCGTGGCAAGGCCACCGGTCGGCGGCTAGGTGGCCACTACGACCGAACACCTGGTCCGGGAGGCAGGGGGGGCGGTGATTACGGTCATTTCCGACGGAGACTCGCGGTCGAGATAACCAGGTTGCGCGAGTCGTTGAAGCGGTGACCGCCCCGCGGTCTTCCCACCCCCGCCCCGGCGTTCAACCCGCCAGGTCCGATGATCCATGGCTGAGCGTGCGATCAGTCGTATCTGGTAATCACTTTCCGTTCCTTGACCGACCACCATGCGGCGATCTTCGCAGCCAGGTCCGCGACGACCCCGGGATGTTGCTCGGCAAGGTTTTTCTTTTCGTGGGGATCCTTTAGCAGGTCGAAAAGCTGGGGACGTTTTTCGGTTCGAGGGTGGCTGCTCTTGTAGCGATTCACTTCACCGTCGTAGGTCAAAAGCAACTTCCACCGACCTTCGATCCGCCATCGATAAAGGAGCGAGGCTTCGGGGGTTTTTATGTCCGCGATGTCGTGTGCAAAACCTTCTCCAAAGATCCCCGGGCGTTTGATGGGTAGCCTTCTTTGAAGATTATTGAGCAGATTCACGCCAGGCACATCATCTGGAATTCGAGCGCCCGCAGCGGCAAGAACAGTGGGGAACAGATCGATGGACGAAACGACCTCAGAACGTTTGGATGGTTTGAGGCCACCGTTCGGCCATGAGAACATGATGGGCGTGCGAACCCCGCCCTCGTTGGGGCTTTGCTTGGATCGTGGGGCGTAGGCGGATCGGTCGGTGCGGTTGATCCAGCCGTTATCCGTGACGTACACGATCAAGGTGTCGTCCCGCAGTTTTCGTTTCTCGAGGATGGCAATGAGCTGCCCGCAAGTTTCGTCGAACCATTCGCAGTTGGCGTAGTACTTCGCGACAGGCAGAGGAATGCCTTGTTGCCTGTACTTCTTGAGAATGCGTCCTGGAGGATTGTGCGGGGTATGAGGCAGGAAGACGCCATACCAGAGAAAGAAGGGCTTCTTCTCAGCAACGGCATGGTCAACGAAGCTTTCAATCGGCTCCATGCCCTGTCGGCCGATCTTCAAGCCGTCGTCACCGTGGCGACCATTGGGTTCTGGAAACCCCCGGGTCATCCCATGAGTGAACCCTCCGTGTTTGTAGCTGCCTTCCCACCACTTTCCGCTTTGATGACTGAGATAACCGCGTTCCCTGAGAAGCTCGGGCAGCGTGTCGAACTTGTCGAGATAGGAAATGAGTTTGGCCCGGCGTTCGTTGTAGAGTCTGGAACCGCGTTTGGCATGCCTGGGAGATGGATCGTTCCCCGTTACACCATGCCGGTGGGCGAAATGCCCGGTCACCAAAGTTGCCAGGGAGGGGCGACAAAGAGCTGTGGGAACGTATCCGCGATCGAAGACAACGCTTTGAGCGGCCAGCTTGTCCAGGTTCGGCGTCCTGATGTGGGGATGCCCCGCAAAAGCGTAGTCGGTCCACGCCTGATCATCAGAAATGATGTAGACAATATTCGGTCTGTTGCTGGCATCCGCGAAAGAGCAACCAAGAAGCAAAGTGCACAGACTGATGATGAATCGTTTCTTCATTTGGAATGACCGTTCGAGTAATTGCCCGGATCCAGACGTGAACAAGGAATCATTGGCGAATCGAGTAGTAGCCGAAGTGGCCGGCGAGTCCGTCAGCTACTGGGCCGAATGGGTCGACGTAGTGTTGCCATCCCAGCCCCGGCATTCAACCCGCCAGATCCGATCCACGGCCCCGTCTGAGGCACGATGGGCCCTGCGACGACCAGCGACCTTCGTGCCCCGAGATCGACGATGGTTCCTTCTCCCGATGAATCCCCGAAACGCCTGGGCGAGGGCATGACCGGCTCGGACGTGGAACCGTTACGAGACCCAGGAGACACTCGGCCAGGGGGGGATGGGCGAGGTGCTGCTGGCCCTGGGCACGCGTCTGAACCGGCAGGTGGCAATCAAGGCGACGTGGCAACGAAGTGGTCAGGCAACACGCAGACGGTTGCAATGGGCCATCGTGTTGACGTGACGGACGCGAACCTCGAAGTGTCTCACGTGCGAGACACTGGTCACTTCTTGGCCGTTCCGGTCAGCCATGTTGTCTCAAAGGCATTCCCGAACTTCACCGGCGTGCGTGCGGCCCGCTGGAACTTGGCGGGCTTGGTGCATTTGCCAATGATGCGAATGGGACCAGAGAACGCTGAGCCGTCGGTAGTGATGGTCAGTTTGACTTTCTTTGACGTGGCGCCGTCCGGCTGTGAAACGACGGGCGCCGAGGTCATTCCTTTCGGCAGCCCCTCGACAGCAATCGTAATCGGTCCCAGTTTCCCACCGGAGCCATTGCGACGGGTGACGACGACCTCCACCTCCAACGGCTTTTTGGGCGTGACCACCAGCATGTCGGCACTGATGGTCAACTCACAATCCGTCTCTTCCGGAACGATCGTGACCTGGTAAAAGTGTCCGGGGCCATGATGCCGGTAGCGGTCAAAGACCTGGACCTCGTAGGGCCCATCCACTTTCGGTGAGAATCGCAGGTGCGTCTCCTTGCCTGTTCCCGGGTCCGAACTTTGAGCTGCCCGGGAACCGTCCGGAGCCATGATTCGCATCATCGGAATGACCGGCAATTCAAATGTCGAGGATTCCGCAGACAACGAGTAGGTGGTCCCCTTCTTCAACTGGAACACGTGCCTGGTGAATTGGTTGTGCGTGTCGAGACAACCGGTCACCGCGACCGGAGGGGCCAATGCAACCCCCGGGCCACCGCCGGGACGTGCGACCCCCACCGTCTTGAATGGGACCGTCCGGATTCGAGCTCGTCCCGCGAACTCCCGACGTTGAACAAACCCGACCTCGCTGGACGCGGGGATCTGTTTGGCAAACACGGACTCGACTTCTCGCAGTGATTTCACCTCGCCTCGTACGGGAACCTCTGTCCCCTTTGGGATGTTCCAGCCGAAAACGGGCACGCTCTTCGTCCCCGCTACGACGGAAACCCGAGCCGCATTGGCAATGAATGGGCCCGTCGTGAGGGTCAGTCGATAAACGTAGGTTGCCGCTCCCGAATAGGTGATACTGGAATTGGGCTTCGACGGAAAACCGAACACGCGAACGATGTAGGTCCCCGTCCTGGTCGGTGTAAAAGCCAGTCGTGGATCGATCCCCACTCCGTCGTGATTCTCGGCGACGACGAATCCATCCGGGGTGACGACCTGGAGGACGGCGTCGACCGGCGAATTCAACCGCGCGTTGGCCGCCATGTCGGCCACCAGCGTCGAGCCGGCTTTGACGAACACGGAAAATCCGTCCACGTCACCGGCAGATTGCAGGATGCCATTCGCCACACCATGGGATCCGGGACGACTTCCCTTTTTGCCCGCCGCATCGCCGTCCTTTGCCGCTCCTTGAGGCGGCGACTGTGTCCCCCCCAGCAGTGGCTGGGCCTTTCCGAGTCGGTTGTTCGGTTCCTTTTCTAGAAATTCGGCCAGGTTGCTGAGCAGGAACGGCAACGCGGGTGATGCGCCCTCGGCATCGTACAAACGAATCCAGACCCGATCGACTGCCAGGTCCGCCGGAATGGTCACTTGAATCTGCCCGGAGTCTTTCAGGGCAACAACTTTCACACCGGGCGCCCAGATCTTGACGGGCCACTTGAATTTCCCCGTACACTCGACCTTCACCGTCGTGCCCCGCTGGCCGCCCGCAGGAAACAGGCGTGTCAGCGTCGGCGCGGCGGCATGGCTGCGGCCGGGCCACAAACTCAAAACGAGGACCGCCAGCCACGTGCGGCAACACACGACCTTGGCAATCGCGCCGAGAGGCCCCCTGGCCCGGGCGCATTGACCGGGGCTCTCGTGATCACGCGGTACGGGAACTGCGGTCGTCACCGGATGCTGGTCTCGGATCAACTCGGAGTTGAACGCCTGATGCCGCACAACACAACGGCCAGGCCACTAACCCATCAACTCTCGGATCGGGCGTTCGTCGCTCACCAGGCGCGAGGGACGTCCCACGCGATTGTAGAGGATCGTGGTCGGGTCGATGCCCAACTTCAGGTAGATACTCGACACGAGGTTTTCCGGACCGTAGATGCTCTCCACGGCCGTGTAGCCGTTCTTGTCCGTCGCGCCGATGATCTGGCCGGGAGGCGTACCGCAACCGGCGACGAGGATCGACATGGCACTCGACCAGTGGTCGCGGCCTGGAGTTTTCGAACCGGACAGAGTGGAGATCTTTGGTGTCCGCCCAAATTCGCCCATCACCACAACCAATGTGGTGTCGAGCATTCCTCGTTCATCCAAGTCTTCGATCAGGGTCGCCACAACCGATTCCAGTTCGCGTCCCTGGGTCTTGAATTGCGGGAAGATATTGGAGTGGTGATCCCAACCGCCGTCATTGATCGTTACGAACGGGACGCCTGCCTCGACGAGCCGCCGAGCCAGCAGGACTCGTTGTCCCAGGGCATTTCGCCCGAATCGGTCGCGTACCGCATCGGGTTCGCGCTGGATCTGAAAGGCTCGTTGTGCCCTGGTGGATGTCACCAACGACAACGCTTGCTGATAGTTCTCGTCGGCGCCCAGAACGGGATCTGCTGTCGCCCGATCCTGGAAACGAAGCAGCGAATCCAGGTCGTCTCGGATCCGGCGTCGACGCACCGCTCGTGCGTCGGTCAGGATGTTCGGAATCGTCACGTCACGAACTCGGAATGATTTGGCGTTCGGGTCATCGCCCACAACAAATGGGGCATGCCGGGCACCCAGGAAGTTGGGACCTCCCGAACGAGTCTGCGATGGCAGCGAAAAATACGGTGGAAGCCCGTTCGCCGCCCCTCGCTGGGACGATACGACCGAACCCATGCTGGGATGGAAACTGACGAACGCACCGCAACTGACAGGGATACGGGTGGGCGAACCGGTCATCATGTAATGGTTGCCGGCGCCATGGTTGTTCTGGTTGTGCTTCACCGAACGAACAACCGCGAACTTGTCCGCGATGGCCGCGAGCCGCACCATGTTCTCAGAGAACACGGTGCCGGGGACTTTGGCCTGGATGGTCTGGAACTCGCCACGAATCTCCGCCGGAGCATTCGGCTTGGGGTCGAACGTCTCAATATGGCTCGGGCCTCCGCTGAGCCAGATCAAGATGCACCCGGTGGCGTTTTTCCGGGCCGTGCCAGCCACGGCCCGCAGTTCCAACGCGCTGGCAAGGCTTCCTCCCATCAAGGCGCCCAAGCCCAGTTTCAAACAGTCTCGTCGCAGCACACCTTCGCAGTTTCGGCCAACTGTCATGGCAGGTCCTCGGATGATCGATTTTGTCGGTAGGATGTCAGTCGATAAACAAAAACTCAGGCGTATTCAACAGTGCCCAAAAAAGGTCCTCCACCGCCAGTCGCCGATCTTTCGAGGGCAAACTGCCGGCAGCCTTCTTTGATTCTTCGGTTGTTGGACGCCGAGAGAACATCAACAAGTACGCTTCGTCAGCGATTTCCGCGTTGGTCATGTCACTGGCCGCCAGGCGAGCAACACGTCCAGTATCACTCGCCAGTTTCTTGTTGAGCGCCGGTGAGTTCATCAGGTGCAGGACTTGAGGCGTTGTGGAGTCCGATGACCGTTCACACGGTGGGTCCTGATTCGGATCCGGCCGCCCGAACGTGTCCAGGAACAGCGACGAGGAGCGGTACGTCCAAAGTTGAGTCGCTCGGGATCCGGGCGGCATCGCGGCAAACGTCTCCTCAGTTTCCAGCACGCCATTCACGGCGTCCAACAAGACCTCCGCTCGCATTCGATGCCGGTAAGCTCTCGAAAAATTTTTCTGGTCGCCCACGTTTCGTGAAACCGGTGTCGAACTCAACTCGAACACATGCGACTTCATGATCGTCGCGATCAGGTGTTTGACATTGTAGTCGTGTGACCGAAACTCCTCCCCCAGAAACTCGAGTAACTCTTCATTCGCTGATGGATTGGTCGCGCGAATGTCGTCGACTGGCTCCACCAACCCGCGGCCCATGATCTCTGCCCAGACGCGGTTTGCCATGACCTTGGCAAAAAAAGGATTCTCTGGCGACGTCATCCAGTCGGCGAGAACTTCTCGCGGGTCCTTGTCTGGACCGATGGTCAACGGATCGCCCAGCAGCGCCTGGGGCAACACGTTTGCTCCCGTCCGGCCATGCCGGAGCGACCCCGACGGCTTGGTGAAAATCAACTCCTCGCCGCCAGAGATGGGGGGCGAAAGTCCGCCGTTGTGACCCACTCGGGCAAAGAATGCTGCAAATCCGTAGAAGTCGTCCTGGCTCCACACCTCAAACGGATGGTGGTGGCATTTGGCACATTCCAGTCGCACACCAAGGAACAACTGGCTCACCGAGGAACCAATCTCGACGGTGAGCGGCCGATCGCGATGGATGACTGTCGCCCCATTTTTCCAGGTACTCCCCTTGGCCGTCACCAGTTCGCGAGCGAACTGGTCGTAGGGAACGTTTTCACGAAACGATTTGCGCAGGTAGGCGTCCAGCGTCCAGACCGCCTTGATACCGACGCGATACGGATTCGGACGGAGCAAGTCGGCCCACTTATTGGCCCAGAAATCGCCGTAGTCTGGTCTCTGCAAGAGCTCGTCAACCAACCTGGAACGTTTGCCCGAACGTTTGTCCGCGAGAAAGGCTCGCACCTCCACCAGGGTGGGAAGCCGCCCAATCACTCGCAGATAGGCTCGCCGGATAAACTTCGAATCGCCGGCCACGTCCGACGGCAGCATGCCCAAGACTTTGAGTTTCTTCCAAACGAGGCGATCAATCTCGTTGTTGGTCGCCAGGTTCGCGTAAACTTCGTCTGCAACCTCGCCCGGAATTGGCATCGCGATGTGGCAAACGGCGAGGTTGTTCATGTACCGCGCCAGCACAGCGGTTTCGCCTGGGATTGGGCCGGCCCGAACCAACCCTTCGTCCGTCACGCTGGCCATCGCGCGGTCATTGGACTGGTAGGCAGCACTTTCGGTCACATCTCGGCGACTGCCATCCGAGTATTCCGCGAACACTTGGAGATGCGCGGATTGTCCCGCAACAAGACTTTTCTCCGGCGGTTCCACGACGACTCGGACCAACTTGGGAGCATCGACCGGCGTTCGGGGATAGCCCCCTTCCAGCCAGTCGACAAGCAACTGAAGCTGCTTGGAGTCCGCCCTGAAACGAGCCCCGCCGCCATGTGGCAGGTGGCCGGTGGCCTTTGCCAACAACAGGCTCGATGCGGGAGAAGCCGGTAAGATTCTCCGACCTCTGCCCTCGCGTGTGATCGCCGCGTAATCGAAGTCGGAATCAAACCCGAGCAACGACAAGGCGAAACCGTTTTGTCCACGCGACTTGCCGTGGCACGCCCCCGAGTTACAACCGAACCGGGTCAGCAACGGTTGGATATCGTGCTCAAAGGTAACGGGTCGCTCCCCGGCGGCAAGCTCACCTATCGACGCGGCGATGCCTATCGCGGCGACCAACGCGTGGACGCATTGGGGAAAGCGAAGCATAACTGATGAGGTAGCAAGTTTGGGAGGGCGGACAACGTAAACCAACTAACAGTACGCTTTTACCGCAATTGACACCCGGAATCAAGATGGCAATCTTCATCTCTGGCCGCGACAGGCGAACAAGAAATCGATCAGCAAGACCTACCTGGTGTGGAAGTTTGACCTGCCCCTCTAAGACGAGTCCATGTACTGATAAAACTCACGGCATCAGGATGCTCATGCACCCAAACCCGCCAGAACCGATCCACGGCCCCGGGCGTCAGAAGAGGTCACCCGGACTTGCCCGGCAGGCGAGTGTCCCAGAACTTCAACGTTCTGTCAGAGCTGCCCGCGGAACCGTTGGAATGCCTCGACATCTCTAGCGAGCGGGTCGGTTCGGTTCCTGGGCACAACGCCCAGCGGGTTGAACGCCGCCGTTCTTTCCAGGCAGCTGCCGGGGATGTTACTGGCGTTTCAATTGATGACCAGGAAGTCCGATTTGTGGAGCGACCTCTTTTGCTAGACTGGCACGTGAAAGCCGTTGCCATCAGTTCCGGTCTGTGCGAAGGGTGTTTGCCATGCAAAATCGTGCCGGACAGCTCGCTCGCGTGATTCTGATCGCGCTTGTCACGATCAGTACGAGCGACCGCCTCGTTACGGGGGAAGCCGTCGGCGTGGCAGAAGCCCCGAATCGGTTGACGTATCTCAACGGCCACGACGAATGCCTGATTGGGCATTCGTTTGCGGGGCAAATTGCGACACGCTGGTTCGGACCGAGGATCGTTGGTGATGTCGTATTGGTGGACCTCTCGCGAGTGGGGCGGCGTAGCGACCTCGTGCTGCAGGCTGTGCGTAATTACAACCTTCGGCGCGATCCCAATACCATTGTTCGTTGGTTGCCCAACCAGGCCGGTGCGGCAATCGTCGATGTGAATGGTGATGGTGCCCTGGACGTCATCACACACACAGCCACGCGTGCCGTGACTCATCTTTGGTCACCCCGCGACCAGGCCTGGTCCAAGATCGGCTTTCCGGTTGCAGCTGGCGCGGGCAGTGTTTGCTGGGGCGTTGTCGAACCCGCGGGGGCAGCGACGATACTCGTCCGTAGTATTGGTGTGACGGGTGCCTGGCAATTTGTCGATGGCCAATGGAAGGCCGCTGACCACTTGACCACGGGACTGGAATTGGATGGACGACGTGTGCTCACCGGGTCATCAGGACATGACCGTGGGATCCGATTGCGAGATCTGGATGGCGATGGTTGTTGTGAGTTGATCGCAGGCGGTGGCCCACGTCGCGGTGTCCTCCGATGGAATCAACAGCAACGCCGCTGGCAGCCAACGCGATTCGCGTTGCCCGATGGGCTCTCTTTGATCACAGATCGCGGTCAGGATGCGGGGTTACGATTCGTCGATGTCGACAAGGATGGTGACCAGGACATTGTGTTTTCAGACGAACGGCGTTACGCCGTCTATCTCTTTGACTCGATGGAGACAGGCTGGTCGACACGCCTGGTGGCAGCCGAACGGTTGGGCCCTGGAAACCCGGGGATTCCGCCGATTTCGGTGAGCGGACGCACCACGCGTGCGTGGTATGACGCGATGGCGCAAACCGTTCGCCTCCCCGACGAGCCGACAAGATTCAACTTGCGGCACGCACTGACGCATCACCGGTTGCGACGCATTCAGGAATCAGCGTCGGAAGGGTTTGCGGCAATTGTTTCCAATGAAGGGGCCGAAGACGAGTGGTACAACTACGCTGGCAAGATCGTTCCCAATTTTCATCTCCGACAAACCAAACTGAATGCCAGATTGGTGTGGGAGACTCCGCCAGTTCGACGGTCAGACGCCGATGAACCAGTCCACCTGGTGTTTCTCGGTGCCATTGGCTACCGGTCGCAGCCGGCGACCAAAGGTTATGGACTCGAGATCGACGGAAAAATGAGGCTGCGATTTGATGTCACCGACCAAGTGACGTCGTGGCAAAGCGACAACGGCGATACCAGCCTGCTCTTTCGTCCCACATGGAAATCGGGTGAGGATGCGGCGGGATTCTTCTACCTGTCATTGACCGGGGATCTGGTCACTCCAGGGAAATCGGTCCGAGTAGGGATCCGGTCATTGGGGAGTGGCTCTCAACGCTGGTTTGCATTGCATCCGGTGAAAGATGTGGTGGTGCGTCAACCCGCGGTCGGAATCGACGCGGTCACCAATGCACAACGAGAAGAACCAACCGTCTATCAGGTGGGTGTGGCAGCGGTAGACGTGACTCCCGATTTCCCGATTCGGTTACGTGGGTATTCCGGTCGCATCACGGAATCGACAGGCATTGTGCAGAAGCTGTGGGCCAAGGCGCTCATGATCCAGAGTCCCCAGCGGCCGCCAGCCCTGTTGATCACACTGGACAACTGCCTGGTGCCCGCTGCTCTCAGAGATCAGGTCGCAAAACGACTGCATCGGCGAGTGGGATTACTGCCTGACCGGCTTTCTATCACAGCCACTCATACCCACAGTGGCCCCATTCTGGCGGGCATGTCAAAAACACTCTACTGCCATCCGCTTCCCCAGAAACACCGCGAACATATCGAGCGATACACCAAGGAGTTGATAGACAAACTCGAGCAGGTTGCCATTGCGGCATTCAAGAATCCACAACCAGCACACCTGGCATGGGCCCGGGGCAATGCCTCATTCGCGCGAAATCGTCGCACCAAGGGAGGTCCAGTTGACCATGATCTGCCAGTCCTGGTTGTCAAAGACCTGGCCGGGAAGTTACGCGCGGTCTATCTGAGCTATGCGTGTCACTGCACGACGCTTTCTCACAACCGGATCAGTGGTGACTGGGCCGGTTATGCTCAGGAGAGTATTCAACGACGCCACCCAGGTGCGATTGCCCTGGTGTCGGTGGGTTGTGGAGCCGATTCGAATCCCGTCCGCGGTGGAGGACCGCCCGATGAAGTCGCCGCGATACATGGCCGAGAAATTGGTGCCAAGGTCGCGCACCTTTTGCAACAAAAGTTACGCCCGCTGTCTGGGCCACTGAACGTGATGTTTTCTACCGTTGATTTGCACCTGGCTCCCCTACCGAGTCGCGCCGAGTGGGAGCGTCGGGCACAACGCGACGCGGACCGCGGTGGGACGGTTGGATTTCACGCTCGAGTCCACTTGGAGCGTCTGGATCGTGGCGAACTGCTCAAGACAAAAGTCCCGCTACCGGTTCAGACGTGGAGGTTCGGTAGCAGCCTCGCGATTGTCTTTCTTGGTGGAGAAGTGGTTGTTGATTACGCATTGAGACTGAAACAGGAATTGGATGCTCAGCGTGTCTGGATCAACTCCTACGCCAATGATGTGCCCTGCTACATTCCTTCGGAGCGTGTGTTGCGCGAGGGCGGGTACGAAGGAGGTGGTGCGATGACCTTTCACGATTGGGCAACTCCATTTCGACCTGGCCTGGAGCAGAAGATCGTTGACGAGGTCCACTACCAGGTAACGGATCGCTATCGTCGTTACCCCGACGTTGGCAACAGTCCCTGAATGAATCGGCAGATGCAGATGCGACTGACTGGAACCCCCAATGATCCTGTAGCTCGTTGGGCCCTATCGGCCGGAATGGCTGTGCTCGGTGTGGTCTTTTCCCTGTCGAGTGTCGCAGCGGCCGAGACACCCGTTCCGCTTTTGGTGGGAGAAGGTGTCGTTGATATTTCACCGCCGCTTGGAACGGCGCTGGGGGGATTTCACTACAGTGACCCAACGCGCCCCCGTGTCACGACTGCGATCCACTATCCGCCAGAGGTGAGAGCCCTGGTATTGAGTCGCAGCAAGATATCGATGGCGATAATTTCCTTCGACATGTTGAACGTGTCGTTTGCGATGGTTCGCGATGTGCAGACGCGAATCAAATCGCAACTGGGAATTCCTGCCAGGCATGTGCGGATTTGTGCAACCCATGCGCATTCGATGCCCAGTATCGCTTTCAATCGACATTGGGGCGACAACAACCCGGAGTATGAAGAAACGGTAGCCCGGGCAATGGTCAAGGCCGTCCAGTTGGCACTCAAAGACCAGTCAACGACCCGCCTGTTTGTGGGGACAGCCCGTGCGGTTGGAGCCAATGTCAATCGCACGGTGCGTTCCGGTGCGCGATCGGACGCGGAGTTTACTGCTGAAAGTACCGAGAAGGATCGCTGGGTCGATGCGTCATTGCACGTACTGCATTTTGAACGTGGTGGTGGAAAGGGCAATCTGCTGTGGTACAACTTTTCCGCACACCCGACGACCTACGGTGGGAGCGGTGCTGCCGGTCCAGGTTGGCCCGGGGTCGTCCAGAAGCGTCTCCGCGCGGCTTTCGGTGTTTCCGCGTCGTATTTGCAGGGGCACATCGGCGACATCAGCCCGACTGGACGTGAACGCACGGCGACGCTGGTAACGACAGCGATTGTTGATGCCGTTGCATCCGCGCGTGAAGTGCCGGTGGATGTTCTACGTGTTGAGACGCAGTCGGTGGCTCTGCCTTTCGATCTGGAGACCTTCCGAAAACATATCGCTCAACACAAAGACAGTAGCTTGTTCGATCGAGACTGGTTCCGGACCTTTGCGTCCCGCTACGACTTCAAGAAGAAAACGCTCGCAATCACACTGGCAGCGGTTCGACTGGGAGACGTTGCCTTGTTGTTTCACCCGGCCGAGTTGTACACAGCTTTTGGTCTGGAGATTCAGCGTGACTCGCCCTTCCAGAAAACGCTGGTGGTGGGATACGCCGACGGGTACGTGGGATATGTGCCGGACAAGAACGCGTATTTGCGCAAAGAATACGCCGCGGCAAAAGTTCCCAGGATCTTGAACTATCCGCCGTTCCAACCGGATGTGGGGACCGTTCTTTCAACGGCGGCGCGTGCGTTACTACGCCGCAGTCACCAGTGATCACCCAGCGATTCCAGCCAACCACAACGCCGAGGCTCGGACACGGCGGCCCCAATCTCCCCGCCCCAGCCCCGGCGTTCAACCTTTGGCCGGACCACGCCCAGCGGGATTCACAGGGTGAAGCGAGCCATCGTCTTGGCCCGAACGGCCTCACCCAACGGAACCCGAGACCGGCGGCCTACGAAAGGATGTCGTGGAGCACGTTGCCGTGCACATTCGTCAGGCGGAAGTCCCGACCACCATGACGATAGGTCAGCGTTTCGTGGTCGATGCCCAACTGATGCAGAACGGTCGCCCACATGTCGTAAACGGTCGTCCTGTCTTCAACGGCGTGATATCCCAGGTCGTCGGTCGCGCCATAAGTGACGCCCCCCTTGATGCCCCCGCCGGCCATCCAAACGCTGAAGCCGAACGGGTTGTGGTCTCGACCATCTGTCCCCTGGGCGAACGGCGTGCGACCGAATTCTCCAGCCCAGACGACCAACGTCTCGTCGAACAGGCCACGTCGCTTCAGGTCCTGGATCAGGCCAGCGATCGGCTGGTCCACCTGGCGAGCCATTTCTTCGTGGCCAGCCTTCAACCCGCCATGCTGGTCCCACGGGTTGCCGGGCAGGTTACCGCCTGCGTGTGGGAGACAAGTGAGCTCCACGAACCGAACACCTCGCTCGACCAGGCGGCGTGCCAGCAGGCACTGGCGACCATATTCACGGGTCTCACGAACGGACGAGTCCATTCCATACAGAGACTGAGTGGCCCGTGTTTCCCCCTTGATGTCCACCAGTTCGGGCACGGCCGACTGCATGCGATACGCGGTCTCGTAATTCTGGATCGCCGACTCGATCTGCTCGGCGCCCCTCAGTGTCTTGAGATGCTGACGGTCGAGGCGTTCGACAAAGCTCAGCCGCAGTCGTTGTCGACGATCCGGCTCACGGGGGACGACATTCGACAGCGGTTCCGGCCGCGTCGGGTCGAGCATCGACGCGTGGTACACACTCGGCAGGTAGCCGTTGCTGTAGTTGTTGATTCCGCCCAAGGGAGATCCCCCCGAGGCCAGGACAACGAAACCGGGAAGTTCCCGAGACTCGCAGCCGAGACCGTAGGCCATCCACGCTCCGGCGCAGGGATGTCCAGCCAGGGAAAACCCCGTGTGAATGAAATAGTTGGCTTGAGCATGCTCGTTCGCGATCGACGTCATCGAGCGGATCACCGCCAGGTCGTCGGCACAGGTGGCAACGTTCGGGAACAGTTCGCTGACAGGCAGACCGCTCTCACCGTATTGCTGAAAGTTCCACGGACTGGCCTTGATGTTGCCGTTGGAGTTGAACATCGTCGGTCGGACGGGCACCGGCATCGGTTTGCCGTGATCGCGGACCAACCGTGGCTTCGGATCGAACGTGTCGACTGAGGAGACGCCCCCCGACATGAACAGGAAAATCACGCTCTTCGCCGTGGCCGGAAAGTCAGTCGGCCTTGCGGACAGCGAATTCGCGTTGCCTGTCCTGGGTTGGGCGCCGAGTGCCCCTCGGGCCAACAGTCCCGACAACGCGACCATCCCGAATCCGCTGGACGCCCGGGTCAACAGGTGGCGGCGGGACAGGAATGACCCTGGTTCATTCCACATAGATAAATTCCTTGAGGCACAAGAACGCGTGAGCCACATCCTGCCAGACCCGTTTCCGTCGAGTGGCCTCATCGGGAGCACCGACATGTTCCTTCTCCAGCGCCGCGACATATTCCAGCGTAGCTCGCGTTTCTGATGGCGTCGGCGAGCGTGCGAACGCCCGTTCGTACATGTCCTGAACACGATCCCGTGCTGCGGATTGTCGGCGCAGAAGATCCTCGGACCACTTTGCGGCCTGGTCGATGACAAACGGATCGTTGAGCATCGTGAGTGATTGGGCAGGCACGTTGGTGACGTCCCGACGGCCACGAGTGGTGGTCGGCTTCGGCGCGTCGAACGCTTCAAGAAACGGATTGTGAGCGTTGCGGCGAATGCGGAGATAGACGCTGCGGCGGCGACCTCCGTCAAGAGGCCCTTTCGCTCCACCCCCTTCGGTTTTCGACGTGTAGTAAACGTCGATGCCTGGGCCATACATCCTCGCGTCAAGTTGTCCGGAAACCGCCAGGATGCTGTCACGAATCGCATCGGCATCCAGTCGCCGCACCGGCATGTGGGACAGGAATCGATTTCCAGGATCGATCTTGAGTGCGGAATCGCTGGCACGTGATGACTGTCGAAACGCCTTCGAAGTGACCAGGTGTTTCAGCATCCGCTTGATGGACCAGCCGTCCCTGACAAACCGTGCCGCCAGGTGATCCAGCAGTTCTGGATGGGAAGGCCTTGCACCCAGGTGGCCGAAATTGTCGACCGTCGCGACGATTCCACGGGCGAACACGTGGTGCCACAACCGGTTGACCATTACCCGGGCCGTCAGCGGGTTCGTAGCTGAAGCGGTTTGCTCGGCCAACTGCAATCGGCCACTGTCAGTCGTCCGAAACGGTTCGTCACCAAACAGCGAGAGTCCGCGACGTGGGACGACATGGGCAGGTTGCGTGTGTCGGCCACCTTCGAACAGCGGCTGATTGTAACCCACGGTCTCCAGAACGCCTGGTGCCCGCCGGGGCACCCGAAGTTGGCGCTCGCGCCGCCGGAATCGCCTGATCGACTCGTCCAGGTGAGGAAGTGCGCTGGTGGTGACCGGCAACAGGCCACGACGGACGAAGAAATCGAGGAACGCGACCTCGTTTTCATTCGCCGTTCCGGACTGCCAGGATCGGACGGCTTGTCTCAGTCGGCCAACGTACCTGGCCACCAACTGGCCGACTGATGCAGGAGACTCGTCGTCCAGCAGAAAGGCGATCGGCACCGTGCTTGCCGACGGTGGTCGCAGGGCGTCGCCGGTTACTATCCGGTCGACCGCAAAGTGTGCACGATCAACCAGGTTGGTCACAAACTCCAGGTGAGCGTGCTGACCTTTGCGATATTTGGAGTTCAACACGTGCCAGCCGAACTGATCTCGATCGAGTGGGCGGGCCGGATAAATGCCGCCGTTTCCGAGCGGATAATTCTCGATCACCAGCCTGACACGCGCGTTCGAACCGAGTGCTCGAACGCTGATGGAATTCGAGTTGATCACAAAACGGGGCGACATTAATACTCCGGTGTGCCGCGTACTGAGACCGCTGGAAAACACTCCGGCCGTGTGAATGCCTTTGACGACAGTATCGCCCTCCGGCTCGACCAGGAATTCTCCGTGTGCCGTTGACCGAACCCGCCTGCCCGGAAACCCGGTGCCGTAGCCAAACCACTCGTCGCTGTCGCCACGCTTCAGGTCCCACGCCTTTGTGAACTTTGAGTCGTTCGACTCACGTCGCGTCTTGAGTTCCTGTTCCCAGTGTCCGGCCTGTTTCCGCCATTGCTTCTGCAGTTCCGTGCCGCCAACAGGAACGCCACCCACGAAGGATCGCACCCACATGTGCAGGGGGTTCTCCTTGTTGGTCCGGGCGTCCTCAAAGGCCTTGGCCCACGGATCCGTCTTTCCTCCAGCCGCCGGATCAAGCTTCTCCAACTCCGCTCGCATCCGCCGGCGAGATTCGTGCAGCGAGGTGAGTTCCCGTCGCTGCGCGGGATCGAGAACTGCCATCAGTTCTTCCGTCGAAACGCCCTTCGGACCGATCTCAAATGATGTGGCCACCTCCACAGCGGTCAATGCCTGCGTGTAAGCCCGCGCCTCCTCAATTTCCCCCGCAAGTGGCGGGTTCACTCCGGACAGCCGTTGTCCGAACAGAAACCGCGACTTGCCCTTCTCGAACAGTTGCAGCTTTCCCCGGGTGTAGGACTTCCCATAGAGCCGACCGTTCCGGTAAAGCGTGACCGAATTGTCCCTCGCATAGACGATCACCATGTGAATCAACTTGTCTGGCGGAGTGGTTTCTTCGGGGCCACCGGGTTCTTGAGTGCGGCGAAAGAAGTCACTGCCAGCCATCCAGTGCCTGGGCTTGATCTCTCCAAAGACAATCGAATCGAAGAACTGGTCACCCGGAGTATCCAGGCCTATCACGCCGATCCCCCG
Source organism: Planctomycetaceae bacterium (assembly GCA_002726205.1). Taxonomy (GTDB): domain Bacteria; phylum Planctomycetota; class Planctomycetia; order Planctomycetales; family Planctomycetaceae. The sequence goes on along the minus strand of PBSL01000044.1, from coordinate 2,062 downwards.
CTGCTCGAAGCGAGCCAGGGAAACCCAGGCTTCCAGCGTCTTCTCACGGATATCTTGCTCTAGCGGACTGGTCCGCATGCTGGAGGTTCTGCCATCCAGGATCAGTCGGCCATCACGGACAATGGCCCCGTTCAACAACTGACCGTGATGGCTGCCAACACTGTCCCGAGCATCGCCGTCAAAGCTCCATCTCGCATAGGGTGCCGGAAGGATCGTGGCCCGGGATGGGACAGGGCGGGCAGCAGCCCGACGCTTTCCAGGTGGTTTGTTGTCGTCAGTCGGACTTTTCTCGGGGCCGGGTTTCGGTTGACTCGACCTGCGATTCAGTACCCGCGCCCGCGCCGGATCTTCAATCGCCGCGATAGTCTTCGTGAGTGTCTTCAGTCGGTCCCGCAGACCAGCCACACGCTCTGCACGGCCACCCTCAGAATGAAACCGGTCCCCCATTTCGGTGGCCGCTTCAAGCCACGCAGTTCCAAGCCCTTCGCGAATCGTCCGCTTCAACGCTGTCAATTCGGCGCGGTGCCTGTCGAGTGTGCTCGGCGAGTCGATCAGAACCTGCCCCGGACGACCACTCACGAAGACGCCGTACAGCGCATAGAAATCGTCCTGGCTGATCGGATCGAACTTATGATTGTGACACCGTGCGCACGAAGCCGTGAGTCCCAGAAACGTCTTCGAATAAACGTCAATCAGGTTGTCGACAACCTTGACCTGATCTTCCAGTGCGTCGACGGGCACGAATCCCAGTTCGACCATCCTCAGGTGCGCCGGTCCGATGGCCGATTCGTTGAACTGTTCCTCGGTGTTCCATCGGGGTTCGGGCAACAGATCTCCGGCAATGTGCTCGCGAACCAACTGGTCGTAAGGCACATCATTGTTGAATGCCCGGATCAGGTAATCGCGATACCGATACGCATTGGCCAACTGGGGGTCACCCTGGCTGCCATGCGATTCGCAGTACCGAACGAGGTCCATCCAGTGACGTGCCCAACGTTCACCGAACCGGGGAGATTCGAGTAACCGGTCGACGACAGCTTCGAATGCGGTGTCTGAATCGTCGGCGAGAAACTCACGAATTTCGGCCGGCGTCGGTGACAGACCGGTGAGCAAGAACGAAACACGACGAAGCAGCGTTCGCTTGTCCGCAACAGCGGCTGGTGACAGACCTTGCGAGTTCATGGCCGCCAGCAGAAACCGGTCGACCGGATGAACCGACCACTCGCCGTTTCTCGTCACCGGTGTTGCGGGCTTCACGACCGGCTGAAAACTCCACCACCCTCTCCGCTTCGCGAACGTCGCCTCCCAGGACGTGGCTCGTGCCAGTTCGTCGGCCGATGGAGGTATGTCCCGGGGGTCGGATGCGCCCATCGAGATCCAGCGTTTGAAGTCGGCGACAACACTGGCTTCGAACTTGGCCCCGTCCCGGGGCATCTTCAGCCCCGGCACTTCGTGTCGCAGAATCGCCAGCAGGCGGCTTTGCTCCGGCCTGCCGGGAACAACAACCTTGCCGCCATCCCCTCCCTGACGCAGCCCCCTGCGATGATCCAGAGCCAGCGAGCCCGCAGCGTTCTTGGCCGAGTTGTGACACGCATAGCAATGCTCGACCAGGACCGGGCGAATACGCGCCTCGAAGAACTCGATCCGGTCGTCGGCCGGCCTCCTGGCGTCAACCGGATCAGCGGCGGCAGTTTCCTCAGATGGCTTGTCGGCTTTCGCATTTGCCGGACCGGCCAGGTCCTTCTTCCTCTGCGACCCGGGTTCCCCCAGTTGCTTCGCAGCCATCCGGACCTCTGACCGCGACGACTCGGCAAAACACACACAAATCCCGAGCAACAACACTCTCAACAGAAACCGCATCACATCTCCCTGGGCTCGGACACGTTTCCCAGTCTCCCCACCCCAGCCCCGGCGTTCAACCCACCGGATCGGTGTCCTGGAGCAACACTTCAGGTAACACCTCGCAATTTCCCGGCGTTACCGTCCGCGAGCGAAAACACGGAAGTCACTGCTACGAAGCGACTTCCGTGAGAGGCGCCGCCGGGATTCGAACCCGGGATGG
>PBSL01000043.1 GCA_002726205.1 Planctomycetaceae bacterium | reverse complement strand
GGTGGTCAGCGGGCGGTCGCTGCCGTCGGTAGCGACATCACTGATCTGCGCGCGGACGTCCTCGCCCTCGGTCAGCAGGCCAAAGATCGAGTGGTTGAAATCGAGGTGACGCGTCGGAACCTCGGTGATGAAGAACTGGGAATCGTTGGTGTCGTCGGTCGACTTGGCCATCGACAGCAAGCCGGGGCTGTTGTGCTGCAGGTCGACGTCGAACTGGTCGTCGAAGTCACCCAGGGTCGAGCCGCCGGCACCGGTTCCGGTGGGGTCGCCGCCCTGGATCATGAAGTTGTTGATCACGCGATGGAACGTCGTGTCGTTGTAGAAGCCGCTCTCGGCCAGCTCGATGATCCGCTGTGTCGCCCGCGGTGTCCGGTTCTCGAACAACTCGAAAGTCATCACGCCGAAATCATCGACTTCCATTCTCAGGCTGCGGTTGCCGCTGAGGACTTCGGCGGTGACCGAAGGGTCGGAACTCTGCACCGAAAACGACAGGTTACCACCCTCGGGGTCGAGTCCGTTCAAGGCGATGTGCTGGGGTGATCCGGCCGCCAGTGTGACGTCGTCAAGGGAGGCGAGTTCCAGCGACGGGGCACTGCTGGTTCCCGCCGCGTCGATCAGCAGGTTCTTCAGGGCCGCGAAATTGTCGGCGTTGGCCAGGTCGTTGGCGGTCAGGTTGTAGACGGCCACCACCTCGTTGTCGGGGCTGGTGATGATCACGTCGCGGAAGGTGACGTCCCAGGATTCCCAGGTGTCGGAGACGTTGTCGGTGTTGTCGTCAATGTCCTGCAGCCACGGCAAGTCGCGACCGTCGATCACAAGCGAGTTGCCTGACTCGTGGCCGGCCTCGTTGACACCAAGAATGCTGATGTTCAGTTCAGGTTGCTCACTGTCAAGCTCCTGCTGCATCTGGTCCAGGAAGCCAAACTGGCTTCGACAGTACCCTCAGGTCGCGTGTCCGAAATACCAGGCCGAGACTTCCTGGAGGTAATCCCGTGGCGAGACCGCCTGGTCGAAACTCGCCGACGTGGTGTTGACGTCCTGGAGGTGGAAATCCGGCTGGGCCGAAATCCCGGCTCCGGCAAGCATCAGGCGGTCTTCAAGCACCTCGGCCACCACCGCACCCTGAATCGCTGTCACGGAACGGTGGCGAGGGATCAACGCGTGGCGTAACCGGGCAATCCAACGAGAAATGTCCATCACGAAAAGACCTCTGCTCACCAAACCCAACGAAACTGACTGCCCGGGAAACTCTCCAAGCCCGCCCGCCGGGCAGGACAGTCGACAAACCGGGATATCTCCTAATTCGGACTCCCGCCCAGTGTGACCTGAACGGATTTGACGGTTATGCCTCCTTACCCCATCACCGGTCGACTTCGTGCGTCGAAATCCGACAAAAAAGGATAGAAGCTACCCATCTACCCCATGTTACCGTGACGGGTGACCCAAAGGCGCACAAGTTTCATCGTGGGAAGTTGATGGCCGGGCGACAAAGGCGTGCCCAGGGAAGAATTGCGGGCACTTAGGGAAGGTAATTGAGCGTGTAATACGCCGCCGGATGCAGGAGAGGCTGTTTTTTCTCTGAACGCACGCCGGGCAGGTGCAGTTCGTGGATGTGGCCGATTTGCAGCCCGTCGATCATTAACTCGACACTGCGGCCATCGGCCGACACGTTGGCTTGCTTGATGGTTGGTTTGGTGTGGTCGACTTCGGGGCTGCCATAGGCGGCTTGGTAGATGTAGGTGTAGGTTTGCAGTGTGTAGGAGTCGATCTTCGAGGCGGTGTCGGGATCCAGTGGCTGTGTGAATGTCAGCCGGAAGCCCTTGGGTCGGACGCGCATCGTGAGAATTTCGAAGGGCACTTTTCCGGTCCAGTCGAGCCGTTGCAGCGAGTAGGGCTTGTTTCCGCGGGAACCCCAACCGCGGTTTGTACCGCCGACGAACATTGACCCGTTTCCGGTCAACTGCAGTGCCAACGAACCCGAACCAAATCCGGCCCGGAACGGGAAGCAGGCGCCCTGGTAGTTCCCCTGGACTTTCTCCAGGTCCACCCGCATGACGGTGCTGTGGGTCTGGTCGCCGACGAACAACTGGTTGGCAAAGACACCGAACTTGCCGTCGGTCGTGTCGCAGGCAATCCCGCTGGCCGACTGTCCCATCTTCTTGTAGGGGAAGTAGACCGCCGGTGGCAGCAACTCGGGGATCTTCCCGGCCTCGACCATCATCCGGCTTCCGCTGACGGGATTCCTGGGCTTTGGTCCCAGCGCCTTGGTGATGTCGTACCAGCGGTTGCCGCCGGGATGTCCGACAAACTTGCCCGGCACCAGGTGTTGTAGCTTCGACGTGCCGTTCCAGGGGCCCTGGTTGTCGGTATAGAACATATCGCCGAGGTGGTTCATGCCGATACCGCCGGGCGAGCGGACACCACTGCAGGTGGGCACGCTGGTTCCATCCGGCTTGATCCTCAGGCACCAGCCGCGGTATTTCGTGTTGCTGTTGAACGATCCGGTCAGGCAGAGCACGACCCACAGGTCACCGCGGGGGTCGAACTTCGATCCGAAGGCGTACTCGTGGTAGTCCCCGGTGATGCCCCAGTCGTCGTTGACGGTTTCGAGAATGTCGGCGCGTCCGTCGCCGTCGACGTCCTTCATCCGGGTGACCTCGCACCGCTGCGTCGCGTACAGCCAGCCGTTTTTCCAGGACAGGCCCAGGACCTCGTGCAGGCCGTGGGCGTAGCGGGTGAACTTCATCGACGCCGGTTCAGAGAACGGGTTGTCGACCAGGTAGATCTCGCCCCTCCGGCTCGAAACGGCCAGCTGTCCGCTGGGCAGCAATTCGAGTCCGCCGGCTTCCAACGCAACACCCCGGGGGATCGGCAATGTTGTCAGCCTGTAGTAGTCGGCCTCGGTTACCGGCTTGTCCTGGGCCGTGATGTTTGCAGGCGAAAGGGCCAGGAGGACCAGGAGCGAAACCGTCAGCAGTTGCAACTGATGGCGAGTGGTCATGGTGTTCTGGATCCGTCTTGCGAGGTCGTGAGGTTGTCGTCGCCGGGGTTGGAAGGCGAAATTTGCCGGGTCACCACGAGTACTTTTGTACGATGACGGCCCGGTCGCCGTTCCAGTGGATGGGTACGAGCAGTTCGCTGGTCTTGCCCTGCCGTCTCAGTTTCGGAGTCTCGCCACCGTTTTGCGTGATGGTCACCTTGAGGATCTTGCCGACGAGGAACGAGCCGTCCTTTTCGGGCAGGATTGATGCGTCGACGGCGGCACGGTACCAGTTTGGCCTGATCGGGTTTGCCGCCGGCTTGCCGGACCGCCGCGGTGCCAGCGTCAGCGTTCGGACCAGCTCGGCGTCGCCGCTCGTCGGGACCGGCTTGGGGAAGTCCTCGACTGTCAACTCGCCGAAGTGGTACCGGAAGATCGGTCGGCGGTTGCCGTCGATACGGTAGCCACGGAAACGGTAGCCCTGTTCACGGGCCGGCTGGGTGGGCCAGGCGGCGTCGGGCGACTCGAGCGAGGCGAACGGCACGCCGCCGGGGAGTGTGACCAGGTGGTCGCCCAGGGGGGGTTGAAAGCCCTGGCCACGGCCGTTCCAGTGCCTGGAAGCGTCGATGAAGGCGTTGTGCCAGATCAGCCTCAACGCCAGTTGATCGGCGTCGAATGTCAGATTCGCTTTTTCCGGATATCCCACCGCGATGCCACGAGGGCTGACCCCGGTGATGAAGTTACGGTAGATGATCGGCTCTTTTCCGGGCACCAGCTCGATCGGATTACGGATCAGCCCGCTGGGCAGGCCCGCCTTGCCTCCATCGACGAGGTATTCCCAGATACCGGCAATCTGGTGCTTGGGGACTCCGTCGAGCACGTCGGGCAACAGCGTCTGGCCTCGCGGCCAGGCCGCCGGCATTCGCGTGCCGGGACGGTAGGCCTGGGGATCGAGCATGTAGCGAATGAACCAGTCTTTTCTCAGTCTGCGGGTCATTGTCAGAAGGTCCAGTGACTGGATCCCGGTGGCCTTGTGTCCACCAAAGTAGTGACACTTGATACAGGCCAGGGCCTTGCCACCGGAGAGAAAACGTCCGGCCGACCGGACACGGTGGACGCGTTCCTCGAGTGTCAGTGCGACGGGTTTTTGCTTGCGGTCGACGCTGGCCAGGTCAGCGACAAGGTGGCCGACATTGGCGGTCCCAAACCGTGGCATGCGGGTCAGCATGTAGGGCCGGTCGTTGGCCCCGTTGTCCAGGACCTGCTTCAGCCAGTTGTCGTTGAGCTTGTCCCCGACCCCGTCCAGCAGCGGCGGGATCCTGCCCTCGTCACCCATTTCCTTGATCGTCGTCACGAACAGCGGATTGCGGGTCCGTTCGACGCCGCCGAGTTTCTCCCGTGCGTGGCAGGCCAGGCAATTGAACGTCTGGATCGTCTCGGTGATTCTCGACTTGGCCGTCGGACTTGTCCGGGGCGCGGCCAGGGTGGCGACCAGTGACTTTCGTTGTCGTTGCGACAGCCGGAAGTCAGGCACGTTCTTGGCCGGTGACGCGGCCGGGCCGGCCGACAGGCAGCCCTGGCGTGAGTCGAGCTTGGCCAGTGCCGGGGCCGGTGGTCCCGTGTGCCGCAACGGTTGTCCCTTGTGCTTGGCCTGGTGGCAGGCGGCGCAGCCCAGCTTGGTGAACAGGACGCGACCCTGTTCGATCTGGGAGGGATCCAGGACCAGGGCCTTCCTGCCGGGCTTTGGTTTCGGGGGTTTCGGTTTGGCGACCGGTGTTGCGTTGTTCGAAAGCGGGCGTCGCGAGATTCCCGGTCCCTGGAATTCGACTTTTAGGACCTCACCACCGTTGGCCTCGAAGAAATCCACCAGCAGGGGGTGAGGGCCCGCGGAAAGTTCGACGCTCTTATTGCGTTCGACGTACGCGTGGATGCCGTTGACCTCGACGACCGTCTTGCCGTCGATCTGCAATCGGCTGCCGTCGTCGGAGCCCAGGAAGAACGTGTAACGACCGTCCCGCGGCACCTGCAGGAACCCGGTGAATCTGAGACCGAAGTAGTCTTTCCGCCCGGCGATGCCGAGTTGGAATCCAGAAGTTTTCCCGGTGGACCTGGGCTTGAGCTTGCTGAAATCGGGGATTTCCGACCAACGACCTTCGTAGTAGGCAAACGCCAGGTTCGGCGGCAACTGGAAATCCTGGAAAAAGTAGCCCGCCAGGTCACGCGCTTCCCGGTCGTTGAGATTGAGGCTGGGCATCCGACCACCCGGTCGTACGGCCAGGGGATTTTTCAGGAATCCGGCCAGGCTGGCCAGCGTGTACTTGTCCTGGACCTGGCCCAGGGGGACCGATGTCGGCAGTGTCGCTGCCTTCGGATCCTGTCGAGACTGGTGACAGGCCACGCAGCCGATTGCGTGGAACAACCGGTTTCCCCGGACGACCTCGGCCGGTTGCGGGACGGTGGCACGAACCGATCCGGTCGAAGCGAGAAAGTTGACGAGTGCCTCGACCTGGGCGGACTCGGATTTCGGGTCGAGGCCTGGAAACAGGTCGGGCATCGTCGTTCCCGGCTTGGTCTGGTGAGGGTTGGCCAGGAACCGGATCATCCACTCGGGCTGGACTCGCGAACCAATCTGGTCCAGCAGCGGGGCCTGCCTGGTTTTCACGCTGGTCGGCCTGGCCGTTTCAGTGTGGCAACTCGTGCAGTTCAATTCGGTCATCAACAGGCGGCCGCCACGGATGGTGTCGGCCTTGTCATTGTCGAAGAAGCGGGCGAAGGCGGGAATCGTTGGATGTGGTGACATTGCGGCCGGCGCGGTCTTCTCGGCCGCGGGGCCGGGCGTGGCGGCCAGGACCAGCACGAGGGCCATCGCGAGTCGTGTCGGAGCAGGTGAATGTAAGCAGGCCGGATCGTTCATCGAAAACCTCAACAGGGGCATCCGGTTATGATGATGACGACGAGTCTAATCAGTGGCAGAAAAACCGGCCAGCAAGAACGTTTGAGAAGCCATCACCGCTTTACCGTTCCGGAAAGCGTGTGTGATAATCGCGTAGGAGTTTGTTTCGCCGTTTCTTGGATCCTCTTGCCACGATAGGCAGCAGATGAGCGACCAGTCGCCGATGGATGTCAGAAAGAAGGGACAGGCGATTGCGGTCCTGGGAGCGGTCCTGGGGATTGGGCTGTTTGCCTGGAGTTGCATCGACCGAGATCCTTCTTCATCGACGACAGATACCAGCGGCCGGAAGGGGGCACAATCCCCGGCCCTCGCCTCGTCTCCGGGGGAAACCGAAGCGAGATGGCAAACCGAGGAGTTCAACCTGGCCGCCCGGCGCCAGTTGCAGTTGCTGGCCGAGGACCTCGAAGCCGACGGTCGATTTGATCCGGCGGTTGTCGACAAGGTGGCGGCGGCGACGTTCCGCGGGGACCGGCTGAGGCCGCAGACACTGCCCACCGTCTACAACACGGGGGACCTGGTGATTCGTCGTCATCGGTCCGAGAGCATCGAGGGGACCGACGGATCCCCGGACGACCGTCACGGTGTCGCAGGCCTGCTCGGATCGCTGGGGGAGTTGATGTCCGACTGGGAAGGCTGGTCGGACATTCAACTGCACTTCAAGATCACCTCCGTCGATCTCGACGGGGACCGGGCGACAACCCTGGTCCTGATGGAATCGGGAGCTCGCCAGGGCGACAGTTTCGTTCAGCAGCGAGCCCGTTGGCGATGCGTGTGGGAACTGCGGGCGAAGGCGCCACCGCGGTTGGTCGAACTGCGTCGCCGCTTGCTGGAGGAGGTGACCGGCACGGTGGCCGGGGGCCGGCTGTTTATCGACGCCACGGCCGGGGTGCTGCGACCGGCGACCGAGGTCGCCGGGCAGCTGTCCCGGAGCATCGACCACTGGCGCGGGCGACTCCAGGCCGAACTCGGGGTGTCATTGCATGGTCACCAGGGCCTGGCGATCGGCGATGTCAACGGCGACGGCCTCGACGACCTGTATCTCTGCCAGCCCGGAGGCCTGCCGAACCGTCTGCTGATCCAGCAGACCGATGGCACGGTTCGTGACCGGGCACGGGAGGCTGGTGTCGATTGGCTCGATCGTTCTCGCGGCGCCCTGCTGCTCGATTTCGACAACGACGGCGACCAGGACCTCGCCTGCGTGCTGAACGTGAACCTGGTCTTGATGTCCAATGAAGGGGGTGGCCGTTTCATCGAACGGGAGACGGTCTTCTCGACCGGTGATTCCTATTCGCTGGCTGCCGCCGACTATGACGGTGATGGAGATCTCGACCTGTACATCACCGGTTACGGCAAGGGATTCCTGGCCGGCGATTCCCCGGTCGGGACACCCGAGGCGATTCCCTATCCCTATCACGACGCCAACAACGGAGGTTCCAATCGTCTGTTGCGGAACGACGGGGACTGGCGATTCCGTGACGTCACCGACGCGGTGGGACTTGGAGTGAACAACCGGCGCTGGAGTTTCGCGGCTGGCTGGGCCGACTACGACATGGATGGGGATCCGGATCTCTACGTCGCCAACGATTACGGTCGCAATTGCCTGTATCGCAACGACGGGGGCCGGTTCACTGATGTGGCGGCCACGGCCGGCGTCGAGGACATCGCGGCAGGAATGAGTGTCAGCTGGTGCGATTTCAACGGCGACGGTCGTCCTGACCTGTATGTCGGCAACATGTTCAGTTCCGCCGGAGAACGAATTGCCTTCCAGCGACGGTTCCAGGCAGGGGCGTCCGAGGAGATTCGCGGCCAGTTCCAGCGGCATGCCCGCGGCAACACGCTGTTCGAGAACGTCGGCGACGGCTCATTCCGGGATGTCAGCGTGGTTCGCGACGTGACGATGGGGCGTTGGGCCTGGGGATCACCGTTCCTGGACATCAACAACGACGGTCGCCCCGACCTGCTGGTTGCCAACGGCTACGTCACCGGTTCTGACACCAACGACTTGTGAAGTTTCTTCTGGCGACAGGTCGTGTCGCGCTCGCCCACGGCGGTCAACCAGGGACCGCCGGATCCTCGCTACGGTGACGGTTGGTCGAGGATGACCGACCTGATCGAGACCGGGGGGTCCTGGAGCGGCCGAGAGCGGAATTGCTGTTACCTGAACATCGGCGGCGACCGGGCTTTTGCCGACGTGTCGTACGCCAGCGGTGTTGATTTTCCGGACGACGCCCGTGCCGTGGCCGTGGTCGACTGGGACCATGACGGCGACCTCGATCTCTGGATCACCAATCGCACGGCCCCGCGGCTGCGGTTTCTCAGGAACAACGGTTCAACCGGCCAGCAGGGCTTGGCCGTTCGCCTGCAGGCGACCCGGGGAAATCGCGATGCCATCGGTGCCCGGCTGGTTCTCTCGACCGTTGGCGAGACGTCGCCGCCGCTGACTCGTTCGCTCCAGGCTGGCAGCGGTTACCTGGCCCAGTCGAGCAAGTGGGTGCACTTCGGCGTGGGTGCGAGTCGCCGGAGCTGTCGGCTGGTGGTTCACTGGCCGGGGGGAGCCACCGAGACGATCGACGGCCTGGAACCGGGCGGGCGGTATCTTGTGGTTGAAGGCTCCGGAGAGGCCACCGGGCAGGCCAAACGACAGGTGACCTTGCCCGACGGGGGCCTCCCTGCGGTTCCGTCGACGGGCAAGGCCCGGATTCCCCTCCTGGAACGCCTGCCGCTTCCACGGCTCGAGTTTCTCGATGACGAAAACAGGTTGCAGGTGGTTCGGCGGTCCGGCAGGCCGGTCCTGCTGAACCTGTGGGCGACCTGGTGCCTGCCCTGTGTTGCGGAACTGCATGGTTTCACCGAGCGGAAGGCCGAGATCGATCGAGCGGGACTCGACATCCTGGCACTGTCGGTGGACGGTCTGGCCGATGGAGAGCCGGCCGGGGCCGGGCTGATCAGGTCGTTCCTCGAGAAGCACGAGATCGGCTTCGGCTCGGGGCGGGCGACCTCGGCTGCGGTTGATCGGCTGGATGTTGTCCACGACGTCGTGCTGACCGTTCGTACCCGGCTCGACGACAAGTACACCCTGCCGGTTCCGGCGAGTTTCCTGCTGGATGCCTCGGGCCGGCTGGCCGTGATCTACAAGGGGCCGGTCTCGGTTGATACGCTGCTGGCCGATGTTGCCGTGATCACAGCCGCTGGGGCCGGCAAGGGAGTTGTCTCCGGGAAAATTCCCGGTCGGGTCAAGGATCCGGCGCTCGCCTATCCCGGTCGCTGGTTCCTGAGGCCTCACGGACTTGCTGGTGTCGCGATCCGGTTGGCCGATCGGCTGGTGCGTCGCGGCCACCTTGACGATGCGCGGTCGTTCGCGCTGCTTGCAGCGGACCTCGCCGAACGCAACGGCAACCCGTTCAATCTGAAACACAGGGCCGCCGGCGTGCTGGTTGACCTGGGCAATGCCTGGGACGGTCGGGAAAAGCTGAATCGGGCCGAGAGGGCCTACGTGCTGGCTCGTCGCCTTGATCCCCTGGACGCGAAAGCCACGACGAATCTGGGGAACGTCCAACTTCGCCGGGGCGACGTTCGCTCGGCCGAGAAAACCTACCAGGAAACTCTCTCGCTTGACCCCGACCAACTGCAGGCACACATGAACCTGGGGTCAATCTGCCTGCAGGAACAGCGGAATCTCGAGGCGGTCAAGTACTTTCGCGAGGCGGTGCGGATCAACCCCCGTTTCCCTCCGGCTCACAATCTCCTGGGCACGGCACTGCTGAAACAGGGCCGGCGACAAAGTGCCCGCAGACACTTCCAACTGGCCGTCGAACTTGACCCGAAATACGAGGACGCCAGGGCAAATCTGCGGGCTGTTGGCGGCCCGGTTGCTGCGGGGGCCGGTTCATGATTGCCGTCGTTCGGATTCCCCTGGTGCTGCTTGCCCTGTCCGGGTTGTTCTGCAGCAACAGCCTGCATGCCGACGACGCGGCATTGCGTGACCTCGTCGCAAAACGAGGTGGGCGGGTGATCGAGTTGCCGCATGGGGATGATCGGCCGACGTTCCGCCTGGCCCTGGGAGGATCGCGGGTAACCGACGAGGATCTGCTCCAACTGGTCGCGATGGCAGGCGTGGTCAGCCTGGACCTCTCGTCTTCGCGGATCACCAACGCCGGCCTGAAGCACCTCGGAAAGCTGGGATCGCTGGAATCGCTGGATATTGGGCGGACGCGGGTCAGCGATGCCGGCCTGGCCAGCCTGTCCGGTCTTTCCAGACTCAGCTCCCTGAGCGTGGGATTCACACGTGTTCGTGGCCGCGGGTTGAAGGGGTTCGTCCGGCTGCGGATGCTCGCGCTCGATGGGCCGCAGGTCACCGATTCGACGCTTGAACACGTTGGCCGGTTGACCTCGCTTCGTGTCCTGAACCTGGATCGGTCCCGGGTCAGTGACCGGGGACTGGCATTGCTGAAACCACTGGTCGGTCTCGAGACACTGAGACTTTGCGGCACCGGGATTGGTGACACGGGCCTGGTGGCCCTGGTCGGCCTGAAGGGATTGCGGGAACTGGAACTGGCCGGCACAGGCGTGACCGATGCCGGCATGGATTCGCTGTCGGCGATGACGTCACTGGAGAAACTGGGGTTGGACAACACCCGCGTTGGAGATGCCGGCATGTCGCGGTTGGAAGGACTCTCGCGGCTACAGCGGCTGGGCCTGGCCGCTACCCGCGTTGGTGACCGGGGAACCTCCTCGCTGTCGAAATTGTCCCGGCTGCAGGTGTTGTCGCTGAGCACGACCTCGATCACCGATGCCGGGCTGGTTCGGCTGCGGGGATGCCGCCGGTTGAAACGGCTCGTGTTGACGTTCACCGCGACGACGGCCCGTGGTGCCGGCGACCTGCAATCGGAGGTGCCCGGCCTGGCGGTCGAACGGTAGCCGGGCGACGGCTGTTGCCCGGTCCCTTTTCGCCGACGGCTGTTGTATAGTCGGCCCTCGAGACAATCAGGTGCGGCAGGACGGCGGCGATGAGAACGATGAAGGCGTTGGTCAAGGCACGTCCCGAACCGGGTGTCTGGCTCGAGGAGGTGCCCGTCCCCGGCTACGGGATAGACGATGTCCTGATCCGGATTGAACGGACGGGGATCTGTGGGACCGATCTGCACATCCACGAGTGGGACCACTGGGCGCAGAAGACCATTCCGGTACCACTGGTGATCGGCCACGAGTTTGTCGGATCGATTGTCGAGGTGGGTGAAAACGTCAAGGACTTCCAGCCTGGGGACATTGTCAGCGGCGAAGGACATGTCGTTTGTGGCCACTGTCGCAATTGCCTGGCCGGCCGGCGGCACCTCTGCAAGGACACGCAGGGCATCGGCGTGAATCGTCCGGGAGCATTTGCCGAGTTCATCGCCTTGCCCAAGACGAATGTCTGGTACCACGACCAGTCGATCGACCGGGACATCCAGGCGATTTTCGATCCCTTCGGCAACGCTGTCCACACGGCGCTGTCATTCCCCGTGCTCGGCGAAGACGTGTTGATCACCGGTGCCGGACCAATCGGAATCATGGCCGCGGCGGTGGTTCGACATGCCGGGGCCCGCTTCGTTGTCGTCACCGATGTGAACCCCTTTCGGCTCGAACTTGCTCGTGAGCTGGGCGCGACACGAATCGTGGATGTTCGCAGCGAGTCGATTGCCGAAGCACAGGCGGCCCTGGGAATGAAGGAAGGCTTCGATGTCGGACTCGAAATGTCCGGCCACCCGGCGGCGCTCGAGGACATGATCGCCAACATGTGTCACGGCGGTCGAATCGCCATGCTCGGCATTCCCGCCGAGCAGATGGCAATCGACTGGAACACGGTCGTCTTCAACATGCTGACGATCAAGGGGATCTACGGACGCGAGATGTACGAGACCTGGTATCACATGACCGTGATGCTGCAAAGTGGACTGGACATCGGTGCTGTGATCACACATCGGCTGAACTGGAAGGACTTCGACCAGGGGTTTGATGCGATGAAGTCCGGCCAGTGCGGCAAGGTGGTGCTTGACTGGTCGGATGCGGGATAGTCGCGCTCTGATGGCGAAGTGAAACCGGAGAGAGAAATGGCACACACGATCAGGGAGCATCTCTCCGGCGAGATTGCCGGGATTCGGGAGAAGGGGTTGTACAAGTCCGAGCGAGTCCTGGCATCGCCACAGCGAGCCCGGATCCGCGTGGGAGACGGCGAGGTTTTGAACTTCTGTGCCAACAACTACCTGGGATTGTCGGATCATCCCGAGGTTGTCGCGGCCGCGCAGGAGGCACTGGCCACCTGGGGTTTCGGACTCTCGAGCGTTCGCTTCATCTGCGGCACCCAGGAAATCCACAAGCAACTCGAAGAACGACTCAGCCGCTTTCTGCACACCGACGACACGATTCTCTACACGTCGTGTTTCGACGCCAACGGAGGCCTGTTCGAGACGCTGTTGGGTGCCGAGGACGCGGTGATCAGCGACTCGCTGAACCACGCCAGCATCATCGACGGCGTCCGGCTGTGTAAGGCCCAGCGGTTTGTTTTCGCCAACAACGACATGGCCGACCTCGAGGCGAAGCTGCAGGAAGCTTCCGCTGCCCGTCACCGGCTGATTGCCACCGACGGCGTCTTTTCGATGGACGGTTACATCGCCGACCTCCAGTCGATTTGTGACCTGGCCGACCGATACGATGCCCTGGTCATGGTTGATGACTCGCATGCGGTCGGAGTGATCGGTGCCGGTGGCCGTGGAGCGATCGAATATCGCGATTGCCTGGGCCGTGTCGACATCGTCACCGGGACGCTGGGCAAGGCCCTGGGGGGAGCCAGCGGTGGTTACACCAGCGGGCGTGCCGAGATCATCGAGATGCTCAGGCAGCGATCTCGGCCGTACCTGTTCTCCAACTCGGTGCCTCCGATGATCGTGGCCGCCGCACTCAAGGCACTGGACTTGCTGTCGGAATCGACCAGTCTGCTAGATCGTCTCGGCCGTAACGCGGCCCTGTTTCGCAGCGGGATGGAAGAACAGGGGTTCGTGATTCCTCCCGGCGAACATCCAATCGTTCCGATCATGCTTGGTGACGCGACGTTGGCCCAGACAATGGCCGCCCGTTTGCTCGGTCGGGGAATCTACGTGATCGGGTTCAGTTTTCCGGTGGTTCCCCAGGGTGAGGCTCGTATCCGCGTGCAGTTGTCGGCCGCGCACACGACCGAGGACGTGGAGTTTGCGATCGAACAGTTCACGGCGGTTCGAGACGAGTTGGCCGAGGCTTGATCGTCAATCCAGTTCGTTCCACTCGAAGATCACGCCGAGCATCGATTTTTCGCGACGGTCAATCATCTCGTATGCCGTGCCCATTTCGGTGTAGTGCATCCGGTGAGTGATCAATGAGCCGGGTTTGAGTGTTCCGTCGGCCATCAGGTCCAGCACGTAACGGACCGCCGTCTTGCGGTCGAAACGATCGCGGCCGTCGGCTGGAAACATGCTGCCGGCACGGTGCGAGACGGCGATCAGTGAGATGCCCTTGCTGTAGAAAAGTTCCATCGCCAACGGATTGAAATCGAGCGAGGCTTCGCCCCGACCGGAGAGTGCGACGATGGCAACACGACCACCGGGACGGACGATCTCCAGGGCGGTCCGGTGAGCCGGCCAGGGGTTGGCCGTCAGAATCACCAGGTCAACACCGTCGCCTCTGGTGAACTGATCGATTCTTGACTGGAGATCGGGATCGTCGGAAAGAAACCCGGCGTGTGCCCCGATGTTCTCGGCCATCTCGAGCCGGACCGGGCTGTTGGCGATGCCGATCGTGCGAGCACCGAAGAGTGGGCCCAGGGCGACCGCGCCCAGCCCCAGGACACCCAGGCCGACGATGGCGACGTTTTCCCCGGGCTGGAAGTTGGCTCTGCGGTAACACAGCGCCGAGAGTGCCGAGAGCCACGCGTAGACAGCGTCTTCGTCGTCGGCGCCGTCGGGGACGCGGACCACCGGCCCGTCGTCGTCGATGACCAGGTCGGATTGATGGGGAAGATTTGAAACCACCCGGTCGCCAACCGAAAATTCGGTGACCAGAGACCCCACACCGCGAACGACGCCCAGGTTGCTGTCACCGACCCAGCGAGGAAAGTCCGGGGCACCGGGCACCTGCTCGGCCCCCTCGAAGTTCCCACGATCGGTGCCGATCTTCAGGGCGCTGATTCGGGTCTGGATCCAGATCTGGTGAGGTGCCAGATTGTCGGTCTCCAGCGGCTGCTCTTCGATCTTCAGGTCACGTGGTCCGTGGAGAATGGCAATTTTCATGATGTACCCGAAATCCAGGCGAGCAGGGAGTACCGATTATGAGGCAGAATTCGACGTGGATTCAAACGGTTTGCCGATTTCTCTTGGAGGAATGCACGGGGAACGCTAGTCTTGCTGTCTTCGAGTGAAACGACTTGTCTGAGAATCTCACGCCCGATGACCGAGCCCATCGCGATTGTGGTACTCGCCAGCTACCTGCTGGCGGCCGTCGGCGTCGTTGCCTGGCGGGTGAAGCGGTACGAGGTCGATTGGCTGGCCTGGTCGCTTTACTGTGTCCAACGCCTGTTCACCGGCTGGATGTGGCGCTGGCGATCGAATTGTCGCTGCCCGTTTCCCAGTGATGGCCCGGCACTGATCATCGCCAACCACAGCAGCGCCACCGACCCAATGCAGTTGTGGATGAACCATCATCTCGGCGCCGGTCGGCGGAACATCCGCACGATCAGTTTCCTGATGGCACGCGAGTATTACGATCTTCCCGGGTTCCGCTGGATCTTTCAGTCGATGCGGGCGATTCCCGTCGATCGCAATGGCAGGGACACCGCGCCGTTGAGGAAGGCCTTGAGGCTGTTGCAGCGGGGACACCTGGTGGGTGTTTTCCCCGAGGGTGGGATCAACCTCAGCGGCGAGGGACTGATGGAGGGCAGTGGGGGCGTCGCTTGGCTGGCGCTGAAAGCCCGCCTGCCGGTCTACCCGGTCTTCCTGCGTGGTGTGCCTGGTGGGGCCGACATGGTCGGCCCGTTTCTCTTGCGAAGCCACGTTCGTGTTTCCTACGGGGACCCGATCGATCTGTCGATGTTCTACGGACAACGCAGCAGCCGGGAACTGTTGTCGGAAGTGACCGACGTGTTGATGGCCGGATTGGCCGATCTGGGAGGCGTCGAGCGACCGGGCCGGGCTGCTGATGATCAGCAACGGGCCACGATTCCCGTCACCGACGCCATGCGACAAGTCGCGGCGTCGTGATGGCCCGCAGTGAAAGTCGTCGCGAGGACCTGCTGGGCGAAGCCACGGCACTGGTGCGGCGAGCCGAACTGGCCGGAGAGTCGTTTGATCCCGAAAACGGTCCGCTGGTGGCCGGATTCCGCTCCGACGGCAGCCTGTCGTTGTTCCTGGGCGAAGATCCGGTCTACCAGTTCAATTCCGTTGGTCAGCTGCGGCGAGGTTTTGTCGATGGCCTGCTGTATCGTACCCAGGGTGTGACCCTGGCGCGGCTGCAGCGTGATCGTTCGTCGGATGATCGCCTGACGCTGCTTCGTCACGATCTCTCCGAGTCGGAACTGGCTTCTTTTCGCGAGACGATGCGACGGCAACTCGGCCACGTGCTCGACGAACTGCTGGCGGGAAAGTTACAACAGGTAACCGCCGTGCCCGAAACGGCTGATGTGGCAGGCGAACTGTCCGATACTCTTCGGCGGGTACTGGAGGTCGGTTCCTGGTTGGCGCCCCCGATTGCCGGCAAAGACTGAGGCGGGCATTGAATCGGGGGGCCGCGGATCGTTAGGATCCCCGGGCACTCTCAGGTGGGTACGGGATTCCCGTTGTCGCCCGCCGTTTCCCGGAATTGGAGCTGACCGATGACCAGCGTGCGACCCAACCCTGTCAAGGAGACGCTCGACGCCGGTGGAACGATCTTCTCGAGTTCGGTTCGACTGACCGACCCAGGCCTGTGCGAGATTCTCGGTCATGCGGGGTTCGATTTTGTTCTGCTCGACGGGGAGCACGGTGCGATGGATCCGTCGTCGATCGATCGCCTGGTCCAGGGATGTTTCGCGGGGGAAACCGTTCCGATCGTGCGAGTCTTGAGAAACAACGACGCCGAGGCCGTGATGCATGCCCTGGATCTCGGGGTCCAGGGCGTACTGATTCCTCACTGTCGCACCGTCGAGGATGCCCAGGCGCTGCGAACCGCCGCCTTGTATTCCCCGGAAGGCAATCGCGGCTTCGGACCGGCTCGTGGGATGAAGTGGGGCCGCGTGGCGTCTGCCGACTACTTCCGCGACATCAACGACACGGTGGCCCTGTTGGCACTGGTCGAGGATATCGAGGGAGTGGAGAACATCGAGTCGATCGCCGCTGCAGGTTTGCTGGATGTCCTGTGGGTTGGAACCGGTGACCTGGCGATGGCCTATGGGCATCCCGGGGAACGGGATCATCCCGAGGTGAAGGCAGCTGCCGACCGTATCCTTGCCGCCTGCCTGGAGCACAACGTGGCCGCCGGGTTCCCGGCACGGTCTGCCGAGGAGGCCGCCTGGGCCGTCGCGCAGGGGTACCGGGCCATTGGTTACGCCGGTGCCGAAACCTACGTGATGAAACAGTCGCGGGCGTTCCTGGACGCGGTGGGCCGCTAGGCGGTGGAGTGGTTTCCCGGACTGGCGCTCTTGCCTATCCGGCAATGCCGGCCAGGACGCTCCGAGCGGCGGCGAGGGTCTCGTTGATGTCCTGATCGGAATGGGCGGTCGAGACAAAGTTGGCCTCGAACTGGCTGCACGGCAGGTAGATGCCCTGCTCGAGCATCCCGCGGAAATAGGCACCGAAACGCTCGGTGTCGTTCTTCGCCGACACGTCGTAACTGGTCACGGTCTCGGGATTGAAGAACAGCGTGAACATGCTGCCGCCCCGGGCCACCACGTGGTCCAGGCCCGCCTCGGTGGCGGCCTGGTCGAGTCCGGCGACAAGTCGCGAGGTCCGTTCTGCGAGTTCCGGGTAGGGATCGGTCTCCCGGAGGATCTTCAGCGTGGCCAGGCCGCAGGCCATCGCCAGTGGGTTTCCCGAAAGTGTCCCCGCCTGGTAGACGGGACCGTCGGGGGAGATCGAGTCCATGATCTCGGCGCGGCCGCCGTAGGCACCCACCGGCATGCCGCCACCGACGATCTTGCCCAGTGTCGTCATGTCGGGGATCACACCGAACAATGACTGGGCTCCGCCGTAGGCCAGGCGGAATCCGGTCATCACCTCGTCGAAGATCAACAACGTTCCGTGTGCCGAACAGACTTCCCGGCACGTTTCGAGGAATCCCTCGATCGGAGCAACGACACCCATGTTGCCGACGACCGGCTCGAGGATCACGCAGGCCACCTGGTCTCCGATCTGGTCCATCGTGTCCGAGAGCGTGGCGGCATCGTTGAAGGGCAGGGCGATCGTGTCGGAGGCACATCCAGCGGGGACTCCGGGGCTGGAGGGCATGCCGTGGGTCAGGGCTCCCGAACCGGCCTGGACCAGCAGGCTGTCAACGTGACCGTGGTAGCAGCCGGCGAACTTGATCACCTTGTCACGACCGGTGTGGCCGCGTGCCAGCCGGATGGCACTCATCGTCGCCTCGGTTCCCGAGTTGACCATCCGTACCTTTTCGACTGACGGCACCGCAGCGATCACCGCCTCGGCCAACTCGGTCTCCAACTCGGTTGGCGCCCCGAAACTTGTTCCCTTCGCCAACGCCGCCTCGACAGCGGTCATCACGTCCGGGTGGCGATGACCGAGAATGTGAGGTCCCCAGCTGCTGACGTAGTCGATCAACCGGTTGTCATCGAGGTCGAACAGGATCGAACCCTCGCCACGGTCGATGATCAGCGGGTCGCCGCCGACCGCCCCGAACGCCCGGGCCGGGCTGTTGACTCCGCCGGGGATCGACTTCTTGGCGCGAAGAAAATGGGCCTGACTGTTGTCGCGGCGGAAGGCGTTCATGAGCGTGTCTCGCGTGGCATCCGGCAAACCGCCGATTCTCGGGACTCGGATGCCGGAACGCAATTGACCGGTGCCAGTTGGTCAGGCGACGCCGAATCGTTGCAGCGTCGCTTCGCGAACCGGATCACCGGTCAAGGCGACAGCGGCCAGGGGCCAATCGGAACCGGCCATCGTCAGGGTCAGCTTGTTGCGGCCGGTAGGGATCGCCGGGACGATTCCGGTGGGAATCGGGATCTGCCATACCCGCGCGGGGTCGGCTGCCGAGAGCGTTTCGGGGATCGGCAACTTGCGACCGGACAATGAGACGGAGACACCCTGGAGGCTGGCTGGTCGTGCGAGGCGAAGAAGCAGGTTGGTGTAGTCGAAGTGGTTCCAGAAGATCCCCCGGTAAGTCAGCGTGGCCGGCTTGCTCCCCAGCAAACGTGTTCGTGCGAGTCCCTGGCCGACCGCGGGCAACAGGCCGGTCAGCGTCCAGTCGGATTCGCTGTCGGAGTTTCCCAGCTCGACACTGAGAAAGCGGTTGCTGTTTTCCCTGAGCATCCGTTCGAATGGTCCCGCACGCTCGACGGTGATCGCCGGTGGGTCCGGGGCTGGATCGACCGGGCAATGCCCGCCAAGTAACTTGTGGATCGGTTCTCCCAGGGCGATTGCCGACGGTCGCTTGATCCGGTCGTAAACGCGAGTCGTGGCCTGGAAACCCAGCAGGTGATAGATCGTTGCGGCGATGTCGTCCTGTGTGACGCGCTCGGCGATCGGGTAGGCCGACTGCTCATCGGTGGCACCGAAGACCTGTCCGCCCGGCACACCGCCACCGGCCATCACCACGCTGTTGCACGGCCCCCAGTGGTCGCGTCCGGCATTCTTGTTGATTCGCGGTGTCCGACCGAACTCGCTGTTCCAGATCACCAGGGTTTCGTCGAGCATCCCCGACGCCTCGAGATCGGCCAGCAGGGCGGCGATCGGACGATCGACGGAAGGCAGCAACCGGTGTTTCAACTCGGTGAAGTTCAGCAGGTGCGTGTCCCAACTCGAATCGATCGTCTTGCGTTCGCGGTGCCAGTAGACGGTGATCAGCTTCACGCCGGCCTCGGCCAGGCGACGGGCCATCAGCACACCCTGACCGAATGCATGGTAGCCGTAACGCCAGCGTTGTTCGTCGGGGACCTGGCCGAGATCAAAGGCGTCGCGGGCACTGGGTGAGAGCACCATGTCGAGAGCCCGCTGGTAGAACTGGTCGAGCGAGCGGACCCCGTGTGCCCGTTCGCTCAGTCGCGCGACCTGGTCAACCTGGTCGAGCAGGGCCCGTCGGCCGGCCATCCGGCCCAGCCCAACGCCCTCGGGCAGTTTCAGGCTCCGGATCGAAAAGTCCGGCCGGTCCGGGTGCTCGGTGATCTGGAAAGGATCGTATCGCCGTCCCAGCAAGCCACCGCCCTGGCCCGGCGTGATCGCGCCGTTGGTCGTGTGGATGACTTCCGGAAGCGAGACGAACGTGGGCAGCCCGTCGTGGTTTGGTCGAAGGTAGCTGAGCACCGAGCCGAAGTGAGGAAAGTCGCTGCGGCGGGCGTTGAACGACTCCTGCTTCAACTCGTGCTTGCGGCCGGTCAGCCCGGCGTGGGCACCGGTCGAGTGGTTGTTGTCTTCCTGTGCGACGGAGCGGATGATCGCGAGCTTGTCGGCGTGACGAGAAACCAGCGGCAGGTGCTCGGTGATGTGCAGTCCCGGAACACTGGTTCCGATCGGCCGGAACTCACCCCTCGTGGCAACCGGCCCGTCGGGCTTGAGATCCCAGGTGTCCTGGTGAGCTGGACCGCCCCACATGAACAGCAGGATCACTCGTTTTGCACGGCCAAAGGTTCCTTCGGTTGCCGCGGCGGCCTGGCGAGCCAGCAGCCCCGGCAGGCCCAGGCCCATTGTTGCCAGCGATCCCACCTCGAGGATCCGTCGACGCGAAATCCCGTCACAAGAGCCCAGTCGTGCGTTGCCTTCGATGTGAAGCATGGGATGCGGTGGAGTGAAAGGAGGTGGGTTCGTCGAGAAGGACCCGTGGCGGGATGGGAACTGCTCTCACCGAGTTTACCACTCAAAAGAACCGAGGGCGACTGTTGATCGTCTGCGCGTGGCTCGAGCGGCTATTTACTGTTTCCGGGTATTTTCCTCGAGCGCCCGGGCCGTCTTCGCTGGGGACGGCCCGATCACCAGGACCGGGACCCGCACCTCGGGGTATTCGGGATCGTCGGTGGCGATCGTGACGAAAGTGTCGTGCCGGCCCGGTGGCACCGCGGCAACGGTCACCAGTACCTCGGCGCTGCGATGCCCCTCGCCGTTGATCGTATCGCGACCGGTCGACGCGGTGATCAGGGGCGAGGACGTGGTAACGTCGAGAATGTTCAATCGACCCGAGCGATGTCGCGTGAGCGTGATCGGCCGGGTCACCGGGTCGGGAGTGTTCTGATAGACAATCAGGGCCCGGGGGGCCACGACCAGTTTCTGTTCGGGCAGATCGATCTTCAGGTTCAACAGGGCCTCCCGCGATTGGCCATCGTTGTAATCGACCCGACAGGTGTATTGCTTGGGGCCGGGTTCCTCCCGCGTGGCCAGTACTTTCAGTGAAAACACGGCCCGTTCGCCGGGTTGCCAGGTGGCCTTCTCCAGCTTCGGATCCAGGCACCCGCAACTGGGTCGCAGCGCCGTGATGGTGACGGCTGTCTTGCCCGTGTTGGTGAAGGCGAAGAAAGCTCGGTGTTCGGCCCGGGGCGGCACCCGGCCGAGGTTGACCAGGTACTGGTCGAAGGTAAGACCGGGACGTTGTCGGTCGGCGGTGACTGCTTGCGGGCGTGGGCCGGCGATCTCGAATCCCAGGGCGGTGGCCAGTGGTACCAGGGCGAGCAGGCACCAGGCGACGGTCGTGGCCGGCGGCGTCGAAGTGGGTGAACTTGTCATCCGTGGATTCCCGTGGTGCCCCCCACGCGAACCGAGAGCTTTTAGCAGAACCGGGCGGAGAATCACAAGACGAGGTCCAGCACGGGGCTGCAAACGAAAAACACCCGGTGACCCAGGGGGCCACCGGGCGAAATCGTGTCGAGATCGATCCGGTCTAGACGTCCTTGGCCGCGGGAACGACGAACGGCTTGCGGTACTCGCGGGTCAGGTACGGGTTGGCCTCGCCGGCCAGTTCACCGACGAAGACTTCCTTGCGGCCGTCCAGCTTCAGGTGGGCTCCACCGACCAGCTGGGCCGACGCCAGGTCGACCTTGTTGCCCTGCAGGTGATTGACCACCCGCTCGAACGTCTCGGTCGCCTCGTTGTCACCGTCGAGACGCTTCTGCATGTCGGCGACTGAGATGTTACGGCCAAGACGGTAGGAGACGTTGCCGAGGTGGCAGAGGGCACTGGAGAGGTGGCCCTGCTCGATATCGGCATTGAGGTCGGTGTGCTTGCGACTGCGGACGGCGGAGACGAAGTTCCCGAAGTGGTCACCGCCACCGTTGAACTTCTTGACCATCTTGCCCTCGGGATCGAAAGCCGCACCGCCGTTGTAGCTGGACAGCACGACGTAGCCTTCGGAGCCGTGGAAAATGACCCCCACGCCGGCGCCCTTGAGCCGGTCGGTCTTCAGACCGCGGACCTCGAAGACCAGCCGTTTCTTGCCGTAATCGTGGATGCTGACCTGGGTATTGGCCGTGTCACCGGCATCGACATACCCGAGTCGTCCGCCGTAGCTGATCACGCCCTGGCCGATGTCGTCGACGCCCAGGCCCCAGCGGGCGAGGTCCATCTGGTGAATGCCCTGGTTGCCCAGGTCGCCGTTCCCGTAGTCCCATTGCCAGTGCCAGTCGTAGTGGAACCGGGGCCGGGACAGCGCCTTTTCGGCGGCAGGGCCAAGCCAGAGAGCGTAATCGACACTGGCGGGCACGTCGTACTTGCCACGTTTTCCAATCGATCCCCGTCGCTTGTAGCACAGGCCGCGGGCGACGCTCACCTCGCCGATCTTTCCGGACCTGACATGGTTGATCGCGTCGATCGAACCACCCATCGACCGGCACTGGGTGCCGGTCTGGACGATCTTGCCGTACTTGCGAGCCGCCTGCACGATCCGGCGTCCCTCGCTGACGTTGTGGCTGACCGGCTTCTCGACGTAGACATCTTTTCCGGCCTGGATGCCCCAGATCGCCGCCAGGGCGTGCCAGTGGTTGGGCGTGGCGATCGAGACAATGTCGATCGACTTGTCGTCCATCACCGACCGCATGTCCTTGAAGTGTTTCGGTTTTCGTCCCGAGTTGTTGCCCACCTTTTCGGCGCGCTGCTGGCCGATGGCCGTGTCCGGATCGACCACCGCCACGACCTCGGTATCCTTCCGTCGCGAGAATGCGCTCAGATGCGATTGACCGCGTCCCCGGACTCCGATCACGGCGACCTGGAGCCGCTCGTTGGGGCTCTTCGACTCGGCCCGGGCCTCGGGAACAAAGGCGGGCGATCCGGCGGCCGCGGCCGCGGCCGCGGTCAGCATCGACTGTTCAAGGAAATCACGACGTGTTTGTCTGGCCATCGATCGGGTCTCCCGTGTCTGAGGCGTGTTCGACTATGTATCGAGAACAAGGGTTATGTCTGCAAGGTCCATCTGCCACGCGATGGCCCGGGACCGTCCGTCCAGTCTATCCGGCGTCCGCGGGAGGGATCAACCGGGAGCCGATCAATCGGCGGTTTCCACGCGGCCGAAGGCGTGCTGAGCATTTTCCAGGAACACGCATTTTTCCGGCAGACTCAACAGCCGCCCGACCTCGTCCTCGTTTTTCAACGGGGTGATGAACAGGTCTTCGACGAGTTCATCATCGAGTTCGCTGAGCAGGTAGACACGGGCCCAGTCGGTTGCCTCGGCACACTGGGTTGCCGGCAGCAGGTCGCTGGGTGCCAGGGATCTCAGCATCGACAACGCATCCGCCGGCGCATTGACTCCTCGAATCAGCGACAACCCGTCTCCCGGACTTTCATCGAGATCGGTCAACAGAACGATGCGACCCTCGTGTGTCACCAGGTTTCGGGACACCGTCAATGCCCGGCCGAGCTGGTCCCAGCCGTGGCCGCCGGCATCGGGTTGAATCGAGGCGATGACGATTCCGGCGCGTTCTTCGAGTTCGACGCGCCAGGATGTGTCGAGAAACTCGCACGCCGTTCGCAACACCGATTCGGGCCCACCGGCCCAGACGCCCGATACCCCTGTTCCGGCCGCCGGGACGACCTGCACGCAGAATTGCACGCCCAGCAACCAGCCGATGTCGTCAACCAGTTGCCGGAGCGGCCGTTGGTCACCGGGTTCCAGTTCCCGGTGCCCCTGGCCGTGAGAGCGGGTGATTGCATCGGACGTGGAGAGTCCGGGGTAGAGGACGCTGAAGGTGCCGCGGTAACCCAGCAGCGGGTCGAAAACCACTGGACCGACCGGAATCACCAGGTCGGCCTCGATGACCTCGCGGGCAAAGTACAGCCGCTGGCCCGACGCCGATGTTGCCAGGTAGTTCTCCCCGCTCGTGTCGGGCTCGTGCACCCGCCACTTGATCCGGTCGGCCACGTCGTCGGGCAGTGCTCCGCGAGGATCGGTTGGTGAGGCCGGGCCGGTCGCGGCCGGTTGCAGGACCAGCACGTCCTCGGGGCGGACTTCACGACCGGCAAACACGTCCCACAGTGCTGCCAGGATCATGTCGGCGGCCGGTGTGTCACTATCGAGAGCCACGACAATGTGATCGCCGGGAACCACTGTTTGCTCCAGCGGCGGAAAATCCAGCGGGTTGGCCAGTGCCGCACGGATCGCGTCCCCGGTTTCTTGCAGTCGAAGAGGTGCCGATTGCCAGGCAAGGACACGCTGCGAGTCGACCTCGACGGCGATTCGTCCGTCTCGTCCGAAGCGGATCTCATCAGGTAGCGGTCCGGAAGCGGTCACCGCTCGCTGACCCCGGAAACAGCGTCGGCCGAGCCGGGAACGACGCGGGTCAGGTCGGCCCCGAGGATCGACGGGCACCAGAAGGCCTCGATGTGCTCGATCACCAGTTCGGTTCCTCGCGTGTGACTGACGTGAGGCGGTTGCCGGGGATCGTACATCGCGTCGGTCAGATCGCGGGCCAGGGCGACACTGAATCCCATTCGGACCATTTGCCGGATGCCGAACGGACGGCCCAGGACGCACATGTTCGTGTGGACGCCCATCAGGACCACGTTGCGGATGCCCTCGCGTTTCAACACGTTGTAGATCTCCTGCCCGTTGTCGCTGACTCCATCGAAGCCGGTGACCTTGATCGCGGTGTGCTGCCGGGAGAACCGTCGCACCCGCGCACCGACGACCGGGTCGTCACAGGGTTGCTTGGAGACGTCGACGGGCAGTTCGGGTTCCCGCTTGGGATCACGGTAACACCAGCCCATCAACGGGAACGGGGGCTTGACCGGGGAAGCCAGCTTCATCCGCCAGCGATGAGGCGTCTTGGCGTAGATATTCATACAGCCGCTGGGAGCGTGGATGATCAATGCTCCGTGTGCTCGCGCGGCGGTGATCACGCGGTTCATCCGCGGTGCCATCGCATCGACCCGCTGGGCGGCCAACTGGCAGTAGTGGTTGTCCCACATGTCACAGATGATCACCGCTGTCTGCGACGCCTGCCACTCGACCTTGCGTTTCCGGGAGACGAACGTTCCGGCGGGCTTGGTTTTCATCCGCTCCCGCAGGGTGATTTGCAGCCGACCGGGTACGCGTGGCCGTTTTGCCAGGGCTTCGGTGCGGATTTCCCCGGACGGCGGGTCCGGATCGGCGGCAGGGACCACGCCGGTCGTGAACAACAGCAGCAGGCCAACGGTCGCGGGCAAACGGGTCATGAGAGCAGTGTCCTTGGCCGTTTTGGCCTAGAGAGATTTCAGGTAAGCAATCAGGTCCCTGAGTTCGGAGTCGTTGAGTTTTTCTCCGCCCAGTTCCCGGGGCCGGTGGTGCCGGACCAGGATTTCCTTGAGGTTGTGGGCCCGTCCGTCATGGAGAAACCGTCGCTTGTCATGCAGCCCTCGCAGTGATGGCGGGTTGAACTCGGGGAAGAAGTAGCGAGGGGATTCGAGACCGACCTTGTAGGTCGCCGGGGTGGTGAAGTCGTTTCCGGCATGACAGACGGAACAGCCGGCCTTGTTCGAGAACAGCAACTGGCCCCGCCTTGCCGCCGGTGCCAGTGAACCGTCGGGTCTCCGCAGTGGGCTTGCCGGGAAATCCAGCGAAGCCAGGAATCTCATCAATGCCCGGATGTCGTCTTCGGTCGGCTCCCGGGGAGTGCTGAGCGTGGTTTTCAGGGACTTGCGCAGCGAGGCGGGCAGGCTTTTCTGCCAGCCGTGCCAGGTCCAGGGGCCGGTCCGCGAGACGCCCCGCAGTGACGGGGTCAGCTTGTACGTGTCGAAGTTGCCGTCGTTGAGCGTGTCGAAGGTCTGTCCGGCGGTGTGGCCGTCGGTATGACAACTGTGGCAGCTGAACCAGCCGTCGAGTGACCGATCGGCGTCGTAGAAGATCTGCTCGCCGCGTCGAGCCAGGCTGGGTTGGGGTACTGCTCCCAGCGAAATCGTCCGCTCGATCGTGGCCGATTCCACATTGATCACCTGCAACGCGTCGAGAAAATAGTTGGCGACGACGACCCGGCGGGAATCGAGGAAACGAACACCCAGGGGCCGGCCGCCCAGTTCCACGCGGCGATACAGCCGGGTGTTGCCGCGCATGGCGTCGGGAAGAAAATCTCCCGGGTCGGCCGACGGCCAGGGCAACTCTTTGAATCTCAGGATCAACAGGTCGTGGCTGCCACCGCAGGTGGCCACCAGCCACTTGTTGGCGGGTCCAAGTGCCAACGCGTGGACGTCACCACAACCGTCCCTGTGTTCGTCGAGGTTCATCTGTTTCTGCTGCCAGTATTCCCCCGACGGCAGCGGCAGCTTGGTCAGGCGGTTGTCGATCACCCAGCCCTTCTGCACGTTGTCTTCGTGCACGGGGAAACTGCGGTTGATCGGGTGCGGGATGATGACCGTCGAGCTGTCGGGCAGCACGATGGGCTGGCCGAGGTTGAAGGCGTCGTCGAAGACGGTACGGCGGCTGACCAGCTTGCCGGTCACGACATCGTGGACCCAGACTTCTCCGGGCACGTTGGCGCAGCTGATGACCCAGCGGTCGTTGGGAGCTGCCACCAACCAGCGGGGCTGTCCGCCGGTCTTCAGACGGTTCTTGACTCGCGCGTGAGCCACGTCCAACTCGACCACCTCGTCGGCCCCCGACACCGCGACAAAGCCGCGCCGCGTCTTGCCCGACCCCAGCAGGGCCAGCCCGTGGGGGGCATCGCCGACGGGGATCCTCGAACGGGGTTCCAGGCCGGTGGCAGTTCGTCGCAGGACCGCCACCGCGTCGTCGTCCCTGAGGCTGACCAGCACGGTCGAGGCATCCCACCAGGCCACGTCGATCGGCCGCCGCCCGCAGGCCTGTTCGGCCACGACGCGACCAGTGGCCAGTTCAACCAGCGAAACCGAATTGGCGGTGTGGTTGGCCGTGACGGCAAAGTGGCCGTCGGGTGAAAGTGACAGAGACATCGGGCTGCGATCGAGAACCCGCGTTGTCTCCCGGGTGGGTGCCGTGGGCGGGTCGGCCGCGATCAACAGCGGCAACAGGCCAAGCAGCACGCTGGGTGGGATAAACCAGTAACGCATGGCCTGGTAATCTCCGTTGAATGCCGAGCCGGGAAACACTCCCGTCGGAGTCGATTCCCCATTGTCACGAATCCTTCGCCGGGGTCAATTTCGATGATGCTTCCGCTGGATCAGTAACCCACCGCGGCCCCGTCCTTGCGGGGTTCGGTGGCACCGTGCAGCACGCCGTTCTTGTGGTCGAGCCGGATCGCCTGGTATCCGCCGAAGGAGCCCGGGGCCCGTACGATGTGGTGGCCGCGCTGTTGCAACCCACGGATGGCCCCGGAAGACACCGCCGACTCCAATGCCACCCATCCTCCCCCGCTGTCGGCCGGACGACCGGTGGGTGTGGCCGAGCCGATGTGTCGGACCCGGGCCGCGTCGCCGGCCTGCTGGACGTTCATCCCGAAATCGACGAGGTTCATCACGATCTGCACGTGACCCTGGGGCTGCATGTCGCCACCCATCAGTCCGAAGCACAGCCACGGCTTGCCGTCCCGGGTGATGAAGGCGGGAATGATCGTGTGGAAGGGGCGTTTGTGCGGCTCGAGCCGGTTGAGGTGTTTCTCGTCCAGGGCAAACAACTGGCCGCGGTTCTGCAGGCAGAAACCAACGTGGCCGGGAACAACCTTGGATCCGAAACCGTGGTAATTGCTCTGGATGAAACTGCAGCAGTTGCGGTCCTTGTCGACGACCGTCAGGTAGATCGTGTCGCCGTGCTCCAGCTTCGGATCACCGGCCGCGACGTCTGTGGCGGCCTTCTGCAGGTTGATGCGGGCATTCTGCTTGTTGCCGTAGGCCTTGGAGATCAACTCGGTTGTCGGCAAACGACTGAAGTCCGGGTCGGCATAGAACCTGGCCCGGTCGGCAAACGCCAGCTTCTTGGCCTCGACGAACAGGTGAATGTGCTCGGCCGAGTTGTGACCGAGCGAGGCGATGTCGTGGTGTTCGAGAACGTTGAGCATCTCCAGGGCGGCGATGCCCTGGCCGTTGGGTGGCAGTTCCCAGACGTCGTAGCCCCGGTAGTTGGTCGAGACCGGCTCGATCCAGTTGCCCTGGTGGTCGGAGAAGTCTTTCAGCGAGAAGTAGCCGCCGTTGGCCTGGCTGAACTCGACGATCCGCTCGGCGATCTTGCCCTGGTAGAATGCCCTGGCCCCGTCGTCGGCGATCTGCCGGTAGCTCCAGGCCAGGTCGGGATTGGAGAACACCTGGCCGATTGCCGGTGGCTTGCCCCCGGGGAGGTAGGTTCGAGCCGAGTCTGGCCACCGGGACAACGCCGCCTGGGATCCGGCCCAACTGCGGCCGATGATTTCCGAGACCGGGAACCCTTCCTCGGCATAGCGGATTGGGTCGGCCAGCAGTTTCTTCATCGAGAGTGTGCCGAATCGTTCGCGGAGCATCTCCCAGCCATCGACACAGCCAGGGACGCTCCAGGCCAGCGGCCCGTCGATGGGGATCTCGTCGAGGCCCTTTTCCTTGAAGACATCGCGGTTGATCGCGTAGGGGCTGCGACCGCTGCCGTTGAGTCCGTAGAGTTTTCCGGACTTGTTGTCCCAGTAGATCACGAACACGTCGCCGCCGATCCCGCAGCTCATCGGTTCGACCAGCCCGATCATCGCGCTGGCGGCGATGGCGGCGTCGGCAGCGTTGCCACCACGCTTGAGGATGTCGAGGCCGGTCTGGGCGGCCAGCGGGTGACTGGTGGCGACAATGCCGTTGCTGGCGATCACCACCGAACGGCTCTGGTGCCGGTTCCCGGCGGGGCGGTCGTAGTCAGCGGCCAACGCGGTTTCGGCGGGGTCAAACGGGGTCAGGTCCTCGGTCATCCAGATGCTCCAGGTGGCCAGGATCAGCAGGGGCAGACCAAGGCGGGTTCGGGGAAAACGGGGCATGGCGGGGTGGCCTAGATCTTGAGCCGGGTGAATTCGCCGATCCGGTCGGTGATGGCCGGCTCGACCGGTAACCGTTCCATGCTGCTGGCCCCATAGAAACCGACGACGCCCTCGGTGTGGTCGAGGATGAACTGTGCATCAGCCGGTTCGGCGATCGGGCCGCCGTGGCAGAGTACGAGAATCGAGGGATTGATCCGCCGGGCGGCGTCGTGCATGGCCTGCACGCGGTCGGCGGCCTCCTCGAGCGTGATCGCCGAGCTGGCACCGATCAGGCCCTTGGTGGTCAGGCCCATGTGAGGGATCAAGATGTCGGCCCCCGCCTGGGCCATTGCAGTCGCCTCGTCGGGATTGAAACAGTAGGGCGTCGTCAACAGGTCCCGTTCGCGGGCCAGCCGGATCATGTCGACTTCAAGTCCGTAGCCCATCCCGGTTTCCTCGAGCCCGGTGCGGATCGTGCCGTCGAAGAGTCCGACAGTGGGGAAGTTCTGGACACCGGAGAACCCGGCGGCAGCGACCTGGTCGAGAAAGATGGGCATCAACCGGAAGGGATCGGTGCCGCAGACACCGGCCAGCACCGGTGTCTCGGCCGCGACCGGAAGGACCTCCTGCGCCATCTCCATCACGATCGCGTTGGCGTCACCGTAGGGCATCAGCCCGGCCAGTGAGCCACGGCCGGCCATCCGGAAACGGCCGGAGTTGTAGATCACGATCAGGTCGATTCCGCCAGCCTGCTCGAGCTTGGCACTCAAACCCGTACCGGCTCCACCACCGATGATCGGCTCTCCGGCCGTCACCTTCGCCTGCAGGCGGTCGAGAATGTCCTGGCGGGAAAAAACAGTCATGGTCCAGAAGTTGTCAGGAACCGGTGCCGTGGTCAACTCCGCCGGGCCGTTGGTCCTCGGGTGCGTTCATCAACGCGACCAGCCGATCGGCCGCCGCATCGGCGAACTCCGGGTCGTTGATGTGGTGAGCCGACTCGATCAATTCCACGTCGCCACAGTGCCGGTTCAGGGCGGTGAACAACGCAGTGCGGGCCCGGGGGTCGTCGAAGGGCTGTCCCCGGTGGTCGATGGCCGAGACGCCCAGCATCGGCAGCACGACGGCAGTCGGTCCCGTGGCGGCGGCGGCCTTTTGTCCGATCTCCTCGCCCAGTCGCCGGTTCTCTTCGACCGTCGTCCTCATCAACGTCACCGTGGGATTGTGCTCGTAGAACAACCGCCCGGAGAACTCGGCGGGAACCGAGTCTCGGGTCCCGAAGTTGACCATGTCGGTTGCCCCGACGCTGATCACCTGAGGGATTCCGGCCCGGCCGGCGGCGGTCAGCCGATCGGGGCCGGCCGAGAGAATGCCGCCGACGAGTTCGTCGGCCAGTTCGGTCGTCGTGATGTCGAGCACACCGCTGAAGAAGTCCTCGGCGATCAATGTCTCCATCGCCTGGCCGCCATTGCCGGTGGCGTGGAAGACGAGAACCTCGTAACCGGCCTCCTCGAGCCGCTGGCGGGCCCGTTCGACACACGGCGTGGTGACACCGAACATCGTGGCGGCGACCATCGGGCGGGAGTCCGTCGCCGGGGGAGCCGGATCGAGGGTCACCAGGCCGGCCATGGCCCGGGCGGCAGTGTCCAGGACACCGCGACTGATTCGGTTCAGTCCAGCGATATCGACGACCGAATTGAGCATCAACACGTCGGCGTCGCCGACCCACGGCCGTACCTGCCCGCTGGCCAGTGTGCTGACCATCAGCTTCGGCACGCCCAGCGGCAGTGCTCGCATCGCCGACGTGGCGATCGTGGTTCCCGCCGATCCGCCAATCCCGATCACCCCCAGCAACCGTCCGGCGGCCAGTTCCCTCGCGGCCAGTACGCCGGCTGCCTCGGCTGCCGCGGTGATCGCCTGACCACGGTCGGCTGCCTCCTGCAGTTTCGTCAGCGGCGTGGAGCTGAACGAGTAGAATTTCTCGCGGCTGATGTCGGCGGCGATCGACGCTGCGGCCAGGCAACCGGTATCGACCACACGGACGTCGACTCCCAGCTCGACCAAGCGGTCACGCAGGAACGCTGTTTCGGTTCCCTTCGTGTCGAGCGTGGCCAGGAGCAGAACGGACATGGAGTTGCCGTTGACATGCGATGATCCCGCCCCGGGATTCCGGGGGACGGGGGGGACAAGAAGGGGGCCGCCTGCGATGGCGGCCCTCGACGGGTTCCGGGTGTGGCCCGGGACCGGCTAACCGATGATCTCGGCGATCGGGGAACCACTGGACAGGAAGAACGGCTTGCCGGTCTGGTCGATGATCTCTGTCTGCGGGTCGATTCCCAGGCAATGATAGATGGTCGCGGTCAGGTCGCCGGGCGTGACCGGGCGGTCACCGGGGAAGCCGCCGATCTTGTCCGAGGCTCCATAGACCTGGCCACCGCGGATGCCGGCTCCGGCCAGGACGACACTGAACACGTTCGACCAGTGCTCGCGGCCGGCGGTTTTGAGGGTGACGTTGGGCGTTCGACCGAATTCTCCGGTGACAACCACCAGCGTCTCGTCAAGTCGCCCCTCCCGCTCCAGGTCTTCCATCAACGCCGTGAAGGCGACGTCCATTGGAGGAATCAGGTCCTCGCGAAGAGCCTGGAAATTGTTCCAGTGACTGTCCCAGGCATAACCCATCTGACCCTGGGTTCGCAGCCAGCTGACCTGTACCAGTCGGGTGCCGGCCTCCAGCAACCGCTTGCCCAGGAGGACTGACTGGCCGAAGAGATTCCGGCCGTACTGCCGGCGGACTTGCTTGTCGGCAGTCGAGAGATCGACGGCCCGCCGGACGGACTGCGACGTGATGACATCCAACGCCTTGCTCTGGTTCTGGCTGATCGTTCGGGCCAGGGGATTGTCCTGCAGGTAATCGACCTGGCTGTTGAACTGGTCAACCAGTCGCTTGCGTCGCTGGATCACCGCGGCCGGCCGGTTGGCGATCAGCGGCAGGTGCTCGAGCTTGAAGTTGTCTTCATTGGGGTTGCCGCCGGTCTGCAGCGGATCGTACTTCGCGCCCAGCGAGCCTCCCCACTGTCCCGCCCGGCGACCACTGCCGGCGTCCAGGCGACGGGGAACGATGCAGAAGGGAACCATCGGGCCAGGGCCGGGGGCGACCTGCGAGACGACCGCGCCGATGTGCGGAGCCTCGTCGCGACCCATGAAATTCGCTTCCCCTTCACCGCGGGGGTACTTGTACCCCGTGAACATGTAGTAGCCACCGCCGGCGTGACCGGGAGAGTCGTGGGTCATCGACCGGATCAACGCGACCCGGTCCATCCATTTCGATGTCCGGGGCAGGTGCTCGCTGATCGTCAGACCCGGCAGCGACGTGTTGATCGGGCTGAACTCGCCACGAATTTCGGCCGGCTGATCGGGCTTGGGATCAAACGTGTCGTGCTGCGAGGCACCGCCGGAAAGAAACAGGACGATGCAGTTCTTGGCCTTGCCGAAACTGGCCGAGTGACTCGATTCCTTCTTGGCCCTGGCGGCTGCCGAGGCCTGCGAGAGGCTCATCAGTGAGGGCAGCGTCAGTCCGGTCACACCCAGGCTGCCGATCTTCAACGCGTCGCGCCGCGTCGTTCCGTCACACAACCGGGGCGCCGGTCCATGAATCTCGAGCATCGTTTACCACCTTGCCGCCGGTTGCGGCCTGAAGTTGCCAATCATCGGGCCGGAGACGTCCAACTGATCAGGATACTGGAACACGGCCGGAGCCTCAACACAAATTGACAAACGCCGATGCGTTCTCGAGAATGGCTCCCTGGTGGCCCCGTTGTCCCAAGACCCCAACGGACGAAACGATCATGTTGTGCCGAGTTTCTCCCTGTCTTTCTCTGCTCGCCTCTTTCCTCATCGTCGGCCTGCTCGGTCCAGGCACATCACCCTGTTTTGCCCAGTCCTACGTCGAGCGAGTCGAGCCGGCGTCGGTGGTGCGGGGCGAGGTGACCCGGGTGACGATCCACGGCAGCCGGCTGCAATTCGCGACCGGATTGTGGACATCGACGCCCGGTGATCGTGTGCAGGCGACCCGGGTGGGGGTCAGCGAGTCGGGGCGTGCGGTCTTTGACGTGAAGGTGGCCCCGGAAACGCCGCTGGGTTTCCACGGGCTGCGGTTGGCGACCGAGAGCGGACTTTCCAATGCTCACATTTTCCTGGTGGATGAGATCGCGACGGTTCCCGAGGAGGAGATGCAGGTCCCGAAGGGGACCTCACCGTTGCGGGCTCCCCAGGTTGTCGAATTGCCGGTGGCCATCGACGGCACCTGCACGGCTGAGGATGTCGACCTGTTCGCTTTCGACGCGAAGGCTGGCCAGGAAGTGACATTCGAGGTGGTCGGCAGCCGGCTGGGGAAGGGAATCGATCCGCTGGTGACGATCCGCGATGCCGACGGTCGGGTTCTCGTCGAGAAGGACAACGATGTCGGCCTGTTCTTCGATCTCCGGTTCACTCACAAGTTTCCCACCGCCGGTCGCTTCAGCGTCGAGGTCCGGGATTCGCGTTTCCGGGGTTCCCAGCACTGGGGGTACGTGTTGCGGATGGGTCGTTTTCCGGCGGCGCGTGTGGCCGTTCCGGCCACCGTCGTGCCCGGCGTGGCCACGACGCTGACGTTTCCTCAACTGGGGATCCTGAAAAACCCCGGCCTGGGCCGCGTGACGGCCGGCGAGGGGATTGCCGGTTCATTGATGTACGCGTTGAAGCGGCCCGGCGACGACCTTTCGGCCTGGTTGCCGCTGCGGATCAGCCGGTTGGCCGGCACCGTCGAGACCGAACCCAACGACAAGCCCCAGCAGGCCCGCGCGGCGACGGTTCCGGGTGTGTTGCACGGCGTGCTCGGCAAGCCGGGCGACCTGGACCATTTCCGCGTGACGCTCAAGAAGGGTCTGCTCTACCAACTGGCGGCCGAAACGCACACGATCGGTTCGCCGGCCGACATCGAACTGGTGTTGCTGGATGCCGCCGGCAAGGAAGTCTCGCGGGCTGACGACTCGGGTCGAGACGAGGCCCGCATGAACATTTCACCTCCCGCCGACGGCGACTACACGCTCGTCGTTGGTGAACTGGTCAACTGGGGTGGCCCCGAATTTGCCTACGCGATCCGATTTCAGCCACGGCCCCCCAGCCTGTCGCTGTCCTCGGGTGTGACCCGGATCGCCCTGCCGCAGGGAACGCGGCAGCCGCTGCCGTTGTCGCTGGGACAAACGGCCGTCAAGGGCGACGTGACACTGAAACTCCTGGGCGCTCCCAAGGGCGTCAGCATGAAGATCGGTGAAGTGAAGGGGGCCGGCGAGATCGACAACTACCTGTTCTGCGACGCCTCGACTCCAGCGGGTTTCTACACGCTGCAGGTCCAGGCGGTCTTGAAGTCGAATGCCGAGATCACGGCGCTGGCCTCGACGCGCCCCCTGATCGATCGGGTTCCGACCGGCCAGGGACCGCACGGCGAGCCATTTGAACTCCGCGAGGATCAGAGGCGGTTGCCGCCGAGCCTGACCGAGCGGATCGCTCTGCTCGTGTTGCCCGCCTCGCCGTTTGACTTCGAAGTCGTCAAGCCGCTGGTCACCCTGCCGCGGTACCAGACGACGAGCTTCCAGGTCAAAACCACCCGCGTGGCGGGATTTGAGAGTCCGATCCGGTTCGTTGCCCGCGGCGGCGAACTCGAACAGGATCGCCTCCGCAAGCCCCGCGTTTCCTCGGAGTTCGACGAGGCGACCGTCAAAAAACCGGTAGCCACCGGGAAATTTCAGTCATATGTGAATACCAAGACACAGCGGCAACGCGTGGCGCTGACGGGAACCGTGGTGCAGGACGGTCGCGAGTTGTCGCTGACGAGGACGTTCGACCTGGAAATCGTGATTGCCTTTCGACCGGGTCCGGTTCGCAAGCAGGTCAGCCTGGCCGCGGGATCGGCGATCGGGGTCAAGCTCCGACCGAACCGGTTGGCCCCCTTCGACGGCCCGGTCATGCTCTCGATCGGCCAGGTCAAGGGACTGGAGATGCCCGGCACGGTGACGGTGCCCGAGGGCGTCGAGGAGATCGAGATCAAGCTGAAGGCGGCGGCGGATCTGAAACCCGGGACCTACAAGGTGTCGCTTTCGGGGATCGCCCGTGTCGAACGGTTCCAGGAGTCGGCCGGTGGCGAAGGTTTCGAGGTCGTGGTGACGGCGGCGAAGAAGTGACGGTATCCCGGATTGCATCGGAACGGAACACAACCCGGCCGACACGTGATGGCCAACAGGAGAGACGCTGAGATGACAAACAGGCACGTCGAGAATGGCCTGCGGATGCTCTGTGGAATTGGCCTGGTCCTGGCGATGGTTGCCGGGCGGGTTTCGGCCGAGGAAAAGACGGTGGTGGTGGCACCGGCGTCGTTGGAAGTGCAACCGGCCAAGATCGACCTGGTGGGGCGTCGCGCGAGGGCCCGCCTGTCGGTCCTGGGTCGTTATCCGGACGAGCGGATCGGAGATCTCTCTCGAGTTGCTGCCTACCGGGTCGAGAATCCTGCCGTCGTGGCCGTGACCGGCGATGGTCGGCTTGCGCCGCGAGGCGACGGGCAAAGTCGCGTGCAGGTGACCGTTGGCGAGCGGACACAGTCGGTCACGGTGCAGGTCAGGGACTTCGGCCGGCCCCATCCGGTGGATTTTCACACCGAGGTGATGGCCGCGCTGTCGCGGGGCGGCTGCAACCAGGGAGCCTGCCACGGTTCGCCGCAGGGGAAAAACGGTTTCCGCCTGAGCCTGCGGGGGTACAAGCCGGAACTGGACGCGATGACACTGACCCGTGAGATCTTCGGGCGGCGAACCAGTCCGAGCAATCCTGACGAGAGCCTGATACTGACGAAGGCCATCAACCGTCTGCCGCACGTGGGCGGACGACGGTTCCGGGGCACCGAACCGGCCTACGGCGTGCTGAGGCAGTGGATCGTCGAGGGAACCCGTGTCGGTGACAAGCCCGGGACGGTGGCTCGACTGGAGATCCTGCCGGGGACACGGTCCCTGCACACATCGTCGCCGCAACTGCAACTGCTTGCCCGTGCCCATTTTGCCGACGGCTCGGTTCGCGACGTGACGCACCTGACGGTTTTCACCACCAGTGATCCGGAGGCCTCGTCGGTCAGCGATGACGGACTGGTCGAGTTTCAGCAGACGGCCGAGGTGGCCGTGCTGTCGAGATACCTCGGGGAGATGGTCAGCGTCCGCCTGACCTATGTTCGCCTGGACCCGGCGTTCACCGCCGAGAAGCGGGCCGAGGAAAACTACGTGGACCGGTTCGTGTTCTCCAAGCAACGGCAGTTGCAGTTGAAGGCGGCACCGACGGCCTCCGACGGTGTCTACATCCGGCGTGTCTACCTGGACGTCCTCGGCATGTTGCCGACCGTCGAGGAGGCGCGGGCGTACCTGGATTCGAAGGATCCACAGAAGCACATCAAGCTTGTCGATGGCCTGTTGCAACGACGGGAGTTCGCCGAGTTCTGGGCGATGAAGTGGGCCGACATCATGCGAGGCAACCGCGAGTTGATCACCGAGCGAGGCGTTCACAAGCTGCACCGGTTCCTCGTACGGTTTTTCGACGAGGATCGTTCGTTTTCCGATCTGGCTCGCGAGACGTTGACCAGCGTG
The DNA here is from genome assembly GCA_002726205.1 of Planctomycetaceae bacterium. Lineage (GTDB taxonomy): Bacteria > Planctomycetota > Planctomycetia > Planctomycetales > Planctomycetaceae. The sequence continues at coordinate 61,698 of PBSL01000043.1, read as the reverse complement.
GGAAACACGATCGAGAATCCCGCGGCGAACTTCTTCCGCATTTCCCGAACACCCGAGGAGGCCGCCGAGTCCATGGCGCAGCTGTTCCTGGGCGTGCGGATTCAGTGTGCCAAGTGTCACAACCATCCCTACGAGTCGATTACCCAGGACGACTATTACGGGCTGGCCGCCTTCTTCGCTCGTGTGAAACTCAAGGGCCGCGTCTTCGGCCTCGACCGCGAAACCGTCTACGTGGGACGGGACGGCCAGGTCAAGCACGCGGCGACCGGTGAGGTGATGAAGCCGACGGCGTTCGGGCAGGAGGCCAAGCAGGTCACCGGTGGGGATGTCCGGGTCCAGCTGGCCGATTGGCTGGCTCGTCCCGACAATCGCTGGTTCGCCCGATCGACGGTCAACCGGATCTGGTCGAACATTTTCGGCCGGGGGATCGTCGAGCCGGTGGATGATTTTCGCGCGAGCAACCCACCGTCGAATTCCAAGTTGCTCGATGCCCTCGCGTCGGAATTCGCCAGACAGGGCCATCGTTTCAAGCCGGTGATTCGTTCGATCACCATCTCGCAGGCCTATCGTCTGGCGGGGCGGTCGGTCAAGCAGTCCCGCCACGCCGCCGATCCCCGTCGTTACGTCACCGCCGCGCGGGTCCAGATGCTGACCGCCGAACAGATTCTGGATTCGATCTCGATGGCCACCGGTGTTCCCGAGAAGTTTCCGGGTTACCCGCTGGGAACCCGTGCCGTGCAATTGGCCGAGGGGGCCGTTGATCACAACTTCCTCAAGTCCTTCACCAAGCCGATCCGGGACGTCCGTTGCGATTGTGCCCGCGAGACGGCCCCGACGCTCAACCAGGTCGTGCACCTGATCAACAACGCCGACATCCTGAACCGGTTCGATGCTCCCACGGGTCGGCTGGGTCGATTGCTGGCGGCAAATCGTCCTTCGGCGGAGATCATCGAGACGCTGTTCCTGGCGACGTTGTCACGGCGGCCGACGGCGAAGGAAGCCAAACTGTCCTCCGGGCACGTGGCGAGCTTCAAGGACCGGGCCGAGGGCTTCCGCGACATTCAGCACGCGCTGATCAATTCCAACGAGTTCCTGCTGCGGCACTAGCCGCGGCGGACATTCAGGCCAGGACGCCCCGGATCACCCGGCCCTCGTTGAGCGTGGCCCGTTCGGGACGTCCCTGCACGGTGTAGACCAGGCGTTGGTGGTCGAGTCCGGCCAGGTGCAGGATCGTGCCGTGCAGGTCGTGCACGTGGGCCCGATCCTCGACAGCATGCATCCCGAAATCGTCGGTTGCTCCCACCACGTGGCCACCTCGCACACCCGCACCGGCCATCCACATCGTGAACCCGTAGGGATTGTGGTCACGGCCGTCACCCTTCTCCGACATCGGCGTTCTCCCGAATTCGCCACCCCAGATGACCAGGGTTTCCTCGAGCAATCCTCTTTGCTCGAGATCGGTCAGCAGTCCGGCGATCGGCACATCGGACTCGCGGCAGTGCAGGGTGTGGTTCTGCTCGATCTTGGAGTGAGCATCCCATTTGCTGCCGGATCCCGAATACAGCTGGATGAAGCGGACGCCCCGTTCCACGAGTCGGCGAGCCAGCAGGCAGTTGCGACCGAAGGCGGCGGTGGTCTTGTCGTCGAGTCCGTACAGGGTCCGGGTGGCGGCCGTTTCCTGTTTGATATCGACGGCCTCGGGCGCGTGCGACTGCATGCGGTAGGCGAGCTCGTAGGCGGCGATGCGGGCCTCGAGTTCATCGTCGCCGGCACGGCTGGCCAGGTGGTGGCGGTTGAGTCGGGCGAGGAAGTCGAGTTTCCGCCGTTGCCGCTTGTCGCTCACCGATTCGGGCGGGGTGAGATACAGGATCGGAGAGCCGTCCTGGCGGAAGCGGGTGCCCTGGTAGGTCGCTGGCATGAAACCGGTTCCCCAGACCCGCGTCCCGCCGGGAGGCTCGCGGTCATTGTCCAGCAGCACCACGAACCCGGGCAGGTTCTGGCTTTCACTGCCCAGGCCGTAGGCGACCCAGGCCCCCAGGCTGGGGCGGCCTGCCAGGATGCTCCCGGTGTTCATCTGGCAGACACTGCCGACATGGTTGAGCCCGTCGGCGTGGCAGGACCGGATCACGCACAACTTGTCGGCATGGCCGGCGACGTGTGGGTACCAGTTTGAAACCGGCAGGCCACTCTCGCCGTAGCGGCGCCAGGTTCGCCGGCTGGACAGCAGGGGGTTGTCAGAGACTCCCATCGGGGTCAGGACCCGTTCGATCGAATCCGGCAACGCCTGGCCGGCAAGCCGATTGACCTCGGGCTTGGGATCGAACGTGTCGATGTGGCTGGGGCCACCGTCCATGAACAGGAAGATGACGCTACGGGCCTGCTCGGCCACGTGCGACGGTCGGGCCGCCATCGATTCGGCTCCGTCAGCCTCGGCCGCCAGCAGAGCCTGCAGGGCCAGGGCACCGAATCCTCCCCCGGACCGCGCCAGAAAATCACGACGCGAAGCGGCCGGTTCGTGGTGTGTCGCCACCGCGGCAGGTTGGTCGGGTCGAGGCATGGTTCCGTTCAGTCGATGTAGAGGAACTCGTTGGTGTTGAGCAGCACGTGACACAGGTCCAGCAGCGCCCGGTCGGCTGATCCTGCCTCCAGCCGGCCCTGGTCAGTCAGAAAAGTTACCGCGTCGTTGAGCTCGCCGGCTGCGGGCAATCGGCCCAGTACCAGTTGCCAGGCCCGGCGAACGGCGGTCGTCGGATCCGATGACCCGGATCCGCTCCGGATACGATCGGCCACGCCCCCGGCGAAATGCAGCACGAGTTCGCTGTTGAGGAGCATCAGCGCCTGGGGCGCTACGGTCGTTTCAGCACGGCACGCACAACTTTCGTGCATGTCGGGCTGGTCGAAGACTTTCAGCAGCGGGTAGGGCAGGTTCCGCTTGGCGTGGATGTAGATGCTGCGTCGAGAACGCTGGCCGGCCGTCGGGCTTTCCTTCCAGGTGTAACGGGTACCGAACTTGGGAGGCAGGGGCGGTCGGACGGGCTGGCCGAACATGCGGGTGTCGAGTTGTCCGGAGGCGGCCAGCATCGCGTCACGGATTCGTTCGGATGTCAATCGCCGCCGGGGAAAGTACGAGTAGGGCCGGGGGTCGATGGCGTCTTGTTCCTGCCGTTGCCGGCCGGACTGCAGGTAGGCATGCGATGTCATGATCAGCCGGTGCATGTGCTTGATGCTCCAGCCACTGCTGATGAACTCCGAGGCCAGCCAGTCGAGCAACCGTGGATGACGGGGCGGGGCCGTCTGCCGACCAAGGTCGTTGGTGTTTTCGACCAGCCCCGTGCCGAAATGTCCCTGCCAGATCCGGTTGACCATCACGCGGGCAACCAGCGGGTGATCGGGTGACGTCAACCAGCGCGCCAGGGCGGCGCGACGGCCGGAACTTCCCGGTCGTGGCACGGTTGCCGTCACGGGGACCGCTGTCGTGTCGGCCAGGACCGACAGCGGGCCGGGCGAAACCTCGTTGAGTGGGACCTCGTGGTTGCCACCGGCGAGGACGTAGGTCGGAGGTGGTCCCGAGGGGGCTTCCAGGGTCGCCATTGCCTCGAGTTGCTGCGGTGGCTTCGGCCGGCTCGCGGCCAACAGGGCCAGTTGCTGCTTCAGCTGCGATCGACGTCGCTGCTGTGCCTCGTCGAGTTGGGCCAGCAGTTTCTTTTCATCCACAGGCAGCTGCCGTTCGGTCCAGAACGCGAGCTGGTGCTGACGGGTCGATCGTTCCTCGGCCGGAGTGTCGACGGCGTCGAGCACGGATCGAGGGAACTTCAGCCGTTTGAGCCGGAAGGCCTTTTCGCGGGCCGGCTGTTCGAGTTTTCTGAGCTGCTCTCGCAGGGGGCGCGTTTGCGACAACCAGCGGGCCATCTGTTGCTGGTAGACGCGGAGTTCCCCGGGCGACCCGATCGGCACCGACCCGGTCAGCACGATCCCGGCGAAGTAGGCCTGCAACCGGTAGAAGTCGGCCTGGGGAATCGGGTCGAACTTGTGGTCATGACACTGGGCACAGCCTATCGACAGCCCGAGGAACACGTTGCCGACGTTGGCCGTCAGGTCGTTGAGAGCGTCCTGGCGGGCAAGCAGGATGTTTGACGCGTTGCTTTCGTCGGGCCACATCCTGTTGAAACCGGTGGCGATGATCGCTTGCCGATCCTCGGGAAACAGCTCGTCTCCGGCAAGTTGTTCCTGGACGAAGCGGTCGTAGGGTCGATCTTCGTTGAAGGCCCGGATGACGTAGTCGCGGTAGAAGTAGGCCCGGGGTCGAACCGCGTCGGTCTTGAACCCGTCGGTTTCGGCGTAACGGACCAGGTCCAGCCAGTTCCGTCCCCAGGTTTCACCGTAGTGAGGATCGGCGAGCAGTCGATCGACGACCAGGTGCCACGCGGTCCCCCGTGATGACGTCCCGGCCCAGTTCCGCAGGGACTCCGACGGCGGCAGCCCCAGCAAATCGAGTGCCGCCCGCCGCAAGCGGGTGCGGCGAGATGCCAGTGGGGAAAACCGTTGCTGGTCGGCCCCGAGCGATTCGAGCAGGAATGCGTCGATCGGTGTCAGGACATCACTTGATGCAGGACCGTCAATCAGCGGGACGGCCGGGCGTTGCAGGGGCCGGAAGGCCCACCAGGTTGGTTCGGTTGCCCAGAGAGATGCCGGCAGTGACAGCAGCAGCGCCACCGTGAACGCCGTGGCGTGACGGGACCGGGAGGCCGTCGGGCAGGGGACCATGGTGGACATGGCGGGAGGTCGTGGTGAGAAAGGTTGTGGTGTTGGCAGACGGTCGATTCGTCGTCGTGTTGCAAGACGCCGACAGGTCATTATACTGACTGAGCCGGATCGGCGGCGCCGCCGTGTTGCGGAATTCTTGCTGCCCGTCACTCCCCGTGGAGCAATTAAAGTGCAACTGGCTGAATCTATCGACGTTCGTGGACTGCTGCGAACGAGCCCGTCGTTTGGCGTTGATGAAATCGATCGTCTCGGTGCCGCGCTGGCGAGTTCGCAGATCACCGAGGTTCGACAGGAGGTCGAAACGCTGTCTCTTGAATCGTCTGGCAGCGAATCAGCAAGAATTCGGGCCGGGATCGGCCTCTGCCTGCTCGGTCGTCACGACGATGCTCACCAGTTGCTGGGAGCGGTCACCGGCGACGGTCCGGGGATCTTCTACGACGCCTGCGCACTCTCGGCCCTGAAACGCTTCGACGAGGCCGCCGAACGATTTGCCGAGGCCGGCAGATCCGGTTTCGATGAGATCGATTGCTCGCTGAGGAGAGTGGGCGCGATTCGTTGCGGTGGACAACTGGAAGAAGCGGAAAAGGCGATCAAGGATCTGCCGTCGGGAGCAACCTCGCGGGCGGAGTACTCCTACCAGATGGGCTGTATTCTCGCCGACCAGTGCAACACCGTCGCCGCCATCGAGTCGTTCGAACGGGCGATCGACATGGATCCGCATCACAGCCGGGCCCTGTTCAACCTGGCCCTGGAAAATGCCCGGCACGGCAACGACGACGAGGCCATCCGGCTCTACGAACGGTCGCTGTCGAAGCCGCCCCAGTTCCTCGGCGCCATCCTCAACCTCGGCCTGCTCTACGAAGACAACGAAAACTACTCTGCCGCGGAATTCTGCTTCCGCCGCGTGCTCGAGACTGACCCCAATCACGGCCAGGCCCTGCTGTATCTCAAGGACATCGAAGCCACCTCCGACATGTATTACGACGAGGATGTGGCCAAGGAAGAACTCCGGATGCAGAAGTTGCTGAGCCGGCCGGTCACTGACTTCGAGTTGACCGTCCGCAGCCGCAATTGCCTGGAGAGTATCGGCGTGGAGTCGCTTGGTGACCTGACCGAGGTCACCGAGATGGAACTGCTTGGGGGAAAGAACTTCGGTGAAACGTCGCTGGTGGAAATCCGCGAACTTCTGACAATGCACGGTCTTTCGATCGGCCAGAACATCAGCAAGGATCTCGACCTCGAACCGACCTTTGCTCCCTCCGACCTCTCGCCCGAAGAACGGTCGATGATGGAGAAGCCCGTTGCCGATCTGAATCTGTCCGTCCGGGCCCGCAAGTGCATGGCCCGCCTGGGTATCACCCAGCTTGGAGAACTCGTCCGCCGGACGCCCGACGAATTGCTGTCGAGCAAGAACTTCGGTGTCACGTCTCTCAATGAAATTCGCGGCAAGCTCGCCGAACAGGACCTGAAGCTGCGAAACGACTAGTGGCTTGTCCCCGGTCAGGCCGGCGTTGCTGTTGGGACCGGTGACCGCTGCTGCCCGGGCCATGTCTTGTCTCCGGATCGTTGGCAGAATAGACTCCTCGCGGAACCTCAACCCGGTGGTGTAATCGGTAACACAGCAGGTTTTGGTCCTGCCGTTCCAGGTTCGAGTCCTGGCCGGGTTATTTCGAAGCCCGTTCCCGCCTGGTTCCCGGTGATGGGCGGGGGCAACGGAGAAGTGGTGGTCAATCGTGACGACGGCGATCGATGGCCCACCGGGCAGGCCGATTATTGTCGGCCTCGGGGAATTGCTCTGGGACGTATTTCCTGATCAGCGCAGACCCGGTGGTGCACCAGCGAACTTCGCCTGGCACGCCGCCCAGATGGGAGCCCGCGGCCTGGTCGTTTCGCGGGTCGGAGTGGACTCGCTGGGAGACGAACTGGTGGAGTTCCTGGACAGCCAGGGGCTCGATTCGGATTTCGTCCAGCGAGACGCCGAGCAGGCCACCAGCACCGTCAGCATCACGACGACCGCCGATGGCCAGCCGGACTACACGATCCATGAACCGGTCGCCTGGGATTTTCTGGAGTGGACCGGGCCGCTGGCGGGCCTGTTTCCCGGGGTGGCTGCAGTCTGTTTCGGGACGATTGCCCAGAGAAGGCCAACGTCACGAGCGACCATCAATGCCTGCCTGGACGCGATGCCCGAAGGGGCGTTGAAGGTCTACGACATCAACCTGCGGAAGGCCTCCTGGGAGCTGGCCACCGTCGAGTCATCGCTCGACCGTGCCGACATCGTGAAGCTCAACGACGAGGAACTCGGGGTGCTCGCCGAGGGTCTCGACTGGATCGGAGCCGGCCCGGCCGAGATCGCCGCTCATCTCCAGGACCGCTACCGGCTCGATGGCGTCTGGATCACCCGCGGTGCCGACGGCTGCCTGCTGCGTGGCGGTGACGAACTGGTCGAGTGCGAGGGGATCGCCGTCGAGGTTGCCGATACCGTCGGGGCCGGCGATGCCTTCACCGCGGCGATGATCTGGGCGCAATGGGTGGGTTGGCCACTGGCCGAGTCGGCCGGGTTGGCCAACCAGGTCGGTGCCCTGGTGGCCTCGCGCCCCGGGGGCATGCCCGATCTCTCGGATCGCCTCCCCGCGTTGATCGGGAATGGTCCCTGGTGTGCTTCATGAGACGGACCCGGCGATGAATTCCAACTCCGACAGCCTGATCCGCGTTGCCATGTGGTCCGGGCCCCGCAATATTTCGACCGCCATGATGCGGGCCTGGGAGAACCGGCCCGACACGGTGGTTGTCGATGAACCGTTGTACTCGCATTTTCTTGCCATCACCGGAAAGGATCACCCGATGGCTTCGGAGGTGATCGCGGCCGGCGAGACCGATTGGGAGCAGGCGGTCGAGTGGTTGACCGGGGGCGAACCGGTCGGGGCAGGTGTCTTCTTTCAGAAGCACATGGCGCACCACCTGCTGCCGGAGATGGGTCGCGACTGGATCGACCGGCTGACCAATTGCCTGCTGATCCGCGATCCGCAGGAGATGATCACTTCCTACATCGTCAAGAACGACATTCCCGAGATGGAGGACCTGGGAATTCCTCAACTGGTCGAGGTGTACGAGCGGGTGCTGGAACGGACCGGCGCCCCGCCACCGATTGTCGATTCCCGGGACGTGCTCGAAGATCCCGGCCGGATGCTGGAATTGTTGTGTGAGGCGGTCGGGGTGGAATTCACCGCCGCGATGCTGTCCTGGTCTCCCGGGCGCCGTGACAGCGACGGTGTCTGGGGAGCCCATTGGTACGACCAGGTTGAACGATCCACCGGGTTCCGCGGCTATCGTCCCAAGCCCGACCGCGTTCCCGAATCGCTCTCCGGTTTGCTTGCCGAGTGCCAGGCGTGCTATGACCGTTTGTACGCCGATCGGCTGGTGTAGAAACATGCTGCAGAAGTTCAACGAAAACAATCGCGACCTGTTGATCAACATCAACGGTCAGATGATCCACCGCGACGATGCGGGAATCAGTCCCTTCGATTCCCTGGTCCAGGGTGGCGACGGGGTGTGGGAAGGCCTGCGGCTCTACGAGGGCCGTATTTTCAAGCTCAGCGAACACCTCGACCGGCTCCGCAGTTCGGCGCTGGCGCTGGCCTTCGAGTCGATCCCCAGCCACGAGGAGATCACCGCCGAGATCGCTCGGACGCTCGAGGCGAACTCGATGCGGGACGGTGTTCACATCCGCCTGACGCTTTCCCGCGGCCTGAAGATCACCTCGGGTATGGACCCCCGGCTGAACCAGGCGGGGCCGACACTGATCGTGTTGGCCGAGCACAAGCCTCCCGTTTACGACAAGGCGGGCGTGAGGTTGATCACCAGCAGTGTCCGTCGGTTTCCCCCCGATTGCCTGGACCCGAAGATCCACAGCAACAACCTGGTGCAGTCGATCCTGGCCAAGATCGAGTCGAATGCAGCGGGAGCCGACGACGCCTTGATGCTCGACTGCCACGGGTTCGTGGCCGAGACGAATGCGACGCACGTCTTTCTGGTCGCCGGTGAGACGGTGCTGACCAGCCGGGCGGTGGCCTGTCCCGAGGGGATCACCCGCGAGACGGTACTGGAACTGTGCCGCGACAACGGGATCGCCTGCAGTGAAACCGATTTGTCGCTGACGGATGTTTACCGGGCCGACGAGATGTTCTGTTCCGGGACGATGGGTGAACTGGCCGCGGTGATCGAGGTCGATGGCCGCGCGATCGGCTCGGGAACCGGCGCGATGACGCAACGGCTCTCGGAACTGTTTATGGCCCGGACGGCGGTCGAAGGAACACGGGTGGTCGATTGAACCGTCGACCGGGCTGGACTAATAATGGTATCGGGCCCGATGAACTGAAGGCCTGTTTCGAGATGCGGCCGGAGTGGAATCAGGACACGAGGGATTGATGATGAGACACATTGCGTGGACGGTGATGGTTGGGCTGACGATGTTGGCAGGATGTGCGGCTGATCCCCAGGACACGCCTCCGGTCCGCTCGGCGGCACCGCGGCCCTTGCCCGAGACCTTCCAGGTCAAACTGGTCACGTCGAAAGGTGAGATCGTGATCGAGGTGACTCCGGACTGGGCTCCCGAGGGAGCGGCCCGGTTCCGCGAGCTGGTCGAGGAACACTTCTACGATGACTGTCGCTTCTTCCGGGTGCTGCCGAACTTCATGGCCCAGGTTGGAATCAACGGAGATCCCCAGGTCCACGCCAAGTGGGACACCAAGACGATTCCCGATGATCCGGTGATCCGCAGTAACCGCCGGGGCATGGTGACTTTTGCCAAGACCGGTGCTCCCAACAGTCGCTCGACCCAGTTCTTCATCAATTTCTCCGGCAACACGTCGCTTGATGGGCAGGGATTTTCACCGTTCGGCAAGGTGGTTTCAGGGATGGATGTGGTTGACAAGATCACCGCCGAGTACCGCGAACGGCCCCAGCAGCAGCGAATCCAGGCCGAGGGCAACGCCTACCTCGCCAAGGACTTCCCGAACCTTGATTACATCAAGACGGCCACGATCATCTCCGACACCACCAAGCCGTCCAAGGTGAAGACCGAAGAAGCGGCTCCGGAAGACAAGCCCCGGGCCGCGGATGGCTAGGCCCGGGAGAGGCGATCCGTTTGGCTCTTGCCTCGATTGAAAACACGCGAAAGAGAGAAAGGACATCGGCATGAACAGGTTCTTGACGTTGGTGATGGTCGTCGCGCTGGCAACCGGCGTGGTGTGGGGACAGGAGAAGAAAACCGCCAAGGGCAAGAAGGCCGAGCCGGTCGCGGCGCCCAAGCCGACGCCGCCCAAGGGGCCCGAGACCTTTCAGGTCGAGTTCAAGACGACCTGCGGGGACTTCGTGATCGAGGTCACGCGGAAGTGGGCGCCCGTCGGTGCCGATCGATTCCACGAGGCCGTCAGCGGCCGTTTCTACGATGACTGTGGTTTTTTCCGTGTGGTACCGAACTTCGTCGTTCAATTCGGGATCAACGGCGACCCCAAGGTCCAGGCGATGTGGCGAAAGGCCTTCCTGAAGGACGATCGCTTCGTGGGCAAGAGCAATCTCAAGGGCTATGTGACCTACGCGACGGCCGGGGCGAACACGCGGACTGCTCAGTTGTTCATCAACCTCAAGAACAATGCCTTCCTCGATCAGATGGGTTTCACGCCCTTCGGGAAGGTCGTGAAGGGACTGGCAACGGTCGAGAAGATCAACGCCGAGTACGGACAGAGTCCCAGCCAGGGCCAGATCCAAAGTAGTGGCAACGCCTACCTGAAACGCAAGTTCCCCCGGATGGACTTCATCAAGACCGCCAGGGTTCTGAAGCCGGCTGCCAAGAAGAAACCGGCCGAGAAGAAGTGAGGCGGGTTGCTGGCGGCACGCGGTCCTACACGTCGTAGTACATCGAGAATTCGAACGGATGCGGTCGTTCGCGGATTGCGCTGACCTCGTGTTCGGTCTTGTACCAGATCCACGTGTCGACCACGTCCTCGGTAAAGACATCACCCCGCAACAGGAACTCGTGATCGTTTCTCAACGCCCCGAGTGCCTCCGACAGTGAACCGGGCATCTTGGGCACCTCGCCGAGTTCTTCGGGCTGCAGGTCGTAGAGATCCTTGTCGAGGGGTGGCCCGGGATCGAGCTGGTGCTGGATGCCGTCGAGTGCTGCCATCAGGACGGCGGCCAGGGAGAGGTAGGCGTTGGCGGAGGCATCGGGACAACGGAACTCGAATCGACGGTCCTCGGGACGGACCGCGTGCACGGGGATGCGGATTGCGGCCGAGCGGTTGCGATAGCTGTAGGTGAGGTTGACCGGCGCACCGAAGCCGGCGACCAGTCGCTTGTAGCTGTTCGTCGACGGGCAGCAGAAGGCCGAGAGTGCCGCGGCGTGCTTGAGGATTCCGCCCATGGCGTGCATCGCCGTCTGCGAGAGGCCCCCGTAGCCGGATCCGGCGAACAGCGGCTCGTTGTCTTTCCAGAGCGAGAGGTTCAGGTGCAATCCCGAACCGTTGTCGTTCCAGAGTGGCTTGGGCATGAAGGTCGCCGTCCGGCCGCGTTGGGCCACGGCATTCTTGACCAGGTAACGGGTACGGACCAGGTGGTCGGCGATCGTGACCAGCGGACCGGGGGCAAGATCGAACTGGCACTGCCCGGAGGTGGCCACCGCGTGGTGGTGTCCGATCGTACCGATGCCGCATTCGATCATGGCGAGCATGATCTCGTTGCGAAGTTCCTGCAACGTGTCGGTGGGAGGGACGGCAAGGTAGCCCTGGCGGTGCCGGATCGAATTTCCGCCACCCGCTTCCCTCTCGTGTCCCCGATTCCACTGACCCTCGGCACTGTCAACGTGGTAGAAGGCCTCGTGCTCATTCTGGTCGAATCGGACCCGGTCGAACACGAAAAATTCGGTTCGCGGACCAAATCGTGCCTCGTCGGCCAGCCCGGCCGATTGCATGTAGTGGATGGCTTTTCGGGCAACATTGCGCGGATCCTTGGCATAGTCTTCGCGGGTGATCGGATCCTGGATATTTCCGGTCATTGCCAGCGTGCCGTCTCGAAACGGGTCGACAAAGGCGGTTTCCGGTTGTGGCACCACCAGGATGTCGCTCTCGTTGATCGCCTGCCATCCCTGCAGGCTCGATCCATTGATCCCGAACCCATCCTCGAAGGTCTCTTCGGTCAGGGCGTCTACGGGGATCGTGAAGTGCTTTTGCGTGCCGGGAAAGTCCATGAACCGCAGGTCAACGGCCCGGATTTCGCGTTCGCGGCAGAGGGCGAGAACTTCGCGGGGTGTCATGGGCCGGTTCCGAAGATCGGGCATGGGGAGCGAGGATTCGCGGTTGGTGGTCTCGCGGTTCGCACGGTCTTGACTTCTGTGGTCTGAAGTGTGCAAATCGTGTTCCACATTCTCCTGCTCCCGGCCGATCGCCTCGTGTCCCGATTCGTGATCCTCTCCCACGACCGCCCCTTCCAGCACTGGGACCTGCTGCTGGAAATCGACGCAGGGTCGCCGTTGTTGACCTGGCGGATCCTGGATGACCCGGGAGAAGGCACCGGTTGGCGTGCCGAGCCACTGCCGGATCACCGTCGCGAGTATCTCGACTACGAGGGACCGATCAGCGGGGATCGCGGGACGGTCACCCGCTGGGATGCCGGGGACTGGATCGCGGTGGAACCGGTGAGATCGCTTGTCGATGATGGGGGAATCCTCGAGGTGCGAGGCACCAGGTGGCAGTGCCGGTTGAGGCTTTCGCCCGGGGATCAGTTCTGGACGATCGAGTTGTTGCCGGATTGACCGTCCCACAAATGGTGCCCTAAGATCGATCGCTTCGTCGATCCACGAGACCAGCCGATGTCCGCGATCCGCACCCGTTTTGCACCCAGCCCGACCGGCTACATGCACATCGGTGGCATGCGGACGGCGTTGTTCAACTGGTTGTTTGCCCGGCACCACGGGGGCCGGTTCGTTCTCAGGATCGATGACACCGACCGGGAACGGAACGTCGAGTCGGCGCTGGCTCCGATTCTCGACGCCTTCCGCTGGCTCGAACTCGACTGGGATGAGGGACCCGAGGTCGGGGGGACTTGTGGCCCGTATTTCCAGAGTCAACGCGGTGCCCTGTACACCGAGGCGGTGCAACGGTTGCTGGCCGAGGGCAAGGCCTACCGGTGTTTCGAGACGCCCGAGCAGATCCGGGCAGCGCGCGACGAAGCCGAGGCGGACGGGCGGACGTTCCTGGGGACGAGACGTTCGCTGGAAATCGACGACGACCGGATTGCCGAATGGCTCGAGGCAGGACAGCCTCACGTCGTCCGCTTCCTGGTTCCCCGGGATCGAAGCGTCGTGATTGACGACGTCGTGAGGGGCCGCGTCGAATGGGACGGCGGGCTGATTCCCGATCCCGTGATCCTGCGTGGTGACGGGTCGCCGCTCTACAATTTTGCCACCGTCGTCGATGATGCCGGGATGGAGATTTCGCACGTCATCCGTGCCGAAGAACACCTGTCGAATACACCGGTGCAGGTCCTGCTGCACGAAGCGCTCGGCCATGTCTTGCCGACGTTTGCCCACGTGCCCTACGTGGCTGCCCCGGGAACCCAGGAGAAGTTGAGCAAGAGGAAACTCGAGAAGTACCGCAACAACCCGCAGTTTCGCCGGCTGTTCGAGTCCGCTGACGCGGTGTTGCCGCGGATAGGACGCGGCGGCGACGGGCGGCCGGATCCGGTGATGGTCGAGTACTACGACGTGATGGGGTACCTGCCCGAGGCGGTGTTCAATGCGCTGGCGCGACTGGGTTGGTCACTCGACGACAGGACCGAGATCATGTCCAGGGAGACGATCACCGAGGCGTTCACGCTGGAACGGGTGGTCAAGAGTCCTGCCGGTCTCGACATCGACAAGCTGGCCAGCCTGCAGGCTCACTGGATGACACAACGTCCTGCCGACGAACGGCTCGAACGGTGCCTGGGCTACCTGGGCGATGCGGGCCTGGTTGAAGATGTTGCTGATCCGTCGGTCCGGGATTTCGTCGGTCGCCTGGTCGTCGCGATGGGGGAACGCCTGAAAGTCTACAGCGACGTGCTGGAATTCGACGAGTTCTTCGTTGCCGATGACGTGATGGTGTTCGACGAGCGGGCGGTCAAGAAACGGTTGCGGAAGGAAGGTGTTCCCGAACTGCTCGCGGCGTTCCGCGAGTGCCTGGCGGCGGCCGAGCGGTTCGATGCGGGGGAACTCGAGATCCTGATGAAAGGCTGGGTCGAGGAGCGGGACCTGAAGATCGGGCAGATCATTCACGCGGTGCGGGTGGCTGTTACCGGCAAGTCGTCGGGGATCGGGATGTTCGAGTGCCTGGAACTGCTGGGACCAGAGAGCGTGCTGGCGCGGATCGACCGGGCGCTGTTGCTGTGCGGGAGCATCGGCGGGTCGGCGACCGTGGCCGATCCGAGCTGACGACCCGGTTCAAGACGGATTCGAGAATACCAAGACCTGACCAGGGGACGGGACGATGAACGACCAGGAGAGTGGCTCGGTCGATTTTGTGCGGCAGAAGGTCGAAACCGACAACGCGTCGGGGAAGTTTGACGGCCGGGTCGTCACGCGGTTTCCTCCCGAGCCCAACGGTTTTCTCCATATCGGGCACGCAAAGTCAATCTGCCTGAACTTCGGGATTGCCGAGGAATACGGGGGGGTGTGCCACCTGAGAATGGACGACACCGATCCGACCAAGGAGGACGTCAATTTCGTCCAGGCGATCCAGGATGATATCGACTGGCTGGGATTCAAATGGCACGGCGAGGTTCGCTACGCGTCGGACTATTTCGATCAGTTGCACGACTGGGCCGTGCAACTGATCACCGCCGGGAAGGCCTATGTCGACAGCCAGACGATCGAGGAAATCCGGCAGGGTCGAGGCACGCTGACGGAACTGGGAATCGACAGCCCGTACCGTGAGCGGACCGTCGAGGAAAATCTGGACCTGTTTGCGAGGATGAGAGCTGGTGAGTTTGCCGATGGCGAGCAGGTGTTGAGGGCGAAGATCGACATGGAATCAAAGCACCTGATCATGCGCGATCCGATCATGTACCGGATCCGTCACGCCGAGCACTACCGGCAGGGTGACGACTGGTGCGTGTACCCGATGTATGACTTCACCCATGGCCAGTCGGATTCGATCGAAGGTGTGACCCATTCGATCTGTACCCTCGAGTTCGAGAACAACCGACGGCTCTATGACTGGTACATCCGTGAATTGGGGATCTATGTTCCCGAGCAAACCGAGTTCGCTCGACTGGGACTGACCCACACGGTGATGAGCAAGCGGCGGTTGCTGCAACTGGTCAACGACGGCCTGATGTCGGGCTGGGACGATCCGCGGATGCCGACGATCCGCGGACTGCGCCGACGCGGATACACTCCCGAGGCGATTCGCGAGTTCTGTCGTCGAATCGGCGTGACCAAGTTCGACGGGGTCACCGAGATTGCCCTGTTGGAACATTGCCTCCGCGATGATCTCAACAGACGGTCCCAGCGACGGATGGCCGTGTTGAAACCTCTGAAGGTGGTGATCGAGAACTACCCGGAAGGAGAGATGGAGGAACTCGAAGCGATCAACAATCCCGAGGACGAATCGGCCGGAACCCGGTCGGTACCGTTTACTCGAGAACTGTTCATCGAGCGGGACGATTTTCTCGAGGATCCACCCAAGAAGTTCTACCGCCTGGCACCCGGAAGAGAAGTCCGCTTCCGCTACGCCTACTTCGTGACGTGCCGGGATGTGGTCAAGGACGACTCGGGCGAGGTGATCGAACTCAGGTGTACCTACGATCCCCAAACACGTGGTGGTTCGGCACCAGATGGTCGCAAGGTCAAGTCGACCATTCACTGGGTTTCAGCCGAACAGGCCGTGACGGCGGAGGTGCGGTTGTACGATCACCTGTTCCTGGAGTCGGACCCGGCGACGATTGCTGCCGACGAGGAATGGACCAGGCACCTCAACCCCGGATCGCTCGAGACGCTCCAGGGATGCTGTCTCGAACGCTCGCTCGGAGAGACCGACGTTGGAGACCGGTTCCAGTTCGAGCGGCTCGGATATTTTTGCGTCGATGATGACAGCACGTCCGACCGGCCGGTTTTCAACCGTACCGTCACGCTGCGGGATCAGTGGGCGAAACTGAAGAAACAGTCGCCGACTGCCGGCTAGCGGGGGTTGGTTCTGTTCCCTCTGCGGATTGCCAAAAAAATGGGCACCGGCATGATGCCGGTGCCGCGGGGGGGCGCAAACCCTCGAGGGTTTCACACCAGCCGGAATGGGAACATCCCGGGAAGCGTGTACTGCACGCAGTGCCAAGGCACTGGGAAGAGCCTACTGGTTGTCGGCGACCCGGACGCCGGGGAAAACCAGTTGCGGTCCCGTTGCGGTCGTCCGCGACGCAATTCGGCGGGTACGCCATCCGTTGACCAGCACGGCCGACGGCAGGCGTTGAACCGTGACTCCGCCGGTAGGCGTGGTCTGCAACGACGTACGATTGTCATCGCTCCCGGTAGCCGACCGGGACGGTTCGGCTTCGCCGGCGTCAAAGCGACGAGGCTTCGTTGCACTGCGGGGGCTGCTGATCGTACCCGGCGTTGGCAGCAGCACGGTTCGTGTGCCGCCGGCCAGGTAAGGTGAATAGGAGTAGACGGTGCGGGTTCCGACGGGGATGTTTCTCATTACCGTCACCGGTCGCAACATCGTGACCTGCTGGTCGACATAACGAACCGAGTTCACAGCGACCTTGCGGGTCGATGTTTGCGCGACCATTCGCGTGACGTTGTAGGAAACCTGGCGGGTGCCCGGGACGGCAACTGATTGCGTGACGGGCACTTGCTGGGTGACCACTCCACCAACGTACTCCCGGCTGGCAATCACGCTGGGAGTAAACGCCTGCCGCAGGGCGTAGGCGGTGCGGTTGATCAGGCCGAATATGTCCGGCCGGCTGTCGTACTGGCAGGGTGAAACTCGTGAGGTGTAGTGAAAGCGGGTTACCCATTGTCCGGCCGGACGCTGGACGGTTTGGTAGTTGGTCACCGCCTGGTAGCTGACGGTTGGAACGTCGACCGTCTTGGTCTCGGTCACGGGGCGATATTCGGTCACCGCCTGGTCGACATACTTGGTTTCGACCACCGGGCGTCGCACCGTTTGCACGACCTGCCGGTACTCGGTCACGGGCATGGTCTGGTAATACGTCTGGGTGACCGGTTGCAGGCAGTAACAGGAACCGGCACCGGGCAGAAACTGGGCCCGGGCCTCTCCACCGAAGAGAACCAACAGCGAAGCGAAAGCGCAAACCGGACGGATCATGTTGAAAGACATGGGCACATTCCTACCACGGGCCAGGTTGTGACGGGGGGAGTTGTTGAGTGAGGTCGCGGAGGCGTAAGCGGCAACCGCGTCGAGTGAGGCGGGCTTGTAGTTGATTCCCTGTCAGCGGGTCAAGACCGCCTCGGCGAGAATCTAGAGCAAGGCGTCGAGGATCCGGGTGAGGAACATCCCGAGCGTGCCCAAACCGATGCCGGAGATCGCTTCGAGGCGACCGGTGGCCGGTCGGGACGCCGACCGGATTTCATCGATCCCCACCAGGCCCGTGTAGACAGCCGCCAGGCCGGCGAACAGTGCCGGCAGCCGTGTCCAGAATTCCGGTGGCAGCAGGCCGACACCCGCCAGCAGCATTGCCAACACGCCCAGGATCAGGCTTGCCCGACAACGTCTCGATCGATCAGCCGGCTTTCCGGCCCAGTCGTTCTTGCCGTCTTCGTCCTTGTCGGGCCCCTTCGGTTCCGCGGTTTCCTCGTCTTGCCCGTCGTCGATGTCCTGGTCGGTTTCCGGACCGGGTGGGGATTCGGCATGGGACTTGACGAGATCATCAAGTTCGATGGGTTCGCTCAACGGCGAGACCGTCGGCGATGATTTTTGCATGACTTCCCAGAGTCCGCGTGGGCGAGGCTCATCAGCGACCGTGTCGGGTTCGTCGAGAGGTTCGTCTCTGTCCCCGACGGGGGGTGCGACGGTTTCCTGGTCCGGATCGCCGCTCGAGTCCGCCTGTTTCATCACGTCCCACAAGCTGTGACCTGCGCGGGCGGTTTCTTCAGCTGGAGTCTCTCCACAGACCGGGCAGTTTTCGAGTTCCGTCGGCACCGGGTGTCCCCGGGGACAGTGGCGGGCCGAGGTCATGCTGGAGCCTGCGGTTGGACCAGTTGCTCGGTCAGTTGTCTTCGGCTTACCAGTCCTCGTGTTTGGCCATCTCCGCTGACGACACCCAGCGGTGCGGTGGCTTCGTTGAGGATCAGCAGTGCTTCCAGGCGGCTGCTGTCCGACGGCACGATTGGCAACTCGATGATCAAGCCGTTGAGCGGTTCGTCGCGAATCGCCAGATCCACCACGCGCAGGCAGCCGAACCACTCGCCCGGCTGGCCGTCCCTGTGGATGGCGACCTCGGTCAGTCCGTACCGGCGTGCGTGTGCGAGCAGATCGTCGCGGGAGGAGGTTTCGGGCAATCCCAGCACGCGGTGCTGCAGCACCAGGCTGGCATCGACGGGATCGGCGGCCGTGTTGAGCAGGCCATTGACCAGTCGATCCTGGATGTCGCTGAGCAGGCCCTGCTCGTGGCCTTCGGCAAGCACCTGCACGAGCCGCTTGCGGCCGAGGACCAGCGTGGTGGATTGCTGGTCGGGAGGAGCCAGGCGTTCGAGCCAGCGGGTGATCAGGATCAGGGGAAAACTGAGTGGGGCGAACAGGTAGTAGAACGAGCGAAACAGCGAGGCATTGCGGAGCAGGCGGTATTGTGGCGATCGGAGAAAGAGATTCTTGGGCATCAGTTCACCGAAGATGAATACGATTGGCGAAACGAACAACGTGGTGGCGATTGTCCATCCCGCTGAGTTACTGTTGGATGTTGCCGCCGCGGTGACGGCCAGCGAGATGCCGAGGGTGGTCAGAAAGTTGGCAAGGTTGTTGCCGACGAGAGTGGTGGCGACGAAGGCGGTTGGGTGGCGTGCGAACCACAGGATGCGTTCGGCGGTTCGGTCCCCCGCGTGCGCGTCGATGCTCAGTCGCACGAAACTGATCCGGTAAAACCCGGTTTCCGAGCCGCTGAAAAAGGCCGAGAGCCAGAGGCCGACCAGGAAGATCAAGATCGCTGTGACGATCATCATGCCGGTGACCCTCCCGGTGACGCCGGGTCGGTCAGGCCCTGCTGCGGCGCGACGACCACCTTGCGAGGCCCGCGTCCAGAGGTTTCCATCACCCGGATCCGGTAGCCCTGCCAGATGCACTCATCTCCCACGACCGGCATCCGTTCGAGTTGTTCCTGCAACAAGCCGCCGACGGTCACTTGCCGTTCGGGGTCGGGTTCGAATTCGACATTGAGTCGTTTCGCCAGGTATCGCAGAGTCGTCAGGGCCTCGACCTCGTACTTCCCGTCCCCCAGATCCTGGACCGGTTCGCGTCTCAACAACCGACGGGCCCGGCTCGGTTCCGGTGAGAGAATCGTGTCCAGGATATCATCGTAGGTGACAACCCCGATCGTCTCGCCGTACTCGTTGACCACACTCGCAACACCCGCAAACGTCTCGCGCATTCTCTGCAGTACGAATGCCAGGTTGGCACACCAGGGAACCGGGATCACGTCCTCGCTGAGTTGTTCAAGGTGTTCCTGTGTCAGGGTCGAGCGGTGGTCAAGCGGGATGACCTTCTCGACGGCGTCGTCACCATTGCTCAGGACCACGAAGCCGGTTTCGATTGCCGTCGCATCGAGGTCTGAAAGACGGACCGGCACCGTTGCCGTGGTCCAGGTTCCTCGCGGTCGCATGACTTCCTCGACCGAGATTTCACCGAGATCGAGGATGTTGTGCAGGACTTGTCGTTCCTGGCGAATCACCTCCGTCGTCCGCTCGGAATTCTCCACCGCCTGTTCCAGGTCCTCGGCGTCGAGTGTCGGTTCGTCGATCACGTGAGGCCAGAAGGCCCGGTGAAGCAGCTTGGTGATGGCCAGGAACGCCGGTGCCAGTGGGTCGAAGACCCGCACAGCGATGGTCAGGGGCCAGGCCAGCCACAGGGCCAAGCGTCGCCGGAACAGGACCGCGATGCTCTTGGGAAGGACCTCGCCAAAGAGAATGATGACGACGACGCTGCTCAGCGAAAAGGCTGCCGCCGTGACGGGATTGCCTTCGGAGAGCTTTCCGGCGAGGACAATGCTGACGGAGAAAAACGTCAGGTTGATCAGCAGGTTCCAGAACAGCACTGCCGTCAACAGGCGATCGGGATCGGCCAGCAACCGGGTGACGAGTTGCTGTCGGCGGCGACCGACGCGGAACGCGCGCAGGTCCTCGCGGGACAGGAAGAACAGGGCCGTTTCGCTCGACGAAAAGAAACCACTGGCCAGAATCAGTCCGGTCATCGCCAGGCAGCCGGGCAACCAGATTTCCTGCACCGCTGTCCTTCCTGACTGGTGTCAGCTCTTGCCGATGGTCGGTTGATCCAGCGTCACGTCGAATGTGCTGACGGCGGGGACGAGCATTGCCAGTGTCGTGAATCCGTAGATCGACACGATCGCCAGGCACACGCTGAGGCTTCCTCCCCGCAGAAATTCGGTGATGCAGTAGAACGTCACAAACGGCAGCCAACCAGCCGCCAGGGTCAGTGCGGCCGAGGGGTTCTTGTGGGTCAGGGAGGCCCACAGCCCGATACCTCCCAGGCCGATAAAGACGATGAAACTCAGCAGTTGTGACGCGAACGATCCACTGGTTTCCACCAGGAGCATCAGGAAAATGAAGATGCCGATGAACAGGAAAAACAGCGTTCCCAGACTGTTGGCGATCGCGGCCCGGGAACTCTCGAACGTGAGGCCCGAGTGCAGTCCGAGCATCGCGGCAAAGAAGACCAGCGTGGCGAAACCGACCAGCACGTAGACGAATTCCTCCCACAACAGCACGTTGCGGGTGGCCTGCCAGGCGACCAGTCCCAGGGGCACGACGATCAGCTCCCGGGTGTTGAAAGCGATTCCACCCAGCTTGCCGTAGATGAACTCGCGGGCCGAAATGTCAGTGGCCATCAGCAGTTCGAGCGTTTTCCCGTCGCGTTCGTTGGTCAGGGCCGTGACGGCCTGAGCGTTGATCAGCAGGAGACTCAGCAGCGACAACCCGGCAAATGCGAATCCCCCGGGCGTGATCATGTTCATCAGCAGGCCGTCACCGGGCCTGGTCCCGGTCAGGAGATAGACGGCAAAACCGGCCAGCAGCAGGTAGGCTGCCTTGATTGCCTGGACCCTGCGACCATAGGCCCGTGTCCGGATCTCGCGCCAGATAACCGGGTTGCTCCAGATCCGTCGATGCCGAACGCGGGACACCCCGGAAACCTCGTCGGTTGACTCCTCGGGCTGCAGGTAGTTGGTCCGTGACGGGTTCCAGATCCGCAGTCGCCACACCGTCAGCATGATCAGGATTCCGCCGAGGGCCGTCAGTGCCGCGACCGACTGCCCAGCGATCTCGCCTCCATTGCGGGCGAACGGATCGAGGATCACCAGCAGTGCCCGGTACGGGTTCAGTGTCGACACCCAGGAAAGGCCGGCCACCGTACGCAATGCCTCGACCACACCAAGAAAACCGACGACGCCCAGGACGCTGATCGCCAGTGTCTGAAAGGTCTTTTCGCGCCAGAAGGCCACCAGCCCGCCCCAACCGGCGGCGGCAAATGCGACGGCGACGCACAGGGCCAGCATCCAGGCGACCTGTTCCCAGGCAACTCCACCAAGTAAATGAACCAGGAAGAACACCGGGGCCGATGTCCCGATCAGCACCAACACGATCAGCAGGCTTGAGCAGAGCTTGCCGAGCACCAGCTCGTGGGATTTCAGGTCGGTCATCAGCAGCAACACGAGTGTGCGACGGTCCTTTTCCTGGGCCACGCTGCTGGCGCAGAACAGGAGTGCGAAGAAAAGGACGAGCGAGAGTTGTACGAGCGAGAAGATCTGGAATACCAGGCTCCCGAAACGGGCGACGTCACCGACGTTGTGGACCTGCTGCCAGCCGAAGACGGCCTGGGCCGCGGTGTACATCAACACGAACAACGCGGCCACGTATCCGGAACGGACCAGGTAATGCCGCAATTGGCGCGGCGCCGTCGCGGCCTCACGGCTGAAAATCGGTCCGGCCAGCACCTACTTTCCTCCCGCTTCACCGAGCCGCTCGTGGACGTAGTGCCCGCTGCGTCCCCCGGACTTCTCGAGCAACCGTACCTCGCCGATTTCCATGCCCCGATCCATCGACTTGCACATGTCGTAGATCGTCAGGGCCGCGGTGGTGGCCGCGACCAGCGCTTCCATTTCTACCCCGGTTCGTCCCTGGGTCCCGACACGGGCAACCACGCGGACCTGGGACTTGTCCAGGTACTCGAAGTCGACCGAGGCCGAGTCCAGGGGCAGGGTGTGGCACAACGGGATCAGGTCGGCGGTCCGCTTGGTGGCCTGGATTCCTGCCAGCCGTGCGACTTCGAACACGTCGCCTTTGGCCAGCCCCCCGTCACGGATCAACGCCAGTGTTTCCGGCTGCATTTGTACCGTCGCTTCGGCGACTGCGAGTCGCCGCGTGACCGGCTTGTCTCCGACATCCACCATGCGAGAGGCGCCGGATTCGTCAAAATGCGTGAGATCGGTCATGGTGCCCAGGGGTGTGAAATCCAGGAAATGTCCGAAACGAACTAGTTGTCAGTATAGGTGTCCGTGGTGTCATTGCGGAGTTCTTCGGCCCGAATCCGTTGTTGATAAAGTGCGGCGAGCACGACACCGGCCCTGCGAACCTCGGCCACGCTGCGTGTTCCGGGCGGTTTCTGCCGCAGTTCTTCGGGTAGATCCGCCTTGCGGCGGAAGATCATGATGAATCGTGCGCCGGCGGCGGCCGGTGTGCCATAGAGAGCCAGGCGGGGTGGCTTCTCACCCCAGATGCGGGCATGCCGCAGCAGTTCTGTCCACTGGACCGGGTGCAGCGACGGAAACACCGCGATGGTCTCGTTCTCGGGTACCCGCTCGGCCACCGTCGCCAGGAACCCGCGGGTCAGGCTGTCGCCCCAGTAAGTGGGCTCCAGCCCCAGCCGCTCGGCACCGGCCGGACCGCCGACGGCGAGGTTGTAGAACCCGAGCCCGCAGGGATGCATGATGACCAGTCCCCAGGCCTGGCCGAGGAAAACCACGGCCAGCAACCCGCTTGCCGCGCCGGCGGAGAGTTTTGTCGAGAGCCAGTCGTAGGCGACAACCGTGCCACGGCCCACCAGCACCGCCCACAACGGGAAGACGACCAGGAACAAACGCACACCGTCGTAAACCGACAGGCCGGGGACTGAAAACAGCAGAACCGGAAATCCCGTGCAGGCGGTCAGCAGCACGGCGCGAGGATCTTTCCACCAGCGCCAACGTCGAGAACACAAGCCGCAGGTGGCCAGGATGTGCAGGCCCAGCGGAACTGTTGTGACAAACATCACCAGCGGGTAATGCCAGGCGACCTGGTTGTCGGGCGACTTGATGCCGAGATACCAGACCGACAACGAGGCCCGCTGCGTGGTCCGGGCGAAGTACTCGGTGAGGTGATCGAGCGGATCGATCCAGAGCCAGGGCCAGCCGACCAGGAAGACGAGTGCACCCACCGCTGCCCAGATCGCCAGTGGTTTCAACGCGTGGTGCCGCCACTGCCAGAGTGCCCAGATGGCCACCGGGGGACCCAGCAGCACGGCCTGGATCTTCGTCAGCAGTGCCAGCCCCAACAGCAGGCCCGGTACCAGCGCATCGCGTGAACGAGGTCCCCCGGGTCGGCTCCAACGTTCTGCCAGCGAAATCACGGTAGCGGCGTAGGCCAGCGTGATCATCATTTCCAGGGAGGCCAGGTGGGCGTGGGCGAAGAGCCGCGGCATCAGCACCAGCGCGAGTGCCGCCGAGACTCCGGCGAGGTGCCCATACCAGCCGGCTGCAGCACGACCGACGACGTAGACCAGCCAGGCAAACGCCAGTGCCGAGCCGACACGGGCCGCGGTAGGCACAAAAGGCGACAGGCCTCTCGAAGGCGGTGGCGCCACGGCGAGGACGGCCTCGTGTGCCAGTCCCAGCGCGAAACGACCCAACGGGGGGTGGTCGGCAAGGTGGTAACCGGCAGGGGCCGCCGGGCCCAGGTCGTCTCGCTCACCGAAGACCTCACGCCAGTGAAACTCGCCGGCCATCCACATCGCGGTGGCTCGGACCAGCCGGTAACCCTCGCCGACGTTGAACATCTCGTCGACGGTCAACCCCGGTCCCTCGCCCAGCCGGGGATAATCGCCAGCCGTGTCGAGTGTGGTGATCACTGCCAGGCCGGCGACCAGGGACAGTGTCGCCAGGGTCAGACGTGTTCGGCGAGACGGCGGGGTGAGGACATCGTTCATCGGGAAAGGCTGCAACCACAAGCCGGGTGATCTACATGGGACTGTACGTTGCTGAGACGGGAAAGTGTCGTCACAAAAAAAAAGGAATGCCCGGCCGTCATGGCCGGGCATTCCCTTTGGTTGAAACCGCGTTCTCTCGGACGGCCGGGATCCTTTGGCCTGTTCAATTCATCCCTGGAGCCGTGTGGGTTTCTTCCTTGGAGCCCTACCCGGTAGCAAGTGTCCGATTCACACCAGTTGCTTCTTGCGACTGATCAACGTGCGAACGCGTTCCGCGAGCAGTGCCGTGTCAAACGGCTTCCGGAACGTCTCGTTGAAGATCGTCCGATCAAAGCCGCTGGCGTTGTCCTCGTCGGTCAGCAGCGCGACCAAGACGGTTTCGCTGTACTCACCGTTTCTGCGGAGGTTCTGGGCGATCATCAACGCGTCCTGTCGGCCCATTCCGAAGTCGACGATGACACAGTCCGGATGCAGGGATTCTGCCTGGATGCCGGCCTCGAAACCGCTCATCGCGGCCTCGACCTTGTAGTCATCGCTGCCCAGGATTTCGACGATGCCGGTCTGGATCATCGAGTCGACACCGACGAGCAGAACCTTGCCCATCGCCTCGTCCTCGAGCTCTCCAAGCGGCATCCCGTGTTCCTTGAGGAAACGAATCAGGTGCTCTCGCGGGATCCGTCGATCCTGCGACCCGGGGATGCGGTAACCACGCAAGCGGCCAGAGTCGAACCACTTGCTGACAGTACGGGGCGCTACCTTGCAGATCTTGGCGACCTGTCCAGTAGTGAAGATTGTTTTCATTGCGGGCTCCAGTCGGAAATATCTCAACTCTGAGGAACGTCAAGCCCGCGGGAACACGTCCCGCCATGTCGTTGGGTCCGTCGACCAGCATCCTGGAGGCATGAGCCTGTCACGAGGCTGGGTGACTTGGTTCTCTGAATCCCTGGCCGACCCGAGAAGTCGGCAAGGACCCGTGAGAACGGGCCGTTTGGGTCTCTCCTTGAAACGCTCCTCCGAATTTGTCGTGTCCACCGATGCGGGGAGGTGGGACCGAGAGTTGATGACCAGAGCATCCTGCTTCCGGGGTGGGTCACCCCCGAAGTCCTTCTATCCCCCCATCGAAAACAACTCGCCGAAACGGACTATCCTGCCGGTAACTTCCGTGTAACCAGTAAAACGCCTGTGGCAGTACACTCCGTCTCCACGTGTCTGATCACTAGTTTCGACCTAAGTGTACGAGTGACTTTAGGATCATTGGCTCGGTGACAGCCGTGAACGTGGGGAAATCCCGCGTTTCGGCGGCAATCCGAACCGCTGCGACGCGGTCAACTAGCACGGGATGCAGTATCTTCCCGGCCGTCACATCCCGTCGTGGCGATCCTGGACCTGGCAACAGGCCGTCGCTCACGCGGCGTCAGACTCCCCATCCGGAGAATTCGACGTAAAGTCCCCATCTTCATTCACATCCTCGAACCGCACCGAGATTCTCTTCGAGATCCCCGGCTGCTCCATCGTGACACCGTAAATCAGGTCGGCGATGGTCATTGTTGGTTTGCGGTGAGTGATCATGATGAATTGCGTTGTTTGATCGAAATCGCCGAGCATTGTCGTGTATCGCCCGATGTTGGCGTCATCCAGTGCGGCATCGACTTCATCGAGGATGCAGAAGGGGCTTGGATTGCTCTTGAAGATCGCCATCACCAGGGCCACGGCCGTCAGTGTCTTTTCGCCGCCCGAGAGCAGTGACAGGCTACGAAGCTCCTTCCCCGGTGGTCGGGCGACGATCTCGATCGAACAGTCGAGAACATCGTCGGGATCCTCCAGGATGATGTCACCTTCGCCACCACCAAACAGCTTGCGGAACATTTCCCTGAAATGGCCTTGGATCGTTGTGAACGATTTATGAAAGAGCCGCTGGCTTTCCTCGTTGATGCGTTGCACGATCTCTTCAAGGGTTGCCTTGGCCTCGGCCAGGTCGCGACGCTGATTCTCGAGATGTTCGAAGCGGGTTTCGAATTCGTCGAGGCTTTCCAACGCGGCGGTGTTCACGCTGCCCATCAACTTCAATTTCCGTCTCAGTCGTGCGACCCGATTCTCGAGCTGGTCGCGGACCGACAGGAACGTGACCCCCGGCGGGGGCTGCAACCGGACCGGGTCGACATCCGCTGCCGGTTCTCCGGCGCTCCCGGTTGTCGAATTGCCGGCGCCATCTCTCCCGTCGTCCCCGTGCTCCTGGTCGGCTTCCAGCCCGTTGGCACCGTCGGGGCCATCTTCATGTTCCGGATTGCCCGACGCCGCATCCATCTGCTGCTCGTCTGTGGCCAGTTGGTCCTCGCCGGGTTCGTCGGATTCGTCGGGGACGAGCAATTCGGCGAGATAAAGCTGAAAAGCCGAAGCGTCGGAGTCGACAAGGTCGTCGAGTCCGAGCTGGTATTCGTCCTGTAGCCGTTGCTCGACCGAGTCGAATTGGGCACGGATTTCACTTGTCTTGAGTTCTTCGTCGTGTTGCTGCTGCCGCAGGTTCTGCCCGTCCTCGCTGAGCCGGTTGTCTTCGACGGCCAACTCGGTCCGCTGTTGCCGCAGTTCGTTGCGGATGGTGACGAGCTGAACGATTTCGCGGTCGTGGTGTTCGTCGGTGATTGCCAGTTCAGCGAGTTGACTACTGACATTGAGGATTTCGAGGTCGATGTCCTGTTGTTGGGAGGAGATGTGTGTGAGCCGGCGAGAGGCCTCCAGTGCCTGCTCGGCGTGATGCTCGACTTCGGATCGACGATGTTTGCAGACGTCACGCAGGTTGGCACGGCGTTCTTCCTGGCGGGTCGCTTCGAGACGTGTCTGACCGAGTGAATCCTCCTGTTCAGTTCGTTGCCGTCGCCGTTCTTCCTGGCGGGCCTGTATGGACTCGGCCTGCGATCCCAGTTGTTGTTGCCGCTGTTCGGACGTGTCGTGCTCCTGGATGGTGGTGTCCAGTTCCTGTCGGCTGCAACGTTGCGATTCGTCGATCTGCTGCAGCTCGTCCTCGACTGTCCCCCGTTCGCGAATCACCGCTTCCAGTTCCCGTCTCTGGTCCTCGGCATCGGACTTGAGTCGTACGAGCCGGTCGAGGATCGACTCGCGCTGCGAGT
This sequence comes from Planctomycetaceae bacterium, assembly GCA_002726205.1. Classification (GTDB taxonomy): domain Bacteria; phylum Planctomycetota; class Planctomycetia; order Planctomycetales; family Planctomycetaceae. The sequence continues at coordinate 34,355 of PBSL01000043.1, read as the reverse complement.
CGGCGGCGGTCAGGTCGCATTCGGAGGAAACCAGCGATTCGTCGAGGTCTCCGAGTTGCAGTTGGCTGGTTTCGATCTGGTTCTGCAGATCGGCGAGTTCCTGTCGCAGACGCCGTAGTTCGCTTTTTCGAGACAGCGGGGAAGCTTCGGTCGACAGCGGTCCGGCCAGCAACGTTCCGTCCCGCTCGATCAACTCGCCCTGTTGCGTGACGAACCGGGCGCCACGTCCCGGGCCGCGGGCGAGCCGCAGGGCATCACCGAGCGAATTGACGACCCACGTATCGTCGAGCAGTCTGGCGATCAGCCACTCGCTGCCCTGATCGGTCTGTACCCCAGCGGCGACCGGGCCCACCACGCCGGGCTGGTCGGACAGGTCACGCTCGCTTGCCTGGTTCGATGAAACGGGGGCGTCGGCGGCCAGGAAACCGACGCGGTCAGAAAGTTTCCCGGAGTGCTCGAGCAGGTATTTTCCCAGCGGGTCGATCTCTTCCAGGACGATCCACTGGGCGGCGTCGCCCAGGGCCACGTCCACCAGTGGGGCGTGTTCCAGATCGACCTGGATCAGATCGGTGACACTTCCTCTGATGAGATTCCAGGGAGCCTGCTGCGAGGTCTTGGCGCGGTCGAGAATCTCACGAACACCCAGCCCGACGCCCTCCTGACGACGTTCGAGTTTTTCGAGGACGGCGATACGGGCCTGGTGAGCACTGCGGCGCTCACGGGTGGCCGAGAGTTCCTTGACGAATTCATCCTGCTGTTCAAGCAGTCGGTCGCGAGCCTGCCGGGCCCGGGCTACGGAATCATCAACGGCTTCCAGGTCACGGGTCGCCTCGGCCACCCGTGTCTGCCGCTGTTCGTATTCCTGCTGACACGTACTGGCCTGGCTCGAGAGCCGTTCAAGCTGCCCGCGGGTTTCGGTCTGCTCAACTTCCAGCGCGCCCAGACGCGATTTGAGAGCCTGGACCTTCTCGTTGCAGGAAGCGACGATCCGGGCCTGTTCCAGCTGGGTACGTCGCAACGTCTCGAGTCGGGAACGGTCGGCTTCGAGTTGCTCGTTGACCTGGTCGAGCGCGTGTTGTGCTGCCTGGCGGAGATCAATTGCTGAGGTGAGTTGCTCGTCGAATTCGTCGAGTTCCACCTGGGAGTGGCCTTGCTGGTCCACGGCCTGGCGTTTTCGGTGCTGCAGTCGCGAGACGATGGCGATCAACTGCAGACAGTCCCTGTCGAGTTCCTCGCCCCGGCTGCGCTGGTGACCGACGGTCGCCTCGAATGCTGCGATCTTCTCGCGATCGTGACTCCGCAACCGTTCGATTCCGCGGATTCGTTCTTCGGCCCTGTTGATCTCGTTGTCGATTTCGGCGAGACCGCGTTCGGAAGCCTGTTTCAGCGCTTCGAGTTCGACCAGCTGGTCTCGGAAATCGTCGACGATCCGGTCGAGTTCTTCGAGTCGCGATGCGTGTTCGCGGTGGTCGTCAGCAGCGAGGCCAAGCCACCACTGTCTCAGTTCTCCGGTAACCTCGCGGTACTTCGCCGCTTTCTGGGCCTGGTTGCGGGTCGATGTCAGCTGGGCCTCGACCTCGTCGACAATGTCGGTCAGTCTCAGCAGGTTCTGCCCGACCCGCTCGAGCTTTCGCAGGGCTTGGGTTTTTCTCGACTTGTAGCGACTGATTCCGGCCGCTTCCTCGAACACCAACCGGCGGTTAGTCGTGTTGGACTGCAGAATCGCAGCCACCCGGCCCTGTTCGATGATGCTGTAGGCTGAACTGCCGGTGCCCAGGAACAGGTCACGAATGTCCTTGAGTCGCGACGCTCCACCATTGATCAGATATTCACTGTCACCGTTCTGCCAGATCCGTCGGCCGATCTGGATCTCGCCCGCCTCGATCGGCAAGATCTTGCTGGTGTTGTCGAAAGTGAGAGTGGCCTCGGCGAATCCCGAGGACTTGCGGCCCGGGGATCCGTTGAAGATGACATCCGTCATCTCCTTGCCCCGCATGCTCTTGGGACTTTGGTCGCCGAGAATCCACTTGATCGCATCGACGACGTTGCTCTTGCCGCTGCCGTTGGGTCCGACAATCCCGGTGATACCAGGAGCAAAGTCGAACCGCGTACGGTCGACGAAACTCTTGAAGCCGAAGAGTTCAAGCGACTTGAGCATCTGGGCCGCCTTAACGGAACAGCGACTTCAGAAACGACAGGGGCGAAGCGGTGCCGGTCTCCGGCGGGTTCTCCTTGTTGGCCGTCCGTCGGTCGGCCAGGCTCGCGTCACCAGTGTCTCGAGATTTCTGCGACACCTCGTTTTCCTCATCGGCAGCCTCCTTGATGCCTTCTCCAGGAGTTTCCTGCAGCGATCGCTCAGATTCGCCAGGCTGCTCGTCAGGCGTGGTGTCGCCGGTGCGATGCCCTGGCGTGATCAAGGTGGGGAAGAGGTTGGGTGACTGGTCGGTCGAGCCAAGCCGTGTGCGGCGGTCGTCGTTGTCGTCGGGATCGGGACGGAGGTAGATCCGGCCGGTCCGTGGCATGGTGTCGATGGCGATCTGGCCGGGCACGTTGTGTTGTCGCTGGGCCTGGACAAGCATCTGCACGATGTCGGGATAGGTGGCTCCGAATTCCACGGCCGTGCGAATGACATCGGCGACCCGGGTGGGAACGACCTTCTTTCGAGGTGCCTGGCCGACCTGGTAACGACTGATGGTGATCGTCGGAGATCCCGACTGGGCGTTCAGCCAGACGTGGTTTCCTGCCTGGACGGCCAACGGGGTCCTGAACTGCTGGTCCTTGCCGAAAAGAACGATCTCGGCACGCTGGAGTTGTGTCAGGTGAATCAGGGGTTGTCCCCCGGCGTCCACCTCGTGCAGTGTGAACAGGTCCTGGATGTTCTCGCCGCGAATTGACGGATCAAGCCGGTCACGGGTCGAGAGGGCCCGGAACGCTCCGTACTGCAACTCGAAACTCTGTTTCAGCAGGCCTGCCTTGCGGCAATCCGGACAGGCACCGTCGACGACTTGTCCCCGGTGTTGGCAGGTTGACGTTCCGCAGGCATGGACGGGACTGAGCAGTTCGCGGAGGAGCAATTGTGACGGGGCGTCTTCGAGCGTGGCCAGGGCCGCGAGTGAAAACACGCGGAAAGCCCGTTCGTTGCGGGCGGTACGAGCCAGCACCCCGGATCCGGAATTGTCGTCGAGATAGGCCAGTGCGACGGCCGCGTGGAATTGAACTTCCAGGTTCTCGTTCTCGAGCCCGGTCTTCAGGAAAGGAATCGCCCGAGGCCCGATCGACTCGAGTGCCAGTGCCGCCCGCTCTGCTGTCTCGTTAACTTCCAACTGGCTGGCCAATTGCTGCATGCGGACCTGGCGGGCCACGCCATCTTCCTTCATCGCGATCTGGCGGATCACCTGCAGGTAACGTGGGAAGTTGTCGCGGTACTTGGGGTGGACCTTCAGCACGATCGTGCGGTCGGACTTCGGCTCGGCCAGTGGTTCTCGAGTTCCGTGGCGGTTGTAAGAGTAAAACCGTTCGCCAATTTGATGGGCAATGCGGCGGGACATTCGAACGCTGCGAAACCGGTTTCTCAGCGAGATCTTCAGATCGCGATCACGACGTGAGACACCACCTCCCGGGATCCGGCCTCGCCGCAACACGCCAGCGAGATCCTGCTTGTCACCCTCGCCGTGCGAGATCAGGACGTTTCCCCGGGCACGAGCGAAGATGTGTCCGGTAAGTACACCCTGGCCGGGGACGATTGCCCTCTCGGTGAGATCGGTTTCCATCAACCAGCCACCGTTGAGGCTGGTGGCTTCGGTGCCCGAGGGAAGTCGCACCTCGACATCAAACCGCTCGCCCTTGCGGACCAGTGGCGGCAGGTAGGCCCGCACGATCACCATGGCCGTCTTCGGTGATCGCAGCAGGGCCTTGGGGTTTCGGACACCACGACGTTTCATGTCCTTGAGCAGGGTCATCCGGAATGGTGAGGGTGGGGGATCGCCCCCGGTACCTTCCAGTCCGGTGATCAGGCCGACGCCCTCCAGGGTGATCATCGACAGGCCGCTGATGGTGACGTAGTCACCGACTGTCACCGGGGTGGGACCGTCCACATCGGCCGTGCCCGAGCCCGTCGAGGGACTTTGCGAACGGCTCGACCAGTTCAGGGAATCGGGCCAGGAGAAGATCGAAGATGTCTCGAGTGCGCGGCAACCGCCGGTTGCCATCAACAGCGTCACGGCAATGCCGAGCAGCAACAAGGGGGCGGTGGAACACGTGGAACGGGACACGCGTGGCCGGGACCTGGAACTGTTCATGATCCGAGAGACTCCATTGGCGCACCGCCGGGTTTGGGAGCCGCCGTGGTTCCCGGGCGATCGGACCCGACGCGAGTGAACGCGGCAGGTGGCTGGATGACAGGGAGAGTGTGAAGTGAGAGAAGATATCGAGGCGGCGGGAAGATAGGTTTCCGCCCCGGTACCGGTCAAGATGACTCTTGACCCATCACACGGCCTGTTTTGACTCGCCCGTTCGCTTCCGTCGCCGCGGCTGCTCGGCCAGGGCCTCGGCCGAAATCAGCTGGACCACGCTTTGAGCGAGGTGGTCCATTTCCATCACCAGTACATCGACGCGGCCGGAGAGAAACATGTACATGATCAGCGAGGGAATCGCGATCATCAGGCCGCTGGCCGTTGTCAGCAATGCCAGCGCGATTCCGACGGCCAGTTGCTCGGCATTTCCCATCGCTCCGGCGGTGGCAAGATCGTTGAAGGACTGGATCATCCCGATCACCGTGCCCAGCAGTCCGACCAGCGGGGTGACCGTGGCAACACCGTTGAGCACTCTCAGGTGCTCGCGCAGCTGACTGACCTGGCGCTCACCACCGTCGATGATCGCCTGCTCGACCTCGACACTCGATTTGCCCCACTTGCGGACGCCATGAGCAAACACCGCGGCAACGGGGCTGTCGCTTTGCTCACACAACTTCAAGGCGGTGTCCCGGTCGAGTTTGCCCTGCCTGAGATGTTCCAGAAAACGTTCGACAAACGGCTTGGGAATCACCCGGTTGCGTTTGAGTACGACCAGCCGTTCGACACTGAACCACAGGGCAATCAGGGTGGCTCCGACAAAAGGAACCAGGAACACCCAGCCCATCCAGCCGAGTTTGCGCATGATACCGACCGGATCGGTCGGCATCCCCGGCGGCGCATCGTCGGCCAGTCGGACCGCGTCGTCCTGCCCGTTGTCCTGCCCGTTGTCCTGCCCGTTGTCCTGGGCGAGAGCGACGGAGTGGTCAAGCGAAATGACCAGCACCACCAGCAGGGCGGCGGCGATCAGCCGCAGCAGTCGGTATCGTCGTCTTGCGAGCGGAATGGTCATGGTGTGGTGGGTCGCCGTCGGAGCTGCTGTTTCGCCCGGGTTGCGAACGGGCTGTCGGGAAACTGCCGGATCAACAGTTCGCGTGTCTTGACCGCCTCGCCTGGTTCCCTGAGTTTTTCCTGACACGCTGCGGCCTGGAAGAGCGCCGGGGCCTGGAGCTTGGGGAACTTGTAGAGAATGTGGACGGCGAGAAATTCCTTCTTGGCTTCACGGTAGTTCTTCTGCAGGAAGAACGAATCGGCCAACTGCAGATGGCTGCGGGCGGCGCTTTGGGTCTTGCGGCCGCTGGTCGAGTTGATCACCCGTCGAAACGCGGCCCGTGCGTTGTCGAAGTCCGGGCGGGGTTTCTTGATGAGTCCCCTGCCAAGGATCTCGTCGGCCTTGTGGAGGACCGAGGATTTTGGGCGTGCGCGTCGGAAGTCGGCCACCGTGGCGACCAGCGCGTCGTAGTCTTTCAGCCGCAAATGTGATTCGGCCAGGAGAACCCAGGTCTCGTCAAACCAGCCCGCTTTGAAGATCTCGTCGTTTGTTCTCTGCCCGAGAACAGCGGTCAGCTCTTTCTTTGCCAATGCGAATTCGCCCAGGTGCAAATCCGCCTGGCCCAGTTGAAAGCGAAGCTCCCAGTGATGGCGACTGCGGGGAAATCGGGTTCGCAACTGGCGCCCAAACTCGCGGACTTTCGACCACAGGTTGCGATCGGCGTTGATTCCAACCAGTCGAAACAGTGCATCCTCTCGGATCCCGTCGTCGCTTGTACGATCGGCGGCGAGTGTCTTGAAGCTCTCGGCGGCGGCATCAAGTCGACCGGCGACCAGGTCGCTTTCGGCGAGAGCGAAGCGGGCATCATCGGCCCAGGAACTCTTGGGCGATTCGCTGATCAGCCGCCGGTAAATGCCGTCGGCGCTCTTGAAATCGCCGGCGTCGGCATGCAGGACGGCCCACTCGTAGAGCAGCGTGTCGCGGTCCTTGGCTTTGGGAAACTGCTCGAGCAATGCCGAGAATGCCGCGTCGGCCTCGACGGTCTTTTTCTGCTTGGCCAGCAGGCGGGCACTGCGGCGGGCGGCCAGAAAGGCAAAGGCACTCTTCGCGTAGGATCGGGCCACCAGGCGGAAGGCCGCGGCCGCCTTCGGGGAGTTCTTGGCCTTCTCGTAGCTCTCGGCTGACTTGTACGCCGCTTCGGCCGCCAGGTCGTGCTTGGGGTACAGTTCGACGACCTTTCCGAACGCCTCGGCCGCCGCGGTATACCGTTTGTTTTCGAAGAGGCTCCAGCCCCGGCCCGACAATCCCACGGCGTGCAACGAAGACCGGGGGCCCAGGGCCACGAGCGTGCCGAACAGTTGCTCGGACCGCTTGAAGTTCTTGGCCTTGTAGGCGCGTTCGGCCAGGCGGTGAACGGTCTGCCCGTACAGCGGGCCGTCGGGGAATTCCTTGACGAGCCGCGACAGGGTTTGGTCAGCATCGGCCGTGTTGTCCTGCTGTTCAGACGCCTCGGCCAATGTCGCCAGCGCGTCGGCGGTAAAGCGGCCCTCGGGTTGTTTCTTGAGGTAGTTGGAGGCGGCTATCACGGCCGGTTTCGGACTCCCGGTGGCCAGAAAACTCGAGGCCGCCAGCACCAGGGCATCGTCGAACTCGCCGGGACGAGTCGACTTGTTGATCGAGTCCAGCAGTGGTGAGAGTGTCTGCAGAACGAGCTTGTCGTCCCCCAGTTCGTTTGCAGCGCGGGCATAATGGTAGCGGGCCTGGTTTCGTAACTTTGCGGAGGTCTCTCGGGCCAGTACTCCCCGAAAACTGGTGATCGCGGCCTTGAGGTTCTTGTCATCCCCGCGAGCCAGTTGCAGACGACCGGACTGCAATTGGTGTTTCGAGAAGAGGGGGGAGTTGCGGAAGTCTCGCAAGAATCGATCGACGAGTTGTTGGGCCTGGTCGAGTTTTCGTCGGCGAAGCGTTGCATCCTGGGTTCGCGTCGCCACCTGCAAGACCGATTCGGTGGCAAACAGCAGGCCCTGGGCAGCGCCGGCGTGTCGGGGCCAGCGGATCACGATCTCCTGAAACCGCTTGCCAGCCGCCTCGTAGCGACCGGCACGGAAATCGGAATCGGCCCACTGGAACTGGATGTCACGTGCCAGCTCCGGGTCGGGGCGTCCGGTCTCGGCCTGGCGAAACGCGGCGATCGCCGCGTCGGTCCGGTCCAGTGATTTCAGGCTGATTCCACGCCAGTAATCGGCAACGGCGGCCTGGTCGGCCCTGCTGCGTGCGGCCTGGAACCTGGCAACCGCTTCGGGAAATTGTCCAAGCTGAAAATGTGCGTAACCGGCGTTCAGGCGGGCAGTGTCCGCCAGTGGACTCTTGGGGAACAGTCGGGCGAGCTGGTTCCAGACTGCGGCCGCCTTGGCGAACTGCTTGGCATCAAATTCCAGCGATCCCAATTGCGACAGTGACCGGGCGGCGAACGGGAAGGACTTGTTTCCGGAGAGAACCACGTAGAGTTTTCGCGCTGCGGTCACGTTGCCGGTCTTTTCACAACACAACGCCAACTTGAACCGGCTTTCCTCGGCCAGTTGTCCCTTGGGAAATTCGGTCAATGACCGGCGAAACAGTATTTCCGCCGCCGCGTAGTCCTTCCGCTGGTACAGGGCGTCGGCGAGGTAGAACTGGCCCCAGTTCCTGAGGTTGTGCTTGGGTGCGGCTTTCAGGTAGGCGGTCAGGTCGGTGATCGCCCGGGGCAGGTCTTTCAGCAGATAGCTGCATTCACCGATGCGAAAGAGGGCCTCGGCTCGTTGCCGGTCCCTGGGAAAATCCTTGACGAACTGGCTCAGCTCCGTTCGTGATTCGCGGTATTTCTTCAGGTGAGTCAGCGATACGCCCAGCAGCAGGCGTGCCGAGGAGGCCTTGCTGTCACGGGGCTGGGCCTTCAGGAACGAGCGGAGATGCTCGACGGCCAGTCCCCAGCGTTTCTGCTTGTAGTGCGCCAGTCCCAGGCGATAGTCGTCGTCGGAGACGGCGTTGGTGGCGACGGTGTCCTGTGCGGTTGCCGGCCAGGGACAGACAACACCGCCGGCCAGGAGCAGCAACAAGAGTGTCGGGAGAAATGTCCGCTGAGACATGGCCGTATCGCTCGCCGGGGCGGTCCGATCGAATCCTGCGCCGCCGGTCGGGAGTGGCCCAGAGTCTCCCGGTCGTGCCCGCGGCTCGTTCCGGCCACCATCGTAGCCGGGGCCCGTCCTGCCGGGCAAGCACAAGCCCACCGCGAGTGCAACGCATCTACCGGGTACGGAAGGCGTGTGAACGGTCGTGATCCCGCCCGCCGGGGCATCAGATCATCGGGGCGTGGGCGGGCCGGCACAGCGAATCAAGTGATCGTGGTCGACATAGACGACGTCCTTGGTCGCATCGGTGTGCGTGAACGGAACCGGCCAGTGCGAGCGGATTGTCTTGTTGAAATAGACCGTGCACTTGTAGTGGCAGTGATGCAATTTGGCCGGTCCGACCATCGGAAAGAACCGGCATTCGTCAACCCGATCGACAATCAACTCGACCACGATCTTGACGTTGTTCCGCGTCGTTTCGGCCAGGAAGGCAAAGCCACCAGACGCCTGGTCGGGCAGCGATCTCATCACCTCGTCTTCGGAGGGAGGATCGAGACAGTACAGCGGTGCGTTTTCACCCTCGACGGGATCGAGAACCGGGACTTTCCCGTAACGTTCCTCTTCGTGGTAGGTGCTCTCGATCAGTTCGCTGTAATACGGGCTGACCGGGATCAACGGTGTGCTCACGAAGAACTTGGAACCGTCGATGATCACCGCAACGACCCCGTTGAAGATCATGCATCCACTGCTCGTCGAACAGGCCAGGGCCAGCGTCAGGAGCATGGCAAGTCGTCTGTTCCGCGTCATGTCGTCGTTTCCTGCACGGGGTCTCGTTGTCAACCCGGGGTGGCGTCGTGGCCCCCGCTCCTCCCCTTCGGACTCTGCCAGCCGATCACTGACGTGGGTACTTTGCCTACCAGTTTTCCGGGTTCAGGAACCACCACCACTTGCTCGTCCGTGGACGGAAGTTCAGGTTCCAGCGTCCGTCATCCCATTCCAGTTGAGCTTGCCGCCACCCCATCGGAATCTGGGGATAGGGATAAAACGGTCCGATATAGGGCCAGGCACTGGCGCTGTATTCCTTGGGATAGGAAACCTGCGCGTAGTTGGGGTGAGCAGCGTAGCTCGGCCAGGCGTAGTTGGGCATGTTCGGCATGTTGTAGGCCACGTTCGAAGCCTGCCTGCCGGGATGACCGTAGCTGGGTGGTGCCGGCATCGCCGGAGCGGGACCCGCACCCGGAACCGGTGCAGCCGGCTGGTAGGCCGCCTGCTGAAGGCCCGTGGGTTTTCGACCCAGCGCCAGCTGGTTTTCCACCTTCTTGACACCGGGAACACCCGCGATGATCTGCTCGGCGTAAGCCCGTTCCTGCAGCGAATCGACCGTACCGGCGACCTGGGCCGTCCCGTTGCGGAAACGAATCTCGATGTCGAAACTTCTCAGTCGTGCTGCGGAGAGAGCCTTTGCGATGGTCTCGGCCATCTGTTGGTTGGCCAGTTTGGCGCCCGATTTGGCCGCGGGTGCGGCCTGCCGGCCCGCGGGCGGTTGGACGGCCGCAATTTTCGGAGCAGCCACCACCAGGCGATTGTCGACCGAATTGACACCGTCGACGGTCGCGACCACCCGGGCCACCTTCGCCTTCTGGTTTGCGTCGGCAATCGTGCCGCCGATCGTAGCGATCCCGGTCTGGAAGCGGATCTGGATGTCGTATCCGGTCAAACCCGCTCCACGCAGGGCCGAGGCGATGGCCTCGGCCATTTTCGTGTTGTAGGCCTTCGTGTCCTGGGGCCTGTCGGGAGTCTTGGCCGGTGTGGACTTGTCTCCGAACAGTGGCTTCAGGAATGACGGCAATCCCGCCGAACCGGTGCCAGGTGTGGCGGCCAAGAGGGCGGCCAGCAGTGCCCATGTGTGAAACCGTCGCATGAACCACTCTCCTCGTTGTGTACGAGCAAACCCCGCGCACGGGCACGGATGCTGGTTCTTTTGATCGGACGAGTTACTCCGATTGGATAAACTTTTCTGGTTATTTCGTCTGCCGATTTGCTCTCACCGGGGAAAAACCACCCTGAAACTGCCGCTGGTCGGATCCCGGGCGGCTGGAATGGTTCAAAGGGGCCGGTTTCCGGCGATCGGGTCCGAGGGGAGGGATCTACAGGATCGAGGCGGAAACCGCGTTGGAGAGGTGCACGAGACGCCAGGGCGCGCGTGAACGGATCGCGCTGGTCATCAGGATGCAGAACGCGTCCCGCTTTGGGTCCATCCAGCACATCGTTCCCGTCGCCCCGGTGTGGCCAAAGACCGACGCGGGCAGCGACGCGCCCCAACTGCCGGTTGTTCCCCGGTGATTCAACTTCCAGCCCAGTCCCCACGGTCGTGTTGCGGCCAACCGACCGGGAATGTCGGGCATTGTCGCCAACCGATTCTCCGTCATTGCCTGGACTGTTGCCGGTGCCAGGAGCCGTACGTCGTCGACCTCACCGTTACCAAGCATCAATTGGCAGAGTACGGCAAGATTCTCCGGAGACGCAAAGACTCCGCCCCAGGGGGCGCCAAATTCCTGCCAGTACCGGCTGTTCCAACCAAAATCACTGCCCTTCTGGTACTCGGGTGTTTCCACGCGGACCAGGCGGCGACGGTCCAGGCCTCGCGATCCCAGTGCAATGTCGTCTAGTCCCAGGGGTTCGAACAACTCGTGCCGGAGCACGTCACGGATCGGGCGGCCCGCCAGTCGCTGCACCAGTTCGGCCAGGACCAGCGTGCCCATGCTCTGGTACTTGAAGTCGGTTCCCGGGGCAAAAAGTGGCGTCGCCGCGATCGCCCCTTCGATGAATGTCTTCAGCGGGGCGTGACGGCGCCGCAACTCGGCATTGTCCGGCAGCATATCGGGCATTCCCGAGGTATGGGTGAACAGCTGCTCAACCAGCGTGTTTTCCTTGTGCTGAGCGGAAAACTCGGGGATGTAGCGGGAGACGGGATCCGAGAGGTTCAGCAGACCACGTTCGACCAACTGCATGCCGGCCAGGTAAGTGATCGGCTTGGAGATCGATGCGAGCAGAAAGAGGCTGTCATCGCGGATGTCTGCCGCACCGTCCTCCGGGCCCTGTCGTCCGAAAAACCTCGGTGGGACGATCCGTCCGTGGCGGCCGACAACGATCGCTCCACCTGGCACGGGAGCATTGTCACCGGTCGTCCAGCGTCGCAGGAGTGAAAAAGCCGTTTCGAGGCGATCCTCGTCGATCCCGATTTCGCGTGGCTTGGCATGTTTGAGGCGGCTCATGGTCGAGGCTCCTGGACAGGCTGTCTAAACCGGTGTTTGTCGGACCCGTGAGAGTAGTCCGATTTCAGCCAAGATGGTATTCTAGGTTCCCCCGGGCCGCTCGCAGCGCGGTTGACGATCTGAGGTGAGGAAGAGTAACTCCGATGGGCAAGAAGAAGACGGTCAGCATCAAGAAGGCTCGTGCCGAGGTCGAGGCGGCTGAAAAGCAGGCAAAGACGGCCACCAAGAAGAAGGCGGCCACCAAGAAGAAGGCGGCTACTAAGAAGGCGGCGACCAAGAAGAAGGTCACTCGCAAGAAACGAGCAGCCAAGGAACCTGCCCGCTTTCGTCTGATCTGGGGCGTCTACAGCAGTAGCATGAAGGAAGAATCGCGGTTCTCCTACGATCAGCGTAAAGAGGCCGAGAAGAAGACCGAGCAGTTGAAGGCCAAGAGCAAGAAGCTCTACTGGATTCAGCCGATCAAGGAAGAGATCAGCGACGAACCGGACGCGGACGACGACGCCTAGGCCGTCGGTGGCCGAAAGCCGCTACTTCTGGGCAATCCGGGCGCGGCGCTGGGCGCGGCGACGGGCGCGACGGGCCGTGTCGCTTGGCTTCTCGTAGTACTCGCGACGCCGCATTTCTTTCTTGATTCCGGCGTGTTCGACCAGCTTGCGGAAACGTTTCACCGCATCCTGGATCCGCTCGTTCTCTCGAAGCCGCAACTTGACCACGGGTTTCTCCGTTTCGAATCAGCCTGCCGTCCGGACCGTTTACCGTAGCACATGCGGTGAGCGGGGCCAACCGAAACCGGGGAACCTGGTGTGGGAATGGAACTCGGCTATTCGCTGCAGCGGGCAACGACGATGCCCAGTGCGGCCAGCTTGTCGTGGCACTCGTCCCGTTCGCGGCAACGGGTCAGTGATTCCCAACTCGGATCCTGCACCGACAGGAACGTCGCCTCATCAAACGGGGGCGTTGTCCCGGCCTGTGCGGCTTTGGTCATCAGCCGGACCACCAGTTCGCGGTCCAGCCGGGTCAGCCCCATTCCTCCCATCCGGTAATCCTGGAAAGCTTCCCAGACCAGCGGGAACAACGGCTGCACGATTTTCTCTCCGATCGCCGTGGCGTAGTCGCGGATTTCCTGTTGCGCATGAGTGTCCATTCGCAGGGCCAGGAAATGCAGCAGGTTGTGCAGGTCAATTTTCCAGTAGGCCTCGGTGTATGTCGACAGCGGCAGGTCCTTGCGGGCCTGTTCCCGGGCGACACCCGCGTCGAGCCGATTCTGGTAGACCTCTCGTGAATGATCCTGCAACGCCTGTTCGGCTTCGCTGAGAGCCTGCCCGGCCTCGGGTGCGAGCGGGTCACCACTGCCCTGCCGGTTGTTCTCGGCCTGGGTCCGCCAGGCGTCCGGTGACGTGGTCTGCGAGGCATCGACGGCAATGGAATACCGCGTACTGTACTCGTTGACGTTGGCCGTCCGGTGGCGGATCCACTGTCGCCAGCAGTCCATCGGCACTCGCACCAGCAGCTTGACCTCAGCCATTTCGAACGGTGTCGTGTGGCGGTGCCGCAGCAGATAACGGATCAGTGTGCGGTCGTCGGAAACCATGCGGGTCCCGGCACCGTAGCTGACCCGGGCAGCCTGGACGACCGATCCATCGTCACCCATCACATCGACCAGGCAGACGAAGCCATCATCAAGGACGGGAAACTTCTCCCACCGCAGTTCGTCCACCAGTGTTGCCCGGTTTTCACCGTTCGACTCAACAGGCTCCATCGTCATCCTTTTCGATTTGTCTCCCCGACGTTCCCTCGAGGGGAATCGCAACGCAGGCGGATTGTCGTGAAGAAGCAACGACATTTCCAGTCCACCATGTCACCGCGTCCACGGTTTGCGTTTCCCTCAGGCGGCCAGTAACCTGTCGCGAGGTTCAATTGGTCGCCCCGTCCGGAACAGGAATATCCAATCGATGGCTGACGTACGGATCCAGATGAAGAACAATGGCCCTTTCGTCGTCAGTGGACCGGCCAGATTTGTTGATGCCAACGGTGACGCCTTTGATTTGAAGGGCAAGGAGGTCTATGCCTTGTGCCGTTGTGCTGCGTCGGCGAGCCAGCCCTTCTGCGATGGCAATCACGGTGAGTGTGGTTTTGAGTCGGCCGAGACGGCCGGCGAGGCCTGATCGCTGATTTTGTTGCGCCCTGTCGAGAGAGCGAGGTGACGTGATGGCTCACCGGGAACGGGGCCGTGGTAAACCTCGAGTACTGGCCGCCGCGGGACTGGCAGGGCTAGTGGCGAGCATGCTCGCCACGTCTGCCGTGGCCCAGGCGCCACCTGCAGAAGTCGCTGCCCGGCTTCTCAAGGGACAACAGGCCCTGCAGGAACGCGTGGCCAGGCTCAAGCAGTCCGAGTCGATCGACCTGCGGTTGGTCGCCGATGTCGACGTGTTCGCCAAGGCGGTCGAGTGGTGTCTGCGGCACGAGGAGTTCTATGCCCCACGGTCGGGCAAGGGAGCCTCGGCCTGGATCGGTTACGCCGAAGCTGCTCTGAAGACCGGAAATGCCCGCGCCGGCGAGTTGGCTGCTGGCAAGCCGTCGTGGGTACTGCGGACCGGCAGCACGATCCGCGGGTACTATTCGAAGGTTGACGGGTCGGTTCAGCCCTACGCGGTCTCGCTGCCGGCCGGCATCAACCCCCGTTCGGGAAAGCGCTGGCCGTTGCATCTGAAATTGCACGGCCGAGGGTCAACGTTGAATGAATTGCGATTGATTGCCCTGCACGAGGGCAAGGCGTTGCCTCCCGGTCAGAAATTCCTGCAACTGGATGTCTTTGGTCGGACGAACAATGCCTACCGCTACGCCGGCGAAACCGACGTTCTGGAAGCTCTCGCCGATGTCGAGCGACGGGTCCGCATCGACAATCGCCGGATCACGCTGTGGGGTTTCTCGATGGGCGGTGCCGGTGCCTGGCATCTCGGACTGCATCATCCCAGTCGTTGGAGTTCGGTGGGACCGGGTGCGGGGTTCGTTGATTTCTACAAGTACCAGAACCAGGACCGGCAACGACCCGAGCACCAGCACAAGACGCTGGCGATCTACGATGTCGTGCCTTATGCCCTCAACGCGTTCAACGTACCGGTTTGTACCTACGGGGGTGAGGTCGACAAGCAACTCGTGGCGAGCACGACGATGGTGGAACAGGCCAAGCGGCTGGGGGTGCCGATCAAGCTGCTGGTCGGTCCCAAGACAGGCCACCGCTTCCACCCCGATTCGTTCAAGGAGTTCATGGCTTTCCACGAGCAGCATTCGAAGAAGGGACGCCGTCCCTACCCCGGTCGTACCGATGTCCGCTTCGTGACCTGGACAGTCAAGTACAACCAGTGCGAGTGGTTGACGGTCGAGGAGATGGACGAGCTCTACAAACCGGCGATCGTCCAGGCAAGAAAAGACGACGAGGGCACGTTGCGGATCAAGACCCGCAACGTGGCCGTACTGCAGATCGCCCGTGATGTGGCCGACCAGGTCGAGATTGACGGGGTTCGGCACCGCCTGGCAACGGCCGCCGACGGGTTGTTGCCGGGTGTCTTCTATGCCCGGGGAGGAAAGAGCTGGGATGTTCTCGGGTACGACGAATCGAGGAATTTCCAGAAGAACCTCGACCAGAACAAACGACGGGATCTCCAGGGGCCGATCGACGACGCGTTCATGGGCCCGTTCGTCTGCGTTCGCGGGACCGGCACGCCCTGGTCGCAGGCCCAGGCCCACTGGGCCAACTGGACGCTGGAACGGTTCGGTCGTGAGTTCGACAAGTGGCTCCGCGGACGAATCCGCGTGGTTGATGACCGGTCGGTCAACGACGAGATGATCGCCAACAACAACCTGGTGCTTTTCGGAGACCCCGGTTCCAACGCGGTCATCGCCCGTGTACTGGGCAAACTGCCGGTGGAATGGACACGCGAGGCGATCAAGGTGGCGGGACGGACTTTTCTTCCTGCAGACCACGGGCTTTCGCTGATTTATCCCAACCCGTTGAATCCGCGTCGCTACGTCGTGATCAACTCCGGTCACACCTTCCACGCCAAGGACTTCAAGGCTTCCAACTCGTGGCTGTTTCCACGATTGGGGGACATCGCGGTCCAGAAATTTCGTCGACGGGAATCCGGGGGGTATGACGAGACGATCGCCTGGTCTGCGTTGTTCAACTCGGGATGGCGATTGCCCGGTTCGACCGGTAAACCGCCGGTGCGGACGCCTTCTCCCAAAGACAAGTCCCGATGACCATCGAACCGCTGCAGATCCCCGCGGATCAACTCATCCGGTTTGGATCGTCGATCTTCCAGGCTGCCGGTGTGCCGGTCGAGGAAGCCGACATCGTCGCGACGAGCCTGGTTGGATCCAACCTCCGTGGCCACGACTCACACGGGGTCGTGCGGATTCCCCGCTACCTGCCTCAACTCGAGAAGGGCGAATTGCTTGCCGGGGTCGAGTTGAAAGTGACCTCGGAAACAGCGGCGCTGCTTTGTGCCGATGCCGGTTTTGGCTTTGGCATGGTGCAGATGACCCGGTTGATCGATCGCCTGGTCGAGAAGGTTGATGCCCTGGGTGTTGCCTGTGGGACGCTTTCGCGTTGTGGACATGTTGGCCGACTGGGCGAATGGGCCGAGGCGGTGGCGATGACCGGACGTGCCGGCCTGGTCACGGTCAACGACAATGGCGTGCTCAAGTGCGTGGCACCGCCGGGTGGCGTCGAGCCGACCGTCAGCACCAATCCGATCGCGATCGGGGTCCCGACCGATGGCGACCCACTCGTGCTGGATATCTCGACCAGTGTCGTCGCCAACGGCAAGATCCTGGTGCGGCACACGTCCGGCGAGTCCTGCCCGGAGGGGTGGTTGCTGGATGCCGAGGGACGACCAACGACTGATCCCGCCGTCCGTTTCAGCGATCCGCGGGGGACGATCCTGCCGGCAGGAGGTTACAAGGGGTTTGGACTGGCGATGCTGCTGGATATCCTCGTGGGAGGACTGTCCGGGGGCAATTGCCCCCCGGCCCCCAGCGGGGCGCCGGGGACGAACAACGTGCTGTTGATCATCTGGGATCCCGAGCGTTTTTCCGGCCAGGAGCACTTCGAGGCCGAGGCCGACCGGTTGATCGCGTTTGTTCGCGGGGTGAAACGGCGGGACGATGTCGAGTCGATTCGGTTGGCCGGGGATCGCAGCGCGGCCACGATGGCCGAACGGCTCGAACAGGGTGTCCCGCTCGACGCCGGAACCTGGTCCTCTCTGTGCGAGGCCGCTGACTCGCTGGGAATCAAACCTCCTGAATCGGCAACCGGCGGAAATGCCCGGTCATCCGGGGTGTGAATCCCGGGAAGACCGCCACGGTGACCTGGCGTTTACCATTCAATGCCGAGCATCACCGACGAGAGCCCGCTGCCGATCCCCAACCAGGCGACCTTGTCACCGGCCTCGAGATGTCCTTGTTCGGCACCCAGGGCCGCGGCGATCGGCAGGGCCGTGGCGCCGGTATTGCCCAGGAACTCGATCGTCGCAAAGTCCTTTCCTGGATCGATTCCGAGTCGTTCGTAAAGCAGGTTGCGATGGGCACGGCCCACCTGGTGCGTGAAGCTCTTGTCGACTGAACCGTTGTCCCAGCCCAGCACGTTTCGGGTCTGCTCCCAGGTGGCCGCGGCCAGTTCCACGCCGGCGTGCAACAACGCTTCGGAATCGGTAGTCATCCGCGGCCGGTCGTCCCCGTGGTCTTCGACAGCGATTCCCCCGGCACACAACTGGTAGGCCGCCGTGTCCGACCGCACGCTGCCGCCCAACAAGCGGTGACCCGTGCGGGACAACCGGCGGTCGCAGAGAACGATGGCTGCCGACCCCGAGCCGATTGTCAGGGAGGCAAAGGCGGGCTTGATCGTCTGCCGTGTCAACGAGCCGTCGGCCAGAAGCGTTTCGATCGTTCCCTCGACCAATCCCCGGCCGATTTCGGTTCCCACGATCACCCCGGCCGACACCTGTCCGAGTTCGATCATGTTCGCCAGTAGCAGGCAGCCGTTGAGCAGTCCCAGGCAGGCGTTGCTGACGTCCAGGACCAGTGTCTCTGCCGGCAGGCCGGTTGCGTGATGGACGCTGCTGGCGGTGGCCGGTTCCAACTGATCGCGGCAAACCGACCCATGGACCAGCAGGCCGAAGTGGGCCGGGTCGAGTCCGCTGGCCTGGACAGCGTCTCGGGCCGTCAGTGCACTGATCTGGCCAGGCCGGGTGCCGGGTGGAAAGAACCGTCGCTCGCGGATGCCGGTCATCAACTCGAGGCGGCCAGCGGGCAGGCCAAGTCGTTCATAGACCGGGGCCAATCGCTGCTCGAGCGCTGCGGACGTCACAACCTCGTCGGGCAGCCGGTAGCACAGGGTCTCGACGCAGACGTGCTGAAACCGCATGGCGGGCGAGGGTGTTGGAGTCGGGAGGTCCGCTGGAACTGCGGACGGGTGAGGCAGGCTAGGAGATGGTCGAAGCCTGGCTTGTGACGCCTTCTCTGAGTTGCTGGCTCAGCGATTCGATGGCTTGCAGTTGTGCGTGGCGTTCGCTTTCGGGTGGGCGTGCCCTGCCAATATTCAGTTTGACCGAGCTGCGGAGGAAATTCAGGCCGCGCAGCAGCAGTTCACGTTGTTCGGAGGTCAGGTCGACGTTTATGTTCTTGCTCATGCCGGGCCGCCTGTCTGTCTCGCTGAAACACCGCCCACGCGAATGGGCGAAGACTACCAAGTGGTGCTGCTTCACTGTTGTCGACCGCCTTGACCCGTCAGCTTGGGGGCTGCCGGGGGTCTTCGGATGATGCCGGTTACGCCGAATCTTCGGCGCGGAGATTTCCTTGTTTAAACGCGCCGGCCAACGCCCGTGGCACCTCGACCTCCGCGAGCACCACTTCCGCGCGGTTTTCGATTGTCTTGGCCTTCATCTCCTGCTCGACTGCCACGGCCTGTGCCCGCCGTTCTTCGGCCTTGGCCCGTGCGACCCGCATGTCGGCTTCGGCCTGGTCAGCCTGGAGACGGGCCCCGACGTTTTCACCCACGTCGATGTCGGCGATGTCGATCGAGACGATTTCGAAGGCGGTCTGTGAATCGAGTCCCTTGTCGAGAACGGCGCGGGCGATCAGCATCGGTTGTTCGAGAACCTGCTCGTGCGAGTCCGAGGAACCGATTGCACTGACGATGCCTTCACCCACCCGGGCAATCACGGTTTCCTCGGTCGCTCCACCGACGAGTTGCGAGAGATTCGTGCGGACCGTCACGCGGGCGCGGGCCTTGAGCTGGATGCCGTTCTTGGCAACGCCGTCGAGCGTCACTCGTCCGTGTCGTGATGGATCGGGACAGTCGATCACCTTCGGATCGACGCTGGTCCTGACCGCGTCGAGTACATCGCGACCGGCAAGATCGATGACCGCGGCGGTGTCCCAGTTCAGGCCCAACCGGGCTCGCGTCGCGGCGATCAGGGACTGCACGACCCGCAGCACGTTGCCGCCGGCCAGGTAGTGCGCTTCCAGGTTGTTCGTCGTCACGTCGGTCAGTCCGGCCTGGACCGCCATGATCCTCGCGCGGACAATCACCTGCGGGCTGATCTTCCGCAGTGACATCATCACCAGCTTCAACGGACCGATCCCGGCCTTGGTCGTGACCGACGAGAGCCACAGTGGAATGTACCGCACGAAGATCCCGAAGAAGATCAGACCCAACAACGCCGCAAAACCAATCAGGACATAGATCACGATGTCCGTGGTTTCGGGGACAGCAGCGAATAGCATTGGAGGAACTCACAAGAAAACCTGGGATACTGCCATTCTATGAGCCGTTGCCGCTGGTGCAAGCGGTGAGTCGTCAACCGGGCCCGCGGATTTGGCAGCACCGATTCCAGTCCGTATGCTTTGTTGCTTGATGCACCGAGGAATTCTCCAGGAGACGATCACGATGAGTGCCGAAGCAAGAATCGCTGAACTTGGTCTGCAACTGCCCGATCCACCCAGCCCCGGTGGAACCTACCAGCCGGTCGTCCAGGTTGGTGATCTGTGTTACGTCTCCGGGCATGGCCCCGTCCAGGTCGACGGCACGATGATAACCGGCAAGGTCGGATCGGAGATGGGGGAAGAGGATGCCAACCAGGCGGCCCGGGTCGTTGGCCTGGCCATTCTGGCCACCCTGAAGTCCTACCTGGGAAATCTCGACCGTGTCACCCGTTTGGTCAAGGTCCTGGGGATGGTCAACTGCACTCCCGATTTCGGTACCCAGCCCAAAGTGATCAACGGGTTCAGTGACCTGATGGTCGAGGTTTTCGGAGAGCAGGGTCGGGCGGCACGCAGTGCCGTGGGCATGGGGGCATTGCCGGGGAACATCCCCGTGGAGATCGAAGTGATCGTCCAGGTCAGCGACTGATCTTTTCGCGGTCGTGATCCTCGAGTACAAGAACGTACGCGACGGGCAGATCGTCCGTCGGCGAGGACCCTGGGTATGTCGCAACCGGATGTCGTGATCTTCGGCGGTGGAATCGCCGGAATGTGGCTGCTCGACGAACTGGTTCGCCGTGGCCGCGAAGCGGTGCTGCTGGAATCCAATCGGCTGGGGACCGGGCAGACTGTCTCGGCCCAGGGCATCATCCACGGGGGGCTGAAGTACTCGCTGGCCGGCACGACCAACGCCTCGGCTCACGGTGTCCGGCAAATGCCGTCACTGTGGCGTGATTGCCTGGAAGGCCGTCGTGAACCGGACTTACGGGCTGTGAGGATCTACAGCCCCGGTTGTTATCTCTGGCACGGCCGTTCGCTGGGATCGCGGCTGGGCTATCTCGGGGCCCGGCTCGGTCTCGAGGTCACGCCCCGCAAATTGCTCCGCCAGGAGCGTCCCCCGCTCCTGGCCGATCATGATGGGCCGGTTGCCGTGATGGATGAGCCGGTCATCGATACCGCCAGCCTGCTCGAACAACTCGCAATTCGCCATCGGCAACGACTGTTCCTGTACGACCCGCAGCGGATCGAGTGGTCGCTGGTTGGTCCCGGGATGGTCCGCTCGCTGTGGGTTCCTCATCCCTGGGACCGGCTTCCCGGGGCTGGCCTGCGGCTGGTTCCCCGGGCAGTGGTCCTGACTGCCGGTGCCGGAAATGCCTCGCTTCGCAACCAGCTGGGGCTTTCCGCCGCCGCGATGCAACGCCGGCCCCTGCACATGGTCGTGGTCCGCGGCGATCTGCCATGGCTGTGCGGACACCAGGTTGACGGGGCCCGTACACGAATGACGATCACGTCGGCCACCGATTCGCAGGGCCGCACCGTGTGGCAGCTGGGTGGGCAGGTGGCTGAAGACGGTGTGGCGATGGACCGTGCGACCCTGATCGCTCACGCCGCCTCCGAACTGGCCGAAATTCTGCCCGGACTCGCGTTGGCGGGGCTCGAGGCGTCGAGCTACCGTGTCGATCGGGCCGAGGCAGCGACTGCGGGTGGCCGTCGGCCCGGATCGGCCCGGGTCCTCGTCAGTGGAAACACACTCTCGGCCTGGCCGACCAAGTTGGCACTGGCTCCGGTCCTGGCCGACGAAATCCGTACGGCACTCGATTCGCTGGATCCGGTTCGTCCCGCCTCAACGGCGACCGGGCCGAGCCGGGATCTGGCCGCCCTGGATTGGCCGCGGCCCGAAGTTGCCCGGCCGCCGTGGGACCTGGTCGGCAACTGGTTGCCACTGCTGGCGTCGACGACGTCACGGAAGGCCGCCTGAGTCATGTGGACCCGAGCGTTGGGAGCGACCGGTCTGGAAGTGACACCGCTGGCATTCGGCGCCTTCAAGATCGGTCGAAACCAGGGCACCAAGTACCCGCGGTCCTACGAGTTGCCCGACGAGGACCAGGTCAAAGGCCTGCTCGACCACGTGCTCGACCTGGGGATCAGCTACATCGACACTGCTCCTGCCTACGGCATCAGCGAAAATCTGATCGGCACAATCCTGGGCGAGCGTTCCGGAGAATTCGTCCTGTCGACCAAGGTCGGTGAGACATTCGAGGACGGTCGATCACGGTTTGACTTTTCGGCCGCTGCCACCCGTGACAGCGTTGCCCGCAGTGCCGGGCGACTGAGTCGCGACGTGCTCGATCTTGTCTTCGTCCACTCCGACGGCAACGACCTGGCGATACAGGATGACTCGGGCGTGGTCGAAACACTGGTCGAAATGAAAGCCGAGGGACTGGTGAAGGCAATCGGATTTTCCGGGAAGACGGTCGCGGGTACAAGACGTGCCCTGGACTGGTCCGACGTGCTGATGGTCGAGTACCACCGGGATGACCGGTCTCACGAACAGGTGATGGACGAAGCCCACGCGCGGGGACTGGGTGTGGTGGTCAAGAAGGGGCTGGCTTCCGGCCGGTTGCCACCCACCGAAGCCATCGGGTTTGTCCTCGATCATCCCGGTGTCAGTTCCCTGATCGTCGGCAGCCTCGATCCCGATCATCTGGCCGAGAATGTCGCGGCGGTTGACTGCTTCGGGGGATCCGAATCAGGGTGATTCTCAGGTCGCCGGGACACGTCTCAACAACTCGTCGGCCAGCGTCACCTCGGTGCCGGCCAGGCCCAGCGAACAAAACAGGCTGATCTGGTCGTCGGCGGTGCGGCCGGGCACTTTTCCGGCAACCACCTCACCCAGCGGCACGATTCGTCCGGCGTGCGGAGTGTTGGCTACCAGGAAACGCGTCCCGTAGTCGTCCAACTGGGCCGGGGCATCCGTCACCAGTACCTCGGCCTGTTCGTAGAGCGAGACGGGCAGTTCGCTGTCGTCCCGGAATTTTGGTCCGACATTCTGGACGTGTGTTCCCGGGGCGATCCACTCGCGTTCCAGGACCGGTGTTTGGCTGACGGTTGAACAGATCACCACGTCGGCAGATTCGACCGCTTCACGCGACGTTGCAGCCGGCTGGATCTCCAGCTCGACGAGTTCCGACATCTCGCGACAGAATGTGTCCCGCGTCGCCTCGGTGCGACTGAAGGCCCGGATTGACGTGAAACGGCGAACGGCGCAGGCAGCAATCAACTGGGTTCGTGCCTGGCCACCGGTACCGACCAGTGCCAGCGAGGCGGCGTCGGCGCGGGCCAGCGTGTCGATCGCCACGCCACCGATCGCCCCGGTCCGCAACGGTCCCAGTGCCTGGCCAACCACCACTCCCTGGAGTGATCCGTCGGCGATGTCGAAAACGGCAACCAGTTCGTCGCGGTGGTCGCTTCCGAAATGGGCCGTATCGTAGACACGAAAACCGATCCGGCCGGGAAGTTGATCGGTCGCTGCCGCGGACCCCGCGGTAAAGACCAACTGGCCCAGGTCCAGGGGGATGGCCAGCCGGGCCGGTGCCACCAGGGCCCCGGTCGCGTGCTGCCGAAACGAGCGAGCCATCACCTCGATCGCCTCGTTCATCGTCATCTGTTGCTGGACATCATCGTCAGTCAGGATTCGAACCGCCATCGTCCACTCCACCTCGCCGGAACCTGTTGTTACACTCGGCCGGGTCGATTCTACGCTTGAAACTTGCCACCGCCAGTTCGAGTTGTTTGCCATGAGATTTCTGCTGACCAACGACGATGGAATCGGGTCCCCGGGAATCGAACTGCTGGCCAAGGTGGCTGCTCGGCTGGGCGAGGTGACCGTGATTGCTCCCGATCAGCCCCTTTCAGGCTGCAGCCATCGGGTCACCGTCGAGAAACCACTGACGATCGAATCGCGGGGCACCGATTGCTTTTCGGTCAACGGGACGCCCGCCGATTGCGTTCGCATCGGACTCGTTGAGCAACGGCGGCAGGTTGACTGGGTGCTCTCGGGCGTCAACGCCGGTGCCAACCTCGGTGTCGATGTCTACATGTCGGGAACCGTCGGCGCGACACGCGAAGCGGGGCTGTTCCACGTTCCGGCGATTGCCCTGTCGTTGTTCATCCACCACTACGGGCCGTTCGACTGGCAGGCACTGGAACCGATGCTGTGCCGGACACTCGAGACACTTGTCGACCGCAGGCCGCCCGCGGGAGGGTACTTCAACGTGAATTTTCCTGATCCGCGGGATGTCGACGACGAACCCGATCTGGTCACCTGCCCGCTCGATCCGCACCCGTTGCCGGTGGCTTACCACCCGGCCGGGCAGGGTGTGATGTACGGCATCGATTACTACAACCGACCCCGCGACCCTGGCAGCGACGTCGATGTCTGTTTTTCCGGGGGCATCAGCCTGACCGAGGTCGTGCCCGTCTGTGCCGCGCAGGCCACTCCGGCGTCGACCTGGCGACCGCCGGATTCTCCCTGAAGATTGCCCGCTGGCGGTGCTACTTCTTCTTGGCCGCCTTGGGCTTGGCTTTGGCCTTGGCTTTGGCCTTGGCTTTGGCCTTGGCTTTGGGCTTGGCTTTGGGCTTGGCTTTGGGCTTGGGATCAACCCGCACGCCCACTTTTTTCAGGGCGGCGACCTGGCCGGTCTTGGCGGTCCCGGAGAGCGGGTTGCCGGCCACGTAGAGGTGCCAGTAGGGAGCGAATCGGCGACCGCCCTTGGCGTCTTTTTGAGCCATCGTCACCAGCGGACCCAGGTCGGTGATCTTGTTGCCTTCCAGGAACGTGTACCGCAGTTCGGTCATGCCCGCCAGCGGGCCGAGATCCTTGACCTGGTTGTTTCGCAGGGCGAGGTTGGCGACCCACTTGAGGTCCTTCAGGGGAGACAGGTCGGCGACCTGGTTGCCGTCGAGGTAGAGGCTGGAGAGCTTGCCCAGGCCCTTGAGCGGGGCCACCGAGGCGACCTTGTTCTTGCTGAGATAGAGTGCCGAGAGTTTCTTGAGTCCTGCCAGCCCGTCGAGTTTGGCGATCTGGTTCCCTTCCAGCTGCAGGTACTGCAACTTTTCGAGTTTTGCCAGCGAAGCAACATCGGCGATCTTGTTGCCCGAGAGATCCAGCGACTGGACATTTTTCAGCCCGGCCAACGGTTTCAGGTCGACGATGGTGTTCTTCGAGAGGTTGATCAGTGCCAGGTTGGGACACTTCTCCAGGCCGGACAGGCTGGTGATTCCCTTGCCGGGGGCCTCCAGGAAGAAGATGTTCTTCAGGTCCGCTTCGTTGATCTTGTCGGTCTTGGCCTGTTTCTTCTTCAGGATTGCCTTGATCACGGCTTCGAGCTTCGCGTCCGGAAAGACCTTGTCGGCGGCGGTGGCGGTGTTGCCATCGAGAACCAGCAGCATCGCGGCGACGATGATCAGGCAGGTGAGGCGGCGCATGGTGAGTTTCCTTGGAGAGCTGGGGAGAGACATCTCGGGGAGATCTTCAGTGTACCGGCCGTGTGGACGCTGCGACAAGCCATCAACGAGTTCCCGGACCGTGGTCCGGACGGTCTCGACGATCATTGATCCTGACGGGTCAGCAGGGCCTGGAAACCGCCGTCACCGGGTTGGCCGGGGACGTGGTCGACGATCTCGCAGACGGTGAATCGAGGTCGCTGGACCAGGAACCTGGCGATCAGTTCTCCGTTTTCGATCGGCTCGATGCTGCAGGTCGAGTAGACCAGCCGGCCCGAGGGTTTCAGACGGTCGGCGGCCTGCGTCAGCAATCGCAACTGCAGGTCGGCCAGTCTGCGGGGTTCATCCTGCTCGATCCGCCAACGCGCCTCGGGTCGCTTGCCCAGCACCCCGGTGTTGGAGCAGGGCGCGTCGACCAGGGCCCCGTCGAAGGGACCGGCCGGAAGATCGCTGCCGGTTGAATCGATCAGAACCGGATCGATGATCGCCAGGCCCAGTCGCCGGGCACTCTCGTCGATCCTTTCGATCCGTCCGGGATGTGAATCGGCGGCGGCGATCGAACCCTCGTTGTTCATCAGTTCGGCCAGGTGAGTCGACTTGGTGCCCGGAGCGGCGCACAGGTCCAGGATGCTCTGTCCCGGTCGGGGATCCAGCAGCCGCGCTGCTGCCATCGCCGAGGGATCCTGGACAGTGAACCAGCCCTCGATGAATCCGGGCAGCGAGGGCACGTGGGCTGTTCCGGCCAACCGCACCTGGCAGCCGGCGGCCTCGATCGTCGATTCGACCCCCGAAGCGGCCAGCCCGTCGGTCACCTGGTCGGCGGTTGCCCGCAACGGGTTGATCCGCAACCAGGTCGCCGCGGGCGAGTTGAACCAGGCGGCCATCCGCAGCAGTTCCTCGAACCCAATTCGTCGTGACCAGAGCCGGACCAGCCAGCCCGGCAGGCTTCCGGCCTGGGCCACGTATTCCGAGGGGTTCTCGGAGGGATCTGGAAGAAGTGGTCGAGCGAGCCTGAGAAATCCATCGGCCAGCGGTACCGCGTCGGCCGCTGGAGCCGGCGCGGTTTCTCCCGTCAGATCCCGTTGCAGGGAACGCAGCACGCCGTTGGCGAATCCGGTCCAGCGGGGCCTGTTCAGCCAGCGAGTCAACTCGACGGTCTCGTGAATCGCCGCGTGCTGGGACTCGGCCGAGAGAAACAGCAACTGGTAAGCTCCCAGTTCCAGCAGCGTCCACAGTTGGGGTTCGACCTGCTGCCGGGGTCTTTTCAGTTGAGGTCGGATCACGGCGCCCAGGGTTGCTCGCCGGCGGATCACGCCGTAGGTCAGCTCGCTGGCCAGCCGCCGGTCGGCCGCGGCGAGATCCGGTTGTTGTTCGAAGCAGGAGTCCAGCAGCGGGGCGGCGAATCGACCCGTCTCCCGCCATTGCTCGATCACCCGAAAGGCGATCTGTCGGGCCGTGCGAGGAGAAGGACTCATTGGTGGACCCTGCACAGATGGTCCAGGTCCTCGAAGAAATCCGGATAGGTCTTGGACGTGCAGCCGGGATCGGCAATCGCCAGGCCCTCGGTTTTCAACCCGGCCACCGCGAAGCTCATCGCCATGCGGTGATCGTCGTAGGTTTCCACCACGCCAGGTTGCAGGGGCCCGGGATGAACGGTCAGCCCGTCCTCGTGTTCATCGACCACCAGACCCAGTTTTCTCAGTTCGGTGACCATCGCCGAAACGCGATCGGTTTCCTTGTGCCGGGCGTGGGCGATGCCATGGATTCGAGTGGGACTCTCGGCAAAGGCGGCCACAACGGCCAGCGTTTGCGCCGTGTCGCTGATCGCGTTCATGTCCACGTCGATGCCCTGCAGGGGGCCACCGGTGAGGGTGAGGCCTTGTGGTGAGTCATCGAATTTGCAGCCCATCCTGACCAGGCAATCGACGAAAGCGACATCACCCTGCAACGCGTCGTACCGCAGGCCTTCGATCGTCACCCGCCCGGAGGTCACCGCGGCGGCGGCCAGGAAGTAACTTGCCGCCGAGGCGTCCGGTTCGATGGCGATCTCGGCGGCCTTGTATCCGGTCGGTGAGACCATGAAGGTCCCCGGCGGCGATTCGCGAACATCGGCACCAAGTTGCGCCATCAGTCCAAGCGTCATGTCGATGTAGGGTCGCGAGACCAGCGGGCCGTCAACGCAAAGCGTGACGGGGTCGGCAGCACACGCGGCGGCCATCAGGAGAGCGCTGAGATACTGGCTCGAGACCGAACCGCCAAGCGTGGCCCGGCCCCCGGCCAGGCCCGAGGCGTCAACCTGCACGGGAGGGCATCCCGTGCCGCCTGGACACTTGGTTGCGACACCCAATTGTGCCAGCGCATCGACAAGATCGATGATCGGCCGCTCTTGCATCCGCGCGTTGCCGTCGAGAGTAAAACGGCCGTTCCCGAGACTGACCATCGCGGTGAGGAAACGGATGCTGGTCCCGCTGTTCTCCAGGTGCAATTCCGCTCCGGGACTTGGCAGCAGGCCCTCGCAGCCGATGATCGTGAGCGCCTGCCCCGAAGTGTTTTCGGTGATCGAAATTCCCAGGGTGGCCAGGGCTTCGATCATCACACGAGTGTCCACGCTCTGCAGGACCCCGGTCAGCCGTGATTCTCCCCGCGCCAGGGCTGCCAGAACCAGTGCCCGGTTGGTCAGGCTCTTGGAACCGGGTGGGCGGATCGAACCGGTGACTGGACTGGTGACCGGTACGATCGGTCGTGGGGTGGACTTTGGGAAGTCAGGCATGGGGGACTTGCCGCGGCAGGACACAGATTCCAGAATCGGGACGGCTCCCGGACCCGGGAAACGGGCCGGCAGGGACAACGGGGAATCCAGTATGGTAGAGCGATCCGCAAGCGGGAAGGGCAGCAGCCGACGGCCCGGCAACCGTGCCGGTGACTGGATCTGGGGACGCCGGGTCGTCGTCGAGACACTTCGGGCCGGTCGCTGGCCGATCCGGGATCTGTGGCTGGCCGATCGCGTTGAAGTCGGGGAGGTGGCGGAGGTCAAGCGGTTGGCCGAACCGCTGGGCATCGATGTCCAGATCGCCGGCAGCGACGCGCTCAGGCAACGCTGTCACACAAGTGAACACCAGGGTTACCTGGCCCGCGTCGGGTTGTTTCCCTTCGAGAATCTCGAGACGCTGATGGAGACTTCCTCAACATCGTCCTTGTGGCTGCTGTTGGATTCGGTCCAGGATCCGCACAACCTGGGTGGCATCCTGCGGGCCGCGGAAGTCTTTGGTGTCGACGGCGTGGTCGTCTCGGGCCGCAACCACGCACCGGTCAACGGCCATGTTGCCCGCAGTTCGGCCGGAGCGGTCAACCACGTGCGAATCGCTCGATCGGACAACCTGGTTTCCCTGGTGATGCAACTGAGACGACAGGGGGTCAAGGTCGTGGCGGCGATGGCTGATGACCTGGTTGCCGCGCGAACACAGGATCTTGTCGGATCGACGGCGCTGGTCGTGGGAAACGAGGGCCACGGCGTCGAGGACGATGTCCTGGCCGTTTGTGACGGGAAGATCGGTATCGAGCAGGCCGGGCACACCGAATCGCTCAACGTGGCAGTGGCCACCGGGGTACTGCTCTACGAAGTCGATCGTCAGCGACGGGAACAGGAGAGCCGTTCGTGACCCTGGAACTGAAGAACCCGCACAGCCTGCTGGCCGTGCTCGAAACCCGCCCCGGCGACGTGGCCGAAATCCGGCTCAGCGGACGTTCTCCACGCGGTGCCTGGGAAGAGGTTGCCACAAAGGCCGGTGGCCTGAAGATCCCGGTCCACGTGGGTGGCCCGGTCGGCGGACGGCGGGACCGGAGCCGGGACGGCGGGAGGTCGCAGGTGGCCGTCGGCGTTGTTCGCGAACGTTCCGGGGTCGGCCTGGCCGAGTTGTGGACAGGGATTAATGAGGATGGCCGTGGCATCTGGTTGGCGCTGGATCGGCTGCAGGACCCGCACAACGTGGGCGCCATCTTCCGCACGGCGGCGTTCTTTGGTGTCCGTGGCATCCTGCTCACAAAGAACCAGTCGGCACCGCTCTCGGGGACCGCCTACGACGTCGCCTCGGGTGGGCTCGAACACGTACCGTTCACGATTGTCTCCAACCTCGCGCGAGCACTCCAGCAGGCTCGCGATGCCGGGTTGTGGGTGCTGGGAACCAGCGAGCGGGGGACGCAGGATCTTGACGAGGTCGACCACGAGCGAAACTGGCTCGTCGTGATTGGCAGTGAAGAGCGGGGATTGAGGCGGCTGACGCTGGAGCACTGCGACGTTGTCAGCCGCGTGTCAGCGCGAGGCGCGATTGCCTCGCTGAATGCCTCGGTAGCCACCGCGGTCGTGCTGAGCACGCTTTGCCGATCCGGGTAACGATCCCGTCGCGGTTGCCCTAGCTGAACAGTTCCTTGACGACACGAACTTCCTCGACGCCGGTCAGGCGTTCGCGCAGACCGTGGCGGTCGAAGAAGAGACCCTCGTGATGCATGCCCATCGCGTGGAGCATCGTGGCATGCCAGTCGGCAACGCTGACACGGTTCTCGACCGCCTTGTACCCGATCTCGTCGGTCGCGCCGTACACGGTGCCGCCGCGGATGCCCGCCCCGGCCATCCAGAGGCTGAAGCCGGCCGGTCCGTGGTCACGGCCGGCCTTCTTCAGGTCCATTCCGGGTTTGAGCTGCGCGATCGGGAGCCGGCCAAACTCACCTCCCCAGACGACCAGGACATCGTCGAGCAATCCCCGTTCGGAGAGATCATCCAGCAGCGCGGCGACCGGCTGGTCGGTGTGCTTGCAGGCGTTGACCAGAGAACTGCCGATGTTGCTGTGGTTGTCCCACATCTGACCCCGTGTGTAGATCTGGACGATCCGTACACCGCGTTCAACCAGCCGGCGGGCCATGATGCAGCGCCGGGCGTAGTTGTCAGTCGTCGGATCACCGATGCCGTAACGTTGCTGCGTCGCCTTGGTTTCCTGCTTGATGTCGAGTGCATCGGAGGCGGTCATCTGCATTCGAGCGGCCAACTCGTAGCTGGCGATTCTTGCGTCGAGTCGCAACTGGCCGGGCCGTTGCTTCTTGTGGATCCGATCCAGGCGTGCCAGCAGGTTCCGGCTGACCTCGACGATCTGTTCGGGTCGCTTTCGCGCCTGGTCGGGAGTCAGGTTGAGAATCGGCGTGCCGGTTGGCCTCATCCTCGTCCCCTGGTACAGCGGTGGCAGGTAACCCGACTGCCAGTTCTGGATCTCGTTGACCGGCAGGCGAGACTGGGGATCGTCGAGAACGACGTAGGCCGGCAGGCTCTGGTTCTCCGATCCCAGCCCGTAGGCGACCCATGATCCGAAAGACGGCAGGCCGGGCAGCAGCTTGCCGGACTGGATCTTGTAGAGTGCCGGTTCATGGTTCGGGTGCGTGTTGTACATCGATCGCACGACGGCGATCCGATCGACCTGGCGGGCCGTGTGAGGCAACAACTCGCTGACCCAGGTCCCGGACTCGCCGTGACGTGCAAAGGACCAGGGACTGCGCATCAGGCCACCGGCCGACTGGGGGCTCGAAACATCGGCGGCCAGTTCCTTGAAGACCGATTGGCCGTGGTGCCGGGTCAGCGTCGGCTTGGGATCGAACAGGTCGACCTGGCTGGGCCCTCCCTGCATGAACAACTGAATGATCGCCTTGGCCCGGGGCGGCTCGTGAGGTTGCTTGGGAGCGAGGTCGAACAGGCGGCGAGGTGACGGCTGGGTGTCGTCGGCCAGCAGGCCCGAACCGCCGTACAACTCGCGGCCGAACAAATACGCCAGGGCCGTACCGTAGAGCCCGTCTGCGGCACTGCGAAAGAACTCGCGGCGGGGGGTTGGTTGCGTCATGACAGGATTCCGGA
This sequence comes from Planctomycetaceae bacterium, assembly GCA_002726205.1. GTDB lineage: Bacteria > Planctomycetota > Planctomycetia > Planctomycetales > Planctomycetaceae. The sequence goes on along the minus strand of PBSL01000043.1, from coordinate 3,474 downwards.
AAAGTCCCAGCGAGGTTGCTAGTCGATGAACAGGAATGCAGCCGAGTTGAGTACGGTGTGGCAGTAGGTGGCCAGTGCCCGCGTACCCGGCGGGATCCCGGGGTCCGATTTGCCGCCTTTGGGCGCGTTGGTCCGCCAGTGCCTGGTCAGTTCGACCAGCGCGGCTTGGCCGAGTTGTCGCTCCTGGGCTGTCGGCTGACGCCCCAGTGCCAGCTGGTAGACGCGTTCAACCTGCTGGTAGGATTCGGTGCCGACGTCCTTGAGCACCCGCTCGGCAAACGCGTCCGACAACGAGCGGATCATCGGGTCGTTCATCAGGTGCAGGGCCTGACCGGCGACAGTCGAATCGGGCCGCTCGACACAGTTGGGGATCATCTGCGGCAGGTCGAAAGTCTCGAGAATCGTTGGCATGTGCTTGCGGCGGTGCTGAACATACAGCGATCGTCGCCAGCCCTTCGGTCCGACACGTGACGTGACCAGCCCATCGGCCCGGACATCGACGGCATCGGGAGGGCCGAAGGGACGGTCGTCGAGGCTTCCCGAGACCGCGAGAATGCTGTCGCGAATGACCTCGGCTTCCATCCGCTTCAGCGGCATTCGCCACAGCAGGCGGTTCTCGGGATCCAACTGCTCGGCGGCCGGCCGATTCGTCGACCGCTGACGATAGGCCGAGGAGGTCATCATCAAGCGGTGCATCTCCTTGATGCTCCAGTCCTTCTCGATCAACGTCCGCGCCAACCAGTCGAGCAGTTCGGGATGGGATGGTCGACTGCCGGTGTTGCCGAAGTTCGAGAGCGTTTCGACCAGTCCCCGGCCAAAGTGATGAAACCAGAGTCGGTTGACCAGCACGCGGGCCGTCAGCGGATGGTCGGGGGCAACCAGCCAGCGAGCCAGGGCCAGCCGCCGTCCGGTCGATCGTGATCCCGGCCGGGGTGGCTCGAACTCGAACGGTGTCCGGCCATCGGTCAGGACGCTGGGAACACCGGGACCGACCCGGTGACCGGGCTTGTTGAACTGGCCCCGGCGGAACAGCCACGTCGGTGACGGTTCGCCGCGATCCCAGAGCGCCCGGATCCGCGGTTCTGCCGGAACCGTGGCCTGCAACTGCTTGATCTCGGTGCTGGTCGAGTCAGCCAACTTCTTGAACGCCGCGTCGCGTTTTTTCAGTTGCTTGACCGTCAGCGTCAATTGCTTCTCGAATTTCCTGGCGAGGTATTTCTGGACCGCGGTTCTCTTGTCGGTCGGCACCGAGAGCATCTGCCGCAGGTCGTCGCGGAGCACGTCGGGCAACCTGGCCAACCGTGATTCGCTGTACTCGCGCAACAGCTTGGCCTGGCGATCCTGCAATTCCTGCTGGATGTCGGCGATTCGCTTTTCGATGGCCGTTCGCGCGGCGCGGCCCCGCCGTTGCTCGTCGTCGGAGAGCTGTGCCAGGACACGGCCCACGGCCTTGCTCTTGGTCTGGCCGGGGACAAACGACGGCTTGAGCCAGTCGTAGACGTCGTAGGCACCCTGGAAGACGGCCACCAGGCGGTAGTAGTCCCGCTGGGGGATCGGGTCGTATTTGTGGCTGTGGCACTGGGCACATTTCATGGTCAGGCCAAGCACCGCCGAACTCAGCACATCGATCTCGTCGACGACCACCTCGAACCGTTCGACGACCGTGTTGACGATGTCGCTGCCGGTGCCGTCGGGTGCCATCCTCAGGAATCCGGTGGCAACCAGGTTGTCCATCAACTCCGGCGAGATCGTCTTCGCGTTGGCGTAATCGGCCAGCTCGTCACCGGCGATCTGTTCGAGCAGGAAGCGATCGTAGGGCTTGTCGGCGTTGAAGGCGCGGATGACGTAATCGCGGTATCGCCAGGCATGAGGCCGGATCGGGTCTGCCGAGCGTTTGCCCTCCGAGTCGGCGTAGCCGGCCAGGTCCAGCCAGTAGCGACCCCAGCGTTCCCCGTAGTGGCGGTCGGCGAGGAACCGGTCGACCATTCGCCGGTAGCCGCCCGGCTGGTCGTCGCCGAGATAACGTTCGATGTCGTTCCACGACGGAGGCAGCCCGGTCAGGTCAAAGGCGACTCGACGGATCAGCGTCAAGCGGTCGGCCTCGGCAGCAAACTCCAGCGAGCGTCGACCCAGTGCCCGCAGCAGGAAGGCGTCGATCGGGTTGGCCACCCGCCTGGCCGACGACGCGTTGCCGACGCTGGGAACGGCAGGTTTTCTCGGGGGGCGAAAGGACCAGAAAGCCCGGTCGGCGTTGCTGACCAGCGGATCGTCTTTTCGAGTGGCGACGTCGGCTACTACCGGCACCCCGGGCGCCCCGGAGGCAATCCACTTGCGGATCGTGTCCAATTCGTCGGCCTCGACCGTCCGGATGCCGAAGTCGACAAGCAGCTTCGGCGGCGGCATTTCGACGGCGTGGATCCGTTTCACCAACAGGCTCTGATCGGGTTTGCCCGGGACGACGGCCGGTCCGGACTGGCCTCCCTTCAGGATCGAGGCGCGGGTGCGAAGGTCCAGGCCGCCTTTCTTTTCCCGCGACCCGTGGCAGACGACGCAGCGGGTGTAGAAGATCGGCAGCACGTCTTCCTGGGACCACCGCGTGCCCGTGTCGAAACCGCCCGCACGCGTCCGGGCTCCTCCGCGGATCCAGCTCGTGATCTTCGCGATCTCGGCCTTGGTCGGAAGGTTCTTTCCGTCCGGGGGCATGTCGCCTCCGACCAACGCCTCGACCAGCGGGCTTTTCTCCGGTTTTCCGGGCACGACGATCGCCCCCGATTCGCTGCCCCGCCGAACGCCGACCAGCGTGCCGAGGTCCAGTCGACCTTTCCGCTGGCCCTTGGCATGGCAGCGACCGCAGCGGGCGAGCAGGATCGGCAGCACGTCGGTCTCGAAAACTCCCCCCTTCGGGGCCGCCGCGACGAGCGTGGTTCCCGGCTGGTTCAGCAGCGATACCAGCACCGCGACCAGCAGGAAACGTGTGAAGATCCTCATGAAACACCAGCCCCGGAAGACAACGGTCCCGACAGTGCAACCCCAGCCTAGCTGTCATCGTTGCCGACGGTCAATTCGGACCACCGACGGGGCCTGGTTGGCGAAACGGCTATTTTCCGCCAGAGAGTTCCGTCTGAAACCGTTCGGCGAACTTCACGTCCCCGTCAAGATGGCGGTTGGCCAAAGCCAGTGTCTTGCGAATGCGTTCAACCGCCTGAACCAGCGGCGTGATCATCCGGTCGGTGATCTCCTCGGGGCTGAACTGCTCGAGTTCTTTGACCGTCCCCACGTCGAGGAACTGAAAGATCTGCCGTGCTTCAAAGTCTCGCTTGAAGAACATGTCCAGTTCGGCGGTGCCGGGAATCCGCGGGCGTCCCAATCGCGTGGATTTCCCGGCCGACTTCTTGGTCGACTTCTTGGTCGACTTCTTGGCCGACTTCTTGGCCGACTTCTTGGCCGAGGGCGTTTTCTTCTTGTGTGCCATGG
>PBSL01000042.1 GCA_002726205.1 Planctomycetaceae bacterium | reverse complement strand
GTTCTGTGATAAGCTGGCCTCGAGAACCGCCCACCCCAGCCACGTCGCCAGCAACAGACCCACGACCGAGGAACCGAGCACGCGGACCTGGTACTGGGGATCCTCCTTGGAGAAAAAGACCTTCAGCCAGGCGACAATCGGTCCCGTCCATTGCTGCCATTCCGGTGAGCGGGTCGGCGACGACTGCTCGGCAGCCTGCGGCTGCGATGTCGGCGAATCGGTGTTCGGCTCGGAGTCCATGGCTGGTTTTACGAGGCACGGGAAGCGGCGGCGGGCGAGTATAGAACCTGCTGCGCAACATCGTCAAGTCGTGCCCCCGCTGCAACTTCTTACAGCATCAGGGCTCCTGGCCTTCGGCCGCAACGACGCGGACCTGATACTCGGCCGGAAACGGCACACTGCCGTCGGAACGCCGACGTCCGGTCAACTGGAAGCGGTTCAGTTTCACCGGAACCAGGAAGTACAGGGCCCCGTCGCCTTCGAACAGGCAGCGCAATTCCTGTCGTCCGGTCACCGCGATCGCGTGATGTCCCACACCGCCGACCATGGTCGCCAGTCCGAGAGTATCGCGATAGGACGGCCAGCGATCGAACAGTTCGTCGTTGTCGCGAGCTGTCTGCCATTCGGCGAGGAGTTTTGAGAGCTGCGTGGTGAGGTCCTTGCGGCGAAGCCGGTCCAGTCGCGAGGACTCCGACGCGACGAACTCTTTCAGTCCCGGTGCGGCGGCCAGCGAAACCCGCACCAGCCGAAATCCCGCACCGGGCTCAACCCGAACCGACACCCGGCCATCCGCGCCGCCGAAGGTCACCAGCATCGCATTACTCCGAATCCGACCGGGACGTTCCGCCAGACTCTCGACCAGGTCGGTGAACGTGTCGGCAGCGCCGGACACCAGTTCAGCGTCGATCGTCCGCGGTTCCAGCGATTCCGGTTCGGCGATCACCGCGGTCAATTCGCCGGTCAGTGAGCCCCGGAACCGGCTGGGGTCGTTCAGGAACCAGACAACCGTGATCACCAGCAGCAGCACGCCGCCGCAGACAAGCGGAAACAGCAAGCCGCCCTGTTTCCTTCGCCGCCGCCGGACGCGACTGGTGACCGAGGCCTGCGGACCGGTCTGGATTTCCGGAACCAGCTCGGGAATCACGATGTCGTCGTCGGGTGACTGGTCGATTCCGTCGACCGGACCGGTGGCAGACCCGGGTGCCTGGGGACGGGGTACCATCAGCGTCGTCGCGCATTTCGGGCACTTCCCACGTTTCCCCGCCGCATCGTCGCCGACACGGATCATGGCGGTGCAGTAGGGGCACTGGAACTCGATCGCCATCGACACCACGTCTCTCTACGAAGTCGCCACCGGCTCCCGATCAACCTGCTCCCGACCAGGGGCGGCTAATCATCCTGTTCGATGAACACCGGCTTGAGCAGTCGATCGACCGGTGCGAAGTCGTCGGTCAGGATGCCCTTCCACCAGGTCTTCGCAGCCCAGCCGGTTACCGACTCCCACTGGTTCATAGCTTCCGGTATCGGTCCCTTGCCCTCACGTTCTTTTTCCTCCCAGGCAAACGGCTCCTGGGCCCAGTGGCCTCCGGCCCTGGAGAGATCCGAAAGGTCCAGGGCCGAATTCGAGGCAATCAACACGAAGGTGTCGCGGCTGCGATGCGGGACTCCCTCCTCGCTGGAAAACAGGTAAACGTTGGGAAAGACCTTCGCGACGGTCAGTGCATAGCTGCCCAGGAAGTGACCCCGGTCGCGGGTCTGCTTCGGGTCCTGTGAGCGGCGACACAGGTCTTCGACAATTTTCAGCAGTGCCGGATTGTCTGCGACATCGTCTTTCATCCGCTGCCGGATCGCATCGGGAACACTGCCCCTGACACCCAGCCGAAACTCGACCGGCGTTTTCTCGGCGAACCGGTAAACCTCGACCCCGGGCAATCCCGGAACGCCAACCCAATCGTCATCCACGGCAGTCGCTGTCCAACGCTCGGGCAGTGGCACCGGGAGTGGTTTCTGTTCGGAGTCGTAAGTCGAGATCGACGTGTCACGTGGTGGTTCCTCGATCCGCGGGTAAATGTCGATGATATTGACCAGGTAGACACCTTTCTGCGGATGCAGCAGTTTCCGGACGTTCCCGGTGAACTCGCGTGTTGTCAGGTGCCACGGAACGCTGAAGTCGTTGAAGGCGTCTCCGTAGATGAAGTCGTACTGCGGTCTGTCGGGCCTGCGAATCTGGTCATCCACGTAATTTCGGGCATCACCGAGTCGTGTGCTCCGCGAAATCAGGCCGTCGGGGTCGAGCCCCATCTCTCGCTGAACCGCGAGCAACACGGCCGGGTCGAGTTCGGCGACATCGATCACCGGGTCGTGAGGGAAGTTGGCCTCGATCCATCGCGGGAAGACGAATCCCCCTCCCCCGATGAACATCGTGCTGACCCGCCGCGAGCGTGCAAACAGGTCGTTGACCGCCTGGTACCAGGCATGTTGAGGCGCGAGACGGATCAGCTCGTCACGAATCGGCATGTCGATGACCATCTTGGTCACCAGCGCTCCGAGATTCGGGTGGTACTCGATTCCCTGGTCGGCGTTGTTGTATTTTTCCGGGATCGTGACTTCCTCGGGGAGTTTCTCGAGGTCGGCCGGGGTGAACCCGTTCCAGTCATCGACAACCGACTTGCGGTGGAGTTCCTCCAGCGCCAGCCACCAGGCACCCGACGGGCTGAGTCTCAACAGGACGTCACGATCGCCTGGCAGCAGCGTACCGCGGACTCTCAACTGGCCGCCCCCGGAACCGGAAAACGAAACCCCGCCCGGCAGCCCGGCGACCACGGCCTCCCGGCCGGGAAACTCCGGCAACGGGATCGAAACATCGACCTGCCATCCCTTCCGGGCCCGTTCGGTCACCGCGGCGTAAACGAGTTCGTACTCGTACTTCAACAGCGTGGGGTTGTTGGGCACGTAATAGCTGTGGACCAGCTTGTCGAGCTTGAGGTACTTGTGGTCACCGTCCTCGTCGCTGGTCTCGACAACGGTGATGTAAGAGTAGTTGCTCTCGTCCTCGTAACGCCCCGGCTCGTCATTCCGCAGGGCCAGTTTCTGACCCAGGTCGTGGAAGCCACGTCCGACCCGACGACCGATGCCTCGCCAGTCCTCGATCTTTTCGACCTGCTCGGAGGAGTCCTGGCCGATCGCGACGAGGCGGCCGACGACACCGCCAACCGGTTCCAGCGCCGCATCACTGGCAGCCGCAGCCAGACCGAAGAACAACAGGAACTGAAGCCAGCCAAACGAGATGGCCGGTCGCAGCAATGACCGCGGCGCCGCAGCCACGGCCCCGGTGATTCCCAGCAACGCCGCGGTCATGATCACCAGGGCACGCGTGCCGAAGAAGTCGATCAGCCAGAAGCCGGCCAGGAATGTGCCGATGATTGAACCCAGCGTTCCCCAGGCGTAGACGTTCCCGACAGTCATGCCGGTGCGATTGGTACGCGACAGCGCCAGGGCGGCAACAACCGGGGAGATCGTCCCCATCGCCGCGGCCGGTGGCCCGTAGACGATCGCCACCTGCGCAAACACCCAGACCGGCCAGCTCACCTGCTCGGAAGGACCTCCCTCGAGTACCCACTGCGAGAGCCAGACCATCGGAGACAGCAGCGCCGGAGGATCGGTCCGGGACCAGTCACTGGAAGCCTGGTCGAACCAGAGGACGAGAAAACAATGAAAACTGGCGATCAGGAACAACCAGCCCAACGTGCGGCGATGGTTGAATTGGTCGGCGAGCATCCCGCCGATGTAGTTCCCGATCGTGATCCCGGCCAGCACCACGCCGATCACACTCGTCCAGGTGTAGAGCGATTGACCGATGTGGTGGGCCAGCAGACGGGTGGCACTCAATTCCAGCGCCATGATGCAGACGCTCGTCATGAACACCATCAGGTTGCACCCCATCAGGAACTTCCAGGTTCCCTGCTCGCCGTCCAGGTCCTGCAGTTCAACCGGCTCACCGGCGACCGACCCGTCGGAAGCGGCCGTGGTCGAAGAGGCCCCGCGGCGACGGACAAGTTGAACGAGCACCACCAGCGTCGGGATCACTCCCATCGCCAATAGCGCCAGGGCTGTCCCCCCGATGATGTCCCGGGTGCCATATTCGTCGATCAATCGAAACCCGGCCAGGAAGGTGCCGACGATCGATCCCAGCGCCGCACAGGCATAAACGTTGCCGACGGTGAAACCGGTACGGCGACTGCGAGAGAGGGCCAGGCTGGCAACCACCGGCGAGATCGTGCCCAGCGCGATCGCCGGGACCATGAAGATGGTCGACACGACGCACAGGACCCAGATCGGCCAGCCAATCGACTCGGGGCGGACGAACTGGACCATCCAGCCGTCGAGCATCAACGCAGCAGCACTGGTGGCCGAAGCGAGCAGGAACAGGATTGCCAGCAACACGAAATGACCGAAGCGATCGGCCAGGGCACCCCCGATGTAATTCCCAATGGTGATCCCGGCCAGTACCACACCGATCACACCCGTCCAGGTGTAGAGCGATTGGCCGATGTGATGGGCCAACAGCCGCGAGGCAGTCAACTCCAGGACCATGATGCAGACGTTGCTGCCGAAGACGATCAGGTTGCAGCCAATCAACCACAGGATTGCGCTGCCGCGTCCTCGGGTTTCCCGAGTGTTCATTCGCTCGTCTCTCCGCAACACTACCAAGAACAAACCGCCATCATAGTCCCCGGCATTGGCCACGGGAAATCGTAAACTCCTCTCTGACCCATATGACGGGTGGGATTTCTGCTTGATTGTCACCGGCTCTGACGGCAACCTAGAAGCGGCTGCGCCACCTGTCGGCCCCGCCGGGAGATGGTAAACCGACAAAAAGGGATCATGGATGCTCGAGCGGCTCGAACTGTTTCCCCACGTCATCGAAATGAACTACCAGGCCAGGCGGCGGCTGGGCTGCTGCGTGTACCTGATCTTTGACGGAACCGATTGGCTGCTGATCGACATCGGTTACGAAGACACCGTGACCGATATCATCGAACTGATTCGCCAGATGGACTTTCCACTGGCCAATTGCCGCTACCTGGTTGCCACTCATGCCGATGTCGATCACGTCCAGGGCCTGGCCCGTGCGGCCGAACTGTTGCCCGATTCGACCACCTGCGGACACCCCGATGCCGCGCGACTGCTCGCCGAGGGGGACCGGGTAACCACCTACGCCGAAATCACCGCCCAGGGCATCTCGATCGACATGCCCACACTGGAGCTGAATCAGACCATCGACGAGGGCGATCGCCTCTCGATCGGGGAACTCGAACTCGACGTCTGGCACACCCCCGGCCATACCGTCGGACAACTCACCTTCCAGCTCGGCAACCTGCTCTTCTCCGGCGACAACATCTACCGCGACGGCTGTGTCGGCAACATCGATGCCCATCACGGCTCCGACATCCCCCAGTTCATCGAATCGCTGGTCCGGATCCGCGACAGCGATGCCGAATGGCTGCTGCCCAGTCACGGCCCGCCATTCCGCAAGGACAATGAACTGCTGCAATCGACGATCGAGCGATTGAGCGGCTACTGCCACATGGCCGATTTCGGCACCTGCGCGGTGGATTGGCCACTGATGGAAGAGTGGGACACAGAACTCGCCCTGGGATTTCGAGCCGATTGACCGCCGGATGGCGAAAAGATCCGATTTTCTTGCGCAGACTGTCCAGTTTACCAGGCTCTCAATTCGCGAGCGGTCGGGCGTAGCAGTCAGAGACCGCGGCGGGAGGCACAAGGACATCTTCCTTGTCGGGCGGTCAACCTGCTAGAATCCCGCGGGAAGTGAACTGTCCGGCCTACTGTAGATGGCCAAAATCTGCCGGATCGGCATCCTGGGACAAAGTCGGACTACCGGTAGAACCGATCAAATCGACAGTTCCGCGCGCTCCGTCTTGAAATTGCCGTCGTCCGGACTGCCATGACACACTTCTTTGCCAAGCGCGACCGTTTTGGTCATGGAAATGCCCTCTGGGTCATTTTGTTGCTGGTCTTTCTGGCTGCGCCGGCCATTTGGTCGCTGACCCGCATCGACCTTGAAAACGACATTGCCAACTGGCTGCCTGAGGACAATCCCCAGGCACGGACGCTGCGTTGGTACAAGGACCACTTCAAGCACGAGGACCGCGTGCTGGTGTCCTGGACAACAAGCACGCTGGCCGATCCCCGGGTGGACTGGTTCCGGGACCGCCTGGAAGGTCATTCCGACAAGGAGGGAACTCGGCGTAGTGGATCGAAGTTGATCAAGTCGGTCACCACGCCGCAGGACTTGATCGCGAAGATGATCAAGTTCGACGTCGTGCCCCGCGAGGCGGTCAGGCGGTTGGAGGGCGTGCTGGTCGGCACGGGCCCACTGAAGGTCCGGCTCAGCGACCTGGGCCGACGCGATGTCAAGCAGGTGAAGCGATTGATCCGGGAGAGGGCGGCCGAGAAGCTGCGAATCCAGGTCGAGTTTCTGCCGACGGTGGTGGAATGGGAACCCGGCGAGGAGCAGGCCCACCTGGTCGACGAGAACGAGTCGGAGCAGGAAGCCGACGGCGAAGACGACGCGGTTTTCGACGCCGTGCAGTTTGCTTTGCCAGACCACGATTTCCAGGTCCACTACGCGGGCATGCAGCGAGGCGAGAAGACCTGCAACGACCTGATCGCACTGATCAGCGACCTGAAAGCCGGGGCAACCGAGAACGGCGAAGGCGAACGGTTGATCTCCGAGGATGGATGTTTCCTCTTTGCCGGCTCCCCGGTGGCGTTGTCGATCAGCCTGACCGAGGCGGGGATGGCAGCGGCTTCCGAGACGTTGAATGAGATCAAGCGAATTGCCGGCGAGGTCGGGATCGAGGAACCGACATTTCGCATGGGGGGCCGACCGGTCGCCGGCTCAGCTCTCGACGAGATGGTCAAGGACTCGGCCTGGAATTCCTCCACGGACATTGCCGTGTGGGAACTGCACCGCCGCTCGATCATCATGCTCTCCGGACTGGTCGGAATCGTGCTGGCCTTCGTGATGCTTCGTAGTGGCCGCCTGGCCACGCTGGTCCTGATCGTCAGCTATTACACGACGCTGCTGGCCGTGTCGTTGGTGCCGCTCTCGGGCGGCCACATGAACATGGTGCTGGTGGTGATGCCGACGCTGATGTTCGTGCTGACCGTTTCCGGTGCAATCCATGTGTCGAACTACTGGAGACACTCGGCCTACAAGAACCCGGCGACGGCCGTGGTCGAGGCGGTCCGTATGGCGCGGGTGCCCTGCACACTGGCCAGCGTGACAACGGCCATCGGCCTGCTGAGCCTGTGGACGAGCACGCTGAAACCGGTTCGGCAATTCGGGGTTTACTCGGCCATCGGCTGCCTGCTTTCACTGGTGATGGTCCTCTACGCCCTGCCATCGCTGCTGCTGTTCTGGCCCTCACGGGCTCCCAAGGAGAACGAGGTTCGCCGAGACGGCTGGAACCGCCTGGGTCTGCTGGTGGCTCGCCGCTGGATCCCGATCACGCTGGTCTCGATCACGCTGTTCGTTGCCGGCACGATGGGACTGCAGCACTTCAAGACCGAGACCAAGGCGATCCGGTATTTCCCCGACGATTCACGAGTCGTCCAGGACTACAACTTCCTGGAGCACAACCTCTCGGGCATCGTCCCGGTAGAGATGATCATCCGGTTCACCAGGGACGGGCAGAACGAGCTGAATTTCGTCGAACGGATGGAACTGGTTCGCGAAGTCGAACGGAAGGTCCGCGAGCATCCCGAGATCAGTGGCACGATTTCCCTGGCCGATTTCAAGGAACCTCACAAGCCGCTTCCCGAGAATGCGTCTGTGATCAAGCGTCGATTGGCAAAGAAGAAGTCAAGCATCATCGAGCGACGCGTGAAAGGAGACGGTGAGACTGAGGGTGAGGAGGGGGTGCGATCGTTCCTGCACGTCGCCGAAGAACAGGCGGACCTGCTCAAGACCGGCGACGCCGGACTCAACAAGCCCGGTGACGAGCTGTGGCGAATCACCGCCCAGGTCGCGGTGATGTCCGACTACGACTACAGCCACCTGACAACCGAAGACCAGACCGGCGAACTCGACAATCGCATCAAGGAAGTTCTCAGGTCGCACCCCGGGGCCAGCCACGTGGTCACCGGCATGGTCCCGGTCTTTCTGAGTACTCAACAGGCTGTACTCGAAAGCCTGATCAAGAGCTTCGCATTGGCTTTTGCGGTGATCGCGCTGGTGATGATGGTGCTGCTGCGGAGCCCGTTCTCGGGCATCCTGACGATGCTGCCCAACCTGTTGCCGGTCGGGATCGTCTTCGGTGTGCTCAGCTGGGCTGGCCAGGCGGTCGACATCGGCACGATGATCACCGCCAGTGTCGCCCTGGGCATCGCCGTCGACGGCACGCTGCACCTGATCACCTGGTTCCGGGCCGGCCTGCGAGACGGCCTGAACCGACAGGACGCCGTGGCCCGTTCGCTGTCGCAGTGCGGCCCGGCAATGTGGCAAACCAGCCTGGCCGTCGGACTGGGCCTGTTGATGCTCGCCCCGGCTGAGTTGTTGTTGATCAGCCGCTTCGGCTGGCTGATGGCCGCGCTGATCGGTGCAGCGTTGATCGCCAACGTCATCCTGCTGGCCGCCCTGCTGGCCGGCCCCCTGGGATGGTTCATCCAGAGGGGAATTTCTGCCGTCGAGACCGATGAATCCGCGAAGCAACCCCCGCCCGAACCGCACCTGAAGCTCAGTTCAGCCAACGCGACGGGTTCCGGACACGACGACTGACACGACGGACGGGCTTTCCCGCCAACCGGGAGCTGCCTAGAATCGCGGGTGGAATCACTGCCCTTTCACGCGATCCCCAGTCCCGGTCGCAGATGGAGTCCACGATCGTGCAAGAATTCGTCGAACCCCTGGGAATGCGAGTGCTCGTCCGCAAGGACGAGTCCCGGCAAAAGACCAAGGGAGGCATCGTACTGCCCGACGACGCCGAGATTCCGACGATCACCGGACGGATCGTCGAGATCAGTGCCCAGGTCCACAACGACGATGACTTCCCGATCGGCAAGTACGACAAGATCCTCTTCCATCCCAAGAATGCGATCCCGGTCGATTTTGAACCCGACAACCTGCTCTACGTGGTCCCGATCGAGGACGTCGTTGCCGTCTTCCGCCGCACCGCCTCGGCGGATTCCGAGATCGGTTCCTCCAGCGACATCGACGAACTCGAAGAGGAAGAGTAGTCGACCGGCCTGGTCAGCCCGCCGACCCGCCCGAGGCCGCGGCAGCATAACCGGCCAGGATCGTCTCAACCGCGTGTGCCCCGACCGCCACCGGCACGTCACTCTCGCGGTCCGCGTCCAGACAGTCCAGAAAATAGGCCGCATCATCCCGGGCCGCCCCGGCCAGCGGCCACCAATCGGTCTTGTCGATTACGCCACCGGCCTCCTGGGTACTCGACCAGAATCCCATCGGGTCCTCGGGATGAGGCACCTCGGGTTGACGCCATGCCGCCGCATCGCTGAAGACTTCCAGTCGAGGCCGGTAGGCGTCGATGCTTACCGACGCGTCGGTACCCACCAGGTGCACCTGGTGAATGCCATGGCTGGGATGGCTTGACCACCCACTGCGGCCGACGGTGATCGTCGCCTCGACCCCACCCTCCAGGCCCAACAGCAGGCTGGAAAAATCCTCGGCGCCATTGGCCTGGTGTTCCTGGAAAAAGAAATTCGCCGTCGCGGCCTCAACGCTCTCCACCCGGCAACCGGTCAGCCACTGGAAAAGCACCAGCGGATAAAGTCCCACGCAGAAGAGTTCGCGTTTCGATCCGACCCAGGTGAATCGTTCGGCGGTGGCCTGCTCCCGTCGTGGCCTGGTCAGATCGGCGGTTCCGGAGATCCCCTTGGCAAACAGCAACTCGGCATGCAGTCCGATCAGCGTTCCCAGCCTCCCGCTCTCGACCACCCCCCGGCAGCGACGGCCGATCGAAGAGCGGACCAGGCTGAACATCTGGCTGTGAACACCGGCGGCAGCCACCGCAGCGACAACTTCCCGAGCCCCCTCGACCGAAGTGCACAGCGGTTTGTCGATGTACACGTGTTTCCCTGCCCGTGCCGCCGCCACCGTCAGCCGCGCCCGTCGCTCCGGCTCGGGGCACAGGCAGACCAGGTCCACATCGTCGCGCGCCAGGGCGGTGTCGAGAGATTGCAGGTAGGGCACCTGCAGTTCATCGGCCAGCGCCTGGTTCAACTCGCGGCGACGCAACGGGATGTCCGGCTCGTCGCAGAGCCCGACCAGCCGGATCCGGGAATCGGCCACAAACGCCCGGGCGTAGTTTTCCTGGTGAGTCAGGTTGCCGCCCACGATCAGCAGGCCGTAGCGACTCTCACCGGTCTCGGCAACCTGGTCGGTCACGGTCGAGATATCCTTTCGAAGACGACGGCTAGGCCAGTTTCAGCACGCGCTCGGCATTGCGACGGAAGACCTTCTGCTGCACGGCCGGCGGAAGGTCCAGGCCGTCGAACAACTCGAACTGTGGCACATCCTGACCGGGCTGCAGGTAGTCGGTGCCGAACATCAACCGGTCCTGGCGCCGGAGGAGAAACTTGCGACCGAATTCCTTGTCACGGGAAATCGAGTTGGCGCCGGACCCGGCCGACAGATCTCCGTAGATGTTCGGGTAGCGTTCCATCAGCCGATCGATCGCACCGCCGGGTGTGACCGGCCCCTTCGGGTAGCTCCCCAGGCTCTTGCAGTCACCGGAAATCGACGCCCACCAGCCGGGACCGTGACCGACGAAATTCAGCTTCGGGAATGTCCGAACCGCGTTCTCAAGGCGTGGTAGTCCGGGGGTGTCCTTGCCGCGAATCGCGTCGATGTGAAACAACAGCGGGATGCCAACTTCCTGGCAGGCAGCATAGATTTGCATCATCAGCGGATCGTCGAAGTTCAGACCGACCTTGTGCTCACCAAAGCCACGTGCCCCCTTGTCCACCCAGTGCTGGATAATGCTGATGAACCCCTTCACTCCCCCCCGGACACTGGTACGGGGATCGATCGAACAGAAAGGGATGAAGCGATCCGGATGGTCCTTGGCCGCCTTGAGTGCCGGTTCGGTCAGCAACAGAAAACTCGACGACTCCGGTGACGTCAGAGGCAGCAGCACGGCCTTCTCGACATCATGATCGTCCATCCACGAGAGCAGTCCCTTGGGCGTCAATTCCTTGTTGCCATTCCAGGTCGTGCCGATATGCGTGTGCATGTCGATGTACTTGCTGGCGCGTTTCTTTTTCGGCTCGGCCGCATACAGGCCACTCCAGCTTCCCAGGCCCCCGGCCACGCCCAGGCCCAACACGGCCCCGCTGAATTCTCGTCGCGTCAACATCGCCATCGTCCTCGTTGTTTTCCCGGGTTACCGCGACACGGCCTATTCGACCGGTGCCTTCAGTTCCTCAATCAGGCTCACCCGCTGGTAGACCTCCGACAACTCCTCCAGGTTCCGGATCGCGATCAGTTCGGCAACGATGCTGATGGCGATCTCGGGCACCGACTGTGATCCAATTTCAAATCCCAGCGGAGCGTGCACCCGCGAGAGCACCTCGCGGGAAATCCCCTCGCCGAGCAGGTCCTCGAAGATCAGCTTGATCTTGCGTCGACTGCCGATCATGCCCACGTAGCGAGCCGGCGTTTCGACCAGGTGGTACAGCGCTTCCTCATCGTGGTTGTGACCGCGGGTCACGATCACGCAAAAGGTATTCTCGCCGATTTCCAGCCCCGACAGGGCGGAATCGATCGGGCCGACAAGCAGCCTCTTGGCCGTGGGAAACCGCTCGGGATTGCAGTACTCGGCCCGGTCATCAACCACCCAGACGTCGAATCCGACCGAGGCGGCCAGGTCGGCCACCCGCTGACCGACATGCCCGGCCCCGACGATCAGCAACCGGAAACGTTCCAGTTGCGGCATGAACGAGGCTCCGTCGGCAATGTAGGGACGCCGTCGTACCGCCAGGGGTTGTAGCGACCCCGCGACAGCGGTTGCGGGCGAATCGGATCCGCGCGAGGCCATCTGGGTTCCGGAGTCGTCAAAGAGAAACCGATCGGCGGGTTGCCCTCCCCCGGCCTTCTCGGCATCAAGGACAATGGCCTCGGTGCAACCGCTGCCCCGGCCGAGCAATTCGGTGAAGATCTTGAAGTACCCGAGATCGTCGGGACTGCGAATCGGATCGACGAGCATCGTCATGCGGCCGCCGCAGATCAGACCATCGTCCCAGCCGTAGTCGCTGTCGAGCTTGAAGCTGAGCAGTTCGGCTTGTCCCTGGTCAAGCACCTGCAGTGCCCGCCGCTTGACCTCCGCCTCGACACAGCCGCCTCCCAGGGTCCCCGTCTGCGATCCGTCTTCGAAGACCAACATCGCGGCCCCCGCCTTTTGAGGGGTCGAGCCGCGCGTTTCGACCAGTGCCGTGTAGGCCACCTTGCGACCAGCACCAACCGCCTCGAGCAATTCCGCCAGGATCTCTCTCATCGTCTCGGTCCACAAACGCCGTTCGGGATGTCAATCAAGAAGGACATCATCCTAACCCATGCTCCCGGTCGGGGCTAACAAGCAACCCGACTCGCCGGTGACCGGCTCGCAATCGAAGTCGGTAATCAGGCCCTGTCGGCCGCACTGATCTCGTCGAGCAACTCGGCGGTGGCATTCAACTCGCCGACGAGCCCGGTCACGAGATCGGGTCGATCGCCGCCGGGCAACACGTCCCAGGTGTAGGTCTCGACTTCAAGGTGCGGTGCGTAGTCGAGGTCGTTGATGACACTGGCCAGCGCCTTTTTCAGCTCACCGCGCGTGGTACCCAGCGGGCCAAGGTCCTCGGCGTCAACCGGAACGTGAAAATGGACCCGCCAGCATTCCGCCGCCAGCCATTCCGGCGAGGGATCACGGGCCAGGCCGGCGTCGAGATCCACGGCCCTCAACACATCGCCGGTGCGACTGCGGGCCATCGTCTGGTGCAAGTACCTGGGTTCGACGTACCCGGCGAGCAACTCCCGGCCCTCGACATTGTCGGCGGGGTCCTCCAGCACAATGGCACAGGTAATGTGGACCTTGTTGATGCGGATCCCGTCCGCGTCGAGTCGACGAATCGACTCGGCAACGTCTTCGAATTCGACAGCCTGGTGACACACGTCGTAGCAGACACCGAGATATTCGCGGGCCGTGTCGAGCATGCCCCGGCGATCGGCCTCGGCAAACAACGTCGAAAAGAACCCGATCGTCTCGTCGGTGGTCTCGAGCAGACAAAACGGTTCCGGTTCGATCGCCAGCCGCACACGTCGCCCGCAACTGTCGAAACGACGTGCCATCTGCGACGACCAGTCCAGCAGTGCGTCGATCGCCCGGGACTGAAAGTCCTCGCCCTGGGGCAAGTGCTTGAATCCCAGCGGCACCGTCGAGATGCTCCCGTCGACTCCCTCGGGAAGCAACGCGGCAAGCAGATCGCCGCAAGCCAGCGTGTACTGGAGTCGTGCGGGAGCCGACCAGTCGGGCAGGTAGACCTGCTCCTTGACTCGCTCGCCGTGGAAATCTCCGTAGGGGAAGGCATTGAGCGTGTAACAGACCAGGCCACGCTCTCCGATTCCCTCGATGAAGCGTTGCCGTGCACTGGTGTCTTGCCGTAATTCCTCGATCACCGGCGCCGCCAGCCAGAGCCCGGCGGCCAGGGGTCGGCCCAGGGCACCAAGCACCTCGACGGTGCAGGCATCCAGCCCCGCCTCGACCTCCACGACGCTCCGTCCCGGATGCACGTTGGTGCAGTAGCTCAACGGCAAGTCACTCAGGCTCATTTCCCGTTCCACATGCGGACGTACCGGACCAACCGTCACATCCTAGCATCAACTGCGTGACCGACGCAGTGTTGACCAATTATACTGGAGACGGCCGATTCGGCAGAAACCTGCCGAGGTTATCGGGGTTTATTCCGCCACGGCAGGCCTCGTTGGAGGGGCATGGGAACGACCGCGTGATCAGCAGCAGTAACCAATTCAAGTATCTCCACGACCCCGACGTGCAGCGGATGCTGCGGGTCAAGGAGGGTGACCAGGAGGCGTTTGCGGAACTGGTCGAGAACTACCGGGAGCGACTGATACATATTTTCTCGCACCTGGTCGGCGGTCGGGAGGCGGCCGAGGATCTGGCACAGGAGGTCTTCATGCGGATCTACCGGGCCCGCGAGAACTATCGGGCCACGGCCAAGTTTTCGACCTGGCTGTTTCGTATTGCCAACAACCTGGCCAGTAACGCACGGCGAACGGCGGGACGGCGGCGGGAGGTGACGATTGCTCCGGACGATTCCGGCCCGTTGGGATCCCGGCCGGCCGAGCAACTGCTGGCCGACAAATCATCGCTGCTGCCATCCCGGCAGTTCGTCACGCGGGAGACGCGCGAGCGAGTCCGCGGCGCGGTCGAAAACCTCAACGAACGACAACGACTGGCCGTGCTGCTGCACAAGTTTGAGGGAATGAGCTACGCCGACATCGGCCTGTCAATGGACATGACACCACAGGCGGTCAAGAGCCTGCTGTCGCGGGCCCGCGAGAACCTGAAGGGCGAGTTGAAGAGATACGTCGGTAACTAGGCCATCCACCCATGACAACACCATCCGACCAGACCCCTGATCTGCCCATCGACGGGCCGAGCGAACCCGATACCGTTGCGGAAGATTCCGGATTGGATTCATTCACCGAGCCGATGGCGGTTCCGCCGGGGGATTCCGACAAGAGCCCGGTTGAGACGGGCGAAACAACGGCCGAGTTTTCTCCGCAGTGGCGCGACAACCTGGTGGCCTATCTCGACGGCGAGCTCAGCGAACAGGACATGCAGCAACTCGACGAGGTCCTCATCAGTGACCCGCTGGCACGGACCGAAGTCGATCAACTTCGCCAGACATGGGATTTGCTCGACGTGCTGCCGCGACCGGTGGTCACCGAAGAATTCTCGGCCCAGACAATGGCCGCGATCCAGGCGATCAAGCACGAGGAGCAGCCACGGACCTCCGAATGGCCCCGCCGCGGCCTGTTCGCCGCGGGGTGGCTGATTGCAGTGTCGGTTTCGGCCATCGCCGGGGTTCTCCTGGCCGATCGACTGTTGCCCGACCCCACCGATCATCTCCTGGAGCACCTCTCGGTCATCGAACGTCTCGATGTCTACAGTGAAATCGGCAATGCCGATTTCCTGCAGGCTCTTGCCAAGACCGGCCGTTTTCCTCGTGACATCGGTCCCACTGACCCCCAGGCAGGAGACCCGCCGCTGTTGCTGGCGGCCGTCCCGGCTGAACAGCAGAAACGATCCGAACACGTTGCCACCCTGTCACAGGAACGTCGCAGGCAGCTGAAAAAGAACCTCGCAAGTTTCAACCTGCTTGCCGACTCGAAACGACTGGAACTGGAACGGCTCGACCAAGAGATCGTCGAGTCTTCCCGGCTCGCCACTGTCGCTCACGACTTCCACGACTGGCTGAAGACGCTTCAGCCATGGCAGCGTGATACGCTGCGCCAGACCAGCGAAAACGCCAAGAAAACCGAGTTGGCCGTATCGTATCTCGAGGCACAGATTCAGGTCCGATCCAGGCAGCCACTCAGTGGTCTGTGGTCCGGCGTCCGCAACATCGGCGGACCAAGGCTGAGTCCGGAGAACTTCACGGCTGTCATCGCGGTGATTGAAGCGCACCTGAAGATTTCAGCCCAACAACAGGAAACGCTGAAGGGGCTGACGAGGTCGCGTCGCTCGTTGCGGGTTCTTGAACTCTCCGTCGGCGTGCCCTCGTCGCGATCAACTTCCGGGGGTCGGTCGAAACGATCCCGGTCCGGCCAACGTCCGCCCTGGCCCGGTCGGGAACTGGGCGGGGCCATTCGTGCCGCGATCAAGGATGAAGCCGTGCGGAAGTCACTGGCAAAGACGGACGAGCAGCCCCAGAGACAGGACAGGATCTACTGGCTGATCGTCCGTGGGCTCTACCAGGAATGGCTCCGCGAGTACCGGGAGGACCAGCCAAGCAACCGCCAACTCCAGGAGGTCTTCGTCGAGCTCTCGACCAAGGAGCAGGACCAGTTGATGAGATTGCCGACCGTGGAATCCCAGAAGCGACTGCGAATGCACTACTTCCGCAAGAACCAGCCCGGCGACGGCGTGAGCATGCTCCAGCGGATCTACCGGCTTGCCACCCGGATCCTGTCGCAACGCGGTGGCCGCACCGGCACTCGGTCCGGCAGCGGGAGACCTCCTTCGCGTCGTCGGCCGCCACCACCGTCTAAGGGCTCTGCCCGGCCTGGTGAAACTCGTTGACCACCTTGCCGTACACGTCGTGGTGGCGCACGGCGATAGAGGGCCGATCACCCGATCGCGACACCGTGACGCCCAGGAAACCTCCGCCGACTCGATGAAACCGCTGGACCAGCGGATCGCGACCGGGTGACCCGCCGGCGTGCTTGTCGCTGGCCGGCCCGCAGGAAAACTCCCGCAGCCCAGTCGACGGGTCAACCGACAGGTATTGCCAATGCCGGTCGCCGCAGATGACCAGGAAGTTGCCGAGCTTTTCTTGCCTGGTCCAGTTCCGGAAATGGTTGCCTTCGGTCGCAAACGCCTTGTTCGAATGGTTGTCGTTTTTGCCCTTGGGACGATCGGGTCCGACGATCGGCGTCGGGCTGATGAGCACGCGAAAACTGGCATCACTGGCCAGAATCGACTTCTTCAACCAGGCCAGTTGCTCACGTCCCCAGATCGTCTTGTCCGGTCCGTCAGGCATCGTATTCGGTGACCGGAAGAGCCGTCCCTCGACCAGCCACACCTGCAGGCCACGTCCCCAGCGGACGGTGCGGTAGGTCAGTCGTCCCATCGGGACCTGCTCGCGGTAAATCGAGAACCCCTGCCGGAAGGTCAGTGGCAACATCCAGCGGGCCTGCTTGGTCGGCCAGCAATCGTCACACCAACTGTCGTGGTCATCGACTTCCCAGTAACCGGGCACGTGACGATGGAAGGCGACGTGACGTGGCAGCGAGTACATGCGATGCCAGTGATAACGCGCCAGGGCAACAGTCCGCGCCCGCGGTGCCTCGCTGTCGAGATAGACGGTGTCACCGGTTGGGACAATGAAACGGGGTTTGAGCTTCGCCATCGCCGGGTAGATGTGGTACCCGGCGGGATGATCGAGGTCCCAGTAGGACTGACCGGTGACGACGGTGAACGTCGTGTCCTGCCAGGTGGCGGCCGACGGCGGGGTCTGGAACGACCCGTCGGTGGTCGCGGTGACCTTTGACCGGGAGTCATCACGTGCCTCGACTACCACCTGGTATCCACGTCCCGGTTCCAGTCCCTCGAGTTGAAACTGGTGCACGAAGTCGCCGGCAGCCGTCACACCGACCCAGGAGGTGGTCCGCCGTGGCGATTTCCGGTCCCGGGGTCGCCAGTGCAACCGAACCTCGCCGGCAGCACCGGTGATCTCACCCTGTCGATCGGCCACGGCGATCGGCGACCGGACATAGTCGGTGACCCGCCGGGTCCGTTTTTTCGGCTCACGGTGTCCGTCCCGGTTGCGATCACGGGTCGCGGTGATCCGGGTCCAGACAATCGCCGTCGTCTGATTCACTTCGCCGACCCGCAGGCCCATTCCCAGGTGGGCGGCGTTCACCGAAGCCGTTCCCGCCACCAACAACACTGCCAGGCAGCAGACAATTCTCGCCGATCGTGACATCGTGACCCTCTCGTGGCATCCGGCCATCGGTTGCCGCTGATGTGCCCGGAGCCCCTGGTGGCCCCGGTTCTTTCCTGCCCCGGGACGACAACACCCGGCCCTGGCTGGCAGGACCGGGTGTCGCGTGGTCGGTGCATCCGTTTGAGCAACTCAGACGTTTTTCAGTCCGACGTTGATATAGGAGTGCACGTGCGGTGCGCCGCGGAAGTACGACACGAAGGTCGGACCTTCCAGTCGCCACACGTCCCAGATCTTGTCGTTGCCGAGATCTTCGGCGGGGTAGAAGGCCATGTTGAGCTTCGCTGTGCCGCCACCAGCGTCAAGCACCTTCAGGGCCTCGTCGATGTCTTCCTTACGGTAAGGCGACAGCACGGCCTTGATCGTCGACCGGACCAGTTTCTGCTGGTCCTTGGAGAGTTCACCCACGGAGATCCCGGGGAATTTTCCTTTCTTGCCCTGCAGCAGCACGGCGGTCTCTTCGGGGTTCTTGCCCACCGTTGCGGCCTTGACCTGCTTGGCGTCCAGGGCCTTGAAGACCTTGTCGGCCGCCTGGGTCTGGTAGTAGTACAGTTGCTTTTTCGGATCGCTGACACCGTGCCCGTAGACGATCGGGCCGCCGAAGGCCACACCGCCGACACTGTTGCCGTCGGCTCTGAGCGTCAGGTGACGCCCGGTCAGTTCGAACTCGAAGCCGCCCTTGCCGGGCTTGCCGAACAGCGCGACGTGGTACTCGCTGAAGCCACCCTTGTCGTCTTCCATCTGCTGCATCGCACGATCGTAGCCGTCTTCGCTGGTGAGGCCCTTGACGACCTTGTCGATCAACACGCGTTGCGCGGCGGTGTAGAAATCACTGCCGATTGTCGGCTTGGTGATCGCCCAGTTGGGATGGATCTTTTTCCGCAGCGGATGATTGAACGGGAAGGCGATGGCCTTCTTCTGGGCTGCGGTCAACGAAGCGTAAAGTTGTCCGGCGACGGTTTCGGCATCGCTTTTCGCGGTGGGCGCCGCCTGCGCTGTACCCAGCAATCCAGTGGCTCCGACGGCCAAAGCGCTGCCACCAAGAGTCCTGACGAAATCACGGCGCGACAGATCGCCGCAGCCGGAACAGGCCGGAATGTGTTCGTATGTCATGGCGAATTCTCCCTGGTACTGATGTGAGTTCAACTCGGAGATCGACCCAACGACTGGGCACCGACAGCCTACCCACCGGCAATCACGCGGGCAACAACAACGGACCAAGAAGTTTCATCGACGAGAATTCGGCACGGCGGCCGGAGATGCCGTGACCATTCTGCACCGGAATCGTCTTGCCTGGCCGCCATCGTGTTCCGTGGCATACAGACCCGGCCAACGGTTACAGTACGATCGCACGCACGATCTGCCTCACCGGAGCCATCCCATGATGCCTGTCGTCTCCACGATCCGCCGTTTGCTGCTGTCCTCGTTGCTCCTGGGCCTGTCAACGGCAGCCCTGCCGGCCGCCAACGGGCCGCCCTTGCCGGGCACTGCCCCGTTGACGATCGCTGGACCACTTGACGTGGTGATGGTCGACGGGATCAACCGGTTTGCCCTGCGTGAACTGGCCCGGACCCCATCCGTCCGAGCGACTCACTGGAAGCAGGACTTCTCCAGCCAGGCAGCGTACGCCAAGAGCGTGGCCGGCAACCGGGCCCGGTTGAAGACGATCATCGGTGCCGTCGATCCCCGGATCGCCTCAATCGACATCCAGCTCGTCGCAACCATCGACCGGCCGTCACGTCTGGGCGGCACAAAGGCCTGGTCGGCTCATCGCGCCCGCTGGGATGTCCTCGACGGTGTCACCGCCCGGGGGCTCGTGCTGATCCCGACCGGCAAGCCCGTCGCCAACGTGATCGCCCTTCCCGACGCTGACTGGACCCCCGAGCAGTTCTGTGGCCTGGCCCCTGGGGTGCCGGCCCAGGCCCAACTGGCCCGTCGCCTGGTCGAAAACGGTTGCCGGGTGATCGTGCCCACGCTGATCAGTCGCGACAGCACCTTCTCGGGCGACCCCCGCGTCCGCTTCACCAACCAGCCTCACCGCGAGTTCATCTACCGGATGGCCTTTGAACTGGGCCGCCACGTCATCGGCTACGAGGTACAGAAGGTCCAGGCGGCGATCGACGCGCTGGCGGGCGAGAACCAGCTGCCCACCGGCGTCGTCGGCCTCGGCGAGGGTGGCCTGTTGGCGTTGTTCGCGTCGGCCGTCGACACCCGGATCGACGCGACGATGGTCTGCGGGTACTTCGACCAGCGCGAAGACGTGTGGGAGGAGCCGATCTACCGAAACGTCTGGAGCCAGCTGACCGAGTTCGGTGATGCCGAGCTGGCCGGGCTGATCGCACCGCGACCCCTGGTGATCGAAGCCTGCGCGGTCCCCGAGATCTCCGGTCCGCCGGCTGCCGGCAAGGGCCGCGGCGGCGGGGCGGCGCCGGGTTTCATCGAGCACTGCACGCTGGGACAGGTCCGCGCCGAGTTCGATCGTGCGGCGAGAATCTACGGGAAACTCAAAGCCGACTCGCGGATCGCCCTGGTCGCTTCGGGCGAAGGCGCCAGCACGGGCGGGACGACCGAGGCACTGGCGCTGGTGTTGGCCGGGCTCGGTCGCAAGGCCGCCGTCAGCGGACCGGGACCGGCTCCCACCGTCGAGGGAGACCTGCCCGACGCCGCCCGCCGGCAGGGTCAACAAGTCGGCGAACTGGTCGCCTTCACCCAGGTGCTGCTGCGGCGATGTGCCAAGCTCCGCGACAAGCGATGGAGCGGAGCCGATCGGACCAGCCTGGCCACCTGGGCCAAGACCGCCGAATCGTATCGCGACATGGTCTACGACGAGTTGATCGGCAGGCTCCCCGAGCCGACGATACCGCCCAACGTCCGTACCCGGCAGGTTCTCGACACCAAGGACTACCGCGGTTTCGAGGTGGTGATCGATGTCTATCGTGATGTGATCGCCAGCGGCATCCTGCTGCTGCCCAAGGACATAAAGCCCGGCGAAAAACGGCCGGTGGTCGTCTGCCAGCACGGGCTGGAGGGTGTACCGATGGACACGATCACCACCAGCGGCAACGGGTTCCGCTACTACAAGTCCTTCGCGGCGGAACTGGCCAAGCGGGGCTTTATCACTTACGCCCCGCAAAATCCCTACCGCGGCCGCGACCGCTTCCGATCGATCCAGCGCAAGAGCAACCCGCTGAAGCGGTCGCTGTTCAGCTACATCATCCCGCAGCACAAGCGAACGCTGACCTGGTTGAGCAGCCTGCCGAACGTCGATCCCCAGCGGATTGGTTTTTACGGGCTGTCCTACGGCGGCAAGACGGCCGTGCGGGTCCCGCCGATGCTGAAACAATACGCCCTCTCGATCTGCTCGGCCGACTTCAACGAGTGGGTCGTCAAGAACACCAGCAGCGAGGACGGGTACAGCTACGTGTTCACCGGGGAATACGAGATCTTTGAATGGAACATGGGTCACGTGGCCAACTACGCGGAACTCTCGAACCTGATGACCCCGCGGCCGTTCATGGTCGAACGGGGCCACCATGACGGCGTGGCTCCCGACGAGTGGGTCGGCTGGGAATTCGCCAAGGTCAAACGTCACTACGACCTGATCGGGATCGGCGACAGGACCGAGATGGAGGTCTTCACCGGTCCGCACACGATCAACGGCCGAGGGACGTTCGATTTCCTGCACCGCCACCTGAAGTGGCCGGTTCGCACCACCGGAAAGACGAAAAAAAAGGACTAGCCGGCCTGTTGCGGTTGTTCAGTCCAGATCCTCGCCAGTGAAGATCCTCTGGTAACTGGCATAACGGGAGGCATGGATCAGGTCGACGGCAGCGGCCTGCTTGACCGCACACCCCTCCTCGTGCGTGTGCGAGCAATCCGGGAAGTGGCACAACGCCACGAACGGCCGGAACTCGACGAAAAAACCCTCGACCTCCTCGGGGATCACGTCCCACAACGCCATTTGTCGGATGCCCGGCGTGTCGACGACGAAACCGCCGGAATCGAATTCGATCAACCGCGTCCGCCGGGTGACGTGACGCCCCTTCCCGGTGCCCTCGCTGATCTCCCCGGTCTGCAGTTTCAGACCCGGCTGCAGGGCATTCAGCAACGACGACTTGCCGACACCGCTTTGCCCGGCGAAAACGGTTTCGCGGTTGTCGAGCAGATTCCGCAACCGATTGATCCCCTCGCCGGTCTCGGCACTGGTCAGGGCCACCTCGTAACCGAGCCGGGCGTAAAGTCCCGACCAGCCGACCAGGTCAACCGGATCAACCAGATCGATCTTGTTGAAGCAAACGACCGCACCGATCTCACCCTGCTCGGCACTGACGAGAAACCGGTCGATGAGCACCGGTTTCAGGTTGTCGGCGGGGACGACGATGACCAGTTGATCGACATTGGAAACCAGCACGTGTTCTCGACGGCGGCTTCCCCGCGAGAGAATCCCTCGCCGGGGCTCGACCCGCTCGATGACGCCGGTCTGGTCCCCGTCGACGGCCACCAACACACGGTCCCCGGTCACGACGGCGTTGCGCTGATCGCGGGCAAGTGAACGGACCAGCTTGCGGACGGTGCACTCCAGCAGTCGACCATCGTCGAGCTGGACACGGGAGGTTTGGCCGATCGCGCTGAGCACCCGTCCGGGATGGCAACGGGACTCGTCGATGTCGATCTGCAGATCACCGGTCGCATTTTCGGACGCAATCACCGTGCGGTAGCGACTCGTCTCGCCCTTGCCCGACACCCGTTCCCCGGCCGCGATGTCCTCGACCCGCTCGGGATCGTGCCGGACCTGCTGGGTCAGGTTGCCGCGGCGGGCCCGCTTACCCCGGTTCTTCCTCAGCGCCACGCGGACCTTGCGTTTCTGCTTTTTCTTGCCCATGTGATCCCGTACCCGACACATTCACCTTGCAGAAAACTGTAGCGCCGCGGCCACGACGGGTCAAATCGAGAGACCCGGCCGATCCCGCCACGGTTGCCCTCGTCCGATCATGGCCTGTCCTGTTTGATCACATCGGGAGCATCGAACCACTATAATGATCTGCGAGGGGTCGGAGAGGGCCGAGTGGTCGCTGCGCGGGTGCTTTTCGGAGTGCGTCGCGTGGAGGAAAGTCCGGGCTCCACAGGACACGGTGGTGGGTAACGCCCACCGTCCGCAAGGACAGGGAAAGTGCCACAGAGAACAGACCGCCGATCGGGGGTCCGCCAGGATCCCAGGAGGCAAGGGTGAAACGGTGCGGTAAGAGCGCACCAGCAGGCCGGGTGACCGGCCTGGCTCGGTAAACCCCACTGGGAGCAAGATCAAGCAGGGAGCCTTGTTGGACTGGTCCGGTCCGCCGTGACTCCCGGGTCGATCGCACGAGGCGACGGGCAACCGTCGTCCCAGAGAAATGACCACTCTCGACACAACCCGGCTTACAGGCCCTCTCCGTCCCCCTCGTTTTTTCAGCCGTCCTTTTCCTCTTGCCCCCGCGTCAACCGACCTGCTATCACCCGCGCGCTGAAGAGGTCGAGCGTCTTTGCTGCGAGAGCACGTGATGAATTGCCGTTTGAGTCGCTGCCTGGTCTGCCTGGCCATTGCCACTGCCGGCTGCCATGTCGGCAACTTCTCGGCCTCGATCGACAGCAACACGCTGCTGCCCCGGGTGGAGTTTTCCGCTGTTCCCGAGCAATGGGAACCCGAAATCGAAAATTCCACCGCCGACGGCGAAAAAACCGCGCCAACGGCCGCGGCCGGATAACCGGGCGGCAGCATTGCCCGCTGTGGCGGTGATTTCCGGACCTCGACGTTTTGAATTGACGCTCGAGGGCCGCTCACTACAATCGATGCCGCACCTTGTGAATCGGCATCCTGGAGCCTCGCGGCCGTGCAAATCGAAGTTACCCGCCATCATGGCGAATTGGCCAATGACGTCCGGCCGTTGATCGTCGGGAAAGCCGAGGAGCTTCGGCACCTGCCTGAACCGGTCGCGGCAATCCAGGCGACCGTTGACATGGTACAGCTCCGGGGCGTCGAAGGTGGATCTGACGACCGCCCGCTACCGAAACCCGATCCCGCTGACGACCACGTCGGTAAATGACCCCTGGCAACGACAACACGGAGCGATCGATGCTGTTGACGGACTTTGTCGTCTCCGATGCCATCCTGCCCGACCTCGACGCCGACACCAAGGACGCGGCAATTCGCGGCATGGTCGAGAGTCTTTCGGGGGCAGGCCGAATTCCGGCGGCCGACAGCGAGGGGATCATCACTTCGATCCTCAAGCGGGAAGAACTCGGATCGACCGGAATCGGTAACGGCGTGGCGGTTCCGCACACCAAACATCCTGCTGTTGATCAACTGACCGCGACAGTCGCCCTCTCAAACCGGGGTGTTGACTTCGCCAGCCTCGACGGCGAAGCTGTTCATATTCTCTTTCTGCTCATCTCTCCTCCCGATCTGCCCGGCGATCACCTTCGTGGTCTCGAGAGCATCTCCCGACACCTGCGCAATCCCAATTTCTGCAACTTTCTCCGACAGGCCCAGTCGTGTGAAGAAGTTGTCGAACTGCTGCAGGAGGCCGACAACAACCAGTTGGGCTGAAGTGAATCCCGGGAAAACTCACGACAACTCCTTTTCGGCGGTTGCCTGCCAGAGACCCGGTTTTCTCGCCTGACCAAGCGATCGATTCCGCGACAACCAGAATTGACAGCCCGTGACTTCGGATCCCGCTGTGAACCGGTTTCCAGCATCGACTGACCACCCGACCCGACTCATGAACCAAACGGCCCAGCAAACCGTCCGCGTTGACCTCGAACAGGGACTGCACATGGTCCCCTGCTCGCTGATCGCTCGTACGGCCGAAAGGTTCCCCTGCGAGATCCACATTCAGAAAGAGGATCGGTCAGCCGATGCCAAAACGATGCTCGACTTGCTGACACTCTCGGCCGAAAACGGCAGCATGCTGGTGCTGCAGGCCAGCGGAGAGGAAGCCCGCGCGGCCGTCGATGCCCTGGCGAGACTCTTTGAATCCAACTTCAGCGACACGGATCCCGGTTCGAATTGCTGAAGCCCGGGAAGGTGGATTCTGCGATGCATGTCAAACACGGGATCGCCGTTTCCCCGGGCGTCGTCACCGGTGAGGTGCTCGTGCTGGGCACCGAGGACTTCCGGATTCCCCAGCGGTTCGTCTCGATCGACGCCGTCGAAAGTGAACTGGGGAGATTTCGCAACACGCTGGAGACGGTCTGGAGCGAGATCAAGGAGAACGAACGACTGGCCAGTGACCGCCTCGGAGACCAGTTCGGAGCGATCTTCGGGGCCCACCTGCAGATGGCCAGGGACCCGAAGCTGATCGCGGAAATCGAACAGCTCATCAGCGAGAGAAGTTTCTCGCCCGAGTACGCCTGCAGCCGGGTGCTGCGACGTTTTGCCGGCGAACTGCAGAACCTCGGCAACCAATACCACGCCGAACGGGCCGTCGATATCTTCGACCTGGAGAAACGGATTCTCCGCCACCTGCTCGGCCAACGCCGCGAGGAACTGGTTCACCTGACGGCCCCGGTCATTGTCCTCGCCCACAACCTCACCCCCAGCGAAACCGCCAGCCTGGACCGGAAGTTCGTTCTTGGCTTTGCCACCGAGGTGGGGGGCCGCACCAGCCACACGGCGATCCTGGCCGGGGCACTGGAAATCCCCGCCGTCGTCGGACTCGGTCACTTCCTGGCCGATGTCTCCGGCGGCGAAATGGTGATCATTGATGGAAATCACGGCGAGGTGATACTGGATCCGGACGAGGAGACCCTGGCGCAATACCGGGAACTCGAGCAACAGGTCCACTCGGTCTCGGAACGACTCGCCTCGCTGAAGACACTTCCTGCCGAGACCATCGACGGCACGCGCATCGCCCTGTGGGGGAACATCGAGTTTCCCGAGGAAGCCGAGGTCTGCCAGGGACATGGAGCCGAGGGCATCGGGTTGTATCGCACCGAGTTTCTCTACCTGGAAACCAACCAGATCCCGTCCGAGGAAGACCATTACCAGGCCTACCGCAAGGTGATCTCGGCCTACCCTGATCATCCGGTGACGATCCGCACCCTGGATATCGGAGCAGACAAGGTGCCCGAGACTCACGACGAGATCGGTGACGACATCGTCAATCCCGTCCTCGGACTCCGTAGTGTCCGCCTTTCGCTGCACAACCTCCCACTGTTCAAGATCCAGTTGCGGGCCATCCTGAGGGCGGCCGTGGACGGGGATGTCCGCGTGATGTTCCCGTTGGTCAGCAACCTGCTGGAACTGCGGCAGGCCCGGATGATCCTGAGCGATGTCATGGATGACCTGGAAGAACAGCAGATACCATTTCGCCGAGACGTCCCAGTTGGTATCATGGTTGAGGTACCCGCAGCGGTGATGCTGGCCGAGGAATTCGCCCGCGAGGTCGATTTTTTCTCGATCGGTACCAATGACCTGATCCAATACACTTTGGCGGTCGACCGGGCGGATCCGAGTGTCGCGGCCCTCTACAGGCCCGGTGACCCTTCGATC
Source organism: Planctomycetaceae bacterium (assembly GCA_002726205.1). Lineage (GTDB taxonomy): Bacteria > Planctomycetota > Planctomycetia > Planctomycetales > Planctomycetaceae. The sequence continues at coordinate 875 of PBSL01000042.1, read as the reverse complement.
CTCCGCCTGATCCGAGCCGTTATTATTGCTGCTGCGAAATACGATGTGCCGGTTACCGTTTGTGGCCAGATGAGCTCCGATCCGATGTTCATCCCGCTGCTGGTCGGCATGGGAATCCGAAAATTCAGTTCGACGCCTCACGCGATCCCCGAACTCAAGGAAGTCATCCGTAACCTGACGATCGAGCAGGCCGAGCAGATCGCTGAACACGCCGAATCGCTCGACCTCGCCCGGGACGTCGAAAACTACCTCCGCGGTGAACTCAACCGTATCTGCCCCGACCTGGTGTTCTGACAAACACCGCGGGACGAAAACGACGAGCAACGCCGACAGGACAAATCCGACACGTGGTCACACGAATCACACGAAACATCACTAGACAACTCAGGGTGCGACAGCGCGACGTCACCAATCCGGTGTCCGTCCCCGCGTCCCGGCAGCTCCCGGCTCAATCCGAGACCGGTTGGAGTGCTGCGGGATCGCCGTGCATCGCGACAGCGGACTCGCCATCGTGGCCGACGTCCCTGGCCCGCCAACCAAGGAACAACGATGAACAGCGAAAAGACAGAGAGCCCCGAGACGGGAATCAACCCGAACATCGATGCTGTCCCGGCAGCGAATCCCGCTGCCGGCAACGGTGACGACAACGCCACCGGCCCGGCAACCCCGGCCGAAACCCCGCCACCCGAGGCCGCCAGCGACGCGGGCAGCGGTCCCGCTGAGGAAAAGAAACGCGGCCGCAGGGGTCGCGGCGGCAAACGCCGGTCGAACAAGAGCAAGAGCGGCGGCGGCGGCGGCGACGGCGTGAAGGAGGACGGCAGGGACGGCAAGAGTGTCAGCATCAAGAAGGAAATGCTGATCAACGCATTGCAGCC
>PBSL01000041.1 GCA_002726205.1 Planctomycetaceae bacterium | reverse complement strand
TCGGCGCGACCGGGTTCTCGGCGAGCCTGGCCGCCCAGCAGCCCTCGTTTGGCCTTCCATGCCCTTGTGGAGGGAACCTCTGATGAGTCCGCTGAGCTTTTGCTTGCTGAACGGTCCCTTCACCGCCGGTCCGCGTTGGATCTGGTATTACATGGGCACACCAAACGACATGAAGTGCCGGCGGTCTTAGCGGGAAGACGCGGTCGAATCCGGCAGCGACCACAGGGTCAGCGTGCGAACATCCTTGACCAGGACCGCTCGCTCCAGCAGAACCGGGGGAGCCCAGGTGCCATTCTCGGCCACGCGATAGCTTGCGGCCATTTCGAATCGCGCGGCGTTGGCCTTGATGACCTTCAGTCCACCGTTGTTGATCAGCGCGACAACGTGACCTGGGATCGACAGCAACATAGCATTCGCACCGGTTCTTCCCGGTCCCTGCCAGAGGACCTTGCCGGTAGTGGTGTCGAGGCAGAAAATCCGTCCCTTACCGTAATGAGAGAAACCGTAGAGCAGGTTGTCGTTGATGACTGCAGAACTCATGTCGAGTGCCACCTTCTTCTGGTGCCACCTTTGCTTGACCGTCCAGACGCCGTTGTCGAGTTGTGGTTCGAGGCTGTGGATGCCACGGTTTTCGCCGCCCAGCAATACCCGCCCGTTATGGTATGTCGGTGTCGGCATGTTCTGGTCGGACCCGACGTGCGGAAAGGGGAACTCCCACAGGAACTTGCCCGACCTGCTGTCGACACCGACCAGTGCCCTGTGATTCCACTCCACGACCTGCCGCACACCGTGAATCTCGACCAGCAGCGGAGACGAGTACGAGGGACCATCCTTGCCCTGACTCCAGATCTGCTTGCCGGTGGCCGTGTCGAGGGCGACCAACGCGCCTCGCTCGTCGATGCCGAAGTGGACGATCAACTGTTTGCCGTCGACGATCGGCGACGTCGAGGCCCCCCAGTGAGGATGACTTCTCTTGAATTGCGCGTCGTAGTCGCGTCGCCAGAGTTGTTTGCCCGAAACCGCGTCCCAGGCGGTGAGTACCCCCGCGATGCTCATCGTGAAGATTCTGCCGTCGGCCATCACCGGCGACGACTTCGGCCCCTTGCCGTGATACTCGCCACCGCCTCGAATCTTGAACGGGGCCGGATAACTCTTGCGCCACCTGGCCTTGCCGGTCTTCAGGTCCAGGCACCAGAGCACCTCGTCCTCTCCCTGGCGGGCGTGCTGGTAGACACGATCGGCAGCGACCAGCGGCGAACCGTAGCCGATCCCCACCTTGACCTGCCAGGCCTTCTTCAACTGCCCGGGCCACCGAGTCGGTGGCCGAAAATCGCTGACCCAGCCGTTGCGTTTCGGACCCAACCAGCCCGGCCAGTAGGGCGATGCGGCAGGCACTGCAGTGGAGGTCTGCCGGAAAGTTTGCGCCACGGCACACCGGACTCCGGTCGACCAGGAAAGCACGACCATCGCAACGACCATGACTGCTGTTCTCAGGAAACTGTTCTCGTGTTTCACGATCTGCTGCTCGTTTTCTTGAGTCGGTGACTGGAAACCGTTTGGTCCAACGTCGATGAACGACGACATCATAACCGTTGCGGGACTGCCAATCAGCTGAGCAGCTCAAACCGGGGTACGGGTCATCCACCGCCGGCGTTCCTCTTCCCACCCTGCGACAGATAACGACGGGCAGGTCATCCGGTCGGTTGGTAGAGTAGAAGTCCCGGCAATCCGCTCGAAACCGTCTGGCCGAACAGGAAGGGACAACGATGAGACGCTGTGTCCGATTCGGGCTGACGATGCTGCTGCTGGCCGTGCCGGCCCCGGCGCAGGAAAAGCTCGGAAAGGCCAGTCTCCCGAAGTCCGACAGTTCGGTCGAGTGTTCGCTGGGGGCAGCGGACCTGGACGCCTTGAACGGTTCGACGGCCGAGTTGGTCCTGCAAAACGGCAAGCGTGTCGCGGACATCACTCTTGTGAAATTCGTCCGTGGCCCGAACAAGGACACCGTGCGAACGGTGATCTATCGAAAGCTCAAGACCAAGAAATCCCGCTCATTTCGAGCCGACTCGCTGTCAAAGATCATCGTTGCCCAGAAGACATACGACCTGGTGCCCAGCGGGACCCGGAAATCGCGTCTGCTTGTCGACGTCGCCGAGAAGAACAAAGTGGTCACGGCGCGGCTGAAGGCCGGGCGACATCGCCTGTGGCCGATCCTCTCGGCAAAGCAACAGGCCGAGGCGGTCCAGGAACACAAGGACTTCCTGGAGACGGTCCGCACAGCGTTTCCGGGCCTGTCGCTGAGACTCTACGAGACGAAGTTCTTCCTGTTCTTTACCGACATGCCGGCAGCTCATATCGCCGGCTATGTCGCACAACTGGACAACATGAATGTCGAGCTGGGCAAGCAGTTCGGCGTTCCGCAGGGCGAGAACATCTGGCGAGGCAAGGCCGTCTTCATCGTGTTCGTCAACCAGGCCTCGTTTGTTCATTTCGAATCAAAGTTCATGAAATTGGATCGGGCCGCCACCAACCGGAAGCACGGCATCTGCCATCAATCCGGCAACGGAAACGTGATCGTCGCCTGTTTCCGCGGTGACGATCCCCGGCTCTTCGCCCAGGTGCTGGTGCACGAGACCACTCATGGATACCTGCACCGCTTCAAGTCGTCGGCCCGAATCCCGTCGTGGCTCAACGAGGGCATCGCCGAATGGGTCTCGGCAGTCGTTGTCCGCAGCAGCCGTGTTCCGCAGAAACGACAACAGGAAGCCGTCCTTCGGCTGAAACAGACCGGCGTGATCGGGCAATCGTTCTTCGAGAAGAAGATCGAGGCGTGGCATTACGGCGTGGCGTCGAAGATCATCGACTCCCTGATCAAGGCAAACCCCCGGGCGTTCGGATCGTGGATCGTGTCGATCAAGGAGGGAATCGACTGGAGCGAAGGGCTACGGAGGACTTTCGGCATCACCCCGGGACAACTGATCCAGGCCTACGGCCGCAGCATCGGGCTGCCGATGATCCGGCTCCAGTGAGCTCGACCCAAGCCCCCTTCAAGCTGACCTGGTCTTCAATCTGCTGCAGCCCGGTCAACGCGGTACCCCCGGAGAGGGGACCAGAAAAAACCGCCCCGGCTTGTTTCCTTGCCGACGACAAGACACCCGCGGCAGTTTCTGTAGAATACTCTCCAATCCATTTCCTGTCCTCACCATCATGCTCGCGGGAGTTCGGCCGCCATGACGTTGTTCACGAGATCCTCGCTACTTGTCCTGCTGGCGACGTTTGCTGTCCTGGTCGCCGGCTGTACCAGTCACCAGGGTGACGGAAGCGGTGATGGTGACACCCAGGCGGTCACCGGAACCGATGCCGATGGAGTCGACGGTGCCGGTCAACAGCCGTCGGCTGGTCCCTCGATCACGACCGTCGCGGAGGTCGCCGATCAACTGGCGGCAAACGATGGCGACATGGTGCCGCTGTTCGAGTCGGTTCCCAACCTGTTGGCCGATTACATCGGCCAGGACCAGGAAAAGCTGGCCGCGCTCAACGAACAGCTCAAGGCAACGCACGTGCAGCGGTCAAACTCGGGCCAGGCCAAGACGAAAACGACCGAGGAATCGGTGGAAGCCGGTGGTGACGAAAAGACCCCGTTCAAGCTGGGTGACCTGATCTCGATGACCGAAGAGGACTACCCACCATTGGCCAAGCTCATCGAGGGCAACAAGTGGGTCGACAAGCCGGTGCGGGATTCGATGGCCTTGATGCGAAGTCGCCAGGAGAAGGAAAAACCGCTGGCGACGGTCAAGGAAGCGCTGGGGCTGAAGAACACGTCGAATGACACCAACCTGAAGATCCGTTCGGCGATGGGCCGCCTGGCCGCCATCAACAAGGTCCCGATCGACTACAGCGCGACATGGAATCGTCACACGTCCGGGGACGTCAAGAGCACCAATCCGATCATGATCAGTTCCACGGCGGAATTCGACGTGTCGGGGCTGACCAGTTTCGGCCTGATGGGATTCGACTGGACCTTCACACCGTTCGCCAGCAAGGACACGGTCGTTTCCTGGCAGAGCAGTGAAAACGGGCTGCTCGACAAGGTCGTCATCCGCGACGACCTCTACTGGTCCGACGGCAAAAAGATCACGGCCCATGATGTCGAGTTCTCGTTCCGCGTGATCATGACATCCAAGGTACCCGTGCCGGCGGTTCGCAGCGGAACCGACCAGTTGCAGGGCGTGAAGGCCTACGACGACCAGACCGTGGTGTATTTCCACCCCGACCCGCTGGCAACGAACGTCTGGAACGTCAACTTCCCGGTGCTGCCCAAGCATGTCTACGAAAAGTCGGTCGCCGATGACCCGACCCTCTCGGCCAGCAAGTACCACGTTTCCAAGGACGAGAACCCGGTGACCGGGGGACCCTACGTGATCAAGAAGCGTGTTCGCGGCCAGGAGATCGTCCTCGAGCGTCGTGACAGTTACCACACGGTCAACGGCAAACAGGTCCGCGACATCCCGCACTTCAAGAACATCCGGTTCGCCATCATCGAGGACCCCAGCACCGCGTTGCTGTCGATGAAAAAAGGTGACATCGAGGAGATGCAGTTGACGCCGGAACAGTGGAAGGAACAGACCAACGACAACGACTTCTACGACAAGAACCTCAAGGCCTATGACATCGAGTGGGTCTACTTCTACTTCGGCTGGAACTCGCGTTCGCCGTTTTTCCGCGACGCGCGTGTCCGACGGGCAATGAGCCTGGCCTTCAACCATGCCGAGATGATGGAGCGCCACCGCAAGGGGATGGACGAGCAATCGCAGGGCATCTTCCATCGCACCAGTCCCTGGGCACCGGAAAAGCTGCCGGCGGCCTATCGGCAGGACCTGGACAGGGCCGAGGACCTGCTCGAGGCGGCCGGCTGGCAGGACACCGACGGCGATGGCGTCCTGGACGGCATGGTCTTTCTGGATCCCGAATTCGACGGTCAACTCGAGGGAGTCAAACGGTTGCCCTTCAAGTTCACGATCGCGACCAGCAACCGGTCGGACCGCATCGCGCTTTGCGAATTGCTCAGGGAGAACCTCGACCAGATCGGGATCGTCTGCAACGTCCGTCCGGTGGAATTCACCGTGCTTCAGCAAATGGCGCGGGAACACAAGTTCCACGCGCAGTTTGCCGGCTGGGGAACCGGCACCGATCCCGACACCAGCGAGAACCTGTGGACCACCAAGGCCATCGACAGTGGACGCAACTACGTCGCCTACAGCAGTCCCGCGATCGACAAGCTGTTCCAGGAAGGCAAGTACGAACTGGACCCGGAGAAGCGCCGCCGGATCTACCAGCAGATCCACCTGAAGTTGTACGAGGACCAGCCCTACACGTGGCTGTATTTCCGGAACGCCTATTTTGCTTTCAACAAGTCGCTGAGAGGCTACAACTTCAGCCCGCGGGGTCCGTATAACTATGGTCCGGGCGAAGGCAGTATCTTCAAGACCCCGGCTCTGAAGTAGCAGGCAGGGAAACGGACGGACGAGGCCGAGAGGCCATGAGCACGGATGCGGCGCTGGTGACGGCGTTGCCTGGTTACGGGTTACGCGTATGGTCAGCTATCTGCTTCGTCGCCTGCTTATCGGGCTGGTGACGCTGGCGATGATCACCTGCATGATCTATGGCCTGATCCGCTCGATGCCGGGCAGCCCGCTGGATGCGGATCCGGCGATGATGGATCCAAGCAAGATGCCCAGCAAGGCCGACATCCAGCGGATGCGGTCGGTTTACGGTCTGGACAAGCCGCTGCACCTGGCTTACTGGCAGTGGCTGAAAAACACGACGTCGCTGAATCTGGGAACCAGCTATTCCCAGAAGAAGCCCGTCGCCGAGTTGATCAGCGACCGGGTCTGGCCCACCCTGCAACTCTCGTTGACCTCGCTGCTGCTGAGCTACCTGCTGGCCGTCCCGATGGGCCTGTATGCCACCGTCCGCAGCGGCAGGGCCGACGAGCGGGGCCTGAGCTTCGCTCTCTACATGCTGTACTCGTTTCCCTCCTTCGTCGCCGCGTTGTTTCTGCAGTTGCTGTTCGCCGTGAAGCTGGAAGGCACGTGGCTGGAACTGCCGTTGCTGGGAAACCACAGCAACAACTACGAGGAGATGGGAGATGCTGCCCAGGCCTGGGACAGCTTCAAGCACATGATCCTGCCGGTCACCTGCTTCACCTACGGGAGCCTGGCGTACTATTGCCGGTTCGTGAAAGCCAACATGGAGGAGGTGATTCGCCAGGACTATATCCGCACGGCCCGGGCCAAGGGCCTGGGTCCGATCCGGGTCCTGATCCACCACGCATTCCGCAATACCCTGATCCCGTTCGTGACCCTGCTGGGACTGACACTGCCCGGGCTACTCGGCGGCGCGATCATCCTCGAGGGCATCTTCAACTGGCCGGGAATGGGCCTGCTGTTTTTCTCGTCGATCCTCGGTCGCGACTACCCCACGATCATGAGCCTGACGCTGATGTTCTCGATTCTGACCCTGACCGGGCAACTTCTGGCCGACATCCTCTACGCCTTCGCTGATCCACGAATCAGGTACAGCTGACCAAATGAACCGGAAAGTCCCCGATCTCGTGACAGCCTCGCCCGGGTTCTGGCAGCAGTCCTGGCAGCGGTTCCGCCGGCGAAAACTCGCCATGTTCGCCCTGTACTTCATCGGCCTGCTGTCGATGGTGGCGATTTTTTCTCCAGCGATTGCCGGCACGAAACCGATCGTCTGCCGCTACAAGGGCGAGATCTACTTTCCCTGCCTGGGCTACTACAACCCGTCCTGGGAAAACCCGATCTTCCAGAAAGACCGTTTTCGCCGGGTCTATCCCAGGAATCTCCAGCGGAAGGATCCGGACAGCTGGGCCCTCTGGCCGCTGGTCTACCAGGACCCCCATCGCCCGGTGCGTGACGGCGAGTGGGAGGGCCTGGAGGGCAATCCCTTCGGAGCCAAGGGGCAGCCCAGTGGCAAGAACTGGTTCGGGACCTACAAGACGGGGTTTGATGTCTTTGCCAGCATGGTCCACGGCACGCGAATCGCCCTGCTGGTGGGATTTGTTTCCACCGGTATCGCGGCGGTGATCGGGATCACCCTGGGAGCTGTTGCCGGTTACATGGGCGGTGTCGTCGACCTGACGATCAGCCGCCTGATCGAGATGGTGATGTGTGTCCCGGCACTGGTCCTGATCCTGGCCCTGCAGGCGGTGATCGAGGAGGTCAGCATCTGGAATATCATGATGCTGCTGGGGTTGACCGGCTGGACCGGCATGGCCCGGCTGACGCGGGGGGAATTTCTCAAGCTGCGCGAAACCGAATTTGTCGCCGCGGCTCGTTGCCTGGGCGCCGGCCGGATTCGCATCATGTTCCGTCACGTGCTTCCCAACGCACTGGCGCCGGTGATGGTGCCGATCGTGTTCGGAATCGCCGCGGGGATCCAGGTCGAGGCGGCGCTTAGCCTGCTGGGTTTCGGCGCACCACCGCCGAATCCCAGCTGGGGCACGATCCTGCACTCGGGCCGGGAAACCCTCCAGTCGGGCTACTGGTGGCAGGTGGTCTTTCCGGGACTGGGCATCTTTCTGACCGTCCTGGCCTACAACCTGATTGGCGAGGGAATCCAGGAAGCCACCGATCCTCGCCTGGCCGATTCGGGGAACTAGCCAAGCATGTCAACCGTCATCGACGTCAAGAACCTGCAGACCTACTTCCACATCGATCGCGGTGTCGTCAAGGCGGTCGACGATGTCTCGTTCGAGATCAAGCCCGGCTACACGCTGGGCGTGGTCGGCGAATCCGGGTCGGGGAAATCGGTAACCTCGCTGACGATCATGCGCCTGCTGGCCGACACGGCCCGCGTGCATGCCGGCAGCATCTCGTTCCTGGGCCAGGATCTCGTCGGTCTCCCCGAGGCGGAGATGCGGAAGATCCGTGGTGCCGAGATCAGCATGATCTTCCAGGAGCCGATGTCATCACTGAACCCGGTCCACAAGGTCGGCAACCAGGTGATGGAGGCGATCATCCAGCACCAGCGGGTGAACCGGGCCGAGGCGCGGACCCGCACGATCGAGTTGTTCGACGAGGTGGGCATCCCGGACCCCGAATCCCGACTGGACTACTATCCCCACCAGATGTCGGGCGGGCAAAAGCAACGCGTGATGATCGCGATGGCTCTCTCGTGCAATCCCAGCCTGCTGATTGCCGACGAGCCGACCACTGCCCTGGACGTCACCATCCAGAAACAGATCCTGGATCTGATCCGCGAGTTGCGTGATCAACGGCAGATGGCGGTGCTGTTTATCACGCACGACCTGGGCGTGATTGCCGAGATCGCCGACCACGTCATCGTGATGTATCGGGGCAAGGTGATGGAACAGGGCAGCGTCCTGGACCTCTACGAGCGTCCCGGGCATCCCTACAGCAAGGGGCTGCTGGCCTGTCGGCCGCGACTGGACACGCCCTACAAGCGGTTGCCGACCGTCTCGGACTACATGGACACCGTCGAGACGCCCGACGGTGAAATCGAGATCACCGAAAAGACGATGACCGATGATCGCCTGGACTACTTCAAGAACCACGGTCGGGGGCGACTGCTGCATCCGGAAACCCGGTTGCGCGAACTCGGTTTCGAAGGCGATCCCGGTTCCTACGGCCGGGAAGCCGTGACGGTCGAAGCCGAGCAAGCACCGTTGGTGAGCGTGCGGGACCTGGAGGTCCATTTTCCCGTCCGCAAGGGCCTGTTGATGCGAACCGTCGGGCACGTGAAGGCCGTCGACGGCATCAGCTTCAACATCTACCGCGGCCAGACGCTGGGACTGGTCGGGGAAAGCGGCTGCGGCAAGACAACCACCGGCCGGGCACTGTTGAAACTGGTCCGGCCCACGGCGGGAACAATGACGTTTGACGACCTGGACATCGATTCGCTGAGTGGTCGACGCCTCAGAGAACTCCGCAGCCGGATGCAGATCATCTTCCAGGATCCCTACGGTTCGATGAACCCGCGGATGACGGTCCAGTCGTCCCTGATCGAGCCGATGGCCCTGCACGGGATCGGTGATTCACGACGGGACCGGATTGACCGGGCGGCCAGCCTGCTGGAGGAAGTCGACCTGACGACTGAGCACCTGGGCCGTTATCCCCACGAGTTTTCCGGCGGGCAACGGCAGCGAATCTGCATTGCCCGTTCGCTGGCGGTGGAACCCGAGTTCATCGTCTGTGACGAATCGGTTTCGGCGCTGGATGTCTCGATCCAGGCCCAGGTCCTCAACCTGCTCAATGATCTGCAGGAACGACGCGGCCTGACCTACATCTTCATCAGTCACGACCTCTCGGTCGTGAAGTTCATGGCCGACATGATGGCGGTGATGAAAGATGGCCGGATCGTGGAATTCGGACCGGCCGAGGCGATTTACCGGAATCCCAGCGAGCAGTACACGCGAGAGTTGATCGAGGCGACACCCCGCGACGACCTGCAACATATTCACGAACTGGTGGACCGGCGTCGGCAGATCCGCGGCATCACCGAATGACACCGGCTTCACCGGTGCGATCTCGGCAAGCGACAAATCAGGCCGCTGCCGCACAGACGAGCACCACCATTTTTTCGACCAGCCATTTCATGCACGGCCGGCCCGGTATGTGTACCAGCGGCAAACCGTACTAGCGTCGTTCCCGCTCCGGCGGCCGGTCGTCAGGCCGATCGTGGCCTCGCCGCCGCCCAGCCTCTCTCAGTTCGTGCACTTCGCGACGCAACTGATCAATCTGCTTCTGCAGTTCGTGAACGGCCTCGTGCAATTCGGGAGGTCCTGGATGGCCTTCGTGATGGTCGGGTTCTCGCCGTTCTTGGTGACGTGGACGTTCATGGCCCGGCCTGTCTTGGGGACCATGGGGTTCTCTGCGTCGAGCGTGTTCCCCGGCAGGATCCCGGTGATCTCGCTGATGAACATCCCGGACTCGCTGATGCACCAGGTCGGCCAGGTCGCCCATGCCTGCTTCAGCCAGCATCCTGGTCGCCTCCATGATCTGTTCGACCCGGATCGACATGTCTTCATCACGGTCGGAGCCGGGTTGATGGCAAGCCCGGCAAGATCGGGAAATCTCTGAACGCGGTCGTTCGTCGTGCTCGTGTCCCAGCTCCCGTTCAAGAAAAACCTCGATCTCGCGGATCTCCAACTGCGTCTGCCGAACCTGGCCAGAGACCTCTTCCTGTTCTTCACGTCGTTGGGTTGGCTCCAGTTCTCGCTGTCGAGCGTGCAGCTCACCAAGACGACCTCTCAGTTCCCCGAGCCGTTGGTCCAGTTCTCGCCGTCGCTCATCCTCCGCTCGCTCATCCCTGTGCCGCTCGGCTTCATGTTCCGGTCTGCCCGCGTCACGCTTCGGTGCTGCATCGGCCTCTCGTGGCGGATCGTCCTTGGCACGATCCGTGCCTGCCTTTTCTGCAGCGGGTTTCCCAACATCGTCATCCTGGCCGCGCAGGTTCGGGATCAACAACGCGATCACGGCGCTGGCAATGATGACGGCGAACAGATTCGCGAAGGGCTTCGACATCGACGTGGCTCCCTGGGTCCAGATCTTCCCGCTTTCACACTGGGGGGGCTGTGCAATCTCTGGTTCCGTCAGGACCCCCGGTCAACCGTGATGGTATCAGGATCCCCAATGGGCTCCAAACAGATGCTCGCGACTGGCACTCGCGACTGGCACTCGCGGCGGACCTTTCACATCATGGACCGTGGAGAACGACTCCAGGCCCTGGTTCTCTTCACGAGATCTGACCTGCAATGAAATCCGGGGCCAGTGAACCTGCCATCGCCACCGGGAAAGGGAATTGGTCAAAAATGCCTGTCGTTGAAATTCGTCATCGAATCCGTCGGTCGCTTCAGATTGTCGTCTCGCTGGTGCTCTCGGTCGTCGTCGCCGGACAGGCCCTGGCCCAGGAGAAGGTCGGCACCCGGGATCCGGTACTGCTTGCCCACCGGGGCCTTGTGCGGCATGCTCCGGAAAACACTCTGCCGGCATTCGCGTCGGCCGTCGCCCTGGGAGTATCGATCGAACTGGACGTCTACCAGACCCGCGACAACCAGCTTGTCGTCATTCACGACAACACGGTCGATCGTACGACCAACGGGTCGGGTGATGTCACGAAGATGACCCTGGCCGAAATTCGCAAGCTGGATGCGGGTGGCTGGTTTCATCCACGTTTCGCGGGATTGAAGGTACCGACCCTGGCAGAGGTCTTTGGCCTGATTCGCAAACGGCAACGAAAACCGGTGACGATCGCGTTGAACATGAAGGTGATCTCGCCGGGCATCGAAGCGAGAATCACGAAACTCGTGGACAAGTACGACCTGTTTGACCAGTTGTTCGCGTTTGGCCAGCCGGCCGAATCCAGCCGCCTTTTCAAGCAGGCCAACCCGAAGTTGCGGACAACGGTCGTGAAGATCTACGACTCGAAGCAGTTCGCCGCGGCGTTGAAGAATCCGTTGGCCGATTGCCTGTGGGTTGGTTTCGTCCCGAGCCGCGAGGAAATGACTCGGGCGCATCGTCACAAGAGGCAGGTCTGGCTGAGCCTGAATATTGCCGACAGGCGAACAGACATCTGGGACAAGGCCCGTGCCAGTGGCATGGACGGCATCTGCACCAACTGGGCCCTGGATTGCCGGGTGCACTGGCGGAAGGCCGACTAGCCGCGGCTAGTCATTGCCGGGCGACAACGGCCACCGGGGTTCGACCCGGGGATTGACGATGCGGTCCGCACGGGGCCACTTGCCCGACAGCACATCGACCAGGTTCGCGACCGAACCGTGTGCAACATCCCGGCTCGAATCGATCGAGAACGCGGCGACATGCGGCGTGAACACCACGTTCTCCATCCGAAACAACGGATGTTTCGGGGGCCCGGGTTGCGGATCGTGCACATCGATCACGTCAAACGTATCCAGCCCCGCTCCGGCCAGGTGCCCGGTGCCAAGCACCTCGGCCAACGCATCTTCATCGACGATCGCGCCGCGGGCGGTATTGATCAGCACGCTGCCCGGCTTCATCTTCATCAGCGTCGGCCTGTCAAACAGGTGATGCGTCCGGTCGTCGAGCGGCAAATGCAGCGAGAGGAAATCCGATTCGGCCAGCAGTTGCTCCAGTGGCATCATCTGCACACCCAGCGACTCGGCTTCCCGATCGATGGCGGACATGTCCCGCCGGGTGGCAATGATCCGCATGCCAAACCCCACGGCACGCCGGGCCATCGCCCGGGCCGAGCCGCCGAAGCCAACCAGGCCAAGGGTACGTCCGGGCAGCCGTCGCAGCGGCCGAGACTGATGTCGGCCATCGTCGTAACGGGCATCGAGCATGCAGTTGCGCATCTCGTTGAGCCTGCGGGCGACGGCCAGCAGCAGGGCGAATGCATGGTCGGCCTGTTCTTCAACGCAGAAATCCGCAACGTTGGCCAGGACGATGCCGCAGCGGGTTACCGTGGCGACGTCGATCTTGTCGGTGCCAACACCCAGGCGGCAAATCACCCGGCAGCGTTGCATGGCATTGACGACCTCGGCGGGCAAGGCCTGGGAAACCACCATCACCGCATCGGCGTCGGCGACGGCTTCGACCAGTTCTTCACCCGCTTGAACCTCGACCGAAACCGGCGTGATCCCGTGCGCGTCGTATTGTTCCTGTTCAAACCGGCTGATCGGGAACATCTCGGCGTTCAATCGCACGATCTTCGAAGAGAACAAATTCATGGGGAATGACCACGCCAGGCGACACGATACTTGCGGATAAGGCCTTCGTTGAGTTCCACGCCGACTCCCGAAATCCGCATTCGGGCTGCCTTGTCGTCGAGGAACACGTACTGGACGAGGGTCACTTGTTTGCGACGGATTCGCCGTGCGTTACCATCGCGATAACGAGATACCGGTTTGGTTCCGGGTTCGACCCAGCTAGAGAATATCGGCTGGACGTCTCAAAGACATCGCACCCGCGAAACCCGATCGACTTGCACACCATGATCCGACAGCAGGCAATGGACAGGCGACCATGACAATCCAACCGCTGACAACCACCGTCCTGCTGGCACTGCTTGTTTCCAGCCACGCGATTGCCGGGAAGCCGCTGAAATACTCGGACCCGAAACCGCAGCGGTACACGCTTTCGGCCCGCGCCAGCGTGATCGATCCTCGCACCAGCGAACACCCGAAAATCGACTTCGTCTTCACGTCGGGTGGAAAAGTTCAGGACCTGCAACAGGCCATCGTTGATACCCGGGTCGCCCCCCGGGGCAAGCTGGTGATCTGGCTGATGCGGCACAATCGGCCGCTGTTTGAACGCCTCTCGAAGTACGGCCTGCACGCGATCCAGGTCCACTATGCCAACCGCTGGTTCTCGAAGATCTGTCGCGAGCAGCCCGTCGGTGACATGTGCCGTGGAAACGCGCGACTCGAGGCGGCCACCGGAGAGGATCACAGCAAGCAGATGTCGATTCCCGGCCCCGACGGGATGAAGGAACGGGCCCGGCAATTCGTGAAGTGGCTGGCCCGGAAGAACCCCGGCAGTCGCTGGGACCACTTCCTGACCGCCGACGGTCGGCGGTTGCGATGGGACGACGTGATCGTGGCCGGCATCTCGCACGGCTCGACCACCGCGGCCCGTTTTGCCGTCCACCAGAAGGTCAGTCGCGTGGTGATGTTCTCGGGCCCGCGCGACCAGCTCCAGAACTGGCAGAAACTGCCATCGGCCACGCCCACGAATCGTTTTTTCGGCTTCACCCATGTTCTCGATGGTGGCTGGACCGCCGACCATTACTGCCGCTCCTGGGAACTGCTCGGGCTGCATCGGCACGGCCGGATCGTCGATGTCGAGAAAACGGACGCACCGTTTGAAAACTCGCGCCGCCTGATCAGCACTTTCGATGTCAACGGCAACTCGCGCCGTGCCCACACGGCCGTCGTACCCGGTGGAAGTGCCTGCCGGGATTCCGCCGGCCGCCACGTCCACGAATCGGTCTGGAGGTACCTGTTCACTCACCCGATCAAACAGGTCGGCAAGGCCGTGGCCCAGGACAGCAACTGCAAGAAGGATCAGCGGCGGCGTTGATCGTCACCCGGCCCTCGAACGCAACAATGCCATGACAAGACACTCGTCCTGGAATCCTGGAGTGCTCCTCGCCGTCGCCGGCCTGGTCCTGCCGTTGAACGGCGGTTCGTTCATGGCGGCCTGTGCCGCGGCAGACCGCGACGGGGAATGGCAGGCGGGGATCGCGGTGGCGGTAATCACTCCCGATCGGCCGATGATGCTGGCCGGGTTCGGGAGCCGGACCCGCCCGGCCGAGGGCAAGGCGACCGAACTGCACGCCAAGGCCCTGGCCCTGCGGGACGAACGCGGCACGCGGCTGGTGATTGTCACCCACGACCTGATCGGAATCCCCCGCACCCTCCGCGAACGAGTGGCCGGACGGGTCGGGAAACGATTCGACCTGCCGTCGGCGTCGCTGTTGCTGAATGCCTCGCACACGCACTGCGGCCCTGAACTGAAAATGACGGCGACGGCACTCGAGGAACTTTCCGAGGAACGGCAGAAGCTGACGACCCTGTACTGCAAGCGACTGGAGAACATGCTGGTCGAACTCGTCGGGGATGCACTGGCCGACACGGCACCGGCGCGGCTCAGCTACAGCCACGCCCGGGCCGGCTTTGCGATGAACCGGCGGCTCAAGAACCCCGATCCCACCGGAGAGCCGTACCTCAACCACCCCAATCCGGACGGGCCCGTCGACCACGACGTTCCCGTGCTCCAGGTCACCTGGACCGGCCGGAAGCGGCGAGCGATTCTGTTTGGCTACGCCTGCCACAACACGACCCTCTTCGTCAACCAGTACGCCGGCGACTACGCCGGGTACGCCCAGTCGTTCCTGGAAAGAGACCATGCCGACACGACGGCCCTGTTCCTTAACGGTTGCAGTGGCGACCAGAACGGATTCCCCCGCGGCACGGTTGAACTCTCGCGTCGCCACGGACGAACGCTGGCCACCGCCGTGGAAGCCGCCCTTCAGAACCGCCCGACGGCGGTCCACGGTCCCCTGGCCGTTGCGCTGGACCGGGTCCAGATCGCCTACCAGACGCCTCCCACCCGTGAACAACTGCAGGCCTACCTGGCCGGATCTCCGACCGCACCGTTCAAGTCCTACGAACTGACCAAGACGCATGCCAAACGGCTGTTGCGACAGATCACGCGTGGCCGAAAGCTGCGAACGACTTACGACTACCCGGTCCAGGCCGTTCGCTTCGGAGACCAGTTGCTGCTTGTCGCGTTGGCGGGTGAAACCGTGGTCGATTACTCGCTGCGACTGAAGCGAGAACTGCGGGGAACGGCGGCCGTCTGGGTTTCCGGCTACAACAATGACGTGTTCGCCTACATTCCCAGTCGCCGCGTGCTCAGCGAAGGCGGCTACGAAGCACGCCGGTCGATGAACTACATGACGGCCACCGTCCAGCCGGGACCGTTTGCCCCGTCGATCGAAGAACGAATCGTCGGCATGGTCCACCAGCTCCTGAAACGAATGCGAAAGGGCACGAAACGCTGAAACGGACAACCCGGCAGCGGCCCTTCGTTTCAGGCGGTTTCTAGTCGATTGCCACGGCGGGAGTGGCGGTCACGGTTGCAGCCGACCCGAAACCGGCCAGCAATCCCCGGGCATCCATCGCCAGGCTGAACAGCGTCGGCACCAGTACCAGGGTGAATATCGTCGAAACGACCAGGCCGCCCAGGACCACGCTGCCCAGGCCACGGTAGAGTTCGCTGCCGGCACCCGGGAACAGCACCAGCGGCAGCAGGCCCAGCACCGTGGTCGTGGTGGTCATGAAGATCGGCCGCACGCGTGTCCGCACGCTGACCAGGATCGCCTCGGTCGGGGAAAGCCCGTCTTCACGGATGTGGTTGAGCGACTGGTGCACGATCAGGATCGGGTTGTTGACCACGGTGCCGATCAGGATCACGAATCCCAGCATCGTCAGAACATCAAGTGACTGCGGGACGAACAGGTTGAGCACGAACAGTCCGAGGACGCCGCCGACGGCGCCGAGCGGAACGCTGAGGATGATTACCAGCGGATAGAGCCACGATTCGAACAACGCCGCCATCAACAGGTAGGTGATCACCAGTGCCAGCACGATGTTGAATCGCAGCGCCAACCAGGTGTTCCTCAACTTGTCGGCGGTGCCGCCGAGGGTGATCCGGTAGCCACCGGCCAGTTGTCCTCCGGCGATCAGCGGGGTCACGATTTCCGTGTCGATCCGTTCGAGCGCGGCTTCGAGAGCCATGTCCGGGGGCGGCGTGACCTGGATCGTGATCGCCCGGAACCGCTCGCGATGATTGATCTGTTCGGGGCCGCTACTCATCACCACCTCGGCAAGCGCACCCAGCGGTACGATCTGTCCCAGCGGCGTCGCGATCGGCAATGCCTCGATGTCCTGGGTGCTGTCGGCGTGCTGGGTTCGACCGATGATCGTCAGGTCGATCTTGTCGCCGCCCAGGAAGTAGTCTCCCGCGTAGGCTCCATCGACCAGTGCGTTGACGGTGTAGCCCAGGTCGGCATTGCTGATGCCCATCTCGGCAGCCTGAATCAGTCGCGGCCGAATGTGAACTTCCGGCGTCGACAGATCCAGGCTGGGGATCGGTCGCACCTGCGCATCGTTGCCCAGGGCCTGGCGGACCTGGCCCATCATCCGGCCACCGAGGCTAACGAGCGTGGTCAGTTCCGGGCCGGTGATCTCGATATCGATCGACCGCCCGGCGCCCAGGCTGCGTTCGAACAGGCTCGACTGGCTGGCGATGGCGATCGTGCCTGAAAGCCGCGAGCTGACCCGGAGAATAATCGGAACCAGTTCCGCGGCACGGGTCGGTTCGAATGCTCTCAATCCCAGGATGACCCGCCGACCACGAGCCACGAAGAAGAAATCGCCAATCACGGGACCATCCAGTGCTGCCGCCTGCGGGCTGCCGGGATCGACATCCCAGTACGGGCGCAACTCTTCCTCGACCGTTTCACCAAGCTGCTTCATCTGGTCGATGTTGTAGCCCGGCGGTGGCATCAGGATCCCGAAGACGAGGTTGCGATTGCCCGCCGGCAGGTACTCGACCTGCGGCCAGAAGAAATAGCTGAGACCGAGCGAGACGCCCACCAGCAGGACCACGACCATCAGGCGGCGGATGACACCCCGCTGGACCCATTCGTTCAAGGCCACGACCCACTCGACGAAACCGGAACCGACCGCCCTGGGCAGACGGACCAGCAGCGGGATCGACGGCGGATAGGTCGTTTCGGCGGACGGATCCGGCACGGATGTCGATTCGTCGCTCGGGCGTTTGAACAGCCGGGCCGAGGCGGCACAGATGACCGTCATCGAGAAGACCATCGAGAGGCCGACGGCGGCACTGATTGCCAGGGCGATGTCGCGAAATAACTGTCCGGCTTCCTCCTGGATGAACACGACCGGCAGGAACACCGCGATCGTCGTCAGCGTCGACGCGGTAACGGCCCCCCAGACCTCCTGCGTCCCCTTCACCGCGGCGGTCAGGGCACTCTCACCCAGCGCGTGTCGGCGGACGATGTTCTCGAGCACGACAACGGCGTTGTCGACAAGCATTCCCACGGCAAATGCCAGCCCGGCCAGGCTGATCACGTTCAGTGAACGTCCGAGCAGGCCCAGGACCAGGAAGGTCCCGATAATGCTCGCGGGAATCGCCGCACCGACCAGCAACGCACCGCGGGCCAGCCAGAATCCGGCCGCGACCAGGATCAGCAGACCCGGAATCGCGAACCACGCCGAGATGTAAGTCGATGCCAGGGCGGCCGCGACCACCAGTGGGATGACCAGCAACGTGCGGATGCTCAGGTGCAGGAACACCATCAGCACGATCATCGTCAATGCCCCGCCCAGGAAGATGTTCTGTCGAACCAGCGAGATCGACGAGTAGATGTAGTCGGTCTCGTCGTAGACCTGGGTCAACTGCAGCCCGCGTGGCAAAAGAATCCTGCGATTGATTTCCTCGTTGGCCTGCCTCAGGCCCTTCATGACCTCCAGCACGTTGGCCCCCGACTCGCGGATGCAGTTGAGCGAGATGCTCGACTCGCCGAACCGCCGGACGACACCGGTGGCCTTCTTGTAGCCCAGCTGCACTTCGGCCACGTCACGGACGTAGATCGGGGCCCCGTTCTGGACGACCAGCAGCTGGTTTTCGACTTCCTCGGGATTGCGGAACTGCCCGAGCGTTCGCACGACCCAGCGTCGCTTGCCCTCGGAGAAATCGCCGGCCGAGGTGTCCCGGTTCTGGCCCCGCAGCACACGGAGTACGTCGGCAATCGTGATCTGGCGGGCCGAGAGCTTCTCGGGATCCACGATGACCTGCAACTCGTCTTCAAGACCGCCCAGGACGTTTGATTGCGAGACACCGCGGACACGTTCAAAACGGGACTCGATCTGGTTCTCGGCAAAGCGTCGCAGCTTGGTGACGTCGAGGTCGTCGGGAAGCACTTCTTCGACCGCGGGAAATTTCCGGGCCAGCAACCTCAGCCGCAGCAGGCCCAACCCGACACTGTGGGTGTCGCGGATGTGCTGGATCTCGCTGGTCAGCTCGGGGTGCCGGGCCTGGAACTCGGCAAGTTTGCTGTCGGCAGGACGGCGGGCACTGAGGATGAACCAGGCGATCGGGCGATCCGAGGAGTTGGCGGTCGAGATCACCGGCTGGTCGGCATCCTCGGGATACTCGCGGACCTGCTGCAGCCGGCTGTTGACCTTCAGCAAGGCCTCGTCCATGTCAGTTCCGACCAGGAATTCGAGCGTGATCCGCGACCGCGAATCGGAACTCTCCGAGCTCATCTTCGAGAGTCCCTCGACACTCTTGAGCTGTTCTTCCTGCTCGAGGGTGATCTCGCGTTCGATCTCCTGGGGACTGGCCCCCGGCCAGCGGGTTTCGATCGTGATCGTCGGAGTCTGGACCTCGGGCGTCAGTTGCATCGGCATCCGGTCCAGCGACACGATGCCGAACATCGCGACCAGCAAGACGCCGACGGTCACCTTGACCGGATTGCGAACGAAGGATTCGATCAGGTGCATGGGCTCAACGCTTCGTCCTGGTCGCACCGGGAGTCTTGGCAGGGACCGCGACTCTGGCCGGTCGGGTGACAACCTGCTGGCCCGGTCGCAACCGTTCGTTGCCCTGGACGACGACCTGTTGATCGACTTGAATCGCGCCACTGACCTGGATCAACCGGCCACTGGCGACACCCAGGTCGACGGCCACCGGGCGGACGGTACTCTTTTTCGGGTCCTCCCGATCGGGGACGACCACGAAGACGGTGGGCCGGGCACCCCCGAGCACCAGCGCGTCCTTGGGGACGAGCAGGGCCTTTTTCCGACTGCCGGTGGGTAGGGTGACCCGGGCCAGCATGCCCGCCTTGATCAGCGGCACCCCGGCTGTGATCGTGTTGGCCATTCGGATCTTGACGGGAAACGTCCTCGAACGCGTGTCGGCCTGCGGAACGATCGCCACGACCGTACCGGTCAGGACCTGCTGCGGCAACGCCGCGATTTCGACACGAACCGGGGTACCCAGCCGCAGGTGCGGAACGTGGCTTTCCAGGACAAAGGTCTTCACATCGACCTGGTCGATCGACACGATCTCGACAACCGGATCGCCCCGACTGACCCACTCACCAATCTCGGCGTGTCGTGTGGTCACGTAACCGTCGAAACGGGAGATGATCGTGTACTTGGAGATCTGGTCCTTGAGCTTGTCAACGATCGCCTGCTGGACCGACAGACGGGCGGCGGCCTGGACGAGCTTTTCCTTGCGGGGACCGATCACGGCCAGTTGGTGGCCGGCCCGGGCATCGTCGTGGTCACGCTCGGCGGTGATCGCCGCGGCGACGACCCTCGCCAGGTCGTCCTCAGTCACCGTCCCTCGCTTGGCCAGCGTGGCGAACCGCTGCCGGCGAGCCACCTGGAAGTCCCGGTTGGCCTTGGCGGCCAGCAGCCGCGCCTGCAATTGTGCGATTTCCTCGGGACGGGTTCCGTTCTTCAACTCGTTGAGCGATTCGCGGCGAAAGGCCAACTCACCCTCGGCCGCCTTCAACTCGAGTTGAATCGTCTGGGTCAACAGCCTTGCCAGTGGCTGCTTCCCGGAAATCCTCTCTCCCTCCTCGACGGGAAATTCAACAACGCGACCATCGACGGCACTGCCGATGGTTGCCTTCTTCAGCGGTTCGACGGTGCCGACAAACGTGTGACCCGCGGTGACCTCGCGCTCCACAACCGCCGTGACAACAACGACCGCCGGTCCTCGCTGAGCCGGCAACCTGCCGGTGCCCAGCAGCACCAGTGTTGCGGCCATGGCGACGCTGCGGATCAAATAACTCGACACGGTATGACTCCCTCTCCGACAGTCTTCACCTGTGGTGATCGCACCTGCCACGATCCCGGCAGTCTCCGATGATAACAGAGACCAGGACCGGACTGGGGGACACGTCGCGCCTGGAAACCGAATCCCGAGGAGACAAAAGCCACGCAGAGATCGTTGTCGACTCCGTGAAACGCGATGCTGGTGATGATCACCGCCGGCAATGACCGATCGTCAGAAAATCCGATATTGAGATTGTTGAAACTGGCGACTACTTGCAACATGTGCCCTCGCAGATGACGATGGTGCCGGTGGGAAAGACATCCGCCCGGGATCCCCTGGAAGGAACGCTGGTGATGGCGACGACGCGACGGGAATTGCTGCAGGTCGGCTACTCGGGACTGCTCGGTCTCGGGCTGACCCCGGCTGTTGCCGGTCGCACAGCCTCGGCAGAGGCCACCGGCACCGATGCTTCCGGAGTGTCCCGTACTCCCAACCAGGTGGTGATCGTCTTTCTGACCGGGGCGGCCAGTCACCACGACACGTTCGACATGAAACCCGATGCCCCCGAGAAAATCCGGGGCGAGTTCAAGCCAATCGCCACTCCGGTCGCCGGGCTGCATGTCTGTGAGCACCTGCCGCACCTGGCGGCCCGTGCCGATCGCTACTCGGTCCTGCGTTCCCTGTCGCATCGCGACAACAACCACCTGATGTCGACCCATCACGTGTTGACCGGCACCCGACAACCGGGCGGTTTTTTCGACAAGGTGGCCTCGCGCGACGACTGGCCCAGCTACGCGGCCGGCAGCGCCTTTCTCAACCCGCGCGACGACGGCATTCCCAGTGGTGTCAACCTGCCGACGTTCCTGGCCGGCGGAGCCCTGACCTGGCCCGGCCAGCACGGTGGGTTTCTTGGCCCGAAATACGACCCGTGGCAGATCACCGGTGATCCGAACAAGCCCAAGTTCAAGGTTGACGCGCTGTCGTTGCTCAAGGGGCTGGATGTCCCACGACTGAAGAATCGCCAGGCCTTGCTCGGAAACCTGAACCGGCAGCAGCACCGACTGGCAGCCAACACCGAAGCCCAACGGATGACCGATGACCAGGAACTGGCCTTTTCAATCCTGACGTCCAGCGACCTGAGCCGGGCATTCGAGTTGAACCGCGAAACAGCAAAGGTCCGGGATCGCTATGGCCGCAACACGACCGGGCAAAGCCTGCTGCTGTCCCGGCGGCTGATCGAGGTGGGCGTGCCGGTCGTGCAGTGCAATATCGGCCGCGTGCAGACCTGGGACAACCACAGCAACATCTTCCCGACCCTGAAGGACCGGTTGCTGCCACCGCTGGACCAGGGCGTTGCGGCGCTGCTGGACGACCTGCAGGAATCCGGACGGCTCGACACGACGCTGGTGATGATGCTCGGCGAATTTGGCCGCACGCCCAAGATCAACGGCAAGAACGGTCGAGACCACTGGGGACCGTGCTTCTTTGGCGTGTTTGCCGGGGCCGGCATCCTGCCCGGGCAGGTCATCGGCAAGTCCGACGAGATCGGCAGTTACCCGGTCACCCGGTCCTTCTCGCCCGAGGACGTCGGGGCCACCGTCTACAGCGTGCTGGGCATCCGTCCGCATTCGGAAGTTCGCGACCGGCTGAATCGACCGGCACAGTTGAATCGAGGTGACCGGATCGAGTCGCTCTTTTCCGGTGCCACGATTTGACATCGGCCCTGTTCAGGACCATTGGCGCGGCACGCTGACCGTCCAGTTCTTTTCCCAGGCGGGCTCTCCGTCTCGAGTGATCTCGACTGACACCTCGTGACGGAAGCACTCCGAGTCGCTGGTTGTCGACTCATCGGCCCTGACCACCACCTCGAGCCCGTCGCGGCGGACCGTGTACACGGCACGGGCATCGAGCACCGCGTTGGCGGGTTCCCGGTTCGACACGGTGAAGGTCGATTGCAGCGAGAGCGTGTCGTTGCCGTCCTGCGAATCGATACCCAGCCGCACCCTGGCGGTGCCGGCGGCCTGGTCCTCGATGACCTCGTAGACCGGTGGTGCCATCAACGCCTCCGGGTCGGCGGGGGGCAGTTCAACGAACTCCGGAGCCGGGGCCGGGGCCGACGGGTCCGGAACCACCGGCAGGGTGATCTTCGAGGGGGTCTCGCCACCGAGGTGGATCGTGTGGGTTCCCGATTTTCCGGTCGGCCAGGCGTTCTGAAAATCGGCTGTGCTGATTGCCACCAGCAACCGATGACCGGCGGGAAAGACATACGAAACGGTTTTCAGCGGAACGTTGATCTCGTAGACGGTTCCCGGAACCAGCGGCCGGGGATCGGAATGCGAGTCGCGGTGGGTCGCGTTCAGGCCGCCGTAACGGACCAATTTCGACGTCCCATCCGGTGCGACATCGATCAACCTGACCCGGAAGTAGGCGACCTCGGCCGTCGATGACACGAACAGCACCGCCACAGGATCGCCGGTGATCTCAAGATCACCAGCCAGGGGCGAGGTCGCAAACAGCAGGGAATGGGCATCATCGAATCGCTGATCGACGGGCATTCCCCACGGCAGGATCCCGCCACCCCAGTGGATTCCCGAGCTGAGGCCGGATCCGGGACGGTGCTCCAGTGACAAGTGGCCGGGATCGGGCGAAGGCTGTTCCGCCAGTTGCCCGTCGACCGACGGGAAGAACTCCGTGGCTTGGCTGCGGGCGATCGGCCACTCGTGTTCGTTGCGCCAACGCCCCGGTTCTGTCAGCGGCATCCGCACTGCGGGAGGCTGGAAATCGCGGACGAACAACGTCACCGGGGGCTCGTCCATCACACCGTTGTCGATGCCCTTCAACCAGAAATCAAACCACCGCTGGTACAGGGGCCGGGTGTCGATCCGTGGTCCGGGAACCGCGTGAGCCTCCTCGGCGTAGTAGTGACTCCAGGGACCGACCAGGGCCTTCTTCGGACAGTCCAGCTGCGCGTAAGCTCGCAATAGCGCCGTGGCGTAGCAATCCGACCAGCCGCCGATCACGTACACCGCGCAGCGAACACGACGGTAGTCGGCGGCCAGGGACTGGTCGTGCCAGTACGGGCCCTGCAGCGGATTGGAGAGGTAACCGATCCCCCACGGGCCGTTCTTCTCGAGGTGCTCGGCCCACAGCGATTCCCACTCGTCACCAACCACGTCCGGGTCGGGTGGAGCGAGGTTGTAGGCATTCATCAGGGGCGAGTAGGTATCGAACATGTACGGTCGAAGGCACCCGCCCGGGTAGACCCACTCGGTGTAGACGTCGTCGTTGGCCGAGCGAACGATGATCGCCTTCAGGGCCGGTGGGTCCTGGACGGCCACCTGCCACTGCACGACGGCACTGTAAGACTTGCCGATCATGCCGACATCGCCACTGCACCAGGGTTGCGCGGCAATCCATTCGACCATCTCGAATGCATCCTGCCGTTCTTCGGGCGAGTAGATCTGCGTGGTGAAACCACCGGAATTGGCGGTGCCGCGGACATCAAACTGCACGACCGCGTAACCCCGTTCGGCAAGGTAGGGAACCGCTGGGGGGTACTCGTCGTGGGAATCCGGCAGCGGCTTCCGCAGCCGTCGATAGGGGGTGTACTCCATGATCCCGGGAAACCGCCCGGCAACGTCCGGGCGGGTGATCTTGGCGAGCAACTCGACGCCGTCACGCATCGCGACGCGAACAAACTCGATCCTGATCGGGTTGTCCATCGTTGAGGAAACTCGCAGGCTCGTGGAAACGGGGATCAGGAGTCCAGCAACGATGCCTTCCGCTGACGTTCTCGCCACAGCGGAATACTTGAAATCGCAAAGATCGTCGCCATGGCCAGCGTGACCAGTGCGACGATGACAAACAGGCGATCGTACCCAAAACGGAAGGCGACTTCGCCCAGGAGTTGGGCACCGCCGACGGAGCCGATGTCCAGGGCCACCATCGAGAGTCCCGAACCGGCACCGCGGACATCCGGTGGGAACGAGTCCAGGAACAGTGATGTGCAGGTGTGGTACATCAGCGAATGTCCCGTTCCGCACAACAGGGCCGGAATCACGATCCGGTTTGGGTGGGAAGAATCGACCAGCAGGAAGCTGAACATACCCAGCGCCATGACCACCGCGCCGACCAACGCCATCTTCCGCCGTCCGAATCGATCGGGCGTGCGGCGGAGCAGAATTCTCAGGGTCAGCCCCCAACCGGCGTAGCACATGAAGAACTGGCTGACCCGCGACACGCCGTCACTGGCCAGTCCCGTGTCATCGACGAATTTCGTCAGGAAGACGAACGGCACGGTGACGCACAGGCCGAACGTGACCTGCAGCACGACGATCATCCCGGGCCAGTGACGCCGTGATGTTCGTACGAACTCGGCAAAGCGGACCGAGCCGCGTCCGGGTTCACTGGCGGCCGGTTGCAGCAGCATCAGCAGGCTGACCGGCAACAGCAGCAGCAGCACGCCACCCACAAACAGCGTCTCGAATTCTTCCCGTGTCCGCTCGGCACTCAGCACCAGTTCGCCAAGGAAAGGACCAAAGACGATTCCCAGGAATGCTGCGGCACCCAGTGTGCCGATCGCCTCGGCGCGACGGTCGTTCGGTGCCAGGTGAGTGACATAGGTCAGGGCAGAGGAGAAGATGATCGCTCCCCCGATGACCAGCAATGCCCGGCAGGCGTAAATTTCCGGACCCAAGCCCAGCAAACACAGGTTGGAGAGCGAACCCACGGAAAAAATGGCGTAGCCGGACAGCCAGATCGTCTTCGCGCCGAAACGATCAATCCACTGGCCAATCCAGGGCCTCAGCACGAGACCGGCAATCGAGGCGGTGCCGGTGATCCAACCGGTCGCGTTGACTTCACCACCCAGGTGAGCAATCCAGCGAGGGTAATGCGCCAGCATCGCGGTGTTGACCATCGCGAAGCCAACCTGGCTCAGGAGCGCGTAGTTGTAGTTGCGGTCGTAAAGGCGGGCAGATGACACGGGGGTCTCGAGGTCGTGGGACCGGCAAATGAGCAGGTGCCCGAGATTGTTGCAGCCACCCCACGTGGTTCGCGAGTGCACCGCGGATTATTATGGTTCCATAGCTTCCACTCCGATCCAGTTGAGCGAGTGACATCCTGATGCGGATCATCGATTGCCACGCCCACATCTATTCGCCAGACGAAAAAAAGTATCCCCCCGTGGCCAAGCCGTTGCGGGTGCCCGGCGGCAAGGGATCGATCAGGGACCTGCGGCAGATCAGCCTGGCCAAGGGTGTCACTGCCGTTCGGGCCGTACAGACCGTGTCGTTTTACGGATATGACAACCGCTATCTCTGTGATGCAACCAAGGCCAATCCCAAGTGGGTTTCGGGTGTTTGTACGCTCAACCCCGATGATCCCCACAGCCCGGGTTTGCTCAGGCAACACGTCAAGGACTTTGGTGTGCGGACGTTGCGCAGCACGCCGGGAAACAACCGCCGGACGTTCGACCACGATGGTGTACGGCAGTTGTGGAAGGTCTGCGCCGATGTCGGCGCCACCGTCGACATCTTCCTGATGCACCCCGAGTGGGTCGCCGGGGCGGAAAAACTGCTGAAGGAATTCCCGAAATTGACCGTCGGCTTCGACCATTGCATGGACCTCAAGCCCGGCCCGATCTACGACAAGGTGTTGTCCGAGGTGCTGAGACTGTCGAAGTACCGCAATCTCTACGCCAAGGTCGACTTCATCAGCACCGGAACCGCGATCGGATTTCCCGGCAACGATCTGCACGAGGCGGCGATGAAGATCATCGACGCCTACGGCCCGGAGCGGTGTGTCTGGGGCAGCAACTTCCCCAACATACTCTGGACTCCGAAGATGACCTACGGCCAGCACCTGAAGATCTTCACCGAGGTGTTGCCACTCTCGGACAAGGCCCGTCGACAGGTGCTCGGCGAAACCGCCCGCCGGCTATGGTTCCCGAAACTGAAGTGAAACCGCTTTTTCATCTCGCCCTGGACCGGGAACCGGTGACAGGGCAACCGGAGAGGACAACCAGCGATGAATGACAGGCTGATCAGGATTGGTGTGACCGGATCGGGATTCATGGGGCGAACGCACGTCGAGGCGGCTCGGCGGGCACCCGGTGCCGAAATCGTGGCGGTGGCCGGAGGCCGGCGCGCCCCCGGCCTGGCCGGTGACTACGAGATCGACTGTGTCGAGACGGTCGAGGAGTTGATCCGGCGAGACGACATCGACGCGATCATCAGCAGCACGCCTCACCATTGCCACATCGACGAAACGTTGCTGGCGGCCGAGTGCGGCAAGCACATGCTGGTCGAAAAGCCGATGGCCACCACCGTCGAGGACTGCGACCGCATGATCGCCGCCACCGCCGAGCGGGGACTGGTGTTGGCGGTGGGCTATCACCAGCGGTTCCGCGAATCGAACCTCACGGTCCGGAAACTGGTCGGCTCGGGTGCAATCGGTGCCGTCCGCTGTGTCCAGATGGCCGCGTTGTTTGACATCGAGGCCCTGCGGTCCGACGAGGGTTTCGGGGGGGACTGGGGCTGGTGGAAGGACCCTCGCAGCCGAGGCCACATTCTCAACAGCGGACCACACAACATCGATCTCTGCCGTTGGTGGCTGGGCGAGGACATCGTCTCGGTCGTGGCCCACTGCGGGACGTTCCGCGAGGAAAATCCGAATGAAAACACGACGATGGCGATGTGGGGATTCGCCGATGGGGCGATGGCCAGCTTCTGGTCATCAAGTGTCTGCCCCTCGCCGGGCTTCGACGGCGAGGACTTCCGGTTCCGCTTGATGGGGGACGAGGGGATCATCGACGCGCAACCCTTCGGAAAGATCCGGGTCGGGCGGGACGGCGAATGGGAACTGGCCTACCAACAGCCTCACGTGCCACTCGACGACGCCGACGCCGCGTTTGTCTCCGACGGACGGATGCAGGCCTACACCGACCAGGTCCAGGCATTCGTCGACCGGATCAACGGCCGGGACTCCGGATGCGGAACCGAGGCCGACGGACGAGCCGGCGTGGCCGCGATCATCGCAATGCTCGACTCGTCCGAAACCGGCCAGCTGATCCGTCTCTGAACGGATCAGTGGAACCGATGATCAGTCCCTGTCCTTGACGATCAGTTCGACCGTGTCGGCCACCAGGTGCCAATACACGACGTCCTCGGCGAACGACGAGGTTTCCAGTGCCGGGATCGGGTAACCGGGGATCTTCAGCACGGCGTTGTACTGAGCGAATCGCAGGTCGATGTAGATCCGGTTCTTGGCCTGGGGCAACTGGTCAAACGACGTGGGATGGTACAACTCGCCCACCTCACCGTACACGGCGGGCTTGGGCGGAGCTTCCTGGACGAGCGTGAAGCAGAGAATCTGCCTGGCATCGGCCTTGTCGACGGTCTTGGCCAGTCGCGGCGGATACCAGTTGTAGCCGACGAACAGGGCCACGTCGTTCTTGCGGATCACCTTGTCCAGCTGGGGATAGTAGGCGTTGCCTTCGCTGAAGACGGTAAACAGCCCGGGATCACCGGGCAGGCCTTCCGGCGCCAGGCCGTGAATCAGCAGGGCGTAGGAGGTCCGTTTCTTGCGGGCCGCCTCGGCCAGCCACTTTGCCGCCTTCTGGAACTTCTTGCGTTGACCGGGCAGGATGCGGCCGACGATCTGGCGGATGTGTCCGAGGTAAGTGTTGCCCAGTTCCCCTTCCTTGACCGGCGTGACGTTGAAGGCGGGGATGAACTTGTAGTCGTGCAACAGGGGCATGTTCCAGATCTGTGGACTCTCGTAGGTGACCGAAAGCAGGATGCCCGGCATCTTGCCACGTCTCAGAAACGCCCCGATCAACTCGGCTTCGAACGACCACAGGTACAGCCGGTTGGCAATGCTGCGTCCCGAACAGATTTTCTTCGTCCAGCCCGGGACCGAGACGATTCCACCGTCGGGGACGGTGTGCGTGATGGTCAGCAGGTTGTCCCTTTTCCCGAACTCCTGCTCGAGCCGGGCCGCGGCGTTTGCGGATCCGAAAAAGATGATCAACGCCTTGTCGCCGAGCAGTTGACGAACGGTGGGGAGAAGATGCTTGCGTTCTTCCTTCTCGTTTTCAAAACCCAGCAGCACAACATCCTTGGCCGTTGCCTTCTTGACCGTGAAGTGCTTTACGAATTCCTCGGTACGGTAGTAGGGGATCTTGTCCTTGGGCGAGTCGAGCTTGGGGAATCCGGCCGAGGACCCACCGGGCGTGTACTGGCGGGAAAAGGCGATGCCCCCGGCACGCCAGACCGGTTCCAGCGAAAAGCTCTGGTCGCCGGCCGAAAGCAACTCGCCATCAAGCTTGACGATCCGATCGGCGGCCAGGTTGGCTGCCCGCGTGATCCCCGGCAGCCGCTTGCGAGTCTGCTCGATTTCCTGCAACACGAAGTTCACGAAATGATCGCCGGCCTGGACGATTTTCGTCGGTCCAGCAGCCCGGCACTCCTCGCCGATGCCCAGGACAATAACCAGCAGCAGGGAAACAACTCGAAACAGGCGAAAGGTCGATGGCGTATTGAACATGGTCGGCCGGTCCCGGAGAATGTCGATCTGGAGATTGAAACGTTGCGTGTCAATCACGATGACGGCTGAGGGTCGTGATCGCAACCACCGGGCCGCGCGACGGGAGAACTCTGCGATTTCCCGGTCGGCGTTTCAGGCGAACAACTCGGAAATCGGCTCACCCTGGTAGATGTGGTGCGGCCGATCGATTTCGTTGTACCACGCCGCATCCTGGGGAATTCCCAGCGAATGGTAGATCGTGGCAGCCATGTTTTCCGGCTTTTGCGGGTTGTGGGCCGGGTAGGCGGCGATCTTGTCCGAGGTTCCAACAACCGTTCCACCGGTTGTACCACCGCCGGCAAAAAAGACCGTCTGCACGGCACCCCAGTGATCCCGGCCGGGCAGCTTGTAATGCCGGTTGTGTTCGAGCTTGGGCGTGCGACCGAACTCACCGGCCATCACGATCAGTGTCGATTCAAGCAGGCCACGGTCGTTGAGATCATCAAGCAGGGCACTGATACCCTTGTCGGTCGGCGGAAACAGCAGGTTCTTGAATCGCGGGTAAGCATCGCCGTGAGTGTCCCAGGTCTCGTTGTTGCCGAGATTGACCTGGATCAACGGCACGCCCGCTTCGAGCAACCGACGCGCCATCAACAACGACCAGCCGTAACTGTTCTTCCCGTAACGATCCTGTTCGCGGTCCTTCTCGTTGGTCACGTCAAAGGCATGGCGAACCTTGGGGTCGTTGAGAATCGAGATCGCCCCGGAGCGCAGTCGTCCGAACGAGCGGGCCGACTGGGCCTGGTCGAGATGCCGCTGCTGGTGTTCGATGGACTTGAGAATCTCCAGGCGACGGGAGAACCGTGACGATGTCAGGCTGCGAGGCAGTGTCAGGTTCGGCGCACGGAACACCCGGTCCTCGGCCCGGAACGGCAAGCCCAGGTTGGGGAAGTTGTACTCGGGATACGCACCTCGCTGAACGTTGTGGTACGGCGACGCCTCGATGAACCAGGGATCATGACGGTGCCCCATGCTGCCGCCGAACTGACCGGGAATCACGCCTGCTGACCAGTGAATGATCGTCTCGGGAAGTGCGACGGCCGGAGGCAACCTGTCGTTTTGCCTGGGCACCGCGTCGTTGTGCTTCACGGCATATCCGGCGGTCGAGAGAATCGACGGATAGTCGGTCGATCGCGGCTTGCGATCACCACGGAACCCGAGATTCTTCACCGAGCGGCCGGTCAGCATGAAGTAGTGGCCCAGCGTGTGCCCGTTGGTCGAGTGGGTCATCGACCGGCACAGCGACCACAGGTGGCTTCGCTGGGCCAATCCCGGCAGGTGCTCGCAGATCTGCAGCCCGGGGGTCCGGGTCGCCACCGGGCGAAACTCGCCACGGATCACCGCCGGCGCATCCGGTTTCAGATCGAAGCTGTCCTGCTGGGCAAGACCGCCGGAGAGAAAGATGTAGATGCAGCGGCGAAATCCCGATGCCGAACCCGTGCCGGCGGCCGAGGCTTTCAATCCTTCGACGTGGTTGATCCCCAGCCCCAGCAGCCCCAGCGAACCGGCCTGGATGGCCGTCCGTCTCGAATAGCGGGGATGTGCCGGTGGAGGACTGGAAGTCTGCATCGTTTCTGCTATCGAGTTCATCGGCATCGATCAACGGGATTCATGATACCTGAATCGACGATGATCGAGAGGTCGGTTTCGGTCTAGGGCATCTTCATGCAGCGAAAACCGGTGTAGATGTTCAGGTTGTCCTGGGGAGCCCCCTGGCGATCGGCGCTGCGGATGTGCAGTGCGACGTTGGCCCACGAGCCCCCGCGACGCGCTCGCAGCGTCGACTTGGTCGGCTTGGCCTTCGACTGGTATTCGAGCTGGTGGTCACGGCACCATTCCCATGCGTTTCCGGCCATGTCGTGAATCCCGAAGGGACTGATCGACCTGGGGAACGAGCCTCCTCTGGTCGTCAGCGGATAGTTTGCCTTCTGTTTTCCCTTGTACCACACGTTCCATGTCTCGGCATTGACGAGGTCCTTGCCCGCGTGCAGCGACGCGTTGTTGGACAACTTGCGGTCCCACTTGTTTCCCCAGGGATACACGCGACCGGGCTTACGACCAAGGACCAGCAAGCGGCGATGGCTTTTCCCTCGGGCCGCGTATTCCCATTGGGCCTCGGTGGGCAGTTGCGTTCCCGCCCAGCGACAGTAAGCGCTGGCGTCGTCCCAACTGACCTCGACCACCGGATGGTCGGCCCGGCCCTTGAGAAAGTCGGCACCCTTCCAGTGCGGCGGGGTCCTGTGCTTGGTCGCGGCGGTGAAGGCGCGGTATTGCGCGTTGGTGACTTCGTACTTGTAGAGGTAAAACGCCTTGACCTCCCGCGGATGCCGTGGTGCTTCGTCCTCGGCGTGTTTTTTCCAGTCCACCGGCAGACCGGTGTCGACGAACTGCGTATCGACTTCCCCGGTTGTCGTGCCCATCAGGAACTGGCCCGCGGGGATCAGCACCATCTCGGCGCCGTCCTTCGGGTTCTTTGTCGTCTTGACCGCCCCGGATTTTTCGGCCGCTCCGACCACGGCGACCATCGACAGCAACAGCGACACAACGGCAAGTCTTTGGATTCGGAACATCGTAGCCTCGGCTTGGAGAGAGTGAGTCCGCGCGGCAAGTTCCGGCCCGGCCGGGAGCGACAGCCTTGCGACTGCGGCGACGCGCTGTGATCGTATCAAACGGTTTCGCGTCGAGGCAACTCACGGCCGGTGGTCCGCCGATCAGGGGGCGCTTGCCGCGACTCCGGTTTCAGCGTGTCCTGTTCTTTCCGGAATTCGATGTTCGATCGTTCGCTATTGCCCGAGGCTGTCTGCGAGTTCGTGGTCCTCGCCGACACCCACTACATGATTGACCCCGACGACTCGGAGGTCGAGTTCCCGTCGCGGCGACGCCAGTCGGCGCGGGCTGACGTGGCCTGGCAAATGGTGTCCTCACTGGGCTGCCCGCGCGTGTTTCACCTCGGCGACCTGGTCCAGGAATTTCCCGGGACCGACGACTTCCCGAGAGCCCTCGAGGAAGCGATCCAGCAGTTTCGCGCTCACGGGATCGATCCGCATCCGGTAGCCGGCAACCACGATGTCGGCGACAAACCGGACCCGACAATGCCGACCCGACCAGTCACCGCCGGATCACTGACCGACTATCACAAGGCCCTGGGACCGTCGTGGTACAGCGTCGACCAGGGACCGGCCCGCATGATCGTGCTGAACTCCCAGATCATGAACACGGCCTTGCCCGAAGCGGTCCAGCAGCAACATTGGTTCGAACAGGAACTGGCCGAGCATGCCGACCGACGATTGTTTGTCTTCCTCCATCTGTCGCCCTACCTCAACGATCCCGACGAACCGGCGCTGGGCCACTACGACAACGTGGCCGAACCCGCCCGCGGCTGGCTGCTGGATCTCCTCGCCCGTTACAAGATCGAGTTGTTGTTGGCCGCCCACGTTCATTGTGCCTTCTACGACCGGGTGGGCCGGTCGCGTTATCAAGTTGTCAACTCCACGTCGTTCACCCGCCCGGGCTTCTGTCACATGTTCACTGCGCCGCCCCCCCCCGACCAGGGCCGCGACGACGCCGACAAGCTGGGAGTACTGCTGTGCCGGATCCGTGACGATCGCACCGATCTGCACTGGCTGCGAACCGGGGGCCGAACAGAGATCGACAGCCGACTGGCGTCGGGCGCGCGGCTGCTGGTCACCCGCACTCCGGCCAACCTGCCCGACTCGCCACTGGGCGTGTCGCTGACTCACCCGCTGAGCAACCGCACCGAGATCCCCCTGGCCTGGCCGTCGTCAATCCGGCAAACCGTACGCAATGACTACCCGCTGTTGGCCTGCCTGGAACTGGGAACGACCGCCGTTCGGGTTCCGGCGACCGACCTGACCGATCCGTTCCTGCAGCGGCGTATCGAGATCCTGCGGGACGAGCAGGTAAGAATCGTCGCAACCTCGCTCTGGGCCAACGACCTCGATCCGCCGAGGCTGGTCGAACGTCACGGTGACCAGGTCGACACCTGGGAATGGCAATTGGCCGGCACGGACCGACCGGGCGAGGAGCAACTTGCCGTGCTGAAGGTGCTGGGCCAGGCCGGGGTTTCCCAGGCGTTGTCGGCGGTGGTTCCCGGCCAGTCCCTGGCCGGAAAACAGCATCCGCGAACGCGGATCGGTTTCCGGGTCGAGACAATCTCGGAACTGGACCGCCAACTGGTTGCGTCCGGGACCCGCGTGGACCGGGTGCTCTGCCGACTTTCCCCGGCCCCAACAGCGGCCGCGGCCATCGACGAAATCGCCCGGCTCGATTCGCTCCAGGCAATCGGGAACATCGATGTTCAACTCGAACTGCTCGGCCAGGACGTGAGATCCGCGGCGAACCAGGTCGCCGAGTCACTGGCGGCCGTCACGCGATTGCACGGCTCGCGACTGTTCATCGATCCGTTGATCGACTTCGATCGCACGATGGACGTGCGTCACGGACTGCTCGACCCGTTCTGCAACCCCCGTCCGGCCTTCCACGTGCTGCGTTGCCTGAACACGATACTCGCCGCCGCCGGCAACGCGTTCGGGTCCGGAGAGTCCCGGATCGGGTGGTTGGAAACCGGATCGGTCGTGTTCGGGACGATCGAGACCTCGACGGCATCGATCGGACTGCTGCTGCCTGCGACGCCGGTACCAGTCGAGGAATGCCCCGCTGAAGTGACCGCGTGGTGCAGCCCACCAGGTCCGCTGAGTGTCTATCACCTGGCTGGTGGTCTTTTGACCGAGACAACAACGGATGGCCTGGCCGGGGTGCTGGCACCAGGCATTGACGAACCGGTGCTCCTGCTGCGGTCACCTGCAGCCGGCTGACCGGTACCGACTTCCGGTCTCGCGGCCGGTCACCGGTCCTCGGCCGTCGGCCCGGGTTGCGAAGATTCTCCCAGCAGCGGCGGCAGCGACTCGCCGTCGGAAACGAACTGTATCGAGATCGAATTGACGCAGTGGCGGGTGTCCCTGGGGGTCATGTTTTCACCAAGGAAGACATGGCCAAGATGACCACCACAACGATGGCAAACGATCTCGGTCCGCCGACCGTCGGCGTCCATGTGGCGATCGACGGCCCCGGCGATCTCGTCATCGAAGCTGGGCCAGCCACAACGGCTGTCGAACTTGTCAGCGGATTGATAAAGCGGCGCCTGGCAGCGACGGCAGATGTAGGTGCCCTGGTCCTTCAGGTCGGTGAGTTCGCCGGTGAAAGGCTGTTCGGTGCCCTTGTCGATGATGACGTGAGACTCCTCGGCCGTCAGCTCATTGAACGGGTCTGTCGGCGGCGGGTTGGATCCCATGAAACCATCTCCTGCGAAATTGATCGGACCTACGAACCGGGCAACGGCCAGTCGAGGTGACGATGAAGAAACACGAACGTGCCCTTGCCGTTGATCGTGTGCGGACCGTTAAAGAACTCGATCTCGATTCGCGATCCGAGTTTCAGCAAGTCGTAGTGCCGTCGGACCTTCCCGAACTCGCCGGCCACCCACTCGGTCGGCGCTCCCCCGTCGCGGTGACCCTGTTCGACCATGAACGGCCGGGGGGTCATCAGCATGGCGAGTTCGGCGTAGCCGGCAACGTGTCCCATGTTCCATTCGGGAATCTCGTATTCGCTGGTGAAGATGTAGTTGTACCGGTCCTCGTTGCCGGCAATCGATTTCACCCACTTCGTGAAATCGCCCGAACAGATCGACAGGCAGTACCGTTTCACGAACGGGGGAACACGCATCGCGGTCTTGCCTCCATAGGACAGCCCGTAGAAGGCGATCCGCGCGGGATCAACCTGCGGCAGCGTGGCAAGCCATTCGAGTGTCTGTTGATGCTGCCGGATGATGTAGCTGTACAGCGACCTCCCGAGCGGATTGGATTTCCGCTGGATCGTCCGGAAGCGGTCGCGGCCGTAGTAGGGATTCTGAGGCGAGTAAACGATGAAGCCTCGCAGGCACAACTCCTCGGCAAAGGCCTTGTAGAACCGGAAGGCCCGTGGCTTGCGCGAAATCGTGTCCATCGCCAGGCCCTCCAGGCCGTGCTGGCACACGACAACCGGCCGCCGCTCACCGGGTTTCAGGTCCTTGGGCAACAGCAAAACGCCCGACGCGATCACGTCGGGCAGCACATCCAGTACGACCTCGTAACCCCGGTAGCGTTTTCTGTCGAGCACCAGCCGGCTGCGAGGGTTGGCCGCGATCCCGGCGTTGGGCAGCCGACCGATCAACTCGTCGTAGACCCGGTCCCGAAGTCTCTCTCCAGTCTCCAGCCACGTTGCGACCGACGTGAGGTCGGCCTTCCACCTGAGATCTCGGATCTTCGGACCGAGTCGCAGCAGGGTCTGGACGTGGACCTGCAGTTCGTGGAACTGGCGCTGCTGGCGGAGCCGGGAATCCCGGAAAGGCGTTTTGTCGGCCCGATCACCCGACGAAAGACGCTGCCAGGCCGGCGGCGGCTTGTTGAACCGTTCCTCGATTCCAAGTCCCCGGACAAACGACTCGACGGCCACAGCCGACCCGGCCGAACGATCCACCCGATCCGTGGAAACAAGCACGACCTGTTCAGCGGCAGATCGCCTGGCATAGAGCAGGCGGGCTCGCCGGAACTCGGATTCGACCAGTGCCGGCGTGTTGTGTTCGATTCGTCCCGGTGCCGCCACCTCGCGACGACCCGGCCGCGGCGCCGGCGGCCCGTCAATCGTCGGCACACGACAGGATTCGATCACCAGCCGGCGAGGAGCAACCAGGCCCGCCAGTTCCGCGTCTCCGAACTCGGCAAGCAAACCCCAGACGTTGCGATAGATCGGTTCCTTCCAGAGATTTTCTCGATCCTGGAAGTACCCGCAGACAAGTGCCGACCGGAGGCGAGGATCAAGGGCGGCAGCGTGAAGTGCCAGCAGCCCCCCTTCGCCCACACCGGCAACGCCGATCGGCAGCTTGATTTTGCGGCGGTCGGCGAGTTGTTCGAACAGGTCGACCGCGGCCAGTACCTTCTGAACTTCATAGCCGATGACATGCCGGCCCATTTCGAAGGCCTGTCGATAGATGAACTCCCGGTGCGGCTGATTCGTGAAGGCGACGAACCGGCTTCCCGAAAATTCATCGTCACGATTGATCAGGGTCGGAATTGCCACCAGGCATCCGGCCGCAGCAAGTCGTCGCGCCAGTTGCACCTGTTCGGGCAGCCCTGGCTGGACACCGCAGAACATCTCGGGTGTCCAGTCGGCGTCGGGCAGGGCGACGACGGCCGCGCGGATCTTCCGGGGTGTCAGCAACAGGCCCTCGGCAGTGACCCCCTCGAGCACCGGCCAGCGAACAACCTGGACGGTGACCTGCTGCGTGCGAGCGATCAGCGACGGGTGCTCCAGCGAGGCGAGCAGCTCAAATTCGTGACGGCTGCTTTTCCCGGCCACTTTCCTGGTAACCCGTGGATCGACGGCACCGATAGCCCGGCGAAACCGCTCGCGCAACTCCCCGAGACTCTCCGTCGCTGCCGGCGTGCCCGGGAAGTTCCTGGCCCAGAGTTTCCGGCGACGCGTTGACGATTCGGACAACTCGCGCAGGCAAAAGCGATTGATCCCCTCGACCATCGACTCGGCCAATGATCGCTTGACCGTCAGCGGTCCGGTCCCCGGCAGCCGGGGTTGGGCCGCCCTGGTCAACGAGCCGTCCAACAGCAGCCAGAACAACAGCAGGTAGGGGAACGACCGGATCATGATGCTCGGTGGCCAAGAGAATCGGGTCAGGCGATGATCTCGTGGATCGGCTGGCCATAGTCGATTTCCAGTCGCTTGCGGCCCGGGATCTCGAGCCGCCGGGCGTCGAGTCCCAACAGTTGGAACAGCGTGGCATGAACATCGGTGACGTAGTGCCGGTCCTGGGCCGCGTGGAATCCCAACTCGTCGGTCGCTCCGTGAACCACCCCTCCCTTGATACCGCCTCCGGCCATCCAGATCGAGAAGCCGTAGTTATGGTGATCTCGGCCGTTCTTGCCCTGGGCGCCGGGGGTCCGACCGAACTCGCTGGTCCAGACCACGATGGTTTCCTCGAGCAGCCCGCGTTGTTTCAGGTCCCGCAGTAACCCGGCGATCGGCTTGTCGGCCTGGCCACACATGCGGGTGTGGTTGGCGATGAGATTGGAGTGGGCGTCCCAGGCTCCCGCGGCTCCGCCACCGTGGAACACCTGCACGAACCGCACACCCCTTTCGACCAGGCGTCGGGTGGCCAGCAGGTGCTGGCCGAACTTGCGGGTGGTGGGATTGTCGAGGCCGTACAGGGCGTGAGTCTGCCTGGTCTCGCTGTCGAGGTTCATCACGTCGGGAACTGCCGTCTGCATGCGAAAGGCCAGGTCGTAGGACTTGATCCTCGCCCGCAACTTCTCGTCGGCAGCGTATTCGCGCGCCGCCTGCGCCTGCAGCCGGCTCAGCAAATCCCGCTTGATCCCCTGCACCGGTTTGCTGATCGTCGCGGCGCTGCTGGCATAGGGCAGGGGATTTTTCGGATCGACGGTCAACCAGATTCCCTCGTGCTCGGGACCGAGGTACTGGGCGTCGGTTCCACCGGCACATTGTGACTCCATCCCGCCTTCGCCGATCGAGAGGAACTGCGGGAGATTGTCGCTGAGCGACCCGAGGCCATAATGGATCCAGGCTCCGACGGTGGGGAAGCAGCCGTCGAGCATGTGTCGGCCCGAGAGAAATTCCAGTTGCGCTCCGTGGTTGTTGTCGGTGGTCCACATGGAACGGACGACGGCCATCTCGTCGACCATCTCGCGAGTGTGCGGCCACCAGTCGCTGACCTCGATTCCACTCTCGCCACACGCCCGGTACCCCTTCTGCAACGGCAGCACCCGGGCCTGATCGGTCTTGATGACGTTGTTGAGTACCTGTTCACGGACGTTGCGGTAGTAGGGCGATTTGACCACGTCGTCGAGGAAGGGCGTTTCGGCGAGTGTCTTGCCAGCGTAGCGGTCCAGTGCCGGCTTGGGATCGAACCCCTCGTGGTGACTCGCCCCGCCCCGCATCATCAACCAGATCACCGACTTGGCCCGCGGCGGGAAGTGGGGCCGACCGGTCGGATCGGGACCATGCGGCGGCGGGCTTTCGGCCCGCACGTCGCGGCTGATCATCGCATCGAGCGCCACGCCGGCCAGGCTCATGCCGCTCCAACCCAGCAATTCGCGTCGGGTCGATTGGTCTGGAAAGATTGTCATCGGTGGTGGATCTCTCAGCGGATGACCAGAAAATCGTTGTGCATCACCAGCACGTGTGCCACGTGACTGTGTGCCCGGGTTCGAGCCTCGGCCGCCCCGAGTCCTTGTCGGGCCAGTTGATCGACCAGTGTCTTGCAGGCCTCGACGGTTATCGACCGTTCGACCGCCGAGGGGCTTCGACCGAGAATCGTCTCGTAGGCGGCGGTGACGAATTCCGGGTGCGACGCGGCCGAGAGCCGTTCGCCGATGGCAGCGGCCAGGGTCTGCACCAGCCGGCTGTTGGCCAACGCCAGTGATTGTTGTGGTACCACCGTTTCGTGCCGCCGGTAACACTCCTCGACACCCGCCGGATCGAATATCTCGAGCATCTTGTACTTGTCGTCGCGAGCGTAGCGATAGTAGATCGTCCGCCGCAGGCCGTTCTCGGCCCCGGCACTCGGTAAGACCATTCCGCCGACGCTGGCGTCGAGTTTCCCTGACAGTGCCAACAGGCTGTCCCGCATCACCTCGCCCTCCATCTGGCGAAGCGGCACCCGGCGGTAGAGCCGGTTGTCGGGATCGGCGGCTTCGGCAGGGTCGGCGGCGTCGATCTTCGATTCGCGCCGGTAGGCCCGTGACAGGGTGATCACCCGGTGCAGATCCTTCATGCGCCATCCCCC
The DNA here is from genome assembly GCA_002726205.1 of Planctomycetaceae bacterium. Lineage (GTDB taxonomy): Bacteria > Planctomycetota > Planctomycetia > Planctomycetales > Planctomycetaceae. The sequence goes on along the minus strand of PBSL01000041.1, from coordinate 73,538 downwards.
GGCCATGAACCCACTCGCGAGGTGGTCGAGCAGTTCGAGGTGTTCGGGTCGAGACGTCCTGGTGCCGAAATCGAACATCGAGTCAACCAGCGGCTGACCGAAGTGCCGGGTCCAGATGTGATTGACCGCGACGCGAGCGGTGAGCGGGTTGGTGGGGCTGGTGATCCAGCGGGCCAGCGCCGTCCGGCGGCCGGTCGATCGCCTGGGGTACTGTTTTCCGAGTGGCTTGTAGTCGGAACCGGGCTTGGCAGCGAGTTTTTGTTCGAGCGTCTTGCGGGCCTGGTCGACGGTCTTCTTGAGTGCCTGGGTGGTCTTGGCCTTGCCGTCGCCGGCCCCCTTGGCCAGGGCCCTTTCGGCACGACGCACGGCCAACTCGGCCGCGGCGATCTCTAGCCTCCGCTGGTCGGCGGCCGCCCTGGTCACCAGCGGCTTGGCATCGACCTTGTCGAGTCCATAACGTGCCCGCTCGGCAGCCACCCGGGACGCCAGCGAACCGACCTCGAGTTCCAGGACCTCGAGGCTTTTCTCGAGGAACTGCTGCTGTTGCTTCAACGCGCCGATCGATCGCACCATCGCTTCGCGTGTCAGAACGGCCCGGGGGGGCAGGGAGTCCTTGCCCGATCCCAGGTCGGCGTGCAGGGAGACGGCGGGATCGAGAGCGGTAAAGGAGAAAGCAAAAAACTCGGCGGTGGCCTGGTAGGTCGAAACGGCCAGGCGTCCGTCACGTCGCGGGATTGGCAGCTTGACGGCCAGGCGAAACCTGCCGTTGACCCAGGCGTTGACCAGCCGGTCGCGGACGGCAATCGTCAACTCGTAGATTTCACCATTCTTGACCGCCTGCTTGCCACGGCCCGGATAACTCTCCTTGCCGTCGACCTGCTGGTAGAGCGAGATCTGCTGGCCACTGGGGCTGAGGTAGACGTTGAACTCGCCCTGCTGGGAGATGTCGAAGCAGAGCCCGATCGACCGGGTCTTTCCCCCGGTGATCCGGAATTTCGAGGTGGCCACGAAATCGCGTGGCGGCAGTTGTCGGCACTCGTAACGGGACTGTTTCCCGGTGGGATTCTGATTGTGGAGATGACCATCGACGATGCTCCACCTGGTCCCAACCGCCTGCCAGGCCCTGGGACGGGCCGACTTGAAATCGTCGGCGAACAGGTCCCTGGTCGGTTTCGCCGTGCCGATCGTCTCGAGACGAACCTGCTGAGCCTTCAATCGGACTCCACCGGCGGTGATCTGTTCCCCGGTCTCCTTGATCCGCGCGGCGATGGCATTCTGCTGCGACGCGATGACCACGGGACGCAGGCCGGGATACCAGGCCTGTGGCGGAAGATCGACTGGTTCGGCTGATTTCGGCAGTGACCCGAACAGCGAGGGGATCACCGACGAGATCTTGCGATTCTTGTCGATATTCTTCTCGTCACCCCGGATGAAGAAGAAGGTCCTGGCATCGAGCTTGGCGTCGTAAACGCGACTGACGGCCGGCGCGTCGGGTGAGCTGTTGGCGGTGAGCGAATCGAGGCGGACCTGGTAGGGCTCGAAGAAGGCCCGCCACGAGTAATACTCTTCCTGGTTCAACGGATCGTACTTGTGGTCATGACAACGGCAGCAGTTCAGGGTCAGGCCCATGAAAGCCTTGGCGGTGTGCTCGACCACGTCATCGAGCCAGTAGTTTCGGTTGAAGAGATTGAAATTGCGGGTCAGGAATCCGGTGGCACGGAGCCGGTCAATGTCGGTGGGAGCGATTTCGTCGGCGGCGAGCATGTCGACGACCATGCGGTCGTAGCCGAGGTCGGCGTTGAGCGACTCGACGATCCAATCCCGCCACCGCCAGATGCTCTTCTGGCTGTAGCGGACTTCCTTTCCCAGGCCGAACCAGTCGGTGTACCGCCAGACATCCATCCAGTGGCGGCCCCAGCGTTCACCGTGGTGAGGGCTTTTCAGCAGGCGATCCACCACCCGGGTGTAGGCCGAGGCGGAATCGTCGGCGAGGAATTCTCTCAGTTCCTCGCGTGTGGGTGGCAGCCCGACTAAGTCGAGATAAACGCGACGCAGCAGGTGTTCACGGCGGGCTGCCGGACGCGGTGTCAGCTGCCGCGACTTGTGAAGGGCATCAAGATAGACGTCAACCGCGTTTGACGAGTCGGACCGGGTGCCTTTGAGCCGCTTCGACGATTTCGGTTTCTTCCAGGCCCAGTGATCCTCGGGATTTGCCGCGATCACCTCGTTCTTGGGAACCACGGCACCCTGCCGGATCCAGTTGCGGATGATGTCGATTTCTCTGGCCGAGAGCGGATCGGCCTTGGCGGGCATCCGCAGCTGGGGATCGGTCGACGTGATCCGCTCCAGCAGCAGGCTCTCGCCGGGCTTTCGCGGCACAACCCCGGGACCGGACTCGCCTCCGGTTCGAACCAGGCTCGCGGCATCGACCCGCAACCCGGCCTTTCGAGTTCTCGCGCCATGGCAGGAAACGCAGTGCTTGGCAAGAACCGGCCGAACATCTCTGGTGAAATCGACGTCGGCTGCCGTGACTCCCGCGGCAAGCGGCACGACGAGCAGGAGGGCGAATCTGGTGACGGTCCGGCGCATCGCACCCACAAGAAACAGGCCAGGGAATCCTCCCCGATCCTAACAGATCGCAGTCCGGCAAGAACGCCCCAACACCGCGGCGACCGACTGCCGCCGGTCGGGCTGTTGTTCGTGGATTCCCCTGCCCTGTCGGCTCCTGTAACCTGTGGTTGTAGGCCACGTCGTTTCGGGTTTGCCGTTCTTGTCGGAGGCCACGGGGAAGGGAGGGAAGAGAACCATGCTTCGATTGCCTGCCTGTCGAACCGGCGTTTTGTTCCCGGCCATCCTGCTGGCAGGACTGGCTGGACAGGCATCGTGGAGCCAGCCCGCCGTGGCCGCACCGCCGACCGGCGGTGGCCTGGCAGGCCCCTCCCGGAAGAACGACGAGCGGCTTGACGTGTCGCAGTACACCGCCCGGACCCAGGCACACGTCATCCAGGGCGTGTCGGGCAACGCGTCAGGGGTCACCTTCAACCGCGATTCCGGCACCCTGTTCGTGGCGATCAACGGGCCACCGTTGCTGGTCGAAATCGACACGGCGGGCAAGACCAGGCGGATCATTCACCTCGAGGGTTTTGACGACACCGAGGGGGTGGTTTACCTGGGCAAGAACCGGTTCGGGATTCTCGAGGAACGCCGTCGTCACCTGTGTGTCGTCCGCATCGGCAAGAAGGACCGATCGGTCAAGTTCACCAGGCTCAAGCAGGTCGATCAGACCGGGGGACGGCAGGACAAGGACTGGTACTTCCTGGTTGACCCCAAGCCGACAAGAAACACGGGGCTGGAAGGTCTGACTTATGACCGGAAACACCGGCGATTCTTCATCGTCAAGGAGAAATACCCGGTGAAGGTGCTGCAGGTTGCCCTGGCCAAGAAACGGAACGCGCCGCCGGTGGTCAGCCAACCCTGGGACGCCGCCAACGGATCGCTTCAACTGAGTGATCTTTCGGGTGTCCACTACCACGCGGCAACACGACAGTTGCTGATCCTCAGCCACGAATCCCGCAGCGTGGTGCAGTGTGCTCTCGACGGTCGGGTCCAGCACCGGCTTTCGCTGGCAACCGGTTCGGCGGGACTTTCCCGAGATGTCCCCCAGGCCGAGGGAATCACGCTTGATGAACAACAGACGCTCTACATCATCAGCGAACCCAACCTGTTGTACGTTTTCGAGAAGAAGGAGTGAACCAGATTGGACAAGCCCGGTGACAGGCGATTGCACCGATTGTGGTGCGTGGTGGTCCTTTGCTGTTGGCTGATGATGACCGACGACTCCTGCCCGGCAGCATCACCGCTGCCGATGATCTTCGACACCGACCTGGAATCTGATGTCGACGATGCAGGAACGGTCGCCTTGCTGCACGCGCTGGTGGCTCGCGGCGAGGTCCGCGTGCTGGCGATGGGTGTCTCGGTCAAGCATCGCTGGAGTGCCCCGTGCCTGGATGCGTTGAACACGTTCTTTGGGCACCCGAACATCCCGATCGGCCGGGTGACCGGTCCGGGAATCGACTCGGGTTCGAAGTATGCCGAGACGATCGCTCGTGACTATCCCACGGACCTGAAACCCGGCGTCGGTCCCGACGCCGTTGGCGTTTACCGCAAGGCTCTGGCGACAGCAAAAGACGGCAGCGTCGTCCTGGTCAGCGTCGGGTTCCTGACCAACGTTGCCAACCTGCTTCGTTCTCCGGCCGACGCCGTCAGCCCGCTCAACGGACGACAGCTTGTCGACCGCAAGGTCAAGTCCTGGGTCTGCATGGGCGGTCGGTTCCCAAAGGGACGGGAATGGAACGTCCACCGTGACACCCGGTCATCCCGCTACGCGTTGCAACACTGGCCGACCCGCATCGTGTTCTCGGGTTACGAGATCGGAGTGGAGATCAAGACCGGAGCCGGGCTGAAACAACTGCCCGTCCGACACCCGGTTCGCAGGTGTTACCAGCTCTACAACGGGCTGAAGAACCGGTCGAGTTGGGACCAGACGGCCACGTTGTATGCCGTGCAAGGATTGGACGGCGGCCTCAAGGGCCTGTGGGACCTGTCCGGTCCCGGACGAATTGTCGTCAATCCCGATGGCTCCAACACCTGGCAGAAAAATCCCCGGGGTCGGCACGTCTACCTGGTCCGCAAGCAGAACCCGGCCACGATTGCCGTTCGCCTGGAGCGGTTGATGCTGTTTGAACCGTGATTCGCCGGCGGTTGGCCCGGTCGACTTGGCCTTTACCGATCCTCGTCGGTTGCCCTATTTTCCCGGTCCGATCGGCACAACGGTCTCTCTCCAGGACATTTCGGTTGTCGAGGTCGCGGATTCTCATCTGCTGGCAATACCTGTGTCGGTGGTCGTCTCGAAGCCGCGGGCACATCAGCCGCTGGTTGCGTTCCCGGGGTCTCCCGAGAGGTTCGTCGGCGCGACGCGATTCCGCTTCCGCGGACATCCAGCAACTGGAGCCACGGATCCTGCTCAGTGCACAGGTCGTGCTCTCGACGCCTACCACGGAAACGACGATCACGGTTAACGGCGAGTCGGTTCGGATCGGCGCGCAGGACGGCCAGGTGACAATTCCTCGAGAGTCCACACAACTCACCGGGTTGTCGGCAGCCGAGGTCACCGGAATTGACGTGTACGTCAGCGGTCCAGGTCAGCTTGTCGACCTCGGCCAGGTCCGTTTCACCGAGTTCCCCAGCCTCTCTCGCGTGGTGGTCAACGGTGGTGAGGGTCCGGACACGATTCTCGGCAGTCCGGGTGATGATCTTCTGCTGGGTGGCGGCGGAAATGACCTGATCAGCGGCGGAGCCGGCAACGACCTGCTCAACGGCAATCGCGGCGACGACACACTGCAGGGCCAGCAGGACAACGACAGGATCCTGGGCGGTACCGGTCACGATCACCTGCTGGCGGGTTCCGGACAGAACCGGCTCCGGGGACACGGGGGTATCGATCTCATCGTCGGCGGTACCGGCAATGACCGCATCGACGGAGGTCCGGGAGCCGATCGGATCAATGGCCGGGGTGGTCATGATCGGCTGCGTGGTGGACCCGGCAACGATCACATTTTCGGCGGAGCGGGCCACGATTCCCTGGACGGCGGAACCGGCGATGACACGTTGAGGGGCCATTCGGGAGCGGATTCCCTGTTTGGCAACGATGGCAATGACCACATCACCGGGAACTCCGGCAACAATCTCCTCGTCGGTTCTCGCGGCGACGATCACCTGCAGGGTGGCCACGACCAGGACCTGATCATCGGCGGAGCCGGCCGGGACCAACTGTGGGGTGGAGCGGGCCAGGACCTGCTCATCGGTTCCACGACAGCCTACGACTCGCGGCCGAACCAGCTCGGCGAACTGCTTTCAGGCTGGACAACATCCGGCGATTACCTCGACCGGATTGGTCGCCTCGCAGACGCTGGAAAAGACCTGCATCTCGCCGAGGGTTCGACCGTCCACAACGACCTTCAGCCGGATGACCTTCGAGGCGGATCGGGTCGCGACTGGTTTTTCCAACCGGGACAATTCGACAGCGGATCGGTTCAAGCCGGGGCACACGACCTGCTTCACGACAATTCCGTGAATGAACTCGTCGCCCGGATCAGCAACACGTCGGTCGTGGTCCCCGCGTTTCCGGGAGCCGAGGGCTACGCGGCAACAACCACCGGCGGACGGGGAGGTCGGGTCATCGAGGTGACCAATCTCAACGACCAGGGCCCGGGCAGCCTGCGTGCCGCGGTCCAGGAAACCGGGCCACGGACGATCGTCTTTCGGGTGGGTGGCGTGATCACTCTGCTCCGTGAACTGGAGATCTCCAGTCCAGATCTCACCATCGCCGGCCAAACCGCACCCGGCGACGGCATCACTCTCGCCTACGCCGGCCAGAATGGAGGCCAACTGCACGGGGTGCTTACCATCGACACCCACAACGTGATCATCCGCTACCTGAGAATTCGGCGAGGAGAAGTTGGCGAGGGGGGCGACTCGCTGCGGATTCGAGGTGCTAGCACCGATGTGCTGATCGATCACGTGTCGGTCAGTTGGGGAACCGACGAGACCATCGATATTTACTCCGGCAGTGGGCTGCCGATCCGGCGGGTCACGATCCAGAATTCGTTGATCGGCCCGTCACTCGACACGGGCCGTGGCGCCGCGATGGGTGTCCTGGTCGGCGGCCGCAGGAGTGACGAAAGCTGGCGACAGGTGTCAGAAATTGACCTGCACGGAAACGTCTTCGTCCACAACACGCACCGCAACCCGCGGGTCATGGCCCGTGGTGTCAAGGTCGTCAACAACGTGGTCTACAACTGGAGAGCACGGGCAGGATCGACGGCCGATGAAACCGAGATCGACTGGATCGGCAACCTGTTCCTGCGTGGCCCACAGTCAAACGTCAGTTCAGATCGACTGCTTTTCCACGCGACAACACTGCCCGACAACCAGGTGGTGTTTCCCGATGCCTCGATCTACATCGCGGGAAACCTGGCACCGGACCTGGGCCTGCTGGATTCCACGGCCGAGAACTGGAGCATGATCAGTAATCACTATGTCCGGGTCGATGAACCCGTCAACGAGCTCCCGCACCGCCTGCAGCGACAGGTTCCACTGCCCGAGCCCGACATCCCGATCACCGTCGTCGACGCGAACGACCTGCTCGCGACCGAGCCGCTGGCCAACATCGGGGCCAGCATCCGACTCGATGAAAACGGTGACCGGGTGGCCAACCGCGACCCGATCGACGAAAACCTGCTTGACGACGTCGTTTCGGGTACGGGACCCGCCCACAACCAGCGACCGTCAACGGCCGCCGAGGCAGCCGGGGGATTTGTGCCGGCAGAAACTGTCGAGAGCTACCCGGACCAGGATCATGATGGAATCTCGGATACCTGGGAGACCCGTTATCTTCTCGATCCTCACGATCCCACCGATGGTCCAATGGATCACGACTTCGATGGTTGGACCAATCTCGAAGAATTCCTCAACGGGACCTCTCCACGCCAGCAGGGCTGACCTCCCGGGACCGACCCTTTTTCTCACAACCACCCCCCCCGGGTAATTGCCCCGGCGCGTCCGATCGGGGTACCATCTCTGCCGTCCAGCAAGGAGGCCGAGACCATGATGGAGTACTTCGCCGAGTTCATCGGCACGGCAATACTGATCCTGCTGGGTAACGGCGTCGTCGCCAATGTCGTGTTAAAGCAGACCAAGGGGCACGCCAGTGGCTGGATCGTCATCTGTGCCGGGTGGGGGTTTGCCGTTTTCGTTGCCGTGGCCTGCGTGGGCACAATCAGCGGCGCTCACATCAATCCCGCGGTCACCCTGGGCCTGGCCGCGGCCGGCAAGTTCAACTGGGCTCTGGTTCCCGGTTACGTAACCGCCCAGATGATCGGAGCCGTCGTCGGTACCGTCCTGGTTTACCTGTCTTACCGTTCTCACTACGCCGCCACCGACGACGCCGAGGGCAAGCTGGCGACGTTTTGTACCGGTCCGGCCATTCGCCACATTCCCACCAACTTCCTCTGCGAGATCATCGCGACAACGGTACTGCTGCTGGCGGTGCTTCTTCACGTACCGGCGAATTTTCAGCTGGGTGACGGTAAGTCGGTCGAGGTCGGCCTGGGTTCGATCGGGGCCCTGGAGATTGGCCTGGTCGTCTTTGCGATCGGTCTCTCGCTGGGCGGCCCCACCGGTCACGCGATCAACCCCGCCCGCGATCTTGGACCGAGAATCGCTCACGCCCTCCTGCCGATCCCCGGCAAACGTGACAGCGACTGGGGATACTCACCGGTGCCGGTCGTCGGCCCCGTCGTGGGAGCCCTGTTGGCCGTTGCCATTGCCGGGATGCTCCCGACCGGCTGACCTTGCCACTATCGCACCCGCGACAACCGGGAATCCCAGCGGACCTGCCAGCGCTGGGTTTCCCCGCCGGCTGTTCGAATTTCGACTGTCGCCACGTAGCCCTTCGGGGTCAACCTGATGACAGGTCGCCGGGAAAGGCCAGTCCACTTCTCGGAGCCGAGGCCAAGGTCCTCCAGCGATCCGGCCCACTTGCGGTGTTTGCCAACGTAGGACTTCTGGTGGTGATAGATGGTCATCAGGGCCGTCCGCGCCGGACCGGCCGGGTCAGGTCGGAAGCGGGTGGCCGTCTTGCCGTCGGAAAACTGCACGATGCCCCACTTCTCCGGCCGGTGCATGTCGATGATTCCCTGGGGCGACCAGACCCAGTTGTCTTCACGTTTCCCGGGAACCTTCGCGTACTTGCCGTCCTTGAGCAGGTGTCGCCATTCGACCCGCGAGAAGTTCACCCGCCACTGGTCACCCGGGGCGGGGGGCGATTTCCGGTTCGCGGACCGAGCCAGCACCTTCCAGGGAATCGCGATCTCGACCGACCAGCCCCGATCGACATCCGAGGGGTCGTTGAGCGTTCCTCGAACATCAACAGCAGTTTTCAGGCCCGGAATCTCCCAGCTGTTGTCCGCCCGTCCTCCGTCCTTGTAGGGCCGTGGCAGGAACAGATCCCAGCCGGTGTTCAGAGCATTCATTTCGAATTCGTAGTACTCGTGGGTGTCTCCGTCGGGGTCAATGAAGACCTCGAAGTCGTTGTCGTGGAAGATCACCGAATCGTGCCTGGTGAGTGTTCCCCAGACGTGGGGTTCGTTCATGTCGGCGGCGATATAGAAGAACTCGTGGTCCCAGAGCATTTTCGCACGGGTCAGGAAACGCGGTTTCGGTTTTGACTTGCCCTCGATGTCGACGAAACGATCTGTCCAGGCCGCCGCCGCCCAGGCCGGATCATCGAGCCGGCCATCGATCTTCGGCGGGCGACTCGTGGACCGGCAGACATATCCTCGCGGAACGATCGCTCTCATCCTGGCCCAGTCGGCCTTCGAATCCGCGGCCACCCGGGGCGTGTCCAGCAGTCCGGCCCCGATGACCAGGATGCCAAGAACCCATCGAAATCGGGAGAATATCGTCATTTCACACTCGTCAGTTTTCTTGCCATCCAGAACATCCAGAGACCGAAAGCAGCATCGGCGATGGATCCCCATCGGATCAGCCCGAGAGGAAGGTTGTCGACGAACCAGATCATGACATCCGGCCGCCAGAAAAGGACCAGGCACTTGATCAATATCAACCATGCGAAAAACCGGATGCAGCGCTCTTCGAATGCCTCGCTGGAACGTGGTTGATACAGCAGCAAGGCCGCCATCACGGCCCAGCTGACCATCACACAATGAACCAGCGGACCGGCGTTGGCAAACTCCCGGAGGCCGTCGAGATAACCGCGAGGAAACAGGATCCCGACAGGCGACAGCATCAGGATCACCACGCCGAGGATGATCGCAAATGTCGATGGTTTCATGGTCGCTGCCTTTCCGGTGACTTCTTGTCCGTTTTCTTTCTTGCCTTCCGCTTTTTCTTGTTCGCCTTGCGGGTGGCAGCGGATCCTGAACTGGTGTCCCGGCGAAAATTGAGCGGGGAGAGCCTCTCGCGGACCGGAGCCAGCCCGCGGCGGCCGAGACGATCGACGTCGCGGGCGATCCGGAACCACTCTCCGGACATCGAAGCCACCCGCTTGGGCTGTTGGGCCGACAGGTCGTGGAGTTCCGTGCGGTCCGCGTCGAGGTTGTAGAGTTCCCAGCGACCGCGTTTGGCGGAGACGAGTTTCCACGGTCCCTGCCTGAGGGCGCGATCCGTACCGAAGTGAAAATACAGTGTCGGGTGCGGCTGCCGGGTGGCACCTCGAAGAACCGGCAGCAACGACCGACCCTGCAGAGGATCGATCTGCCGGGTGCCGATGCGGCGAGGGTACTCGGCCGCTGTCACATCGACGAAGGTCGCCATCAGGTCGACCAGGTGGCCCGGTTGACGGGTGACGGATCCGGGTTGGGGTTTCAGCCCTTTCGGCCAGTGGGCGATCAGTGGAGAAGAAATCCCCCCCTCGTGCTGGTTCTGTTTGTAGAGACGAAAGGGCGTGTTGCCGACGTGGGCCCAACTGGCATCGTAGGTCCAGTAGGACCTGGGGTCCCACGGCTTCTTGTAGCGGCCCCGGGTACGTTCGAACGGACAGGCTCCGTTGTCGGAACAAAACAGGATCAGCGTGTTGTCGAAGATGCCCTTCTGCTTCAAGCCGGCCACGAGCCGTCCCACGTTCTGGTCCAGCAGATCGACCATTGCCGCGAACACCTCCATCCGGTCCGCTTCCCACTGCCGCTGCTTCTCGTCGAGACTGTTCCAGGCGGGAATGTGCGGAGGTCGAGGGCTGAGCTTCCAGCGAGCCGGCAGCAGGCCCGATTCGATCTGACGGCGATGCCGCTCGCGTCGCAACTGATCCCAGCCACGGTCGTAGCGACCATCGTATTTCCGTACCGCCTGTTCGGGAGCCTGCAGCGGATAGTGCGGGGCATTGAAGGCAACGTAGAGCAAGAACGGGTTCCCGGCTGCAGTCGCCTCGTCAAGGAACTTCAACGCAAAGTCGCTCACGGCGTGGGTGGTGTAGAAGGGTCGGCCATTGAGTGTCACGGGGACCTGCCATTTTTTCCCGTTCAGCCGAAACGTGTTGTCTCCGGTGAAGAAGTTCGTGGCGCCGGAGAGATGGCCCCAGTAGCGCTGGAACCCGAAGTCGGTCGGTTGCTGGTCAAGATGCCACTTGCCGACCATGGCGGTAAAGTACCCCGCCCGCCCCAGCACCTCGGCGATCGTCGTTCCACGGCTCAGACGAGCCCCACCCGCCTGGTCACAGTAGAGACCGGTCAGAAGCGACACGCGAGAGGAGTGGCACTTTGCCGTGTTGTAGAACTGCGTGAACCGCAAACCACCAGCGGCCAGCGCATCCAGGTGTGGCGTGTTGATCTCGCTGCCGTAACAACCGATGTCGGAAAAACCCAGGTCGTCGGCCATGATCAGGACGATATTGGGACGCTCGGCCGCCGGGGCGCTACACGTCACGACCAACGGCAAAAGTGCCAGGACCAACAACCGCATGAGGAGTCCTCGGTATTTTCCTGTGGAACAACGATCGGGGGTTGATTGCGTCTATCCGGCGGGTTGACGATCCGGTGTTGTTTCCGGGGAATCCGGAAGCCGGTCGCGGGCCTGCTGCAGCATCGATCGACAACCGTTGAGCATGTTCTGGTAGATGACGTAGGACTCGTCGGCAGCAAGTTTTTCCTGGATCAACTCGTCAGAAGCCCGGCGGTCGATCCGGGTCAGCTCGGACTCCAGTTCCACGAGTTCCTCGAACCGGGTGATATCGGGCAGGCGGATAATCACCTCGTCGATCGCCTTGTAGTACGTGTCGACACGGTTCTTGCGGCGTTGCAGATACCAGCGCTGGAACCAGACGATGACGCTCCAGGAGAGCAATGCCAGCGTCAGGACAAATCCCATCGTCTCGGCGTGCTGGTTGAGGAATCCCGGCTCCTTGCGCCGATAGAAATTCTCGGCCCCTTGATGCAACGGGAACTGCAGCCCGAGCTGGGCGCCCTGTTCATCAAGATGGGTGAAGGCCGTTTCTTTCTGGGAAAGCACGGCACGTTGCTTGAACAGTGTCCGGGTGATCCGTTCGATGATCTCCGCGTCAACGTCCTCCTGGCAGACCAGCACGGCCTGTACGCTCAACGACGGCACCGGCGAGACGGGCCGCCCATTGTAGGCCATCAGTGGAATGGTGTGGGACGAGGCGTACGGGTAGTGAACCTGGAACCCCGCGGTGAGTGTACGGCTGATGACTTCCGGATCGGTGCTGTCGTCGGGCTGAATTTGAATGGGCGCAAGTTCCAGCTGGCCGTCTGCCAACGCATGCCGGATGATCTCGGCACCGAGGCCGGTCAGGACAAAAGCGGCATCGATTTTTTTGGCCTTCAGCTGATTGACCGCCTCGCCAAACGCTCCGTGCCGGACCTGGCCTTTCTCGAGAGTCACACCGGCAAACTGCAGCAGATTGGTCGCGACCTGTTCGGTCCCGCTGCCAACCGCACCGACACCGATGCGGCGGCCCGACAGGTCGGACAACGACGCGACGTTCGCATCGGCGCGACACAGCAGGTGCAACACCTCGGGGTACAGCGAAGCCAGGCTGTGGACCGAATTTCCGCCCCTGGCGTCGTTTTGTACCAGCGCGAGCTGGGCCTGACCGCGATCAATCCGCGTGATGTTCTCGTTGCTGCCGGCACTCTGGATCAACTGCACGAGAATATCGGGATGGTTGGCCTCGATAACGTCCCTCATCTGGGACGCCAGGCGGTGATACAGGCCGACTTCCGAACCCGTGGAGAATACCAACCGGACCTGGTTGGAAGCGGCCCGCAAGTTCCACCAGATCACCACGGCCACGAGTACGGCGGCAACGACAGGCAGGAAACGCAGCTTCTTCAGCGTCGATTCATGCATGAGAGACAATCCGAAACCAGTTATTCACAAATCTGCTTGATCCTATCGACATCGAGGTCCAACACGGGTCTTGATTCATGTCCTCCGACGAAGGCCGCCACATTCAGGACCTTGCCCGACGAGTTTCAGGATGGACGCAAACAGCTTCGACATGCTAGAAGGCTGCGGAATCAGGCGGAAACAAAGCCCGGTTTGGGATCACCCTGAACAGGTCACCGTGTCTTGAAGAGAAAACAATGGTTATCCAATTTGACTGCCATGGTTGTGGAAAAAGTCTGAAGACCGAGGATCAACAGGCCGGCAAGAGTGTTCAATGCCCCGCCTGCGGCCAGGCCCTGGTAATTCCCTCGGCGAGTCCGGCAGCCGCCGCGGAGGCACCGCAACCGGCAAGCAGTGGCCAAGCCGCGATCGGCGTGCCCTGTAGTTTTCAGTTTACAGGAACCGGCGGCGGATTGTTGAGCGAAACGTTCATCGGGTTGATCCTGACGATCGTGACCTTCGGACTGTATTCGCCCTGGTTCATCTGTCGAATGACCCGATGGAACAGCCGCCACACCAACCTCAACGACCGCCAGGGCAACACCGTCACGTTCTCGTTCAGCGGGACGGGGGGCAAGCTGTTCGTGGATCTGATCATCGGTTGGCTCCTGACGATCATCACCCTGGGCATCTACGGATTCTGGTACTACGTCAACATGTTCAAGTTCTTCGTCGAGAACTCGGACGCGAAAACACCCGACGGCAGGCCGGTCAAAGCCACGTTTACAGGAACCGGCGGTCAACTCTTCGGCGAGGTGTTTGTCGGGATGCTCCTGACAATCGTGACGGTTGGTATCTATTCCCCGTGGTTCATCTGCAAGATCATCGGCTTCTTCTACAACAACACGGTCATCTCGGTCGACGGCTCCAAGGCCCTGACATTGAAATTCACCGGAACCGGCGGAGATCTGTTCGTGACATTCATCGTCGGTTACCTTCTGACGATCGTCACCCTGGGCATCTACCAGTTCTGGTTCCAGGTGAATCTGATGAAGTTCACCTACGGCAACACCGAGGTCTCAACCCAGAACGGCAGTCGTTTTCGGGTCAACTTCAACGGGACCGGGGGCGAGCTCTTTGGGATCCACCTCGTGGGCCTCATCCTGTCGATAGTCACCCTCGGGATCTATTCCTTCTGGTTCAGTGTCAACCTGATCAAGTTCCAGACAGATCACCTCGAGGTTGTCGACGCCTGAGAGAACCCGGCGCTTCGCACCACTTGCTGACGTGACAAACCGCCCGGTGCCGGGCTGTCGGCACCGGGACAATACCCCGGGGCAGGATCGGCTTGTTGCCTATTGCCGGGAGAGTTGGTTCGACTTGGCCAACGACACGTCCCAGAGCCTGACGGTCTTGTCGAGACTGGCCGAAGCCAACCGCTCGCCGTCGGGGCTGAATGCCACCGAGTAGACCGCGGTGGTGTGTCCTTTCAAGACCAGGCGTTCTTCGCCGCCGGCCAGCTCCCAGACCCTGATCGTCTTGTCGAGACCGGCCGAGGCCAGCCACTTGCCGTCGGGACTGAATGCCACCGAGTAGACCGCGGTGGTGTGTCCTTTCAGCGCGAGAACCTCTTTCCCGGTCGACACTTCCCAGACCCTGATCGTCGTGTCGTCACCGGCCGAGGCCAGCCGCTTGCCATCGGGACTGAACGTGACACTTTCGACCGGGGCGGTGTGCCCTTTCAGGATAAGGACCTCTTTTCCGGACGACGCGTCCCAGACCCTGACTGTCGCGTCCTCACCGGCCGAAGCCAGTCGCTGGCCGCCGGGGTCAAACGCCACGCTGAAAACAACGCCGGCATGACCTTTCAGGGAGAGTTGCTCTTTCCCGGTGGACGCATCCCAGAGCTTCACCGCCGTGTCATCACCGGCCGAGGCCAGTCGGCGGCCGTCGTGGCTGAATGCCACGCTGAAAACGATGCCGGCGTGGCCCTCGATGGTCAACGGGGCCTTGTCGGTGGCCGTTTCCCAGACCTTGATTGTCCTGTCGAGACTCGCCGAGGCCAATCGCTTGCCGCCGGGGCTGAACGCCACGTCGTGGACAGCACCCGAATGACCCCGGAAGGTCCGTTGCTGCCGGCCGGTGACCGCGTCCCAGACCTTGACTGTTCCGTCGAGACTTGCTGAGGCCAGGCGTGTGCCGTCGGGCGTGAATGTCACACCGGAGACGCCGCCGACGTGTCCCGGCAGTGTGAGTGACCGCTGCCCCTGGCTGACCTTCCAGACCTTGACCGTTGCGTCGTAACTGGCCGAGGCCAACCGCCTGCCGTCGGCACTGAAGGTCACGCCGAGAATCCAGTCGGTGTGTTCTTCCAGCGAGAGCAGTTGTTTACCGCTTGAAGCCTCCCACAACTTCACGCTGCCGTCATTGCCGGCCGAGGCCAATTGCCGGCCATCGGGACTGAACGCCACGCTGCGAACCCAGTCGGCGTGTCCTTCCATCAAGAGGACCTGCCGGCCCGTGGCCACCTCCCACAGCCGGACCGTGTTGTCATTACCGGCCGAGGCCAGGCGTTTGCCGCCGGGTTCGAACGCTACGGCCGTCACGGTGCCGACGTGCCCGTTGAGCGTGAGCAGTTGTCGGCCGCCGGAGGTCTCCCACAACCTCAGCGTCCCGTCCCGGCTGGCCGAGGCCAGTTGCTTGCCGTCGGGACTGAAGGCCACACCGTTGACCGGGCCGGTGTGCCCTTTCAGTGTGAGCAGTTCCTCGCCGGTGGCCGTGTCCCAGACCCTGATCGTCCTGTCAAGACTCGCCGAGGCCAGCCGTGTTCCATCCGGATGAAACGTCACGCGGGGCACGGCAGCGGTGTGTCCTTTCAGCCTGAGCAATTCCCGGCCGGTGACCGCGTCCCACAGTTTCACCGCATCGTCATGGCTGGCCGAGGCCAGCCACTTGCCGTCGGGACTGAACGCCACGCTGCGAACCCAGTCGCCGTCTCCTTCCAGCGCGAGCAGTTGTTTGCCGGTGGATGCCTCCCAGACCTTCACTGTCCCGGCCTGGCTGGTCGAGGCCAGCCGCCGACCGTCGGGGCTAAACGCCACGCTGTAGGTCCGGCCTTCTTCTTTCAGTGTCAGCAGTGCCCGGGGGACGTGGGCACCATCGGGTACCACGGGCTGAACCGGCGGCCCGGCCGGGCAACCGACCATCCACGTGATCAGCAGCAACACGACCAGTGCCTTCATCGCGGGTTTCCGGTTGTCGGCACAGCAAAGATCACACACAAAATGCCCTTTGACCTGGGAACTCTCATGTTTCTGGATGGCTGGTCATCCGATGGCTTCGCAAAGATGCAGATTGCCGCATCAGCTCCCAGTCTCACCAGAGGATCCCGACGGTTCAAGCAGGCCGGTCAGTCCCCGATCAAAGTCGCCGTCAACTCGCGCCACGTGGGACCCGAGCCTTGGCGAAACCAACGCCAGAAGCTATGCTTTCCTGAGACTTCTGATTTCCTACGGGAAAGACGAGTCGACGCGGTCGGAAGCAAGCGAGTAACGCTGTCCATGTGAATGGGGGCGTTTTCCGACCAGGCGGGGTTTTCTGGCAGAGCTGGATCCTCTTTCAACTCCGTTCAATCCAATGTCGGCATCTTCGCCGTACAATTCTGCTGCCAACCATCGGTCGAGTGAGCCGCTCTGGAAAGCCGCCGGCGTCATAGTGGGCGCATCGAAACCTGGGACTTTCTTGTTTGCCCGGGATTCTCGTTGAAGCGGCGTTTGCTTCTTGATGGGACCGGTCTCACCTGCTGCACCTGGGCGAACACCCGGGGAGTTGGCGAGCCGTCTCGTCTGTTTCCACACCCGCCGTTTGCTGTCGGGCGAAATGGACGACCACGTCGTCGTTGATCGCACTCATCCTCCGATTTGAAGAACCGTGAAGACCGGGTCCGTCCCGGCACGCGGATTTTCATGACACTCTGTTTTCAGGAAAGACCATTGAAGAGCTTTGAAGAACTTGACCTGATCGCGCCGTTGCGACAGGCACTGCTTGATGAAAAATACGAAACACCGACCCCGATCCAGTCACAGACGATTCCCGCCGCGCTGCAAGAACGTGATGTGCTGGGCTGTGCCCAGACCGGGACGGGCAAGACGGCCGCGTTTGCCTTGCCAATCCTTAACCGGCTGGGAGAACGAAACCGCAAGGCCTTGCCCAATCGCCCCTTTGTGCTGGTGTTGGCCCCCACGCGAGAGTTGGCAATCCAGATCGGGGAGAGCTTTGCGACATACGGCAGGCATCTCCGGCTTCGCCATGCACTGGTCTATGGCGGGGTGAGCCAGGGGAACCAGGTGAAAGCCTTGAACCGGGGAGCACACGTTCTCGTCGCCACCCCGGGCCGGCTACTCGACCTGATGAACCAGGGGCACATCGAACTGGAGAACCTCGAGATGTTTGTGCTCGACGAGGCCGACAGGATGCTCGACATGGGCTTCCTGCCGGATATCAAGCGGGTCATTCGTCACCTGCCCGAGCAACGGCAATCGCTGTTCTTTTCGGCCACCCTGCCGCCGAAGATCATCGAACTCTCGAAGCAGCTGCTGAAGAACCCGGTCAGTGTCAACGTCACTCCGAAATCCACCACCGTCGATAAAATCGAGCAGCGGGTGTTTTTCGTCGAACGCAGTGGCAAGCAGGAGTTGCTGCGAAGCACCCTGAGGTCAGCTGATGTTGAGCAGGCCCTGGTGTTCACCAGGACCAAACGCGGCGCGAACGTGCTTGCCAGGCAACTCGTCAAACATGGGATCCAGGCCACCGCGATTCACGGCAACAAGTCGCAAAACGCCCGGCAGCGGGCGCTGGAAGCATTCCGACGCAAGCAGGTGCGGGTACTGGTTGCGACAGATGTTGCCGCACGGGGAATTGACATCGATGGAATCACGCACGTCGTGAACTTCGATATCCCGGTCGAACCAGAGAGCTACGTTCATCGGATCGGTCGCACGGGTCGTGCTGGAGCAGAGGGGGTTGCGCTGACCTTCTGCTGTGCCCGCGAACGCCGAGAATTGCAGGCGATCGAGCGGTTGATCGGCCAGAAGGTTCCGGTCGCCAAGGAACTGCCCGGGCCATCAAGCGAGGGCCGGCAAAACGGCGCATCGCAACAACAGGCCGCGAACAACTCGAATGCCCAGCGGCCCACCCCGGCTCATTCAACCGGCACACCGACCCGGCAAGGCAGTCCCAAACAGAGGCGGCAACGAAAAGGGAAACCGTGGACAACACGCATCTCGGAAGGCACGATCAAACGAATCACCGGCAAGGGATTCGGTTTTATCGAGAATGGAACCGGGAAAGACATGTTCTTCCACAGTTCGTCGGTGGAGGGAATGCGTTTTGAGGAACTGAACGTGGGACAACGGGTCTCCTACAGTGTCGGACAAGGACCAAAAGGACCCTGCGCCAAGAATGTGCGAGTGATCTGAGGGAGGCTTCGTCGCCTCGAGTTCTCACGCTTCAAGAAATAGAAAGCCCTTCGCCGATGCCTCACAAAAAACCGCCGCCGCTGATTTCGCATCGAGAACATGAACGCTGCCCGGTCTGTGGCGAAGTCAGCTATTCAATTGCCGGAGTCCATCCCCAATGCGCGGTGCAACAGGCTGACGAAAAGCGAGTGAAACGAAGCAGGCCGGATAGCCGGGCAAGAAAAACCGTGAAGTCGGCCGGCAGTGCCAAGCCGTGGCAGAAGGTCTGCCCAAAGTGCAAGACATTGCAGCATGTCCGGAAGAAAGTCTGCGGTTGTGGTCATTCATTTGCCGCCCGGGTACGTCCCTCGGCGGGTATATGAAGGCGATCCCGCTGATCGTCATCGCAAGTTTCTCGATGATTGTCTGCGATCCACTGTGGGCCCGGACGATTCACGTGGATCCCCGCCGTGGTGACGACAGCGGAAACGGCGACAAGGCAAGCCCCCGGGCGACGATTTCCGCGGCACTGGCCCTGGCTGTTTCCGGAGACCGGATCGTTGTGGCTGCGGGGTCATCCGACGAGGATGTCACGGTCACGCGTGACCGGATCACGCTGTCTGCAGCCAGGCCGGGCCAACTGACACTCACAGGACGGTTGACCCTGAAGTGCAACGACACGGTTGTCGATGGATTGAGCTGGTCGGGTCAGAACGGCGGCGCCATCGTCAACATCTACGGCAAACGAAACACCCTGCGACGATGCCGCTTTCGTGAATTCGGCCGCAAGTTTGCCTGCAAAGGGATCTGGATTCGCCAGACCGGTGATCACCGGGACAACCGGATCCAACACTGCCTGTTCGAAGACTGGACCGGCCATGGCTCCAGTTCATGTATCAAGGTCAGCCAGAATGGGCGGGAAATGGCCTTCCGCGGAACCGTCATCCGCAACAACGTGTTTCGTCGCGGCAACCGGCCCGGCAACAACACCGCGATCCAGCTGTACTGCCCCACGCTGGTGGAACACAACATCATCTACGACTGCATCGACGGCATCGAGGGCAAGGGCAGCAGTAACACGATCCGAAACAACGTGGTGTTCCGCTGCTCGGGAGCCGAAGCCATGAGCAACCGTTCGGGTTCGAACAATCGCTTCGAGAACAACCTGCTGTTCGAAAACACGCTGGCCTGGGAGATCTACTCGGGCAGCAACAACACCTGGCGAAACAACACCGTCCTGAACTGCGGGATGATCGCCCGCATCAAGCGCGGCGGTCCGGGCGGTTTTCGAGAGATGCTGTTGGAGAACAACCTGTTCTCGGCCAATCGCCGCGGATTCTCCTGGGAAGAGGTCACCTGCCCGGCCAGCCACATTCACTTCCGGAAAAACACGTTCATCGGGGGTGGCAAGATCGAAGCGGAGGGACGAGGACACTTCTCGGAGACGGGTCGAGTCGAGCAGACCACCTGGTCAACAAGCCGGACCGTCAAGAATGTCTTTGCACTGTTGTACAGCCTGGCGGCGGTGGCCGGCCCGTCGGGCGGCCACGTCGATCTCGACGATGCGTTGTCCGGACCGGCGACCAGGCAGGTGCGATCGGGAGGCCGGCCGCCCACGGCCGATCAACTCCACCGGCCGGCAGCAGCTTACAAGCCACGGTCGGACAATGTCCGCGTGCAGGTCGATTTCGAGCGGGAACCGTACCGGACCGATGAATCGCTTGTCGGATTACTCGACCCATCGACCCGGACACGCTGGAGCGGGATCAAGGAACGACCGAACTACATGATTCGCAAGGGGCGCCACGGCCTGTCGGGCAAGACGACCAGCGGCGGTCGGCATGCCCGCATCCTCGACAGTTCCCCGGGAGGAACGCGAGGAGCATCACTGCCGCTGTCGGGGATCCGGCACGATCGGCCCTACTATCTCAGCTTCTGGCTGGCCTGCGACTTCCCCGAAGCAATCGACTCGGCCAGCTTCGGCGTCGCCCCACTGTTTTCGGTCAGTTGTTCGGCCTGGGAACAGGGAGGGCACCGCATGGTGGGCATGAGCGTGTCCGGCAAGGACAACCGGGACCTCTTCGGCCCGCTGAAACAGTGGATGTTCCTGGAATTCGAGATCGATCCAACGACAAGGCGGTTCCGCTTCAAGATCGATGGCGTTGCCCAGCACCGAGGTCGTGGCAAGAAACGCACCGACTGGTTCGCGTTCGCCGGTGCCGGAAAAGACGCGAAATCCCGCACGGCGACCGGCCTGTGGTTCAGCGGCGCCAAGCGGTTTGTCGGCACCCTGGCCGTTGATGACATCACGATCGGAGGCTGGACGTCGACCCGATCGCGTTGAACCGGGTCCGGTTGGCTGCGGTGTTGGCTGCGGTGTTGGCGCCGGATTCGTGGCTAGGATTCTGAGTCCGGCTCGTCTCCGGCGGCATAACCCTTGCCACCAAATATCGCCCGGATTTCAGCGGCGGTGGTCGCCTTCTGGAGTTTCCCGATCCGGTCGCCCTCTTCTTCCAGCAGTGCCTTGACGTTGGCCAGCACTTCCGCGGCCCGATCCGCGGGAAACTTGCACGCCCCGTTCTCGTCCATGTGGATGATCTCGCCCGGCGCCACGTCCATTCCGGCGATGTGGACCGGGGTATTGACCGAGTGAACCGCCTGGGCCCCGTGCCCGGGAGTGATCCCGCTGAGCAGGTACTGGAACTTCATCGGCCGGATCTCGTCGATGTCGCGGGACGGCCCGTTCGAAATGCAGCCGACACAGCCCAGCGCCTGCATCGCGGCGGTCATGTTGCCACCGGCCAATCCGACCCTGCCGGCGATTTCCGGAGGAAATTTCTGCTCGAGTGCCAGGACCGTCGGCCGGGGCGAGTCGTCCAGTGCATCGACAATATCCATGAAGGTCAGTCGCGAGTAACCGGGGTCGGGCAGACCGAACACGCAGGTGACCGCGTAGCCACACAGGGCACCCAGTTCCGGATACATGCAGTGAATCGTCTGGTCGGTGTACCAGTTCTCGCTCCACGGGTTGTACAGGCCCAGGCAAAGCGGGTGGTCGGGATAGGTGGCCACCACGTTGGTGATCGAGGGGGTGTCGTACTTCTTCAGTTCTTCGAGGACCTGTTGATCAACCATGAGTGCCTGCCGTTGGTGGAATGGCTCGGAAAAACCCGTCGCGGGGAAATGTTCGCACCATCATGGACAAACTTGCGGCCGCGGTCGAGCGAGTCGATCGGTCAAAAGCCCCTGCCTGACGCCACCGATCGTGGCTGTTATCATGCCCGACCATGAGCGAGCCCGTCACGATCGACCGACTGCCCCTGCTGCTGTTGATCGCCCTGTGGGTGACCACGCTGGGGATTCTGGTGTCACCGGAGCCGGAGGCCGGTTTCTCGATCGCTCACGCCCGGGTCCCCGGGATGGAGCAGGGCGACACCGGCCTGCAGCGACACGCGGACACGTTGACATGGAGCTGGCTGTTTGGCGTCACGATGATCGCCGTTGTCGGTGTGTTGATGATCTGGGGAAGCCAGTCACGGTGGACCGACCGCCTGGGTCGACTGCTGTTGGCAGCCACTCTCGTCCTCGAGGTGATCTTCACGGCCATGTGCTGGAGCTACCGCCAACAACTCTCCGATCCAACCGCGACCACCTTCTTTGCCGGATTCCCACCCGGCACGGCCTGGCAACTCTACGGCATGGGCCTGGCCCCGTTTCTGTTCGTGGGGCTCTACGTGTTTTTCTTTCGCCAACGGATCGTCACCGAGGCGACGGCCTCGGGTTTCGACCGGCTGACCGACCGACCCGGCTAGCCCCGCTCACTTTCCGGACCAACCGACGATCATGGATCGCTCGCAAATCGTCCTGGCTTTCATCGTCGGCTACATGCTGCTGTGCATCGTGGTCGGCCTGTGGGCGATGCGGCGGACGCGCTCGGCCGACGACTTTTTCATGGCCGGCCGCCACCTGGGATTCATCGTGGCCAGCGTGGCGATTTTTTCCAGCACGATGAGCGGCTGGGGGTTCGTGGGAGGACCGGGTCTGGTCTACACGATTGGTGCCGGGACATTCTGGATGATCGTCTCGACGCCACTGGGCTACTGCGTGATGTTCTACCTGCTCGGCAAGCGACTGAGGCTTGTCGCCGAGGTGACCAGGCCGATCTCTCTGCCCGACGCCGTGGTCGCCCGCTACAACAGCCCCTCGACCGGGTTGCTGACGGCCGTTGCGATCCTTCTGGGTGTCCTCGGCTACCTCGGCACCCAGATCCTCGCGATGGCGATGGTCCTGCAAAGCGTCCTGGCCGATGTCGCGACAATCGGAACACTGCCGCTGGGCGTCTGCATGGCGATCAGCAGTGCCGTGCTTGTTTTCTATTGCGTCACGGGAGGCATCATCGCGTCGGTTTATACCGACCTGATCCAGGGAATCATCATGGTTGTCGCGGCGTTGCTCGTGGTGGCCACCGCAGTCGCGACGGTTGATGGAGGCCTTGGAGAAATGACGGCCTCGATCCTGGCCGACGACCCCGAGGCGATGTCCCCGTGGGGAACCCGTGGAATCGTCGGCTGCCTCTCCTGGTATTTCGTGTTTGTCCTTGGCCTGAGCGGACAGCCTCACATTGTCACCAAGCTGATGATGACCCGCCGGCTCGATGAGGTGAAGGGGATGTTCCCGATCGCCGTGATCGGGTTCTTGCTCTCGGCCCTGCTCTGGATCAGTATCGGGTTGTGCATGAGGACCCTGGTGATCGAGGGACTGCATCCGCCGCTGGCCGAGGCCGACCTGGCCTCGCCGGAATTTCTCAAGACCTACACGCATCCGGTCCTGGCCGGCGTCGTTTTTGCCGGGCTGCTGGCGGCGATCATGTCGACGGCCGACAGTTTCCTGAATATCGGTGCGGCTGCGGTTGTCCATGACATCCCGCGTGCCTGCCGAGGCCGTTCGCTCGGGAACGAACTGCTCTGGGCCCGCACGGCCACGGTGATCATCGCCGCCGTCGCCGCCTGTGTCGCCCTGGCCAGCGGCAAGATGGTGGCACTGCTGGGGGCAATCGGCTGGAGCGTGTTTGCCGGGGCGATCGTGCCAACCGTGGCGATCGGGTTCAACTGGAAGCGGGCCACCCCGCTGGCGGCCAACCTCGCGATCATCGTCAGCCTCGTTCTGAACGTCGGCCTGCAGGTCTTCTCGGTTACATTGCCCCACCTGTTCTATAACGGAGCGCTCGCATTGCTCGCATCGCTGACGGTCTTCTACGTCGTCTCGATCGCCTCGCCACCTCCGCCACTCGACCCCGAGATCGAAACGGCAATGAATCTCTAGTTACTGGCCCCAAACCAGGAATCGGGCCATTCCGGCGACAATCCATCGTAGAATCAGGATTCGGGTGTGTGATCTTCGGAGATTTCCCGCCGAAACGATTGTCAGTTTTTTCCTCGAAGCCAGGGAACGCCGGGTGTCTCCAGCATGCTACGTCACTTCTGCCGGGGTGTTTCTTCCCGGCGAACCCATCTCCAATGATGACATGGAGGATTATCTCGGTCGAATCGGCGGCAAGGATTCGCGAGCCCGCGAACGGGTGTTGCGTCAAAACGGAATCCGCTCGCGACACTACGCAATTGACCGCAACCAGCAAACCACGATCTCCAATGCGGGGATGGCATCCGAGGCCATCAGGACGGCCGTCGATCGCAGCGACTGCGACCTGGACGAGGTCCAACTGCTGGTGGCAGCCACGTCGCAGGGCGACACGCCGCTGCCCGGATTTGCCAGCATGGTCCATGGCGAACTGGACATGCCACCGTGTGAAATTGCCACACTGCATGGAATCTGTGCCAGCGGGGTGGCCGCCCTGCGTCACGCGGCCGCCATGGTCGAATCGGGACGGGTAACAGCCGCAGCCTGCGTCGCCAGCGAGTTACCCAGCCGGCTGTTCAAGGCCAGTCGCTACGAGGCCCAGGGATTCGGTGACAAGAAGACGTTGCCCTTCGAAACGGAGTTTCTCCGCTGGATGCTCTCCGATGGTGCCGGCGCCTTCCTGTTGCAGGACCAACCGGCCGATCACGGGCTCTCGCTTCGCCTGGACTGGATCAAGCTCAAGTCCTACGCCAGCCAGTTTCCACCCTGCATGTATGTCGGGACCAAGGACGAGGTGGCCGCGAACCCGGTACGCGGCTGGCTGGATTACGACGACTGCCAGTCGGCCACGGCAGCCGGCGCCATCAATCTTCGCCAGAACATCCAGATGCTCGACGACGTCGTGCGGTTGACGGTCAACGGCGTCTTTGACCTCGTCGACGAGGGCCTGCTGAATCCCCGGGATATCGACTGGTACGTGACCCACTACTCGTCTCACGTCTTTCGCGAACAGGCCTACGAACTGTTTTGCCGTGGCGGCCTGAGAATCCCCCTCGATCGTGTCTTCACCAATCTCTACACCAAGGGCAACGTCGGATCGGCTTCGCCCTTCCTGATGATCGAGGAGCTTTTCTACAGCGGCCAACTCGAACCCGGGCAAACACTCTTTTGCATCGTGCCCGAGAGCGGCCGTTTCCTGTTTGGCTACATGCAATTCACCGTCGTCGGCACGCCGGCCGAACCGGTTTCCATCCCGGCCCGGCCGGCCGCGGCGGACCAGGAAATCATCCCGCCGGACATCAAGACCAGCGGTTCGGAGCTCGAGGAATCCCTGGTTCGCCAGTTGTCGCACGTCTGGACCGACTTCGAGAACAGGCTCAATCAGGTACCGATCGTCCGGAAGATGTGGGAGGGGAAGTTGCGGCTGAAGGACTACCAGGAACTGCTCTTCAATCTCCGCCAACAGGTCATCGACGGTTCGCGATGGATTTCCCGTGCGGCCTCGAACCTGACCACCGAGAACTTCCCGATCCGCTCGGCATTCATCGGTCATTCCAGCGACGAGCATCGTGACTTCGAGATGCTCGAACAGAACTATGTTTCGGTTGGCGGTCGCCTGGAGGATATCCAGTCGGGGGAAAAAAACATCGGCAGCACCGCCCTGTCGGAATTCGTTCTCGGGCGAGCAAGCCGAGAGAATCCATTTGACCTGATCGGCGCCATGTTCATCATCGAGGGCCTGGGCCGCCGGGTGGCCCGGCGGTGGGCGGTGATGATCAAGGAGCAACTCGACCTGGATGACTCGCAGGTGACCTTCCTGACGTACCACTCCGAGAGCGATGACATCCACTTCCAGCGACTGGACCAGGCAGTCCAATCAGGCATACTGACACCCGAGGTGGTCGAGAACGTGGTCAAGACAGCCAAGGTCACCGCGCGGCTGTATCTGCTGCAACTGGAAGAACTGGGGAACTTCTGACATGAGTCGATCCAACGCCATCCAGCACCTCGAGGACACGCAGCACGATCCCCTCAATCCCGACCCGTGGTTCGCGTTGTACGTCGACGCGAGCATCCCGCTCAACAGGGAGTCCAAGGCCGCCTTCCTCCGCGACGTGGCCTCGCGCTCGCGACAGTTCCTCCTCCCCTTCATCAGGCCGGCATCTCACCTGACGCTGATGCTGTTGACGATCCCCAAGACGATCCTGCCCAAGTCGGCCTCGTCGTGGCTGCTGCACCGCCTGATCCACGTGGGAATGAAGTGGTTCGTTTCGCCCCAGGCCAACTGGCTGATCATGCGGCACTTCCACATCGCCTCGGAAGTGCTGGCGTTCGTGGCCAGCAACACCCGAGGGGTCGACATCGAGTTGACACCGCTGCAACCGCTGAAACTGGCCGACCTCAGGGACAATGTGTTCCTGCAACACGACCTGAACATCTACAACTTCATCATCAACATCAACAGGCAACTCAACGAGCAGGGGCTGGACCTGCAGCCCATCGACGAACTGGATTTCAGTTGTATCACCGACGGGGCATTCCCCATCGAGGAAATGCCCAACGGGTGGTTTAATTTCCTGGATCTCGAGTCGGCCATCGAGATCTACACGCCGCTGTACCAGTTGCTGCTGACCGACAGTGACTTCTGGCGTGCCTGCAATTCCCTGCAACTGGACGAGACGATCTCGATCTACGCCACGCAACTGATCGGTGATCACAGGTTCCTGGGACTGGTCAACAACCGGCATCCGATCGTGCCCGAATCGGTCCTGGGAGCCGCACACCGACTGATGCTGCACGGACTGGCCGTCGAATCGCTCCACGCGTACCTGGCCAACAGGAAGCGGGCGACCACGAAATCCGAACCGGCTGTGACGCCCGACGATCGCTCCGCAAAACTTGAAACCGACCAGCCGGGAACATCTTGATGGCCAACCCGCAAGTGGAGGAATTCCCTTCACCCGATCCACGGCAACTGCCCAGCCGGAAGCGTTACGTGGTCATGACCGCCATCTGCCTGGCGGCCACGATTGCCTACATGGGCCGCAACTGCCTGGGCGTGGCGTCCGAGCATGTGCAGGCGGACCTGGAAATCGACGAGATCCAGATGGGCTGGGCCATGACCGCTTTTTTCCTGGCCTACTCGCTGGCGCAAGTCCCGGCCGGATGGCTGGGAAACCACTTTGGCCCCCGCGCCATGCTGTCGATCTACGCCACGATCTGGTCGTTTTTTTGTGCCGCCTTCTATTTCGTCGGCGGGGCCTGGTCGCTGATCGCACTGCAGGTGGGTTTTGGGATTGCCCAGGCCGGGATCTTTCCCTGCTCGGCAGGAATGATCCGTCACTGGATGCCCGCCACCCGCTGGGCCCTGGCGGTTGGACTGATGGGCAGTTTCATGTCAATCGGCGGGGCACTGGGATCGGCCGTCACCGGCTATGCCATCGAGGGCATCACGACCGGCTGGCTGACGACGCCGGCCATCCCCTGGCAATGGGTTTTTGTCCTGTTCGCCCTGCCCGGCCTGCCCTTTGTCGCCTGGTTTTATCTCTGGTTCCGAAACCAGCCCGAGGAACACCCGGGAGTGAACACGGTCGAACGCGAGTTGATTCGACGTTCGAGCCCCGAACGGCCTTCCCGTTCGGCGGGAACATCCTGGATCGTCACCGCGGTTCACCCGGGCATGCTGCCACTTTACGCACAGCAGTTTTGCCGTGGAGCCGGTTACATTTTCTTTTCCACGTGGTTCCCCAAGTACCTGCGGGAGACACGGAACGTGACAACCGGTGAATCGGGCCTGTTGACGGCCCTGCCATTGCTGTCGGTCGTGGTCGGCTGTGTCGCCAGTGGCCTGCTGGTTGATTTTCTCTGGAAAAAAACCGGCAGCAAACGGATCAGCCGGCAACTGACCTCCGTGCTGGCACTGGCCACGTGTGCCGCCTGCATTGGAGCGGCCTATTTCGTCGCGGACGCCGTCGGTGCCGTGGCGTTGATTTCGCTGGGAACCTTCTGCGGGACGCTGGCCGGTCCTCCCTCGAGTGCCACGGCGATCGACAAGGCGGGTGAACATACCGAGCAGGTCTACGGCGTGATGAACATGGTGGGCAACATGGGCGCCGCGGTCTGCCCGATGGCCGTCGCCTGGATGGCCGTTTCAACCGGCCAATGGGAACCGGTTCTTCTGCTGTTTGTCGGCATCTACGCCGTGGCAGCCGTGGCCTGGATGTTCCTGGACCCACGGGGCCTGGTGGCATCAGACCAGCCGGTCGTCTAACTTAACGTCGTGGCCAATCACCGTGGCGGATTCTTCTCTCCACTCCACAAGAACCAGGACACGCTCGACCATGAGGACGCTCTCGATCGCCTTGCTGATCCTCTGCCTTTCTTCGGCTCGGACTCCCGCCGGCGAATTCAACCCCGTCCGCAAGATCGGGGACCCTTCGCCGGCCTGGAAGAAGCTGCCCGGAACGGATGGCAAGCTGCACTCGCTTGACGACCTGAAAAACAGGGACGTTGTCGTCGTCGTCTTCACGTGCAACAGCTGTCCCTACGCGGTCGACTACGAGGATCGGCTGATCGCCTTCCACAAGAAATTTGCCTCGCGAAATGTCGCCCTGGTCGCGATCAACGTCAACAAGGTGACCCAGGACGCCCTGCCGGAGATGAAAAAGCGGGCCAAGACCAAGGGATTCGCCTTCCCCTACCTGTTCGACGGCAGCCAGAAAATCGCCCGCGAATTCGGGGCCCTGTTCACACCCGAGTTCTTCGTTCTCAACAAGCAGAGAAAAATCGTCTACATGGGTTCGATGGACAACAACCCCAGCCCGAAGAAAGTCAGCAAGCGTTACCTCGACGACGCCATCGCCGCGGTCCTGGCCGGCAAGAAGGTCCCGACAAAAGAGACCATCGCGTTCGGATGCCAGATCCGCTTCGAGCGGAAACGGCGGAAACGAAAAAAGAAGTCCACGACAAAACCAAAGTAGGGAGAGACCCCTGTCCCGAAACCTGGCACTGTCCTCCCTGCTGCTGGTTGCAGCGACGGCACCGACGGTTGCGGCACCGGCAGGACCCAACCTGCTGTTCATCATTGCCGACGACTGCACTTTCCGTGACATCGGTTGTTACGGCGGACAGGCCCACACGCCGAACATCGATCGGCTGGCCACCCAGGGCATGCGGCTGACCCGCTGCTTCCAGGCCGCACCGATGTGCTCGCCCACGCGGCACAACATCTACACCGGCCTGTACCCGGTCAAAAGCGGCGCCTATCCCAACCACGCGTTCGCGAAAGCCGGAACCCGCAGCGTCGTGCACTACCTGAAACCGCACGGTTACCGGGTGGCGCTGTCGGGGAAAACTCACATCGCACCGCGGACAGTGTTCCCTTTCGAATACTCGGGCAAGAAGAACCCCGACTTCCAGGCCATCGACACGCTGCTGGCCCAGGCCGGCTCCGAGGGGACTCGCTTCTGCCTGTTCGCCTGCTCCAACGAACCGCACTCTCCCTGGAACAAGGGCGATCGCTCGCGATACGACCCGGCGAAAGTGAAGTTGCCACCCTACTTCGTCGACACCCCCGAAACCCGCAAGCAGATGGTGGCCTACCTGGCCGAGATCACCTACTTCGACGGCCAGGTCGGCCGTTGCCTGGACCTGCTCGAGAAGCACGGGCTGGCCGAGAACACGCTGGTACTGGTTGTCAGCGAACAGGGATCGAGTTTCCCGTTCGGCAAGTGGACCTGCTACGACACGGGACTGCAAAGTGCGTGCATCGCCCGTTGGCCGGGCCAGATCAAGCCGGGGACAACCAGCGACGCGATGATCGAATATGTCGATGTTCTGCCCACGTTCCTCGATGCCGCCGGGGTCTCCCCGCCGAAGGAACTGGACGGACGCAGCTTCCTGCCGGTGCTGCAGGGAAAACGCGACGCGCACAAGCAGCACGTTTTCGGACTGATGACCACCCGTGGCATCATCAACGGGTCCGAGCACTTCGGCATCCGCAGCGTCCGCTCGGATCGCTACAAGTTGATCGTCAACCTGACTCCCGACGTCCCCTTCCGCAACGTCTGCATGAAATCCTCGATCTTCCGGTCCTGGGAAGCAAAGGCCCGCGGAGGTGACAGCGACGCCCGCGAGAAAGTCAGGCGGTACCGGCAACGACCGGCCGAGGAACTCTATGACATCGCGACCGATCCTCACGAGTGGCACAACCTCGCCGCTGATCCGAAACTGGCCGCGGTCAAGGCCCGGCTCAAGGCACGACTGCAACGCTGGATGAAGGCCCAGGGCGACCGGGGGCAGCAGACCGAACGGGAAGCACTCGACCACCAGGCCCGGCGGCGGAAGAAGGGCCGGAAGAAGAAAAAGCCGGCCGCAACCTAGCCGGCGTGCTTCTTGACGAAGGCCAGGGCCTCCTTGTAAGCGTTGTCGATAGCCTGCGGATCACCGCCCCCCAGGCCGTGCTCACCGTTCTTGATCGTCACCAGCCGGTGCACGACACCGTGCCTGGCGAATTCCCGCTGCATCATCACCGACTGCTCGTAGGGAACATCGGTATCGGCGGTACCGTGGATCATCAGCGTCGGCGGAAAGTCCTTCGTCACGTTCTTGACTGGCATGAAGGGATAGAACTTCTCGGGCTGCTCGTGGGGGTCCCAACCCGAGACCTCCAGCGGCCAGCGACCGGTTTGCCGGCACCAGTTGTAGAAGTCACCCCCCTTGCCCTTTCGCTGCCGGGAGTCGGAAACAGGTGCTCCGGCCACCTGTTTCCGGGCGTGCCCGGCGGTGAACTTGACCTTGTTGTGCCGGGCATGCTTGCTGGGTCGGCTGTACCAGTCACCGACCAGGTCACCGTAACCCCAGAAGGGGACCAGGCAGGCCGGTCGCGGCTTGACACGAAAACCGGCCGTCAGCGTCAGGTAGCCTCCCGCCGAACCACCCAGCACGGCGATCCGGTCGGATCGGACCTGCAGGTCATCGGCATGCTCACGCAGCCAACCGAACGAGTCCTCGACGTCCTCGATCACCTGCGGCAGCTGGGTTTCCGGGGCCAACCGGTAATCGATCGATGCCAGGGCAAAGCCGGCACCGAGCAGGTCGTCGCGGACCCGCCTCGAAATTCCCTCGCGGTGACCGTTGATCAAGGCCCCCCCGTGGATCCAGACCGCCAACGGCAACCGGCCACTCTTGTCCGGCCGATACACGTCGAGCTTGATGGCCAGCTTTCCGGCCGTCTTGTACGTGTGTGTCTTCATGGTCTGCCCGGGCCTGGCCGCCAGGGCCCCGGAACCCACAGCCGACACCGCGGCCGCAGCTGCCGTTCCCAGGAAACGTCGTCGGCCCACCCTCAGGTTCATCGTTTCGTCCCCCCAACTGCCGTCTGCGTCTGCCCTATTTTCCCTCGATGCAATACAGAAATTCGTCGGAACGCAGGATCATCTGGCCGTCGGCAATCGCCGGACTCCCGCTGAAGTCGCTGGTGTCGGAGAGCTTGTTGAGAGCCACCTGGGTCATCTTGGGAGAGGCCTCCAGGATGCGTGTTCCTCCGAATCGACTCACCGCGACCAACTGGTTGTTCAGCAGCAGCATCGAGGCATAGAACTGGCCACCGACCCGTTTTTTCAGGACTTCCTCGCCGGACTTGGCATCGACGCAGAAGGCGATGCCACGGTCGTTGAGCCAGTAGAGGTGTCCGCCGTGGAAGACCGGTGAGGCCACGTAGGAACCACCCGTCTTGGACCAGAGGACGTGCGTCTTGGTGACGTCGCCGCTTCCTCCCAACCGGATCGCGGCTCGGCCACCGGGGCTGCGACCACCGATCACGTAAGCCACGTTCTCGTGGACAACCACGCTCGGACACGCGTTCGTATCGACCTCGGTCTCGGCATACCAGTTCAACTTCCCCGTCGCCGGATCCAGGCTCCACGTCTCGTAGGTGACCGATAACACCAGCTCGTCTCGGCCCATCGCGTTCTTGGCGATCACCGGCGTCGCATAGCTGCGATCAAGACCGAGGTTGGTCGAATCGTTTTTCCAGACCGGTTTGCCGGTCTTGCGATCGAACGCCCAGATCGACTTGCTCTCGGCACTCGCCGCCACGATCAGCAGGTTCTTGTAGACGATCGGGCTGGCAGCCGAGCCGAACCTCGAGGCCCCGGTTCCGACGGCGGCCTTCCAGGCCAGCTTTCCCTCGAGATCAAACACCAGCACACCGGTCTTGCCGAACAACACGTAGACCCGTTCCCCGTCGCTGACGGGCGTATGGGAAGCAAACCCGTGCTGGGTACCAAATGACGCACCGCGGCTTTCGCGGACCGCCGACGCCACGGCCTTGCTCCAAACCACCTTGCCCTGCTGGCGATCGACACAGACCAGGTGCCGTTTCAGGCTGTCGCTGGGTCGCAACGCGTTGGCCTGCCCCGAGTAACAGGTCACCAGCACCTTGTTGCCCACGATGATCGGGCTGGAAAACCCCTTCCCGGGCAATGCCAGCTTCCACTTCAAGTTGGTCGTATCGCTCCAGCTGGTCGGAACCTTCGTCTCGGCAGAAACCCCGATCCCGGCGCTACCACGGAATCTCGGCCAGTCGGCCGCGGCCGACGGCCAGGCAAGCAGCAGGACCAGCAGCAGGGAAAGGCCGGTGCTGGTACGACAGTGTCTTTGCTGGCGGTGCATCGGATCGCTCCAGGTTCGCTCAGACGCGTTGGATCAGAGCTCGAACGGTTCGGGAGTACGAAGCGTGAAGGCCTTGCGGACGTACTCCGGCACATGCCACTGGGTCGAAAGTCCCAGCGGGAAGTGTGCCGTGTCACCGGCCCGCAAGGTGTAGCTTTCGCCTCCCTCCTCGGTGATCGTCGCTTCACCTTCGAGGACGTGCACGAACTCGTCCCAGGAAAATTCCCAGCGGAACCTCCCCGCCGTGCAGCTCCAGAGTCCGCTGGAGAGCAGCTTGTCGGCCGACTGGACCAGCACGGTTCCCCGCGCCGTCGGTGCCCCTTCGATGATCCACGAAGGTTCGATCGGCATATCGGGGAGTTCGCCTACGTACGCTCCGGCCGTCTGAATCGCGAGTCCCGTCATCATCCTGTCCTCGTCCTGTTGTTGAAGGGGTCCTGAGGCGTGAATTGTACCGCTGGTCAAAGTCAAACCGCCATCGACAGCCGACGCGAACAATCGGTCAGGACATTTTCGCCCGGTCCAGAAACTGCTCGACGACATTACGGGTGATCGTCGAGATGTTCCCGTCGACCGGCAACGAACAGGGGTAGCTGATCGAACCGACCGAAAACACGGCGCCGCCGCTGTCGGTTTCATGGTAGACGATCTCGGCACCTCCCTCGTCGGGATTCAGGCCCCGGGCCAGCAACACGGTCCCCTCGGGAGAATTCGGAGACATCTTGTCGGTCTCGTGCCCCGAGGCACCGCCGAAACATCTCATGTGCAGGCATTTCTCACCGAAAATGTCACCATCAGAGAGGCCGGTACCGGCAAACACCCAGTGCGAGGAATCGACCGCCCGGTACGGTGCCCCGGTCATGATGCCCTCCTCGGTGCAACGAACGCCCAGCAAACTCGCCTCCGACTCGTAATAGACGTCGAAACGGCTTTCCTTGCCGATCTTGGCCATGTCACTGGAACTGCCTCCCTGGGAACTGTTCCTGACGGTGATTCTCGATTCGTCGAGAAATTCCACCGCGCAGTTCAACCCGTTGCCACCGAGGTACATCAGCTGGCCACCCCGCTCGAAGACCCACTCCTTCAAGCGAAAGTACATTTCCTGCGACCAGTATTCCGGATGTGCACTGATGATGAGCAGCTTGTACTTGTCGAGGTCGAGCTGGCCAAAGTGAAACTGGGTCTCGGCGTAGAGGTCGTAGGCAAAACCTTCACGCTCGAGCCATCCGAACAAACGCCACTCGGCGGGCAACACGTGGCACTCGGAACGACCTTCCAGGGGATCGTCGATTCGCGTCCGCTCGGGAATATGGTTGAACAACTCGGGACGGTCGAAAGACAGGGGATTATAATCCTCGACCGCGAACTGCATGTGGATGTCGCTGGTGTACCGCAACAGGTCCTGGCGGGCATTGACCGTCGGCGTGGCGGGCAATCGCTGGGGATGAATGTAGTTGCTGCGGCCCCCGAAGTTGTTGTAGCAGTTCCAGTTGATGTTGGCCGCCAGCACGGCGATGTCACTTTCCGGTTGAGCCGGCGCGACGATCCAGGGGAATGTGAAGAAGTCGTCGGAGACCGTCCGGGCATGCAGGTAGTACAGGCCTGAGCGTTCAGGAGCGATGACGTACTGTCGATGGTGGGGGTTGTTGCTGTAGCCCTGGCTGTTGAAGCGGATCCCCGTCTGCGTGTAGTCGCCATCGGGAGTCACCTGGGCGGTGGCCAATGGACCGTGTTCATCGAACCAGCCGATCGTTTGCACGTGCTCCTTGTCCCAACCGTAACGAAACAGGTCGAGTCGATACGATTCGACAGCGTGTACACGGTACTCGGACTTCTCGCCCGCACGGACCCACTTGGGCCACATGTAGCCGACCAGCTTGTTACTCAACAGCCGAAACTGCACCGGTTCCCCGACCGGCCACGTCAGCGACGACCGCTTGGCGGTGTACCCGTCTTTTCTCAACGTCACCCGGTAGTCCCCGGGTTCCAGATCGGCAACGATCGAACCATCGGCACGGGACCGAACCTGCTGGGGCTCACCTTCCCCCTCAAACAGCACGGCCACATCGTGCAGCGCCACGTACCGTTCGTCACTGACATAGCCCAACAGCATCTGACATCTCTCCCTGTGCTTCGTTCACCGGAAACCCGGAACCTGTCATCGAAGACTCATCGCACCCGTTCACCGTGGGCATGTCAACACCCGACGTGCCGCGGGTTCCATGCCGTCTGTCCGGCAGGGTATGATGAGAAGATAGACAGCTCACGAGAACATCATGCCGTCACCGACCTGGAAACTCGACCGCCGCACGTTTCTTCGCGGCACCGGCGTCACGCTGGCGCTGCCGCTGTTGGAGGCGACCTGTCCCCGGACAACCGCTGCGGAACCATCACCCCGACAGTCGCCACGTCGGCTGGTCTGCATCGGCTCGTCCTACGGTGTCCACGCGCCGGCATTTTTCCCCGCGAAAACCGGGAACGACTTCGCGTTGACCGAGTTGCTGACCCCGTTGAAGAACAGCCGACGTCACTGGTCGGTCGTCGAGGGACTCGACCACGGTGTGGGGGGCGGCCACAAGGGTGTGCAGGCCTTCCTGACCGGCGTGCGTTTCAGCTTTCAGCGCGGCGGCATGTATTCGCTCGACCAGTACGCCGCCGACCGGATCGGTTCCGAAACCCGGTTCGCGTCGCTGTCGCTTGACGTCGGCGGTGGCAGCAGCTGGTCCTGGAACCGTTACGGTGTGAAGTTGCGAGGGATCGGCAATCCCCAGGTCCTCTTTGACCACCTGTTCCGACAGACCTCGACCGACGAAAAGTCCCGGCAACGCCGTGAACTGGACACCCGCGGCAGTATCCTCGACGCGGTCCTGGCCAGTGCACGGCAGATCGACCGGACACTCGGACACAACGACCGCCATCGCTTCCGCGAGTATCTCAACGCGATCAACGAAACCGAACGGCGTCTGAAACGGGCCGGGCACTGGCTCAACCAGCCCAAGCCGCAGCAGGAATTTCCCGGGACAAACAAATCCAACAATGGCCAGGACAAACGACTGGCCATCATGAAGCTGATGTTTGACTTGATGACCCTTGCCCTGCAGACAGACTCGACCCGCATCGCCTCGCTGCACATTCCCGGCGGAAACGGCCGCTTCCAGATCGACGGCGTCGGGGACGGATATCACTCGCTGAGTCACCACGGCCAGGATCCCGCAAAGATCAAGCAGTTGAAGTTGATCGAGATCGAATACACGCGGGCGCTGGCACGGTTCCTGGACCAGTTGGCGGCGGTTTCCGAGGGTGACGGCACGCTGCTGGATAACACGATCGTCTACTTCGGCAGCGGCATGGGAAATGCCAGCAGTCACTCCAACCGCAACCTGCCGGTCCTGGTCGCCGGCGGTGGTTTCCAGCACGGCCGTTCGCTGAAGTTCCCACCCGGCAAGATCCCGCTGTGCAACCTCTACGTCAGCATGCTGCAGCAACTGGGAATCGAAACCGATTCCTTCAGCACCGCGACGGGAACGCTGACGGGTTTCGCGTGAGAGCCGGTCCCATGAGACAGCGACGACAGATCGCTTCGCACGTTTTCCTCGCAGTGGCGCTGTTGTGCACGCTCCTGGCAAGCAACGCGTCGGCCGCCGAAGCGGTTCCGCCCAAGAAGGTCAGCCGTTTCCTGTCACAACACTGCCTGGCCTGTCACGGCGCGAAGAAGCAATCCGGGAAACATCGTTTCGACACGCTGGGGCCAGACTTCTCGCAAGCGGCGACCGCCCGGACGTGGCGGGCGATTCTTGACCAGCTCACCACCGGAAAGATGCCTCCCCGCAAACGGCCCCGGCCCGACCCGGCAGCCCTCCGCGAGATGACTCGCTGGATCACCGGGCGGCTGGAGGCCTTCGACGGGTTAAAAGCCGAGCGGAACGATGCCGTGAGACGGCTGAACCGACGCGAGTACAACAACACGCTCCGTGACCTGCTACTGATCGACACCTCCTATGATCCGGCCGCGGGTTTCCCGGCCGACGACACGGCCGAGGGGTTCGACACTGTCGGCGCGGCACTGGTCTTCTCGCCGGCCCTGCTCCGCGAGGCCCTGCGGGCCTCGGCAGACGCGATCGACCGCGCGGTAAAGTTCGGTCCTCAACCGAAAGTCCGCGTCTATCGGATTCTTCCGCGCGAGGCAACGCGACCGGTCTACCGCACCGATGAATACGTCAAGATCGTCACCGCCACCGGTGACGGGTTTCAACAGTTTCGACCCGGATCGAAAGACGCCCCGCGGCTGGCCCAGGGAGAATACCTGATCCGGGTCCACGCAACGGCCCTGCACTCCGACTTCAAGGGCGTCGGCGCGATCGATGGACCAGTGCGGGTGCTGATTCGCGTGGGACCGCCGGGCAAGACGGCCGAGGCAGGTTCTCGACGAACGATCGGGACCTTCGACGTGCCCGACAACCAGCCACAGACGTTTACCGTCCGGGCTCGCTTTGAAGCCGGCCAGGTGCCGATCGTCTCTTTCCCCAACGGGCACCGTGGTTCTTTCAAGAACCTGGTCAAGAAGCGGTTTGGCCGGGAGGCCCGGCAGAACCGGGCCCCGATCATGGCCAACTACGATGGCCCGCAACTCCGCGTGTTCTGGATGGAAGTCGAAGGACCACTCTACGATCGCTGGCCCCTGCCGGGACACGAAAAAATCTTCGGCCGCCGGGTAGCTTCCGAGGATCACCACTACGTCGAACAGACCCTGGAGAATTTCACCACCCGGGCATTCCGTCGGCCGGTGACCTCGACCGAGGTCCAACCCTTCCTGGCACTCTATGACCGTCTCAGGGACCGGGGCGACACGTTCGAACAGGCAATCAAGTCGTCGTTGCAGGCCGTGCTGTGTTCACCGGGTTTTCTCTACCTGAGAACCCGCGGGGGACCGCTCGATGAATTCGCCATCGCCAACCGGCTGTCGTATTTTCTCTGGAGCAGCATGCCCGATGCGGAGTTGCTCGAACTCGCCGCGAAAGGCCAACTGCACCGGGGGACGGTCCGCGCCGCACAGATGACACGGCTGCTGGGAGACCCTCGCTGCGAGGCGTTCGTCAACAACTTCACCGGACAGTGGCTCGGGCTGGATCAACTCGGCAGCATGCCTCCCGACCCCAAGCGGTTCCGGAATTACTATCGAGGAAATCTCGAGACGGCGATGCGGGAGGAAACACGCCGGTTCTTCTCGCACATCCTCAAGCACGACCTCGACGTTGCCCATTTCCTCGACGCCGACTTCACCTTCCTCAACCAGAGACTGGCCCAGCACTACGGGATCAAGAATGTCGAGGGGTCCGAGTTCCGGCGGGTCCTGCTCGATCCGGCGGAAAATCGGGGTGGCGTGCTGGGACACGCCAGTGTGCTGACACTGACGTCGAATGGCACCGTGACCTCGCCGGTCGTCCGCGGTGTCTGGATCCTCAACAACCTGATGGGCGAATCCGCGGCACCGCCTCCACAGGGCGTTCCCGACCTGGAACCCGATACCCGTGGTGCCACCACGATTCGCGAACAACTGGCGAAACACCGGACCAACGCGGGCTGTTTGGGCTGCCACCAGAAAATCGACCCGCTGGGATTCGCACTCGAACACTTTGATCCCACCGGACAGTGGCGGCCGCGCTATGACAACCGACGACCGATCGATACGTCCGGGACACTCGAAAACGGCCAACCACTCGACGGCATCCTCGACCTGAAGAAACTGTTGCTCAAGGACCGGGACCGGTTTCTCGGTTGCCTGGTCGAAAAACTGCTGGTCTACGCCACCGGAGCACCCGTCGCCGCCGCCGACCGACCTGGGATCGACAAGTTGATCGGCCTGGCGCGACAGCGGGATGGGAAGTTCCAGGAGCTGATCCGGCTTGTCGTCGCCAGCGACCGGTTCATCGCGCCAGCGGCAACCGGCGAAAATCCACGCCGTGCCGGGACGGCGGGTCGAACGCGTCCAACAACACCGGATTCGCAGCGCGACGACAAGTAAGCATCCACCGAGGAAGGATCTGTCATGACGCGAATCTCCGTCTGCATGGCGATCGGACTGCTCTGCCATCTTGTGTCTTTCTTACCGGCTGCTGAGAAGCCCGAGGGTTTTGGTGCCGGTTCTCGGGGAGGACAGGGCGGGCGATCGATCCAGGTCACGACGCTGGCAGACTCGGGTCCCGGTTCACTACGAGCGGCACTGGCGGTGTCAGGACCGCGGATCATCGGCTTCTCGATCGCCGGACCGATCAAGCTCAAGAAACCGATCCAGGTCCGTCATGGACGTGTGACCGTCGACGGTTCGACGGCACCCGGCAGTGGAGTCACCGTGACCAACCACGGTATCTGGTTTCTGGGCGACAGCAGCGACATCATCCTCAGGCACCTCAGGGTCCGGGCCACGACCGGCGGAGCCAACGGTGACGGGTTGCTCTTCAACGGCAACAACGCCCGGATACTGATCGATCACTGTTCGCTGATGTGGGCCACCGACGAAAATCTCGATACCTGGGGCCGCGTCAGGGATCTGACCTGCCAGTGGACATTGATCGCCGAGGGACAGGTCCACGGCGACCACGCCAAGGGGCAACACAGCATGGGCTGGCTCTGTGGTCGCAACAACACCCGTTTCACCGTGCACCACTGCCTGTTCGCCCACAACGGCGACCGCAACCCGCTGCTCTCCGGTGGAACCTTCGACCTGGTCAACAACGTGATCTACAACTGGAAAGGGGGCAGCAATGCCACCAAGCTCACCCACGGAGCGAAAGCCAACGTGGTCGGCTGCACGGTGATTGCCGGTGCGGAATCGGGAGGCGGTGGAGTGATCTGGCTCAGCGACAAGACGGCCGGACCCCGGATCTTCGTCGCCGGCAACGTCACCCCGTTCACGAGGACCGGCAAGGAAAATCCGCTGACGGCCGTCCAGGCCGGCCGGCAGTTCCCGGCGGACAGGTCGCTCCAGGCCGCCAGGCCGTTTCCCGCGCCGCCGGTTGTTTCCCAATCGGCCGGGCAGGCCTACGAACTGGTTCTGCAGAAAGTCGGGCCGCGGGTCCGCGATGCCGATGAACAACGAATCATTCGCGAAGTCCGTCGTCGGACCGGTCATACCGGCCGCCGCAACGAAGTCGTCGACCCCCGGGACCGCCTGGGACCACCGGCGGCTGGAAACAGGTAGGCCGTCCGCCGGACGGGCATCTCCGGAAACGAGTAGCAACATGATCTCTGATCGGTACTTTCGCCTGCCAGGACAAGTCGTTCTTGGCATCAGCCTGGCCATCGCCGCCGTGGCGCCTGCATCGACGGCAGCCGCTCCGCCACGAAAACAACCGCGAACGGTCTTCAACGACGATGCCCAGGTGCTGGCCGAGGCGCCCGCCAAAGACCCGGCTCCCTACATCAAGGCGTGGCTCGACCGAGAATCGGCCGCCGTGCCGTTCTCGACATTCGTCTTCCTGGCCTGCACGCCCGACATCTGCTTTTACGACACGAAAGCCGGCGAGGAATACGGAGCGCGGCTGAAGACGACCGACCACAAGTACGTCAGGGCCATGCACTCCCTCAAGCAACAGGGCACCGATGCACTGCGGCTGGTCACCGAGCACATGCAATCCAGGGGCAAGGAAGTCCTGGCCGCGATCCGGATGAGCGACACACACCACCACCGACTCAACACCTTCGACGAACTCTGCCCCCAGTTTGCGATCGATCACCCCGAGTACGTCATCAAGCAACCCGACGGCCGAACCAATGAAACCGCCCTGGACTACTCGATCGCCGCCGTCCGCAATCACCGGATGAAGATCATGAAAGAGATTGTCACCGACTATCCGGTTGACGGACTCGAGTTGAACTTCGTCCGCTGGGCCAAGCACTTTCCCCGCGACAAGGGTCGCGAGAAAGCCCCGATCATGACCCGCTACGTCGAGCGGATCCGTCGCATGATGGATGCATCCGGGCGCAAGCGGAAGAACGGCAAGCGGTTGACCCTGGGCGTCCGGGTGCCGGAATCATTGCACACCTGCTGGCTGGCCGGCGTCGACATCCAGACCTGGGTCAAGAACGGCTGGATCGATTTCGTCGTTGTCTCGACCTGGAACAATACCGACCCACAATTGCCCATCGATGAATTCGCCAGGTTCACCCGGCCAGCAGGCGTCGACACGATCGTGACCATGGGCAACATGATCGGCGCGATCTCGGCCGGGCCCCCGATCCCGCGGGACCGGGGAACCGCCCAGTCCAAGAAGCAGTCGCCCGGCTACGTCAGCATGCTGCTCAACACCGCCGAGGCCCGCGGAGCGGCGGCCAACTTCTACACCTTCGGGGCCGACAGCATCTCGTTCTGGAACGTCGGGATTCATTTTGGCCGCGAGGTGACCGCGTCTCCGGAGCAGAGAAAGCGGATCGAGGCCTGGACCCATGCCGTCGGCAGCCCCGACCGTGTCTGGGCCGGACCCCGGACCTACCGATTCCTGCCGATGGGCAAGGGGATCTCGTCCCGGAAACCTCCGGTGAGGAACTATCCGTGGTACGACGAGGGTTCCAGTCCGCTGGGACAGAAGAACAACCCGACACTGGTGTTCTCGAAGAAACGGGTCGGCAAGCGGCTGGTGTACCCGTTCCGGATGGCCGATGGACGGGGAGGCGAGACCCTGGCGGGACGGTTGCGGTTCTGGGTCTACCACGCCGTCGATGCGGATTCGCTCCGGATCGATATCAACGGCCGCCGTGTCGCCGCCGACCGGGTCCGTTCCTTCCCGGTGGGAAAACTTCGTGGTGGACTTCCCGGTCGTCGATTCGAAATCGACCTGGCCGCCTGCCCGCCGTTTCGCGGGGACAACCTGCTGGGCCTGACCCTGGCCAATGCCCGCCAGCGGGATCACGACCCCTTCATGGAAGAACTCGAGATCACCGTCAAGTCGACCACTCCCCGGAAACGCGCCGCAGCCCGTCCGGACAGCCTGAAGATCTATATCGCCGTCGACAGTGAGGGGCCCACCATGGTCAACGAGTACTGGGCCCGCCACCTGAAGCCAGACAGTCCGCGACTGCGAGGCTTCCGGGAACTGCTCACCGATGACGTCAACGCCGCCGTCCGGGGTTGCTTCGCGGCGGGAGCGACCGAGGTCGTGGTCAAGGACGACGGGTTTCGTGACCGCAACGTGATCCGTGACCGACTTGATCCACGGGCCCGCCTGATTGCTTCCGGCGGGCCGCTGCTTCACGGACTGGATGCGACCTTTGCCGGCGTGCTGCTGGTCGGGTTTCACGCACGGGAGGGAGCGGTCGATTCGATCCTGCCACACACCTGGAGCAGTGCCCGGCGACGCGTCTACCGCTTCAATGGCCGAGAGGCCGGTGAACTGGCCGCCTACGCGATCGTCGCCGGACACGACCACGGCGTCCCGATCCTGATGGCCACCGGCTGTGACGGACTCTGTCGCGAAGCCCACGACTGGCTCGGCAAGGACGTGGTCACCGTCTCGGTCAAGCGGCGCCGATCGGACGGAAAAATCGAACTCGACTCACCCGGACTCACCCGTCCGCGAATCACCGCCGGAGCCCGCCTCGCGACAAAACGCTCCGGTGCGGCCAGGCCCTTCCGCACCCGTTTCCCACTGCACGTGCAACTGAAACTGGCGGACCCGCCGACAACCGCCGGCTACGTCAGGTGGCGAACCGACAACAAGCCCGACTGGCCTGGCCACCGGGTCGGACCACGGGTGATCGAGGCCTGGTTGCGGTCGACACGCCACCTGAACCTCTAGAGTGAACCGTCGGGCCGTTACGGCAACCGGCGAATTCGCAGGTTGCGGAACTCGACCGGGGACCCCTCGCTCTCCAGCGCCAGGAACCCGTCGGCCGGACGGCAGTCGTGTCCCCCGGAGACCTCCTCGCCATTGACCCACAGGCGGACCTCGCCGTTGATTGCCCGCACGTAGTAGTGGTTCCACACGCCAACACCTTTGACGAGCCGTTTCGAAGGAAAACTCCGCTTGCCGTTGGGTGCTGCCGGTGGAAAGGGCTTCATGTCACTGGTCCCGACGGGAAAGACGTCCCCGTGGCTCGTGAACCAGTTGGGCTTCTTGCCGTTTTTCTTTTCGAAGCGGGTCTCGTAGCCCAGGTCGAGAACCTGGACCTCGATACCACCCTTGGGAAGCTGGCCGGGTTTGAGTCCGGCAAAAGACTTCTCGACCGCCCAGAGAAACACGCCCGAGTTGCCCGCCGACTTCATGTGCCGCCACTCGACGACCAGTTCGAAGTTCTTGTACGTCGTCTTCGACTTGGCCACGCCCACCGGTCGACCGGTGCAGAAGATCGTGCCCCCCTTCTGGGTCCAGGTCTCTTTGGCGCAGTTGACGTTCTGGAAGTCGTCCAGTGAAAGCGTTTTCCAACCGGGCCCGACGCCGTTGATGAACGCACGCTTCAAACCGGCAGCGGCTTTGCCGGGTTTCTTGTCAGCGGCCGTCAGGAAACCACTCACGCAAACGACGGCAACGGCGAAAACGGCGATCAAGTTTCTCATCGGGTGGCTCTCCAGGATGATGCAGGGGCTCGGTGTCGTGACCGCAATGATACACGCGCGGAGCCGTGGCTGCCGAGCCTGCGGCTGATGATGGTGCAAGGGAATCCGACCGGCGTCCTAGGAGCGAGCGGAACCGCTTCAGACCGACGCGCTGTACTGGATACCGGCTCCGGACTGCTGGGCCTCGCGACGATCAGCCACGATCTCTTCCTGCAACTTCGTCGGCACGCGACGGTAACTGTGCAGTTCCATCGTGAACGTGGCCTGGCCCTGCGAGAGGCTGCGGAGATCGGTTGCGTAACCGAAGGTCTCCGACAGCGGCACCTGGGCCTGGATCGTCACGACATCATCGACCATGTTGCTGGAGCCGATCAGGCCCCGGCGACTGTTGAGATCCCCGGAAATCGATCCCTGGAAAGAACGCGGACACTCGATCTCGATGCTCATGATCGGCTCGAGCAGTACTGGCTTCATTTTCCGGAAATTTTCACGGAAACATGCGGCGGCCGCGGTCTGGAATGCCTTGTCGCTGCTGTCCACGTCGTGGTAGGAGCCATCGTCGAGTTCGACACGGACCCCGATCACCGGGAACCGCGCCACCGGACCCTGCTCGAGACACTGCCGAAATCCCTTTTCGACCGAGGGAATAAACTGCCGGGGAATCCGGCCACCGACAACATTGTCCTCGAATTCAAATGGATCGGTATCGGTTCCGGCAAAGACCTCGAGCCGGCCGATGATGTGAGCGTACTGTCCTGACCCGCCGGTTTGCTTGCGGTGCTTGTAATTGAATTCCGCGGCCCGGGTCGGCGATTCACGGTAGGCCACCTTCGGCGCCCCCGACTCGACACCAACCTTGTACTCGCGGCGGATTCGCTCGAGATACACCGAGAGGTGCAGTTCGCCCATCCCGGCAATCACGATCTCCTTGGTCTCCGGGTCGGTCATCACCCGGAAGGTCGGATCCTCACGGCGAAACCGTTGCAGGGCCTTTGTCAACCGGTCCTCGTCGACCCGGTCCCGGGCACGAACGGCGATCCCGATCACCGGCTCGGGAACAAACATCCCCTCCAGCGTGCAGTACTCTCTCTCGGAGGCGTAGGTGTCACCACTGGCCGCCTCGATTCCCATCACCGCGACGATATCGCCGGCCGTGGCCCGTTCGACCTCCTCACGTTTGTCGGCGTGCATCCGAAAGATACGGCTGAAGCGTTCTTTCCGCCCGGTCCGCTGGTTGAAATAGATCTCACCCCGTTCCATCGTTCCCTGGTAGATCCGGGTGAAGGTCAACTGCCCGAAGGCATCGTCAACGATCTTGAATGTCATCGCCACGAGCGGGTCCCCGGGATCGGACGTCAGCACGATCCGCGAATCGTCGACCGCTGTCCCGTCCTGTTCACTGGATTCCCCGGTCCCGTCGCCGTCGGTTTCGTCAGCCGTCTTGTCGGCCGCTG
Source organism: Planctomycetaceae bacterium (assembly GCA_002726205.1). Classification (GTDB taxonomy): domain Bacteria; phylum Planctomycetota; class Planctomycetia; order Planctomycetales; family Planctomycetaceae. The sequence continues at coordinate 29,127 of PBSL01000041.1, read as the reverse complement.
CCGCCTCGCGTTTTTGGCTCACAAACGCATCGGCGGTGATCTCTCGATGTTCCGGCGATGGCAGGTACTCCACCACGGCATCCAGCAACGGCTGAACCCCCTTGTTGCGGTAGGCCGAACCCAGGAACACCGGAGCGATCTCGAGACTCCGGACCGCGTTACGAACGACACGGTGAATCAACGGCTCGGGCGGCTCCTGGTCTGCCAGGCACACTTCCATCAACTCGTCGTCGTACATCGAGAGAGACTCGAGCATCTCGGTTCGGGCCAACCTGGCTTCCTCGAGCATCTCCTCGGGAATCTCCTCGCAACGGAGGTCCTGGCCGTTCTCGCCGTCGAAATAAATCGCCTGCATGGCGACCAGGTCGATCACGCCGGCCAGGTCACTGGCCAACCCGATTGGCAGTTGCATCATCAATGCATCGACGCCCAACTTGTCGCGAACTTCCTGGCAAACACGAACCGGGTCGGCACCGGTGCGGTCGAGCTTGTTGATGAAAACCAGCCGGGGAACACCGTAGCGCTTGATCTGGCGATCCACCGTCAACGATTGCGACTGGACGCCGCCGACGCCGCAAAGCACGAGGATGGCCCCATCGAGCACCCTCAGGCTGCGTTCCACCTCGACAGTGAAATCCACGTGGCCGGGCGTGTCGATCAGGTTGATCCTGTGCTGGTCCCACTCGACCTGGGTCGCCGCACTGGTGATCGTGATGCCCCGTTCCTTTTCGAGGTCCATGTGGTCCATCGTCGCACCACCCCCGTCGTGCACCTCCTCCATCCTGTGCAACCGGCCCGCGTAAAAGAGAATCCGCTCGCTGAGCGTCGTCTTGCCCGAATCGATATGGGCGGAAATACCAATGTTGCGAAGCCTGTGGGAACTCATCGAACCTGTCTCTTGTCTTACGGGGACGCGTGAACACCTGACCGAAATAAACTCTCGAGAACTTCTCTGCCTCTCTTTCCGCTGAACAACCCACTCGAGGAAAACAGCCAACCGTTTTCGGCGAATCGCGAAAATACCGCGACCCAGGAGCGGGACACCTCAAAGACCTCAACACCGCAAAGCAAACCCCGAAGGGATGCGGTTGAGGTCAGGCCACAATGGCGTGACGTGGCCGGAGGGGAAAGAGAGTCATCATGGCGAATCGACCGTTGTTTTTACCCTGGTTCACCATCGGTCAGTCTCGACCATTTGCCGGGACCGGGATGAGGAAATTCCGGGTTTCGTTCTCGTGAAGCCAGGGAGGAAAAACCGTGCCTGTCGCGTCCGCCAATCGTTGAGCAAGCCCCGGTCGTCCAATGACCACGTCCCGGAACCCCATACGGAACCCCCGGGACAAACGCGGGTCAGCAGCAAGCGATCCGGTATAAGCGATCAGCCGTCAGGAGGGAAGGCCTTGAACGCGATTTTCCCTGACATGGTCAAGGAAAGACGAGTGGGGGATTCAGACGAAAAGGGGACGGGGTGGTCGTGGGTCTGTCGATGAAGTAAAACGAGAACTCGTTTTCTTGACCAGGCAGGAGCCCTCTGATGCTGACAATCAGTGGACACGGTGGCCGATTGTGCGACGGCGTGACGCGTCGTGATGCGTTGAAGATCGGCGCACTGGGCATGGGCGGCCTGACCCTGCCGGACCTCTTGCGTGCCGAACAACGGGCGGGGATCCGGGGATCTCACAAGGCCGTCATCATGATCTACATGTGCGGCGCCCCGCCGCACCAGGACATGTACGACCTGAAGATGAACGCGCCCAGCGGAATTCGCGGCCCCTTTCGCCCGATCGACACGAACGTCCCCGGCATCCAGATCTGTGAACACATGCCGATGCTGGCCCGGGTGATGGACAAGTGCATCCCGCTGCGCAGTCTCTACGGATCACCCAACGGGTCACACGATTCGTTCATCTGCTACACCGGCCGCAGCTTCCGCAACCAGCCTCCCGGCGGTTGGCCGTCAATGGGATCGGTGGTGTCGTTCCTGCAGGGAGGAACCAACGCGTCGGTCCCCCCCTTCGTCGGACTTTCTCCCAACACCGGTCACCCGCCCTACGGGTCGCCGGGCCATCCGGGATTTCTCGGCATCGGCCGCTCGGCCTTCCGGCCGTCGGGCCCCTCGCGGGCCAACATGAAACTCAATGGCATCACGCTCGACCGGCTCGGCAACCGCAAGCAGTTGTTGTCGTCGCTGGACGGATTTCGCCGAACCCACAGCAACGACGCCTCGCTGGCCGGTCTCGATGACCTCAACCGACAGGCGCTGGACATCCTGACCTCCAGCCGACTGGCCGACGCCCTGGACCTGTCCAAGGAAGACCGGGCCGTCCGCGAACGCTACGGCAAGGGAGACCCGAAGAACTTTGGTGATGGCGCGCCAAGAAATCTCGAACACTTCCTGCTGGCACGTCGACTGGTCGAGGCGGGAGCCCGGGTGGTCACGCTGAACTTCGGCCGCTGGGATTTCCACAGCAACAACCACACCACGGCCAGAAACACGCACCTGCCGCTGTTCGATCGCGGCCTGGCAACGTTGATCGCCGACCTGTACGAACGCGGCCTGGGTGACGACGTGTCGGTGGTGGCCTGGGGCGAGTTCGGCCGGACGCCACGGATCAACAAGACCGCCGGTCGCGACCACTGGCCGCAGGTCGGTGGCGGCCTGATCGCCGGCGGCGGGATGCGGACTGGCCAGGTCATCGGATCAACCGACCGGACCGGTTCGGTGCCCCAGGACAGGCCAGTGCACTTCGGTGAGGTTTTCGCGACCCTCTACCGCAACCTCGACCTCGACCCGGCCGCGATGAAGCTCCAGGATCTCTCGGGCCGACCGCAGTACATCGTCGACAAGCACCCGTGGTTGCCCGAGGTCTAATCGTAACCGCCGGGACTGCGGCCGCGAAAACCGATCCTTGAGAACGGGTGGTGACTACATTACCCTCACCACTCGCTTCACCCGCTCTTCTCAGATGGCAACCGCAGCGATCATGCAACAGAAGAACATGCCGGTTCACTACTCGGCAGCCGACTACGACCGTTACACGACCGCGGCCGTCTCGACCTACGACGACGGCATCATTCGCCGTTTGCTGCAGGAATACCGGTTGATGGGTCGCGGCCAGCGTTGCCTGCTGGACATCGGGACCGGCACGGCGCGGTTGCTGTTGAAGATTGCCGAGCATCCGGAGTTGCAAGCGGTCGAACTGGTCGGAACGGATTTCTTCGATGACATGGTCGAGCAGGCTCGACAGACGATTCAGGAGGCCAGCCTGAGCGAGCGGATCACGATCGAGCAAAGTGATGTTCACGACATGCCCCAGCCCGACGAATCGGCCGACCTGATCATCAGTCGATCGACAATCCACCACTGGGCTGACCCTCCCCGGGCATTTCGCGAGATCTTCCGACTGTTGAAACGGGGTGGCGTGGCCATCATCCATGAACCGCGACGCGACCCCGCGCCGGAGAGCCTGGCCGAATTCAACCGGTTGCGGGCCGAGCAGGGGATCGAACCGGCGCGGATGGACGAGAAGTTCACTGCTGACGAGGTCAGACAGTTCGTCGTCGAAGCCGGCCTGACACGCAACGCCCTGGTACTGACACCGATGAAGGGTCCGGGAGCGTTGGGCATGGAGGTGCGGATCAGCAAGGCGGGCTGGCTGCGTCGCTCGCTGGTGAAACTGGTCGGCAAGATCGGCCTCTCACCGTTGAAGAACCCCTGGAACCGATGACCAGCGGCCGGATGTTCTCGGTCCCCTTGCGGTCGTTCGTCGGTTAGAATGGAACGCCCCCGGATGGTTTTGCCATCCGACGACCGCCCTCCCATGCCTCCAGCCGAGGAGACCCCGGATGCCATCCATCCGCCCCGCACTCGTCGCTCTGCTCCTGGTCGCTCCGACGTTGGCCGCCGACAAACCAGCCGCCGACCGCAAGGGACTGGGTTTCTTCGAATCGAAGATCCGACCGGTGCTGGTCCGACATTGCTACCAGTGTCACTCGGCCAAGGCCGCGGCAACCAAGATGCTCAAGGGTGGGCTCCAGGTCGATACGCGTTCCGGGATTCGCAAGGGAGGCGAGACGGCACCGGCGGTGGTGCCGGGGCAACCCAACAAGAGCCTGCTGCTGGCGGCCCTGAAGCACGACGGGCTCGAGATGCCCCCCAAGGCAAAACTGCCCGCTTCGATCGTTGCCGACTTCGAGAAGTGGATCCAGCTGGGAGCCCCCGACCCTCGGGACGGAAAGGTGGTGGCCACCCAGTCCATCGACATCGAGGCGGGAAAGACGCACTGGTCATTCCGGCCACTCGCCGATGTCAAGCCGCCGGCCTTCGACAGGGGCGAGACGGTTCGCACAGATATCGACCGATTTGTCCGTGCCGCACAGCAGGCCAAGGGATTGCGGCCGAACCTCCGGGCTACGCCGTTGACGCTGTTGCGGCGGCTTTACTTCGACCTGGTCGGTCTGCCTCCCAGCCCCGATGACCAGCAGAGGTTCCTGGGCGAGGCCGAGCAGGACTTCGAGGCCGCGTGGGCCGGCGAAATCAACCGGCTGCTGGCCAGCCAGCACTACGGTGAACGCTGGGGCCGCCACTGGCTCGACCTGGTGCGGTTTGCCGAGAGCAACGGGTACGCGTTCGACAAGGACCGGGCCAGTGCCTACCAGTATCGCGACTTCGTCATCCGAGCCCTGAACCAGGACATGCCCTATGACCGGTTCGTCCGCCTGCAGATCGCCGGTGACCTGCTGGCGATGACCGGCGCGAAGACGAATCCCCAGGCCCGTACCGCGCTGAACGCGGTCGCCGCTACCGGGTTCCTGGTCGCCGGCCCCTTCACGACTCAACAGACCCAGAAGGAACGCGAGCGGAGCCGTTACGAACAGCTCGACGACATCGTCGGAACCCTCGGCACCAGCCTGCTGGGCCTGACTGTTGGTTGTGCGCGGTGCCACAGCCACAAGTACGATCCGCTGCCACAAAGTGATTACTACCGATTCGTGAGCTGTTTTAAGGAGGTCGGTTTCGGCGACACCAGCCTGAACCTCAACCCCGAGGCCTTCCAGGCAGCCACCGCCAAGTACACCGCCGCCCTGAAACCGCTGACCGACGCGGTGGCGACCTGGGAGAAGGCCCGACTGTCGGTCCGGTTCGCCGCCTGGCTGTCCCGTCGACCTCCCGAGCCGCCCGTCCCGACTCTGGGACACTGGCACCACGCCGGCCCGTTTCCTGCTGCCGATTTCAACAAGGCCTACGACACCGCCGCCGGACCCGAAGCGACAGCCGGCAAACGAGTCAACCTCGGCCAGATCTTCCGAGACGGTGCCGTGGGTTGGCAGGTCCAGCCGACCTGGACCGACGGTAAGATCCACAACACGCTCTCCGGAAACAACGCCGCCAACTACCTGGTCCGCATCATCGATTCGCCCTCGGCCCTGCCAGTCGAATTCGCTTTCGGTGGCGACGACGCCATCAAGGCATTTCTCAACGGCACCCAGATCCTCAACAAGAAGACCATGGGAGGAGTGAAGGCCGACCAGCACAAGGTCAAGGCCACGCTCGCAGCCGGTCGCAACGAGCTGTTGATCAAGGTCGTCAACGCCGGCGGCGTGTCGGGCTTCTTCTTCCGCCTGGTCGGCGGCCAAGTGGCCAAGGATGTTGTCGCGGCCTGGAAGGTCCCGGCGGCGAAGTGGAACACCAAGCAGAAGACGGCCGTTCGCAACTGGTATCGCACGACCGACGAGGAGTGGATCCCCCTGGACGCCGCCGTCGCGGTTCACCGCAAAACCCAGCCCAAGCCGCAAATGACGCCGGTCTACTCGGCCAAGGTCAAGGGCACCAGTTACCAGTTCGGCGGCGACACCTTCAAGGTCTACTTCCTGGCTCGCGGCAACGCCGACAACAAGCAGGGCGAGGCACCCGCCGGGTTCCTGCGGGTGCTGATCAATGCCAGGGCCAACGACCGGCACTGGCTCAACAGCACTGACAAGAAGTCGCCGGTCAAGCCGCGGATCGCCGCGGCGGGATGGCTGACCGATGTCGACAACGGAGCCGGACACCTGCTGGCACGAGTGATCGTCAACCGGATCTGGCAGTACCACTTTGGCCGCGGACTGGTTACCACTCCCAGTGACTTCGGGACACGTGGCGAACGACCCACGCATCCCAGGCTGCTCGATTGGCTCGCCGGAGAACTGATCCGCGGTGACTGGAAGCTGAAGCACATCCACCGCCTGGTGCTGGCCAGCCACACCTGGATGCAGGCCAACGGCCGCTCGGCTGACGCCGAAAAAATCGATCCGGATAACCGGTTGTGGTGGCGTCGCGGAGCACGACGGCTCGAGGCCGAGCTGATCCGTGATTCGCTACTGGACATCAGCGGTCGACTCCAGAAAAACATGTTCGGCAAGGGGTCACTCGACCAGAAATCCAACCGCCGCAGCGTTTACCTGACCGTCAAACGTGGCCAGCTGACCCCGATCCTGCAGCTGTTTGATGCCCCCGACGCGATGCAGGGCGTGGGGAAGCGGAACGAAAGCACCGTGGCTCCCCAGGCCCTGGCAATGCTCAACTCGCCCTTTATCCGCGAACTCTCCGGTGGCTTCGCCAAGCGGGTGCGACCCGATGCAAAGACGTCACTCGAGAATGCCGTGACCTCGGCCTACAGGTTGGCGTTGGCGCGGGCACCCGATTCGAGTGAAAAAGAAACCATGCTGACCTTCATCAAGTCGCAGACCGCTTCGCGGAAGGGCCAGGCGAACGCCGAGGAACTGGCCGTCCGCGATTTCTGTCAGCTACTGTTCTGCAGCAACGAGTTCGTTTACGTCGACTGAGTGACCTGGCAACACAGGAACAGGACCGGTTCCATCCCGGAGCCCGAGGACATTCACCATGCAACACGTTCCCGGTTTCAACCTCGCCTCCCGTCGCCACTTTCTCGAGTCGGCCGGCCTGGGTTTCGGTTCGGTCGCACTGACGGGCCTCCTGCATTCCGAGGGCCTGCTGGCTGACGAATCGTCGACGAACCCACTGGCCCCGACGCATTCGCACTTCATGCCGAAGGCCAAAGCGGTGATCTGGCTGTTCCAGACCGGCAGCCCCTCACAGGTCGACACCTTCGACTACAAGCCCGAGTTGCAGAAGCGGAACGGGCAGTCGCTTGACGGGGCCGACCCCAAGACCGGGTTCTTCACCACCAGCGGCAAGTGCCTGAAGTCGCCGTTCAAGTTCAAGCAGCACGGCGAGAGCGGTTCGTGGATTTCGGAGATCTTCCCGAACATCTCACGCCACGCCGACGACATCGCCTTCATCTACTCGTGCTTCTCGCGTTCGAACAACCACACCCCCGCGATACTCGAGCTTAACTCCGGATTCATCCGCCAGGGATTCCCCAGCCTGGGCAGCTGGCTGACCTACGGGCTGGGCAGCGAAAACACCAATCTGCCGGCCTACGTCGTGATGCACGGCAAGAAGCCTCGCGGCGGTGACCCGGTCTGGAGCTCGGGGTTCCTGCCCAGTGTCTACCAGGCCACGGCGCTGGATCCCCGACAGGCCAAGCCGATCAACAACCTGCAACGCTCCGGCGAGTTGACCGACCCTCAACAGCGGACGCTGCTGGATGCGTTGCGAGCAGCCAACAGCCGACACGCCAAAACGCGTCCCTTCGACCGCGACCTGGCCGCACGGCTCGAGTCATTCGAGTTGGCCTACCGGATGCAGGTGGCGGCTCCCGAGGCGTTTGACGTCGGGCGAGAGACGAAGCAGACGCAGGAGGCGTACGGCCTGAACCGAAAGGAGTCCAAGGACTACGGACGCCAGTGCCTGATCGCCCGCCGGCTGATCGAACGAGGCGTACGGTTCGTCCAGGTCTTTGCCGACGTCGCCAAGACGCCCGGCGGTGGAGTCAACGACGTCCCCTGGGATGCGCACAGCGACATCAGCGTCAACCACGGCATGTGTGCCCGCTCGGTCGACCAGCCGACCGGCGCCCTGCTCGATGACCTGAAACAGCGAGGACTGCTCGATGACACGCTGATCATCTACGGCGGCGAGTTCGGCCGGACATCCGACTCGCAGGGTGCCAAGGGCCGAGACCACAACCCCAACGCATTCACGACATGGATGGCCGGTGGCGGTGTGAAGGGTGGCACGCAGTACGGTGCCAGCGATACGTTCGGGTACAAGGCGGTCGAGGACCGAGTCAACGCCCACGACCTGCACGCCACGATCCTGAAGCTGATGGGCTTCGATCACAAGCAGCTGACCTACCGCTTCAACGGCCGCGACTTCCGCCTGACCGACGTGGCTGGTAATGTCATCGACGCCTTGATTGCCTAGCCACAGTCGCCAGGCCTGTGAGTGACGGCGGAGCGGACAACGCCCTAGGACGACTAGCTGAGCAACTCGGGCACCACCCGGCCGTGAACGTCGGTCAGCCGCATGTCGCGGCTCGAGAAGCGATAGGTCAGCCGCTTGTGGTCCATCCCCAACAGGTGCAACATCGTCGCGTGCAGGTCGTGGATCTCGACTTTGTCCTGCACCGCGTGGTAACCGAAATCGTCGGTGGCCCCGTGAACGTGGCCGCCGCGCACACCGCCACCGGCCATCCAGATCGAGAACCCAAACGGGTTGTGATCGCGGCCATTGCGCCCCTGGGCAAACGGGGTTCGTCCGAACTCGCCGCACCACACGACCAGGGTCTCATCAAGCAGCCCGCGTTGCTTCAGGTCGCGGATCAGCCCGGCAACCGGCCGATCGATCGCCCGGGCGTTCTTGGTGTGACCGTCGGCCAGTCCGGAGTGCTGATCCCAGCGGTCCCCGTTCCCGCCGGTGCAGGTCAACTCGATGAACCGTACACCGCGTTCGACCATCCGCCGGGCGACCAGGCACAACTGCCCGTACTTGCGGGTATTGGCAAACGAATCGTCCATGCCGTAAAGCTGCTGGGTCGCTTTTGTCTCGTCCCGCAGGTCCATCAATTCGGGCACCGCCAGTTGCATCCGTGCGGCCAGTTCGTAGTTGGCGATCGCGCTTTCCACCTGGTCAACACTGCCGATGCGGCCCAGCAACGTGCGATCGAGTTTTCTCATCAACTCGAGTTTCGCCGCCTGCAATCCGGGCCTGGATTCCAGCGGGTTGATGTTCGCCACGGGGTTCTTTCCCGGCCGAAACACCGAGCCCTGGTAGGTCGCGGGAAGAAACCCGCTGCCGAAGTTGTCGAGGCCGCCGGAAGGAATCAGGCCGCCGTTGAGTACCACGTAGGCCGGCAGGTTCTGGCACTCGTTGCCCAGGCCGTAGGAGACCCACGATCCATGTGCCGGTCGCCCCTGCAACCCGCTGCCGGTGTGCAACAGGTAGTTGGCGTTGGTGTGCTCGGAGAACAGGGCCACCATCGAGCGAATCACGCACAGGTCATCGGCACAGTCGCGACCGATCGTCGGGAACAGGTCACTGATCGGCAGACCGCTTTGGCCGTACCGCTTGAACTTCCAGGGCGACTGCAGCACCTTGCCGATGTTGTTGAACTGCGTGGGCTCGACCTTGAAGACCCGGTGCGGATCCTGCCCGTTGAACTTTGCCAGTGCCGGCTTGGGATCGAACGAATCGACCTGCGACGGTCCCCCGTCCATGTACAGGAAAATGACCCGCTTGGCCCTGGCCGGGAAGTGCGTTTCCCTGGCAACCAGGTGTGTCCCGGCCGCCCTGGCCGTTTCGGCCGCCAGCATTCCGGCCAGGGCCACGCCGCCAAATCCCTGGGCGGCCTGCATCAACATCTCGCGTCGCGTCATCGGACGCGGCAGGAATCGGTGACAATGGTTCATCTTGCTGCAGGTCCTTGGATCAGGATCACGGAAACATCTCCTGCGGGTTTGACCGTCGTCCTCAGTTTCATCGGCCAGGCTGCGACACGACGATCAATTGATGAAAATGAACTCCTTGGCGTTGAACATCACATGGCACAGGTCGCTCCAGGTCTTCGGGTCGGTCTCGCCCCGATCATCGGTCAGTCCGTAACGCCGACCCTGCTCGAGCAGGAATCCCCGCGCTACTGCACGTTCCTTGTCATCGGGCCGATGACCGAAGGCCTCCCGGTAGGCCACGTTGATGCGTTCGGAGGTGTCCAGGCCCTTGCGATCCAGCAACCGCCGGGCCCACGCCTTGGATTGAGAGATCACGAACGGGTCGTTCATCAGGATCAACGCCTGCGCCGGCACATTCGAACGGGTGCGACGTCCAACCGTGGAGAAGGGCTGGGGCGTGTCGAAGGCGAGCATCAGCGGTGAAAGGAAGTTGCGGCGAACACCGATGTAGATCGTGCGGCGTCCCTTCCCGTCCATCGGCCCGCTCTTGGGTCGTCCCCGACCGATCATGTGCTCGGAAAGATAAACCGGCACACTCTTGCCCAGGTAAGCCGAATCGAGGCGACCGGAGATCTTCAGCATCGCGTCGCGAATGGCCTCGCCCGACAACCGCCGCATTCTCATGCTGTGCAGCCAGTTGTTGGCAGGATCAGCCGCCAGGGCTTCCCGACCGGCCTGGCTCGACATCCGGTAGGTCCGCGACAGGACCATCAGCCGGATCATCGACTTGATCTTCCAGCGATTGCGGACGAATCGGTCGGCGAGCCAATCGAGCAGTTTCGGATGCGAGGGTCGGCCACCCTGGACACCGAAATTGTCGACGGTGGCAACCAGTCCTCGACCAAAGAGGTGATGCCAGAGTCGGTTGACCATGACCCGGGCCACCAGCGGGTTCTTCGAATCGACCATCGAGACCGCCAGGCCAAGGCGACCACTGCCGGGTTCAGTCGCCTTGGTCACCTGACCGCCCAGGGCCGTCAGCAACCGTCGCGGGATCGTCTTGCCTCGTCGCCGGTGGCTGCCCCGAATGAACAGCTGTTCATTTTCCGCCGACCCATCCCACATCGCCATCGCCAGACGCGACGATTTTTTCACCTGTGCCTTCAGCCGCTTCTCCCCGGCAATCAACGCCTCGCAAGCCCGCGCCACCCTGGCCTCCGACGCCCGGGGATTGGCCGCCATCAGCGACACGTGCCGTACCAGCCAATCGAGAACGGCCGACTGGGCCGTTGCCTGCGTCGGCGCAGGTTCCTCCGACCAGGCGATGGCGGCTTTCATCATCGCGGCCGTGGCGGCAGCGGCCTGATCGATGGTGGTCACGTGTTTCGCGTCCAGACGACTCGCCAGCGCCTCGATCATGTCCGCACCAAAGGGATCCGCCGGTGGCCGATCCGACTCGACCACCTGGTACAACTCCAGCGGCTTGTCTCCCCGGGGCGAAAACTCCAGGTGAATCCGGTGGCCGGCAAAGCGGGACAGGTTGTGCCCGACCCAGCGGGGCCGGCTGTTTCCCGCGTCCCAGGCATGAACGGTTTCGCCGTGCAGCGGACCGTGCAGCAGGCGGTGAGAATCGACCGACGCAAACGAGTGGCCGCCGCCGGCCACCAGGTACCACAGCCGACCGGTCTTCAACGCGAAGGTCGGCGTGCGGAACGTCCGCCCCCCGCGGACCCAGCCGCTGAGCCGCCCGTTTTCATTCTCGGTTCCCCCGGTCAACGTGAGTCCGGAAAACGCCGCATCCCAGGCCGCCCCGCCCCGGGTACGGACCGAGGCAATCGGTCGTGCCGGGTTCTGGGTTGTCACCAGGTCGCCGGGCCGGACCGGGCCGGTACGGAACGAGGCTCCATCCTGCCGCCAGCGGCGACCTGACAAGGCGTTGAAGTCAACAAGCACCCGCGCGTTGCCAACCGCCGCCGCTGCGGCAGAACGTCTCGCGGTCCACGCCTTTCTGAGCGGGTCGAGCACGGCACCGACGGCGGCGGGTGTCGGCTGCACGGCTTTTCGAGAAAGCAGAGCCCAGGCGTGCAGCAGATCGTCGGGGTTCTTCTCGGCCGCCGCCAGGTGGACAATCAGGCGCTTCAACCGGGAAACATCCAGCTTGCGGGCATTCGCCGCAGCAATCAGGGCCTCGCCATCGCCGGTCTTTGCCTTTGCGATCACACCGTGAGCGGCCAGCAGGTAGGCAGGGAAATCGACCAGGCCGGGCGTCACCCCCGCCAGCACCGCCTCGAGCAAGCGGTAGTGGGCCTGCCTGCGAAACTTGGCCAGTTGACGGGCAACCTTGCGGTTGTGATCAATCGTCTCGTAGCGGACCAGCCGGAAACCGGAACTGCGGAGGTACCCGGTCAGGGCATAGTAGTCCTCCTGCGAGATCGCATCGAACTTGTGTTCATGACAACGGGCGCACCCAATCGTCAGTCCCAGGAAGGTCTTGCCGAAGACATCGAGCATGTTGTCATGCCGGTCGGACTCGTCCTGGCGGATATCCACCGGCGAATGGCACCACTCGCCGAGGAACCAGAAGCCGGTCCCCAGCACCGACTCGCCGAATCCCTGCTCGGGATGGCGACGAGGACGAGGCAGCAGGTCGCCGGCAATGTGCTCGACGACGAACAGGTCATAGGGCACATCGGCATTCAATGCCCGGATGACGTAGTCCCTGTACTCCCAGGCATTGGGTGTCACGAAGTCCGACTCGTGGCCCCGCGACTCGGCAAAGCGAACCAGGTCCAGCCAGTGCCGCGCCCAGTGCTCGCCAAACCTCTTGCTGGCCAGCAACCGGTCGGCCACCCGCTCGAAAGCCCCGGCGGTCTTGTCGCCGAGAAAAGCATCGAGTTCCCCCGGGGTCGAAGGCAGCCCGGTCAGGTCGTAGGTGATTCGCCTGAGCCACGTCGTTCTTTGGGCATCGCCGGCCGGAGCCAGTTTCTCGGCAACGAGTTTTTCGAGGATATAGCGGTCGATCATCGACGTCGGCCACGCCGCCACCTCGGCAGCTGTTCCCTCGGGCAAGTCGACCGGCGGAACGACCCGGACCTGCTGCCAGGCCCAGTGCGCCTTGCGGCGGGTCTGGAGATCAAACCGGGCATCGGGACCAGCGGCCCTGGAGTCACCTCCGGCCGGCCAGGCCGCGCCTCCACGAACCCACTCGGTCAGCAAGCGGATCTCCTCCGGCGGCAGCTTCCCGGCCGGGGGCATCTTGTAATCACCGTCGTAGCGGATCGCCTGGACCAGCAGGCTCTTGTCGGGACTCCCGGGCACCAGCGCGGCACCGGTGTCACCGCCGGTCAACGCCCGCTGGCGGGTGTCGAGTTTCAACCCGGCCTTGAGCTTCTTGGCCCGGTCGCTGTGACAGCTGAAACATCGTTTCACAAGCAGCGGACGGATTGCCTTCTCGAAGTGCTCGAGCTGGGCTGCCGAGAACCTCGTCGGTGGATCAGCAGCCAGGGCCGCCGATGCGGTCCCCAGGATCAGCAGGGCAAGGGTGATGCGTTTCATATCGGCATTATAACGGACTGTGTCGGTGGAGCGAAATCGCCTTGTCTGGCGGCTCCACGGTCACGGCCGTCCCCTGCCGCTGGAATCCTGTGTTGATCCTCCCCGGCAACACGGTGACAATGGAGTCTCCACCCCGACATCCTCGAGCGTGCAGTCCCCATGGCAGTCCCCGCCGGCTTCAACGCCACCAAGACCCACGTTGTCCAGGAACTCAAGCACGGCAACCCGTTGATTTCCTGCCGGTTCGACCCGTCGGGACGGTACGTGTTCTACGGGGCCCAGGACTATCAGGTCTGGCGGTGGGACATGAAGCAGAACAAGAAGGTCGCCCTGCAGGGAACCGACGCCTGGGTCCGCGGGATCGCCTTCTCGCCAGACGGCAGCCAGGTGATCACCGCCGGTTTCGACGGCCGGCTGGTCTGGTGGTCGACCGCCGCCGACACGCCCAAACCGCTGCGCAGCATCGAGGCACATCGGGGGTGGGTCCGTGCCATCGCCGTCAGCCCCGATGGCACATTGCTGGCCAGTGTCGGCAACGACAAGCTGGTCAAGCTCTGGAAAATGGCCGACGGTTCGCCGGTGCGGACAATGCCGGGCCACCAGCACCACGTCTACAACGTGGCGTTTCACCCCGACGGCAGCCGGCTGATCAGTGGTGACCTGAAGTGCCACCTGTTCGAGTGGGAGACGGCCAGCGGCAAGCCGGGGCGCCGCTACCAGGCCAAGTCACTCTACAAGTACGACGGTGGCTTCAAGGCCGACATCGGCGGCATCCGCGCGATCGACTTCAGCGACGACGGCAAGCAACTGGCCGTCAGCGGGATCACCAACGTCACCAACGCGTTCGCCTGCGTCGGCAACCCGTCGGTGGTGATCTTCGACTGGAAGAGCGGCAAGGAGACGGCCAAGCACGTGGCCAAGGCCAAGCCCAAGGCGGTGGCCTGGGGACTGGCGTTGCACCCGGCCGGTGTCACGATTGGTGCGGCCGGTGGGCCCGGTGGCGGCTTCCTCTACTTCTGGAAAAAAGGCGAGGCCAACGAGTTCCACCAGATCAAGATGAAGGACTCGGCCCGCGACCTGCACCTCTCGCCTGATCGTCTCCACCTGGCCACTGCGCACTACGACGGTGTGGTACGGATCAGTCGGATGACCGAGAAGGTCAAGAAAGGCTAGCGGCAGCCGGGGCGTGTTATTTCGCTTCCAGTTTCTTCAGGCGATCGGCCAGGTCCCGGTTCCGCTTCTGCAGCGAATCCAGTTCGCCCCGCAACCGGTCCAGTTCCGCCGAGGCGGTCTTTTCTTTTTGCAGGGCCTTGAGCGCATCGCGGGCGGCCGTCCGCACCCGGCCCTCCGGATCGTGCTCGGCCAGACTCGCCACCACCTTCTCGGCCGCCTTCGCCGACCCGCCCATCCGCCGCATCGCCTGCAACGCCGCGGCGCGGATCCGCGGCCCCGCTGACCGCAGCAGATCGGTCAGCCGTTTGATGACCTTCGCGGCCACCGCCGGGGGTGTCGCCACCCGGATCACTCGCTCACCGAGTGCGGCAATCGCGGCGATCCGGCACCGCCGGGGACGATCGGGCCCGGTCCACTCGAGCAGGATCTCGACCGAGCGGGGCTCCTGGCGACGTCTCAACGCCCCCAGGGCCGCCGTGCGAATCGCCTCGCGATGCGAATCCCGGGCGAGTGCCTCTTCCAGGGTTTTCAGCGGCAGCGTGCGGATCCGGGCCAGCGATCTCAGGACCGCGGCTTCAACCTTGTAGCTCGGATCGCCATCGGCCCAGGCGGTCTCGAGCACCTTGACCACGGCAGCGTTCTTGCTGAACGAACCCAGTGCCGCCGCCGCGGCCGAGCGAACGCGGGGGTTCTTCTGTTGCAGCGCCGCCAACAGGGCCTCACGCGACAGGTCGTCGGCGACGCGGCCCAGGGCTGCCGCCGCTGCCAGGCGAACGCCGTAGAACGTGTCACCGGCAAGCGTCTCGACTAGCAGCTTGCGGTCGGCCGTTTTGCGGCTCGGGGCGAAGTGGGCCACCGCCCGCAATCGCTCGGGCACCCGCGGGGCGTTCTTCAACTGCGCCACCCACCAGCCACGGACCTTCTTCTCCTTCACCTCGGCCAGCAGAGAAAACTCGGGATCGACTCGCACCAGCGTCGGTCGCGCCGCTACCGGCACAAAGACCAGTTGTCGCTTCTCGGTCACCGCCAGATCCAGCCTCACCGGTTCGGATCGACCCGGCACGGCAAACGAGACAGTCAACGGTAACGCGAAGGGCTCGCCATCCTGGTCCTGGGTCACCTCGACGCGAACCTGTTTCCTGTCGGCGTCGTAGCGGCTGGAAACGGTCAGGACCGGGTGGGCGGGCCTTTCGGTCCAGTCGTAGAAGAAGCGTTCCAGCGAATGGCCCAACAGGCGTTCGAAGATCTTTCGCAGGTCCGATGTCTCGGCAACCTGGTAGGAATAGACGGTCCCCCAACGTTTCAGGGCCCGAAAAAACGCGTCATCGCCAACGCGATGCCTGAGCATGTGCAGGACCCAGCCGGCCTTGGGATAGGCCCGCGAATCGAACATGTTACGCGGCGAGGGATAGCGGCGATCGACGATCGGTCGTGTCAGTGTCCCGCCCGACCGGCCCGAACCGCTCTTGGAATACAACAGGTAATCGGCCTCGTCCCTGCCCAGCTTATGCTCGTACCACAACACCTCGCTGTAGGTCGCAAACCCCTCGTTCAGCCACAGGTGGCTCCAGTCACGGCAGGTGACCAGGTCGCCCCACCACTGGTGGCCGAGTTCGTGAGCGATCAGGCGATCGGGCGTGCTGTCGAGAATCGCGCGGTCGTCGTGCATCACGCCGCGATAAAGCGTCGTGGCACTGGTGTTCTCCATCCCGCCGGCGGTGAACTGGTCGACCACCACCTGGGCGTACTTCTCCCACGGGTACTCGATCCCGAACCGCTCGCTGAAGAAATCAAGCATCTCGACGGTCCGTCCGAACGTCCGCTCGGTGTCGGCCGCCCGGTCCGGCGGAACGTAGAACAGCACCGGTCGATCCCGCCACTTCCTGCGGGTCACCGAGAACTTGCCAACGACGAGCGTGACCAGGTAGCTGACGTGAGGTTTTTCCTGCTTCCAGTGGAACTTCACCTTGCCGTCGGGCTGTTTTTCACGCGAGAGCAACCGCCCGTTGGAAAGACACTCCATGCCGGCCGGCACCGTGGCAATGATCTCCGAGGACTGCCGCTCGGCCGGGTGATCCTGCGACGGGAACCAGTACCGGTTGGAAATCGGCTCGCCGTGACTCCAGGCCATCAGTGGCTGGTCGGGAACCTGCTTGCTGGGACCAAAGAAGTGCAGACCGGTAATGGGCTGGGTGATCGAGTAGTCCACCTCGACTCGCCAGTTCTCTCCGGCCGCCGCCGCCCCCGGCAGGTGCACGAAGAGTTCCCGATCGGTGTTCTCGAATCTCAGTTCCCCGGTCTTCGCAGTGCCCCGGGTTCCCCGGACACGATCAATCTGGTGGTTGACCGCGTCAAGCCGTATGACCGAAAGTGGCCTGAGCGTGGTCAGTTCCAACGTTGCCGTGCCGACGATCCGACGTCCCTTCAGGTCGACAGCCAGATCGAGCTTGATATGGCGGACATCAACAGGCCGGTCGCCGGCGGTACGCAGCGGTGTTGCCTGGTCGCCGGCAGAAGCCGGCGGGGCCTGGGCCCGGGCACGGTCGCAAGCAGCCACCGACAACGTGAGCAGGACCAGAAGCGTCGGAAAACGGGACATCGGAATCACTCCGGTTGCGGAAACAACTGGTGCCTGCTCGGGAAACCCGGGGATTATTGCCAGGCCGGCCCATCGGGAAATTCAAACTCGTCCAGCGATTCGGGTTTCATCTCGGTGCTGTACCCGGCCGCCTGCGGGGGCATGTAACATCCGTCTCTCATGACGATCTCGTCGATGAAATGTTCGTGGAGATGGTCGGAGTACTCGGCCAACCGATCTTCCAGCGACGCACCGATGCAGATGTAATCGATCAGTGCCAGGTGCTGAACGTGCTCGCACAGCCCCACGCCCCCGGCGTGCGGACAGACGGGAATATCGAACTGCGCCGCCAGCAATTGCACGGCGAGTACCTCGTTGACCCCCCCGAGTCGGCAGCTGTCGATCTGGCAGACACCCAGGCCGCCGGACTGCATCAACTGCTTGAAGGTCACCCGGTTCTGACAGGCCTCGCCCCCGGCCACCTTGATCGGTGCCACGGCCCTGGCAATCGCGGCGTAACCGAGGATGTCATCGGGACTGGTCGGTTCCTCGATGAACCACGGATCGAATTCGGCCAGTGATTCCATCCAGGTGATCGCGTCGGGCACATCCCACACCTGGTTGGCATCGAGCATCAGCCGTCGATCCGGACCGATTTCCTCTCGAACAATCCGGCAGCGGCGGATGTCGTCCTCGAGACTGGCCCCGACCTTGATCTTGAAGTGCGTCCAGCCCCGTTCTCCCATCTCCCGGCACAGGCGTCGCAGCTTGTCGTCGGGATAGCCCAGCCAGCCAGCCGACGTGGTGTAGGAGGGGAAGCCGCGTTCGAGCATCTCGTCGATTCGTTCCTGCCGGGTCGGCGCGTGCCTTTCCAGAATCTCCAGGGCCTGGTCGGGCGTCAGGGCATCGGTGATGTAACGGAAATCGATCAGCCCGACCTGCTCGGCGGGCGTCAATTCGCTGACCAGTTGCCAGACCGGCAGGCCGCGGCTCTTGCCCCAGAGATCCCAGGTTGCGTTGACGACCGCGGCGGTCGCCATGTGAACGCTGCCCTTCTCGGGACCGATCCATCGCAACTGGCTGTCCCCGGTCAGCCGACGCCAGTAACCGGCCATGTCAGCTGTGATTTCCTCGAGTGTCAGCCCGACGACCTTGGGTGCCACGGCCTCGATCGCGCGGCAACACAGATCGTTGCCGCGGCCGATCGTGAAGGCCATGCCGTGACCGGCGAGCCCGTCGCGGGAATCTGTCTCCAGCACCACCACCGCCGCGGAATAATCCGGGTCGGGATTCATGGCATCGGAACCATCCAGGTGCCGGGATGTCGGAAACCGGACGTCGCGAACGGAAAAACCGGTTATGGCTGTCATGGAGGTCCGTTCGAAAAATGGGTGGGACAAAATCCTGGTTGCCGTGACGACGTCGGGCAATTGTAGCAGCGACAGGTACTGAAATCCTGCGACCGGCAAAGGGGTAGAATCTGGACCGGTTGCAGCACAGAATGGACAAAGGAGATCCGCGCCCCGGGCATGAGCCTGGTGGCGATGTCCCGACGCCGAGGCTTGGCCGATGAACCCCGACAGCGCAGGTGCGCGACACCGGAGTGAGTGGGTGCCCGGGTTGGTGATCCTGCTGGTGACCGTCGGTGTGATCACGGCCGGGGTCCGCATTCAGCGAGTGCTCGAAGCCTCAAAACCGTCAACGCCGATCCTGTTCGACCACGGACTCACGCCGCTGACCCTGCGGGCGCCATCGACCTGGACCAACCAGCAGTGCGGCACCTGCCATCCCAGGGCATTCGAGCAGTGGCAGGGCAGCCGCCACGCCGCGGCCGCGACGAACAAGAAGTTCCGCGTCGAGTGCATCGAGCCGATCGGGGGTCGTCGGCAATGGTGCATCAACTGCCACGCGCCGACCAACCCCAGTGCCGGGCACCTGCCGACCCAGGAGCCGGTGGGACTCGACAGCCTCTTTTCCGACCAACCCCGATGGCTGGTCAACGGCGTCGATTGCCTGACCTGCCATGTCAGGGATGGAAAAGTGCTGGCAACACGAATCACCAGCAAGGGAGAAGCGGCCCATCCGCTACGGCTGTCACCGGAACTGGAAACCGCGGAATTCTGCGGAGGATGCCACCAGTTTGCCTTCAAGAGCGATCAGTACGGCGACGAGTTTCACGGCCAGTTGCAGCAAGTCAGCATGGAGGAATTTCTCGACTTTCGCCGCGGCGGCGGCAGCGAACAAAACTGTCAGAATTGCCACATGCCCGCCGGTGATCACCTGATGCCGGGTGGCTACAACAACGAGATGCTCAAACAGTCTCTCGATCTCGACCTGGACGCCCGCTGGCAGGATCAACCGGGGGGAATCAACGTCAGCATCTCGGTCATCGCCCAGGGCGTCGGTCACCGGTTGCCCGGCGGAGAACATTTCCGTTTCCTGTCGCTGCATACCAACCTCCGCAACGCCGACGACCCACCCCGACAGTACACGCTCGCCGAACCGACCGCCGAACAACTGCCACCCCCGGCCGCCGCCGGACAGGTCCAGGAGGTGACCGACTGGCCCCGGATTCAGATCATGCGCCGAAACCCCGGACCACGGGAACGGGGCCGCAGCCCGGGTGCGGATGCGGTTCCCGACACACGACTGTTTCCCGGAGAACGACGGACGTTTCGTTACTTCGTTCCCGCCAACACGGTTGACGCCGACTCGCCGCTGGTCATCTCCGCCGAGCTCTGGTACCACAAGATGGGCGACCTTGATGCCCGGCGATTCGGGTTCGAGACGCCCGAGGTGATTCACACGGTCCTGCGGAAAGAGCAGGCGGTCCGCCGGGGTACCGGCCGGTGAAGCAGTACGTCGACCGGATCTGGCCGTTGGCCGTACTGCTACTGGTCGTGCTGCTCTGGCACTGGCCCGGCACGCTGGCGGGCCGGGTGCCCGGCGAGGGAATGGCCACGCTGGGTGACCTGCCGCTGTTTTCCTTTGTTGCCCGGGCAATCGAATCCGGCCGGGTCCCGCTGTGGAATGAACTGGCCGGCTTCGGATCCCCGCTGCTTGCCGAAGGACAGATCGGGGTGCTCTACCCGCCGCACCGCCTGCTGCTGGGCCTGCTGGAGTCCCGAACCGCGTTTGTCGTCTCGCTGGTTGGCCACACGGCACTGGCCGGTTGGTTGACCTGCTGCTGTGCGCGTGGCCTGGGCCAGTCGCGGGCCGCCGCGCTGCTGGCGGGACTGGCCTTTTGCGGACAGGGGTTTTTCATGGCCCGGGCCGACCACGCCTGGGCCTGGACCACCGCCTGCTGGCTACCGCTGATCGTGCTGGCCACCTGGCGATGGATGCAACACGGCGGCTGGTCCTGGCCAGTGCTTCTGGCCGGAGGACTGGGGCTGCAGTTACTTGCCGGCCACTTCCAGGTGGCCTTCTTCACGATGACGATCGTGCTGGTCATCGCGGTGGCCATCGGCATTCGCACGGTCCGGACCGATCCCGTTCAACGCCGACGATCGGCCGGCCGGGGTGCCCTGGTCGTGCTGGCGATCGCCAGCGGACTGGTACTCGCCTCGGCCCAGCTGGTTCCAACGGCCGAACTGCTGCAAAGGGCCGACCAGCGGGGACGCGGCCCGGCCTACCTGCAAAGCTACTCGCTGCCACCGGCTCACCTGCTGGTCAACCATCTCGCTCCCGGATCGCTGTCGGGCCACCCGTCAGCCGAGCCGCTGTTGTGGGTTCCTTTCCGCAGTTCCTCCCGCGAGGGCCTCTGCTATGTCGGTCTGCTGCCGTGGATACTGGCACTCTGGACGATGGTCGCCTGCCGAAAAGATCGAGACGTGAAGCTGCTTTGCGGCCTGTTGATCCTCGGACTGCTGTTCTCCCTGGGCCGCTTCCTGCCCGGATCGGGCCTGTTGCGGGCGTTGCCCGGATTCGACCGGTTTGCGGCCCCGGCACGATGGAGCGTGGTCAGCGGGCTGTTCTGGGCCTTGCTGGCCGGCCGTGGACTCGACGAGATGTCTCTTGCCGCCATCCAACGTTGGAGCAGGAGATTCGTGGTGGCCGTCCCGCTGCTGGTCATCAGCGGACTGGTCGTGATCGCACTGTCGGCTTCCGATGATGCTGCCGGCCAGAAGTTGCCTCGGGTCTTCGACCAGGTCCGCACGATGCTGCCCGGGCTGGCGCCGCTGGCAATGAACCTCGCTGTGCTGGGACTGCTGGCTTCTGGAGTCCTGGCCGGCATCCTGACCAGCCGGCGACGATGGATCGGGCTGGCAGTGGTCTGGGTGGCCCTGGACCTGGGCTGGACCGGGGGCCTGCTGCGAGCGATGACCTGGGAACCCCGTGTCGATCCGGTCAGGCAAAGCCCGGTGTTGGGATCCATCGCCCAACGCAAGGGAGAACGTGTCACCGGCAGCCTGGGCAACACGCCGATGGCGATGGGAATCGCGGTCTTTACCAACGACGGCGTCCCGGACATGGACCGCTACTGGGAAAACTGGGTCGCGCCAAAAGAGAGGCTCTGGAAAAGAACACTGGCCACCGTCCCGGTGGCCACTCGCTGGAACGACATGGCCATCCGGCTCCAGAACACTCCCCGGTTCATGGACCGCGACGATATCGAGTTCCTGCGGCTGGGCGGCATCCGGACACTGGTCGGCTCGTTCGACTCCGAATCCACCGACAAGGACTTTCCCCTTCGACCGGCCGAGACGATTCGCGACGAGTGGCTGACGCGGCAGTACTTCGGCAGTGATCTGGCCACGACCTTTCTCCCCGACGCCACCTGGTTCCGCTGGGAACTCGATGAACAAGTCGTCTCGGCTCGCGGCTGGCTGTTTCCTGTAGAGAATCCGCCGACGGCCGGTTCCGACCCGCGGCGATTTCGCCGCCCACCACCGGCACGACGCCGGATGCTGGAAACAGCGGTCCCACTGGCCGACATCCAGGACCGGGGCGAAACGGTCGTGATCCGCGGAACGGCGACCTCGGAGTCGGTCATGGTGCTGGCCGACCTGGATTACCCCGGCTGGGAAGCCACGCTGAAGACCGGCGGTTCTTCTCGCCGGCTGGACATCGAACCGGCCTTCGGTGCCTGGCGGAGCGTACTGATCCCCGGACCGGGAACCTTCGAGGTGATCTTCCGGTATCGGCCACGATCCTACCGCGTCGGTCTCGGCATCTCGTCGACGGCAACCGTCGTCTGGCTGATCCTGCTGCTGGCGGCCTGCTGGCAGCGGTACCGCGCGACGAGGATTCCCGGCGAAACGCCGTTGCCGTGAACACGACAGGATCGCCAACCGGTCGGCGGTGGCTGATTCTCCACTTCCCCCGGCCGCGCGACCCCGTGCAAAACAGACAAGTGGAGCGGAAGGGACTCGAACCCTCGACCTCTGCATTGCGAACGCAGCGCTCTCCCAGCTGAGCTACCGCCCCGTTGCCGCACCGATAGGTGCGAAGTGGGGTATTCTAGGAGATGCCTGCAGCCAACGCAAACTTCCTGACAGCGACGATCAGCACCATCGCCACAACCGCTGATCCGACCAAACGTCACAATCGCTGTCTTCCCACCGTCGGCCGTCTCCCGACACCTGCTTGACACCCCCCCGGTAGCGGTCCAGAATTCCAATCGAGGGTTTCTGCGCCGCAAGATCGGGCGTGGAAACGCTGACGATCCGAGCTGCTCCTTCGAGACAATTCCATGGCCACCGACTGGCTGCAAAAACTGGTCGACGACGGTGCGATCAGCGGTTCCCAGCTCAGCGATGCCCAGCAGATGGCATCGGAACTGGGGATCAAGACCGAGGACGCCCTGGTCAAGCTCGACTACGTGACCGGCAGCGAAATGGGAAAGCTGCAGGCGGATCACTTCGGCTACGACTTCATCAACCTCGACGGAGCCGAGATCACACCGGCGGTCATCGAGATGCTGCCCGAGAGCGTGGCGCGGGAACACCTGGTGATCCCGCTCTCGATGGACGGCGAGAAACTGCTCGTGGCAATCAGCGACCCGATGAACTTCGAGGTGATCGAGAAGCTACGGTTCATTCTCAACCGGGAAATCGAGGTCGCCGTGGCGCCCGAGGAGGCGATCCAGACGGCGATCAATCGCCACTACGGGCAAAGCGAGACCGAGTCGGTTGACTCGATGCTGCAGGAATTCACCGAGACCTCGATCGATTTCACGGCCACCGAGGTGACCGAGGCCGAAACCGCCGGGGAGGGCGATGACGACAGTGCCCCGATCATCCGGCTGGTCGACCTGATCATCTCCGAAGCCGTCACCATGCGGGCCAGCGACGTCCACGTCGAACCGTTTGAAGACCGTGTTCGTGTCCGCTACCGCATCGACGGCGTCCTCGTCGAACGCGACAGCCCGCCCCGCCGACTGCTGGCCGCCATCGTCTCCCGTATCAAGATCATGGCGAGAATGGACATCGCCGAAAAACGGCGGCCGCAGGACGGACGAATCAAGACCCGCGGCGGCGGCAAGGAAATCGACCTGCGGGTCAGCATCCTGCCCACCAACTGGGGCCAGGCCGTCGTCATGAGGATCCTGGACCGCGACAGCATCAAGGTCGGCATCCGCAACCTCGGATTCTCCGAAGAAAACTACCGCCGGTTCCAGAACATCATCCGGCGTCCCAACGGGATCTTCCTGGTCACCGGCCCCACCGGAAGCGGCAAGACGACAACACTCTACAGCGCCCTCGGGGAACTCAATCGCCCCGATCGCAAGATCATCACCGCCGAGGATCCGGTCGAATACCTGCTGCCGGGAATCAACCAGGTCGAGGTCCGCTCGGGCATCGGCCTGACCTTCTCTTCGATCATCCGTGCCATGCTTCGCCAGGCCCCAAACGTCATTCTTGTCGGCGAAATCCGTGACGTTGAGACGGCCGAGATGGCAATTCAGGCCTCTTTGACCGGACACTTGGTCTTTAGTACACTACATACGAACGATGCGCCCGGTTCTATTACACGCCTGATCGATATGGGGGTTCAGCCATTTTTGGTGGCGTCGAGCGTGATGGCGGTGATGGCGCAGCGTTTGATCCGGGTCGTGTGTCCCAAGTGTGCCGAGCCCTACGATCCGGATCCCGAGGAGATGGGGAATTTCTCCTATACCGAGGAACAGATGGCCGAGGCGAATTTTGTACGGGGAGCCGGCTGCAAACACTGTCAACACACGGGATTTCGGGGCCGAAAGGCGGTCTTTGAGATGATGACGATGAACTCGGCGTTGCGGGACATGACCTTCCGTCGCGAGCCGACCCAGAACCTGCGGCGGCAGGCGCGTTTGCTGGGAATGCGGACGATTGTCGAGGATGCCGCTGACAAGGTGATCGAAGGAGTCACGACATTTGGCGAGGCCCACCGGCTGCAAAGTGGGGGCCACTGATCAATCCAGGGGCCGATAACCTGGACGTTCCGGGTTGGCCAAACCGCCTCGGAGGGCGGAATTCTTGAATCACTAGAGGCCACGGCGAACAATAACCCGCCACCGGACGTGGCAGGCGTCGAGGCAGAGGGAATACCATGGCGACACTTCAGATCGACAAGTTGCTGGAAACGGTGGTCCGCGAGGAGGTCAGCGACTTGCACCTGACCACCAAGCAACCGCCCGTCGTCCGACTCGACGGCCGCATGGTCCAGCTCGAGACCAAGGTGCTTGACTCCGATGACATGGTGGGGTTGATGAAGAGCATCACCCCGGAACGCAACCAGCAGGAATTGCAGGAAGTGGGCGGCACCGACTTCGGTTTTGCCTTTGGCGACAAGGCCCGTTTCCGCGTGGCCGTCTTCAAGCAGCGTGGCGACATCGCCATGGTGCTCCGACAGATCCCCAACCTGTTCCTGACCTTCGAGCAACTCGGCCTGCCCACCGGGCCGATCCAGAAACTGCTCGAACGTCCCCGCGGACTGTTCCTGGTCACCGGCCCGACCGGCAGCGGCAAGACGACGACGCTGGCCAGCATGATCAACCACATGAACGACACGATGGATCACCACGTGATCACGCTGGAAGATCCGATCGAGTACTACCACGAACACAAGGGCTGCACGATCAACCAGCGGGCGATCGGGGTCGACGTGCCCTCGTTTGCCGAGGCGCTGCGACGGGCATTGCGGATGGATCCAGACGTGATCCTGGTCGGTGAAATGCGCGACCTGGAGACGATCGAGAGTGCGATCACCGCTGCCGAGACCGGCCACGTCGTCTTCGGCACACTGCACACCACCGGGGCCCAGGGAACGGTCAACCGGATCATCGACGCCTTCCCCTCCAACCAGCAGGATCAGATTCGCGTCCAGCTCTCCACCGCCCTGATCGGTATCCTCAGCCAGCAACTGCTGCACCGCGAACCCAAGGGGCGTGTCGCCGCCTACGAGCTGCTGGTGCTCACGCCGGCGATCCAGAACCTGATCCGCGAGGGCAAGACCTTCCGGATCAACTCGGCGATCCAGACCGGTCGCAAGTACGGCATGCAGTTGCTCGACGACCATCTCTTCCAGCTCTGGAAAGACAAGCTCTGCTCGAAAAGGGAAGTGATCCTGAAGTCCAATCTCCCCGACGAACTGGCACATAAGATCATGCTCGCCGAGAAGGGCCAGATCGAGGACGACGCGGCCTTCGATGACGACGACGATGATGACGACGATTACTAGGCCGGACACACCGGTCGGCAACTGACCCCGACGAGATGTACTCACCCCCCTAGTCGAACAGCACACCATGGCCACACGACGAATCGGACAGATCCTGGTCGATCTCGGTTACCTGACCGAGGACCAGTTGTGGGACGTGCTCGAAGAGCAGAAACAGTCTCCCGGCGAGGTGCTCGGCCAGGTGGCGATCCGGCTCGAACTGGTGACCGATGAGCAGGTGACCGAGGCACTGGCCGAGCAATGGGGCATGCCGGTCGTGAATCTCCGCGAGACGACGATCCCGCCGAAGGTTCTCGAACTGGTGCCGCAGACGATGGCCGAGATCTACAAGATCGTTCCCGTCTCGCTGAAAAACGATGTCCTGACCGTCGCGATGGGCGATCCGCACAACGTCGCCGCACTCGACGACCTCCGCAACTTCCTCGGCTTTGATGTCCGCGGCGCGGTCTCGAACATGCAGGATGTCGAGGAGGGCATTGCGACCCACTACGCCGACCGGGAGGATTCGATCGAGGACGTGCTCGACGAGATCACCGCTGACGATGAAGATTTCGACATCATGTCCGGCAAGCACGACATCGGCTCCGAGGACGAACTGGTCAACTCCACGCCGATCCGCAAGCTGGTCAACATGGTCCTGTTGCTGGCGATCAAGGACCAGGCCAGCGATATCCACTTCGAACCGTTCGAGGACGAGTTCAAGATCCGGGTCCGGGCCGACGGCGT
Source organism: Planctomycetaceae bacterium (assembly GCA_002726205.1). Classification (GTDB taxonomy): domain Bacteria; phylum Planctomycetota; class Planctomycetia; order Planctomycetales; family Planctomycetaceae. The sequence goes on along the minus strand of PBSL01000041.1, from coordinate 2,639 downwards.
GCTCTTCGAAATGGTCCCGCCGCCACGACACCTCTCCAATGCGATCACCACGCGGATCAAGGTGATGGCCGAGCTCGACATCGCCGAGCGGCGGTTACCCCAGGACGGCCGCATCGAACTCAACGTCGGCGGCAACCCCGTCGACCTGCGGGTCAGCGTGTTGCCGACGATGTTCGGCGAGGCGATCGTCTGCCGGATTCTCGACCGGACCGTCGTCCAGCTCGACCTGAACAAGATCGGCATGGATCCTCACACGCTCGAACGATTCCGCGTGATGATCCAGCGTCCCAACGGCATCGTACTCGTCACCGGCCCGACCGGAAGTGGTAAGACGACAACGCTCTACAGCGCGTTGACCGAGCTCAACGACATCGAGACCAAGATCATCACGACCGAGGATCCGGTCGAATACGACATCGACGGGCTCGTCCAGGTGCCGGTCAACCCGGACATCCAGGTCACCTTTGCCAACGTGTTGCGGGCAATTCTGCGACACGATCCCGACCTGATCCTCGTCGGCGAAATCCGCGACTACGAGACGGCCGAGATCGCCGTGCAGAGCGCGTTGACCGGTCACCTGGTCTTCAGCACGCTGCACACCAACGATGCGCCGTCGAGCATCACCCGGTTGCGGGACATGGGCGTGCCGCCGTTTCTGATCACGGCGACCGTCGAGGCGATCCTGGCTCAGAGGCTGGTCCGCCGGATCTGCACCGAGTGCCGGACCGAGTTCGAGCCTTCCGACGAGTTGCTGATGGAGCTGCAGCTGCCGATCGAACAGGCCCGCCAGTACAAGTTCTACTACGGCAAGGGCTGCGCCCGCTGCAACAACGGGGGCTACAAGGGACGGGTGGGGATCTACGAGCTGCTCGACATGTCCGACGAGATCCGCGACATGATCACCAGCGACGCCTCCGTCGATGACATCAAGAACCTGGCCCGGACCCAGGGCATGACCACCCTGCGGGAAGCCGGCCTGAAACTGATCTTCGACGGGCTGACGACGATCGACGAGGTCGTCCGCGAAACCGTTGTCGAGGACGTGGAGTAACAGGCGATGCCGACCTACAAGTACGAGGCAATGGACCACTCGGGAGTGGAAGTGACCGACACCATCGTGGCGGAGTCGGAAGCTGACGCCCAGGCACTGATCCGTGAAAAAGACCTCTTCGTGACCAGGATCACCGAGGAAGGTCGAAAGAAAAAAAAGGACGGCAAGGACGGCAAGAAACCGGCCCGCCGACGCAAGTCGGGCGGTTTTTCGATCGGCCGGGTCGGGGCCAAGCAGTTGTGCACCTTCACCCGCCAGCTCTCCACGCTGCAGGACGCCGGTCTCCCGATCCTCCGCAGCCTCACGATCCTCGAGGGCCAATCCAAGCCCGGCGCCCTGAAGACCTCGCTCGCCAACGTGATCGAGGACATCGAGGGCGGCAGCACACTCTCCGAGGCCATGGCCAAGCAGCCCAAGGCCTTCGATGACCTCTATGTCAACATGGTCAAGGCCGGCGAGGCCGGTGGTGCCCTGGAGGTGATTCTGCAACGGCTGGCCGAGTTCAAGGAACGCGCGCAGAGCCTGAAGCGAAAAGTGATCGGGGCGATGATCTACCCGGCCGCCGTCATCACCGTCGCCGTCGCCATCGTCTCGGGCATCATGATCTTCATCATCCCGAAGTTCAAAAAGATCTTCCTGGGATTTGATGTCGAGCTGCCCGAGGTCACGGTCCTGCTGCTGAACATGAGTGACTACTTCGCCACTTACTGGTGGGTCCTGCTGCTCTCGCCGGTCATGTGCTGGCTGACACTCAAGGTCATCAGGAAGAACAAGACGGGAGCGTTCATCACAGACTGGTTGGCGCTGAAGATCCCTCTACTGGGCAATATCCTCCAGAAATCAACCGTTGCGCGGACGATGCGCACACTGGGAACCCTGATTTCCTCGGGCGTCCCGATTCTCGAGGCGCTGACGATCGCCCGCGACACGGCCGGGAACGCGGTCTTTCGCAGGGCGTTTGACAACATTCACGCGGCGATTCGCGAGGGCGAAGCGATCTCGATCCCGCTCCGCGAGGCCCGGATTGTCGATGATATCGTGGTCAACATGGTGGATGTCGGCGAGGAAACCGGGGCCCTGGACACGATGATGTACAAGGTGGCCGACGTCTACGACGAGGAGGTGGCTGTTGCCGTCGACGGCCTGATCAGCATGCTCGAACCGATCATGGTCGTCGTGCTCGGGTTGATCGTCGGCTTCATCGTCATCGCGCTGTTCATGCCCCTGGTCAAACTGCTCAACGAGCTGTCCTGAAACCACGTCAACGGGCCGCCGGAGAATTTCCCACGATGCGCTACCACACGCCCCGCCGCGGCTTCACGCTGATCGAGATCATGGTCGTGATCGTGATCATCGGTATCCTGGCCGGGGTCATGATCCCCGTCCTGGGTGGAATCATCCAGCGGACCAAGGAGGCGGCGGTCAAGGTCGAGATCACTTCGCTGGCGAACGCGATCGCCGATTTTCGAGCCCGCTTCGGCGTGGACCCCCCCAGCCACATCCACCTCTACGAACGGGGGATCCAGTGGAACAGCAACCCCGGCGACCGGGCAACGATCATGCGAATCTGGCCACGCTTCTTCTTTGC